>JAYFRL010000009.1:0-2941 GCA_034925905.1 Lachnospiraceae bacterium | reverse complement strand
CTTAAGGAGAGACCAAATGAAAAAAACACTCACTATTTTCGTATGTTTACTCATTTCCCTAGTGTCTTTATTCTCACAGGCAACTAATGAGCAACCTACCGTAAAATATGCCTTTTGGGGGAATCCAGAGGCTATAGGTGTCGAAAAGGATATTATTACTGCTTTTGAAGCAAAATATCCTGAAATTAAAATTGAGCCAGTTGTCTCCAGTTATGGCGATTATCATGCAAAGTTAATAACCATGATTGCAGGGGGAATGGCTCCTGATGTAATGAGAATTGATTCATATTATTTTCAGGACTTTACAAAACTTAATGCAGTTGAGAACCTTGATAAATTTATTGCTAGAGATAATTTCAGTATGGATATTTACCAACCTCAAGGGATAAAGGAATGCTCTGTAGGTAACAGCATATATGGCTTGCCATGGGCAACTGCGCCCTTATATCTCCTGTTGAACTTGGACGTTTTTGAGAAATTAAATATACCTCTTCCCAAGTTGGATTGGACAATGGATGATTTTGTTAGAATTGTAAAAAAGATTAAGGATTCTTCAAATGAAACCTATGGCTATGCAACAACTTTTAACAATCTTGATGTATTTTTCCCATTTATTTGGGCCTACGGTGGTGACCTCTTAAATCCTGAAAAAACGGAATTCAGTCTTAACGATCCCAAGGGTTACAAGGCTTTTGAAGTCTTTTCTGAACTATATCAAAGTGGCTATATGCCTAAAGATTCTATCACAGCTACGCCTGATATCCTTCGACGCTGGTTTGTTAACGGTTCAATCGCCATGATGATGGGTAGTGCATCGCAAATTCTTTCCTTGCAGAACGTGGGTGACATTAGATTTGAAGCATGGCCAGCACCACATGGTGTCAATGAAAATACTACGGTCTACACGAGCAATGAAATTTCTCTGTCGGTTTCATCGAAAAATAAAGATGCCGCATGGACATTCATGAAATTCTTACGTGGTCCTGAAGGTGAAGAGCTTTATTTGAAAGCAAAACGAATGCCACCAACGCTTTCTGACCCAGATTTATGGTCATTGTATCTAGATGCTGAGAAATACCCAAAGCTTATTAAGGAAAATTCCTTGCTCATATCACAAAAATACGGGCATGGGCTCCCTCTACGAGCTGGTTATACGGAAGTTGAAGCAAAAATAATGCCCTTAGTCCAAGATATCGTACTAGGACATGTTTCTGCAGAGAAAGCAATGCATGAGGTTGCTCCACAGATTTCGGATATCCTTGCTCGTACAGGTGAATCATTGTAGCATAACTAGGCAGAAGACAGAGGGAGACTTATATCCATTGTCTTCTGCCATTCGCAAGAATTCTATTAGGTAATTATCATGCATAAAAAAAATCTATATAAAAAAAAATCTGATCTTGTGACTGCTACATTATTCTTGATTCCGAATCTAACAGGATTTTTTTTGTTTTCCCTTATTCCTATGGTATGGTCCTTTTTTCTAGGTTTTATGCATTGGGGGTTGATAAATAAACCTACCTTTGCTGGATTAGACAATTATATTGAACTGTTTTATGACAAAACCTTTTGGCTAACATTAAAAAACACGGTTATTTTTTCTTTTATTAAAGTCCCTTTGAATTTATTTCTGTCCTTGCTCCTTGCAATCTTACTTAATAAGAAAAATATTGGAAACTATATAAACGAATTCTTCCGTACTGTAATATTTATTCCTTCCGTATGTTCTGCGGTTTCTGTTGCTATCATATGGCAACCGCTTATGGAATCTTCGAAGTCCGGGTTGTTAAATCACTATTTGAATGTATTAGGATTTGATCCAATTCCTTTTCTTTCTTCTACACAATGGGCTATGCCTTCAGTAATTTTTGTAGGAACATGGATGGAACTTGGTTTCTTTATGATTATTTTTCTTGCAGGACTTCAAGGAATACCTTCAATGTATTATGAGGCAGCTTCGATTGACGGTGCTAATGAGTTTCAAAAATTTTTCAAGATTACTCTCCCATTAATTTCACCGACAACGTTCTTTGCTCTGATCACTTCACTGATAAGCTCCTTTCAAATCTTTAGCTTAACATCGGTGTTGACAAATGGTGGACCCGCAAATTCAACAAATACATTGGTAATGTACCTTTACCAGAATGGATTCCGTCTCTTTCGAATGGGTTATGCGTCAGCAATTGCAGAGGTACTTTTTGTAGTGATCTTGATTTTCACTTTCATACAAAATCAATTTTCAAAAAAATGGGTAAATTTTTAAACGAGGTAAACATGCTTGTAAGTTCACGGAAAGATTTTATATATTTATTATTTATTTGGTTTATTTTAGCATTATTAATTTTACTCTTTGTTGTTCCCTTCTGGTGGATGTTAATAACATCTCTTAAAACTGGTGAAGAAGTATATACAAAACCATATTCTTTGTGGCTGAAAAATCCGAGATGGTCTAACTACAAGCAAGTTTTTTCTGCACTGCCTTTTTTAGGATACTTATTGAATACAATCAAGGTAACTGCATTTGTATGTTTAGGCACTCTTATAACTTCTTCAATGGCAGCTTTTGCATTTTCTCGATTGCAATTTCCAGGTAGAGATTCAATATTTTTTCTTTATCTCGCAACGCTAATGGTACCTAAACAAGTTATTCTTATCCCTGATTTTATACTTTTTAAGTGGATGGGCTTGCTTGATAACCATCTTGCTTTAATTTTTACTGGAATATTTACAGCCTACGGTACATTCTTGCTTCGCCAATTCTTTTTGGGTATTCCAAAGGAATTGGAAGAAGCTGCAACACTAGATGGTTACGGACCTTTTCGCCGATTTTACCATATTATAATCCCTTTGGCAAAACCTGCCTTGACAACATTGTTCATAATGACTGTTCTTAATCTTTGGAATGAATATTTGTATGCCCTTGTTTTTATCCAGTCGGATA
>JAYFRL010000015.1:0-54224 GCA_034925905.1 Lachnospiraceae bacterium | reverse complement strand
CAAAAAGTTTGATTTTTGCGTTTAATATGCGCTTTACGGATTCATTAAGCCTTTCTTCGGATATCCTTCCGCTCTCAACAGCTGAAGTTATGGCTAAAAGAGCTTCCTCCGGCGAGGGCGGCATAAGCACTATGTCTGCCCCTGCCTTTATAGCCAGCACAGCAGACTTTTTAGAGCTGTAGTTCTCAGCTATTGCCTTCATGTTCATTGCGTCCGTTATAACTATTCCTTTAAACCCAAGCTGGACTCTTAAAATGCCTGTTATTATTTCCTTTGAAAGCGAAGCTTCCATATCGTTGCCTGTTGCGTTTGGGGTTTTGATATGCGAAACCATGACCATCTCTATTCCGTCATCTATAAGGGCTTCAAACGGCACAAATTCAATTTCTGTAAGCCTTTTTATATCATGCATCACATAAACCGAGCCGCCATGCGTATCCGTGGAAGTGTCACCGTGTCCGGGAAAATGTTTTGCCGTAGCCAAAACATTGCAGCCTTTGATGCCTTCATAAACATTTTTTGCAAGCAAAGCCGCCTCATATGGGTCGCTCGAATAGCTGCGGTCGCCTATCACAGGGTTTTGTGGATTTGTATTCACATCGGCAACGGGAGCAAAATCCACATTTATACCAAGCTCATAAAGCTTTTTGCCTATCGTTTGCCCTGCCGCAAAAGCTTCTTCCGGAGTCTTTATATCGGCTGCCCGCGGAACATAATAATCCTTTATGCCTCCGCTGGATGAAAGCCTTGAAACTCTGCCGCCTTCCTCATCCGTGGCTATAAAAAGCGGTACTTCTGAAGAATCCTGCAAAAAAGATGTAAGCAACTTTGTGCCTTCTTCAGTTGTTATGTTTTCCGTAAAAAGTATCACTCCGCCCCAACCGTTTGATTTTAAGCTTTCTTCTAATTCTTCGTCATATCCCGTTACAGCGTTTTCATCTGAGCGGTCTAAAGCTATCATTATAAGCTGTGCCGCTTTTTCACGTAGCGTCATATGTGATATATATTCATCCAAAGGGTCTGCCGCTTTTTCGGCTTTTTCGGCTTTTTCGGGTTCATTATCAGACCCGGCTTTTGTTTCTGCTTTTATTTCTGCCTCCGTCAGGCTTTCCGAAACCTTCCCCAAATTTTTTGCCGCACAAGCGCATAAAGCCATAACAATTAGACCTAAAACAATAAGCATGCCTAAAGTATTTTTTGGTTTGTCCATAAAAGGCCCTCTTTTCAGTAATAATACATTCTAATAATATTATTTACGGCGCAAGAATACAATAATTTAATTGTTCAAAAGCAAAAATAAATGTATAATAAGTTTATAAGCATAAGAATTATATATGTCCTTTAAGCTTTATTTATGGAGAATAACACATGAAGCATCAAAAATTATTAAGCTATATGCGACGCGCCGTGGATGATTACAATATGATAGAAGAAGGAGATAAAATAGCTATCGGGGTTTCCGGCGGCAAAGACAGTATCTGCCTCCTTTTAGGCTTAAGCGGTCTTAAGATGTTTTATCCTAAGCATTTTGACATATCCGCGGTAACTGTTTCGCTGGGCTTCCCAAGCTCGGACTTTGGCGAAATCCGGAAGCTGTGCCAAAACCTCGGCGTTAGATATGACGTTGTGGATACCGATATCGGTCAAATAATATTTGATTTGCGTAAAGAAGAAAACCCCTGCTCTCTTTGCTCTAAAATGCGCAAGGGCGCTTTAAACGACATGGCGGAAAAACTTGGCTGCAACAAGGTTGCCCTGGGGCACAACAAAAACGACGTTATAGAAACATTTTTAATGTCACTTCTCTATGAAGGCAGAATAAACACATTTGCCCCCGTTTCATATTTGGATAGGAAAAAGCTTTATTCCATACGTCCGCTTATGTATGTCCCTGAATATGAGGTTATAAGCTATGTAAAATCTTCAGGCATAAGCACGGTTAAAAACCCGTGCCCCGCAAACGGAACCACAAAAAGGCAGGAAATAAAAGAACTCATTTCGGAGCTTGGTAAAAAATACGACAATGTTGACGAAAAAATATTCGGAGCTATAAAACGCTCAAATATAAAGGGCTACGGAAAATAAAACCTTTAAAAGGGCAAAGGAGGCCTCTTATGTCCTCTTACCATGAAGACCAAAAAACAAAAGATACTTTAAAGCTGCGCGAAGTGCTTTTTGAGCTTCCGGATTTTTTAAGCAGCTTTATGCGTGGTATTTCTCAACGGACCTCTGTTAAAACACGGCTTGGCTACGCCTATGATTTAAGGCTTTTTTTTAACTATATTTCCGAAAACCACAGTTCGCTTAAAGGGACTCCCGCAAAAGATTTTAAGATATCGGATCTTGAAAAAATAACCTCGGAAGATATAGACCTGTTTTTGGATTATATATCGTATTATGTAAAAAAAGGCAACCCTTCATGCCTGCCCCAGGAATTTAAAAATGACGAAAAGGGTAAGGCAAGAAAGCTTGCGGCAATACGCTCAATGTATAAATATATGAATAAAAAGCTTAAAATTGCTACAAACCCTGCTTCTATCGTAGATACCCCTAAAATACACGAAAAAGTTATAGTCCGCCTTGAGCCGGATGAGGTCGCCGTACTTTTGGATGAAATCGAAAGCGGGGGCAACCTCACAAAAAAACAGCAGCAGTTCCACGACCACACAAAAACAAGAGACCTCGCTCTCGTAACCCTTCTGGTGGGAACCGGTATGCGTGTTTCAGAGTGTGCCGGAATAAACATTGATGATATTGATTTTGATACAAACGGGGTTAAGGTTATAAGAAAAGGCGGAAAAGAAGTTGTGCTTTATTTTGGCGACGAAGTCCGTGATTCGCTTCTTAGTTTGTTGGAAGAACGCAAAAAAAATCCGTCCCAAAACGCAAATGAAAAAGCTTTGTTTTTATCCCTTCAGGGCACACGCCTTTCCGTCAGGGCAATTCAAAACATAGTTAAAAAATATTCCAGGGTTTCCGTTAAGCTTAAAAACATATCGCCACATAAGCTTAGAAGCACATATGGCACAAACCTTTACAGGGAAACGGGAGATATATATCTTGTTGCTGATGTTTTGGGTCATAGCGATGTAAATATAACAAAAAGGCATTATGCCCAAATAGAAGAGGAACGCCGGAAATCCGCTGCAAATATAGTTAAACTCAGAAAAGGATAATTTTTATATGGACAATTCAAACTTAACGCCTGAATTAATAAAACAGATCTTTGAAACCCACATACCCGAGCCAGAGGGCATATACTTTAAAAATTCCGTTTTAGTGCCTTTAATTTATGCGGACGGAGAGCTTAATATCTTATTCACCCAAAGATCCCTTGAGCTTAAAAAACAGCCCGGAGATATTTGTTTCCCCGGAGGCAGGCAAGAAAAAGGAGAGGTAATGCTTGAAACAGCTTTACGTGAAACACACGAGGAGCTTGGCATACCCCAAAAAAACATACGCATCCTGGGAGCTTCAAACTTCATAGTAACCAATTTTGGGGCATATATAACACCATTTGTAGGATTTATAGAAAACATGGGGCTTGAAGATATAAAATATAGCCCAAATGAAGTACACAAAATAATCCCTGTCCCTTTAAATTTTTTTATGGAAAATCCTCCTGCCGTGCATTTTGTTTCACTTAAGCTTGAAGTCCCTGAAGATTTCCCTTTTGAATTAATTCAGGGCGGGCGTAGCTATGGGTGGAGTAAAGTGCCTAAGATCCCGGAGCTTTTTTACGTATATAAAGACAATATAATATGGGGAATAACCGCCAGAATAGTTAACCATGTAGTCAAGATGCTTGGAGGCGAAAGCTATCTTGATATACTAAGATAACCCTCCGGAATATCGCCCTTTATAACAGTATCCACAAGCATTATTTTCCTTTGCACATTTATGTCCTTTGAAACAAGCGGATTAACTATCTTTACATTTACGGATACGTTAAGCCATATCTTAAAATTCGTCTGGTTTATACCGGCTTCTTCAAAGCTCGTTTCATAATCCACATAAGATGTGCCGTGTTCCAGAAGCTTAAAGCCTATATCAGGGCCTATATTGTTAAAAATCCCCATATCCGAAGCAGCACCTATGGGGATTTTTATTTTTCTGTCATTTATACTTTTTATCTCTTCATTAAGCTCTACACTTATTTTTGAACAAAGCTTGTTCACAAGCACGGTATTCACAGAAAACCCTTTTACATCCGAATTAGCACTCCCGAAAAAATCTGATGCCGAAACTCCGGTTTCCTCTATAACTTTCATAACCGCCGTGTTTATGCACATATTTGAAACATTTTGGGCTTCAAGGCGTGAAATTTCTATCGCTTTTGGCAATATACGGTTATTAAAAACTAAAACGGCAAATACTGTTAGAAAAATTATAAAAACTAAAATCAAAAACCTCCTAAATCGCTTTGCTGCCGGTTTTTTAGACAATATGGAACATCCCACTATATCACCCCCGTATATACTATGAAGGAGGCCTTCTCATTTCCACAATAATCTTAAAATAAATGCTTCATAAATCATAAATGATATTTAATATTTTATTTCTTTATTATAAAAGTTATATCTGTTATAATAAAGCTTGTATATTTTTCTTAAATTAAAGCATAGATGTATTATTATACATATAAAAGCTTAGGCTACGCCTGTTTTTTATAAGGAGGCTTTAAAATGGATTATTCAAAGGATGCTGAAGCAAAAAGGAACCATCCTTCACGCAAAAAAAGGCAACGTATCAAAAACCGCTTTGCCGTTATTTTCCTAAGGATATTCTTCGTTGCGGTTATTATAGGCGTTTTCGCAATGGGCGGCGCCGTTTTGGGCGCATATATGGGAATAGTCGAAAACGCGCCTGCTTTAAACACCATAGATGTTGTTCCTGAAAACTACACTTCCGTAATATACGACCAGCAAGAAATCGAAATAGACTTGCTGCATGGAGATGAAAACCGTGAATACGCCTCACTTGAGGATATCCCGCTTAATCTTAAAAATGCCATTATAGCAATAGAGGACGAACGGTTTTACGACCACAACGGCATTGATTTTAAAGGAATGCTCCGCGCCCTTGTCGTAAATATAAAAGCAATGGATATGTCCCAGGGCGCCAGCACGATAACCCAGCAGCTTATTAAAAACGAAATATTAACTTCGGAGAAAAAAATAGAAAGAAAGCTTCAGGAGCAATATCTTGCAGTTAAACTTGAAAAAGAGCTTACCAAAAAGCTTGGAAGCAAAAAAAAAGCGAAAGATTATATCCTTGAGCTTTATTTAAATTCAATAGGCTTAAACCATGGCTTAAACGGAGTTAAATCCGCAGCGAAATTTTATTTCGGCAAGGAATTAGAAGCCCTTACTCTTGCGGAATGCGCTTCTATAGCCGGAATAACAAAAAATCCATCGGCCTATTCGCCTTTGAGCTATCCGGAAAACAATAAAGAACGCCAATTAACTGTGCTTTCAAAAATGCTAGAGCTTGGATATATAACCCAGGCAGAATATGACCAGGCCAAAGACGAAGATATTTATTCAAAGATAGTCGGAAAGCTTGTTGACGATTCTTCCACAAGCAAAGTACACAGCTATTTTGTTGATGCTCTTATAAACGAGCTTGCAGCCGATATAGTTGAACAAAAAGGGATGACGGAAAAACAAGCCTTTAATCTTATATACAGCGGCGGTCTTCAGGTATATTCAACAATAGACACTGATATGCAGGAAATTATGGACGCTTCATATGCCGATGATTCATTGTTCCCCCCCGCGGGAGACACATATGACGTTACTTATACGATATCCCTTTTAAATAAAGAAACAAACGAACAGGAGCATTTCTCGAAGAAAACAACTGTTTCGGCAGAAAATGCAGATGCGGAAACGGAAGCATTCATAGCTTCCGTTAAGGAAGAGCTTATAACGGATAAATATTCCTTTGTGCTTGATAATGTTTCCACTTCGAGATCCCTGCAATCCGCAATGGTTATCTTGGATTACCATACAGGAGAGGTTAAAGCCTTGATAGGCGGCAGAGGTGAAAAAACCGGAAACCTTGTGTTTAACAGGGCAACCCAGGCCTTAAGGCAACCGGGAAGCTGCTTTAAGGTTTTGGCTTCTTATGCCCCCGCAATAGACCTTGGCATAGTTATGCCGCCTACCATTATACAGGATGAGCCTTTCACAGCCGAACAATGGAACTGGACGCCTTCAAACTGGTATGGGTCAGACACATACCGCGGTCCGTGCACCGTAAGAGAAGGAATAAGGGACTCTTTAAACATACTCGCCGCAAAGACAATTATAAATGTAGGGGTTGAAAGAGCTTTTGAATATCTTGAAAATTTTGGGTTCACAAGCCTTGTACGTTCAAGGGAAACCCCAAACGGAATAGTCTCGGATGTTGTCCCCGCAACTTCGCTGGGAGGCATAACGGACGGTGTAAGCATTTTAGAGCTTACCGCAGCATATGGAACAATAGCAAACGGCGGAATTTATTTAAAGCCATCCTTATATTCAAAAGTGCTTGACCATGACGGAAATATTTTTCTTGAAAACAATCCTGAACCAAAACGGGTTATAAAAGAAACAACCGCTTTTCTGCTTACTGATATGATGGAAGACGTTATAAGCGGCGGCGGAACCGGAGGCCTTGCAAGATTTAAAAACGTATCTATGAACTTAGCCGGAAAAACAGGAACAACAAGCGATGACAAAGACCTTTGCTTCGCAGGCTATTCTCCATATTATGTTGCCGGCATATGGTTAGGGTATGACCAGCCCCAAAAAATAAAATACGATAAAAGCTACCATCTTCTCCTTTGGAGGGATGTTATGGAAAAAATACACGAAGGACTTGAAAATAAAAAATTTGAAAAACCGGACGGTATCAGCTCTATAACTCTTTGCAGAGCTTCCGGGCAGCTTGCTGTTCCGGGTCTTTGCGAAAACGATTATTACGGATACACAACCGTTACAGATTACTGTACGTCTGATTTCTCGGTTCCCGAAACCTGCCAGTGCCATAAAAAGTTTAGAATATGTATGGATTCGGGTCAGCTTGCAGGCGAATATTGCCCGGAAAGCTCAGTTCAGGAGCTGGTTCTTGCTGTTGACCCGGAGACGGGAGAGCTTCTTTATAAAAACGTACCAGATGGGAAAATAGCCATAGACATAAGCAAAACCTGCGAATATCATACCGCGGAAAATTATGTGCCTCCTTTTGGAAGCAGTGCATATCCGGGGACGGGAATTTATGATTACCCATACACCGACCCATTGGATGAAATAATCCCTGATTCCAACAATAACAATCCGGCGGAAAACGAAGATTCAAGCGGAGACAGCAGCAATCTTCCGCCTTTAGGAAGCCTTGAATAACATAATTAAAGCCTTGCAAACTTTCTACGGGTATTTCTTAATAATATAGTAAATCATAAAAACAGGCAGTTACGGAAAACACCGTACCTGCCTGTTTTATATACTAATTATGGACGTTTTGCAATTCCAGCTTATAAGCGGCTACGCCTATTTAAAGGTTGCAAAAATTTTCTCTGCCAGAGCATTAAGCATTGTATCAGCAATTTTAACAATCTCTTTATTTTCCGTTTTCATATCCGTATCAAACCATTCCTTGATAAGCCCAATAAGACCATATGTTATGAAGCTAAGCAAATATCTAAGCCTTTCATCCGAAGCCGCAGGAAAGCGGTGATGTATTATGGCAACGCCGTTTTTATAAATAAGCTTATGCATCTTATCCACAAAGCTGCCCCCAGGGGTGTTCCTATATAATGTGTAACAGATATCTTTGTTCTGTACTATATAACTTAAAATCGGCTCGAGAATTGGCTGCAAAGTCCCCGAATTTGCCTCTACGCTATGCTCATCAATAATTGCCTGCACATCGGCAAACATCTCGCTTTCCAGTTTTGTAAGTAAATCATAGGTGTTTGAATAGTGAAGATAAAATGTCCCCCTGTTTAAATCGCTCCTCTCTGTAATGTCACGGACAGTTATGTCTGTGAATTTTTTTTCGCCCATAAGCTCCAAAAGTCCTTGTTTCAGCAATCTTTTTGAGCGCTTTGTTTGCCTGTCCTCTTTATGTATCATAAAAAACCCTCCCGTTTTAGCCCGTTTCTTATTTGCAAATCTCACACTTCCCACCGGATAAAATATACCAGACAAGATAGACAAATTTACCAATGTGTATGTTGCATTTACCCATTAACAGTATTATAATTAACGCCAATATAAAAATCAACATGTGTCTATAAATAAACTCATGTATTTTTTAAAAAATATCTATTTTATAAACTAAAAGGAAGTGTACCATATGAAACTTAAATTTTTCGCAAAAAGAAAAACCCTTAAAAATATAAAGGGGGAAATCACCCGCATATCCGCATTATCCATGAGCTTAATATTTGCGGCATCCCCTGTTAATTGCTCCGCAGCGGAAAATAATGGCTTTATAAACCCTGCCTGCGACGAGGCATATTATGCAACTCTTGATTACTACGGAAATCTAAAAGACGCAAGCGTTGTTAAAAGCTACACGTTAAACGGATTCTCCTCCGTCTCAGATTACGGACAATATGACGAGATCATTAATTTAACGGATAATACGGAGCCTGCTGTAGACGACGGAAAAATAACCTTCAATTTTGACGATAGTTCTATAAATCATTTCTATTTCGAAGGGAAAACTAATAAGCCGTTTTCAGAGCTGCCCTGGAAGCTCTCCTTGTCCTACCGCTTAAATGGGGTTCCAAAAAAAGCTGAAGAGCTTGCCGGGCAGACCGGCGAAATAGAAATAAACATTGATGCACTGACAAATGAATCGGCAAGTGAATATGCGCGCAACAACGAAACATTGGAAGCGATTGCCGTTTTTAATTCCGATGATATCCTTTCCCTTGAAGCTCCCGGCGCCCAGGTTCAGCTATTGGGAAACCTCCGGGTGGTTTTATTTATACTTCTTCCAGGTGAGGAAGGTAATTTTACAATACGAGTCGGTTCAAATGATTTTTCTTTCGACGGGGTAACCTTTATGATTGCTCCTGCAACACTTTCGCAGCTCTCCGATATTGCAGAGCTTCGTGACGCCAAAGAAGATATTGAGGATTCCTATAACAGCATAAACGACAGCTTAAACAGCATTTTAGACTCCATTGACGGCATGGGCAATAACCTGGATGCCACAGCCGACGGTCTTGATAAACTTAATCAGGCACGTGAAACCATCTCATCCGGAAAAGATAATATTTATACCGATTTAGACGAAGTTTTAAAAGGCCTAAGCAATATAGACACAACAATGGAGCCAATAGAAGGGGATATTACTTACGCAAAAGAAACGCTTCAAACTTTAAAAACAAACTTATCTGATATGAATGACGTGCTTCAGAAGACTTCTTCTGATTTAGACGATGCCCGCGACGCTCTCTCTGATTTTGAAAGCGACCGCAAGGATGCAAAAGACATAGCCGATGATTTATCTGATACCATGGATAATCTAGACAACAATCTTTTATACTTGGAATCTGTTTTAAACAGCGTTGAAAACATTGGAGATAGCGCAATCGGCAACCAGGTTGTTGAAATCACTTCAGACGTAAGCCTTACAGTATCCCAGATAGAATCGATTTTAAGCAGCATGAAAGCGTTATATCAGCAATACGGGCAATATATACTCCAGCCCGGTTATGAAAGCGTAACTTTTGAGCAATTCACAACCAGCGTTCTTCAAAACGCTCCCTATTCCCTCCCGGATACCCAGATTTCTCTCTATCTTGGAATTTGGGAATCAAGAAGCGAAATAGAACAGGAGCTGGAATCGGCTAATACCATCTCCGGAGGAGCTTCCACTATATCCTCTGCCACAGCAAGTGTGATAGCTTCATTAAGAGAACTTAGAACCGATGATGTGAACAACTTGTTGGACAGTCTCTTAAGCGATGCAAAAAACGGAACTGTGGCAAGCAAAAAACTAATTAGAGATGTGCAAAAATTTATTGATCAAATCGACATC
Source organism: Lachnospiraceae bacterium (assembly GCA_034925905.1). Classification (GTDB taxonomy): domain Bacteria; phylum Bacillota; class Clostridia; order Lachnospirales; family Anaerotignaceae; genus JAYFRL01. Next base: position 44,183 of record JAYFRL010000015.1, on the reverse strand, counting down.
GTACATAAAACCTTGGATGAAGCAGAACCAAAACTTCAAAACACGCTTAATGATACGATTTCTTTAAGCAACTCTCTTAAAGGAGAAATAAATGCCCTTAATACTTTTATGTCTGAAACAGAAAGCCTCATAAAAGCAAGCGGCAAACAACTGGACGCCGGCACAAAAGAAACCCTTTCCGCCCTTTCCGCCGCACTCAGAAAATCCGCTTCAAGCTTTAACTCAACAGATGAAATAAGGAACGCTAAAAAAAGCATATCCGACCTAATCGAAGATAAATGGGACGAATATACAGGCGAAAAAAACAATCTGCTGATGATGGATTCCGATGCGCTTCCCGTATCCTTAACCTCAACTAAAAACAACACGCCTTCCAGCGTGCAAATTCTTATCCGTACTCAAGAAATAAAAGCAAAACAAGCGGAACAAACAAACCCTCCTGACACAACAGCGGAAAAAGTCACGGTTTGGGACCGAATAATTCAGATGTTTGTAGATTTTTTTAAAACTATAGCCAGTTTTTTTAATATGGGGCAAAACTAAATTTGGGGGGTGTTTATTTTGATAGAAAATTTTTCTTATAAGCTTACGCGCCACCCAAAACTTGTCGCCATCATAGCAATTTTGCTGTTAATTCCGTCGTTTTTTGGCGTGGTTGCCACAAAGGTCAATTATGATATTTTAAATTATCTGCCGCCAGATTTGGAATCGTCTAAAGGCGAGGTCTTTTTGGAAGAACCCTTTAAAGATGCGGCTACAAGCATGCTCATTGTGGAAAACATGCCTCCTGTTTACACCGAACGTCTCCTGAGCTCCATAAAAGATATCCCGGGAGTAAATAACGCCGTTTGGGTATCAGACCTTCTAGGCATTCAAATCCCAACGGAGCTTCTTCCTTCTAATTTGCGGGATATCTTTTTTTCGGGCGATTCAACTATGATGATAATACAATATGAGCATCCCGGAGCATCGGAAGAAACAATGGTAGCCATCGATAAGGTTCGTTCGTTATGCAATAAAAACTGCTTCCTGGCCGGGTTTTCAGTCGTTATAAAAGATACGCGAGACTTGGTAGACCATGAAATCCCAATTTTTATTTTGCTGGCCGTTATACTTTCGTTTTTTGCCATGTCGCTGACTTTTGAATCATGGCTTTTGCCGCTGATTTTTCTAGCCGGTATAGGAATGGCAGTTATATATAATTTTGGCACAAATATTTTCATGGGTCAAATATCATATATCACAAAAGCAATTGCTGCTGTTTTGCAGCTTGGAGTTACTATGGACTATTCAATCTTTTTATACCGGAGATATCAGGAAGAAAAACCTAAATTCGACGACAATAAAAACGCAATGGCCCATGCCGTTCAAACAGCCTTAACTTCTCTTTCCGGCAGCTCTTTAACCACCATAGCCGGATTTCTGGCGTTATGCTTCATGCAGCTTTTGCTTGGAAAAGATATAGGCATTGTTATGGCTAAGGGAGTTGTTTTGGGCGTATTAACGGTTATTTTGGTATTACCAGCATTTTTGTTGATTTTTGATAAGCAGATAGAACGCTATCGTCACCGTTCGCTGCTTCCGGAGTTCGACAAAATAAATACCAGCATAATAAACCACAGCAAAATTTATTTAGCTGTTTCCCTGGTTTTGTTTATTCCTGCCTTATATTCGCAAAACCATACAAATGTATACTATAAGCTTGATGAGGCTCTGCCTCAAAACATGCCGTCCATTGTAGCCAATAATAAGTTGAAGGATGACTACAACATGGCAACAACACATTTTGTAATTCTTAACAATAGTTTGAAAAGTATGGATATGAACGCTATAGAAGAACAAATCAAAAATTTAGACGGAATAGAAGAAGTTATTTCATACAACAATATTTTAGGCACAGGAATACCCGATTTTTTCGTTCCGGATGAAGTCCGTGAAATGTTAAAACAGGGAGATTTGCAGCTTATGGTAATTAATTCAAGCTATGCCACAGCTTCTAATGAAATCTCAGAGCAGCTTAAAGAAATAAGAAGCATCATAAAATCTTACGACCCAAGCGCTTATATTACAGGCGAATCCGCTTTAACGGATGATTTAATTACAACAGCTTCGGTTGATTTTAAAGTTACCAATTAAATTTCAATAGCAGCTATTTTCCTGATTGTGGCTATATTGTTCCAGTCTTTAACAATCCCTATTGTATTGGTTTCCGCAATTGAGCTTGCGATATTCATTAACCAGGGTATACCCTATTTCACGGGAGCGGTGATACCGTTCATATCACCAACCGTAATCGGCTGTATTCAGCTTGGAGCAACGGTGGATTATGCTATACTTATAACCACACGCTTCAGGGAGGAAATTCAAAACGGGCTTAGCCGGCGCGAGGCAATTTTAATTGCGGCTAAAACCTCCGATCCATCCATTATTACAAGTGCTCTGGTGCTCTTTTGCGCAACTCTCGGCGTAAGCATTGTTTCTAAAATTGAAATTATAAGCAGTATTTGCGTAATGCTTGCCCGGGGTGCATTAATTTCAGCTGTTGTCAGCATTTTTATATTGCCACCCGTGCTTTATGTATGCGAACCTATTTTTAGAAAAACAAGCCGCAGATGGAAAAACGGGAAAACTACTTCTAAGCTTAAGGAAAGCGAAGCTTGATAAATCCAAAAAAAAACAACGGCAGCGTTAAAGGCTGCTGTTGTTTTTTTGTTTTGTAAATCTGCACTTATCATTCGAGCAGATAATGACATCTTCTTTTTTTGTTTTATAAACTAACGGGCTTCCGCATTTTTCACACTTCTCACCCGTAGGCTTGTTCCATGTCATAAAATCGCATTCGGGGTTATTTTCACAACCGTAATACATTCTGCCTTTTTTGGTTTTTTTGATTAAAACCTCACCGCCGCATTTTGGACATTTTACCCCGGCGCTTTCAAACAAAGGTTTGGCATTATGGCATTCCGGGAAACCTGGGCAAGCAAGAAATTTACCGTATTTCCCGTATTTTATAACCATATTTCTGCCACACTTTTCACATATTATATCCGTAACCTCGTCTTTTAGCTTAACCTTATATATGTTTGCTTTTGCTTTTTCAAGGTCTTCTTTAAACGAAGGGTAAAAATCCGCAATAAGCTTATGCCATTCACAACTGCCTTCTTCAATCTTATCAAGGTTGTTTTCCATATCAACCGTGAAACCTATATCGACTATATTTGAAAAATTGTTTTTCATTATGTCGTTCACAACTTCTCCAAGCTCAGTAGGATAGAGGATTTTTTTGTCCCTTATAACATAATGCCTAGCCATAATGGTTGTAAGCGTCGGCGCATATGTGCTTGGACGTCCCACTCCGTATTCTTCAAGAGTCTTAATAAGCGAAGCGTCTGTATATCTCGGGAGCGGCTGTGTAAAATGCTGGTTTGGCGATATACCTTTAAGCTTAAGTGCTTCGCCCTCTTTAAGCTCAGGCAGGTTTAAAGATTCTTCATCATCCTCGGCCATCCTATAAACCTCCAGAAAGCCTTTAAAAATAAGGCGTGAGCCGTTGCTTTTAAAGATATGCTCTCCGCAGTTTATTTTAACCGCGACTGTATCGTAAGATGCCGGGCTCATCTGGCTGGCTACAAATCTTTCCCATATCATTTTATAAACCTTATACTGTTCTTTTGTAAGAGATTCCTTAATGCTGTCGGGTGTTCTTGAAACAAGGGTTGGCCTTATAGCCTCATGCGCATCCTGCGTCCTGCCTTTTGTCTTATAAACAGGACGTTTCGGGTTTAAAAATTCTTCACCATATTTTGAAATTATAAACTTTTTAACTCCCTCATAGGCTTCATCTGAAATACGAACCGAGTCTGTTCTTATATAAGAAACAAGGCCGACCGTCCCTTCGCCTTTTATATTTACGCCTTCATAAAGCTGCTGTGCAACAGCCATTGATTTTTGGGCCGTCATTGAAAGATACCGGCTGGCTTCCTGCTGGAAAGTACTTGTTGAAAACGGAGCAAACGGATTGCGTTTTCTTACGCTTTTTTTAATCTCGTCAACAATAAAATCCTTATCTTTTATGGAATTTAAAACGGCATTGGTTTCTTCCTCTGAATTAAGCTCTGTTTTCTCGTCGCCTTTGCCGAAATATTTTGCTTCAAATTCTTTATTATGTGAGTTTTCAAGCAAAGCGGTTATTGACCAGTATTCAACAGGCACAAAATTGGCTATTTCATCTTCCCTGTCACATATTATTCTAAGCGCAACAGATTGAACACGCCCGCCGCTTAAGCCTTTTTTAACCTTTTCCCAAAGCAGGCTGCTTAAAGAATAGCCTACAAGCCTATCCAAAACACGCCTTGCCTGCTGGGCATTAACAAGGTTCATATCTATGTCTCTTGCTTCTTTTATAGATTTTTTAACGGCGTCTTTTGTTATCTCGTTAAATGTTATCCGGCTTACGTTTTTGTCTTCAAGCTTTAAGGCATGCATAAGATGCCAGGATATGGCCTCTCCTTCACGGTCGGGGTCAGTTGCAAGATAAATTTTATCCGCGGCTTTTGTTTCCTTCCTTAAAACGCTTAAAAGCTCGCCTTTTCCTCTTATCGTTATATATTTTGGCTCAAAATTATTTTCAATGTCTATCCCAAGTTCACTTTTGGGTAAATCCCTTACATGGCCCATAGACGATTTTACGCTATATGAAGAGCCTAAAAATTTTTTAATCGTTTTTTCTTTCGTGGGCGATTCCACAATAACAAGATTTTTGGACATATTTCACCTCCATTATGATATTTTTATATATCTTTGTCCAGAAAGCCTTTCAACATACCCGCCAAGCTCAAGCAAAGTTAAAATATACTGCAAATCCTGAACAGAAATGCCGGCGGAGTCTTTAAGCTCATCAAATCCTTTAGGTTCATAACCTATACAATGATATACTATTTCTTCTTCAGGCGCAAGAAAAGGTTTTGAAAAATTTTTACCGTCTTTTTTTTCCTCAACATTTTCTTTTATATCTAAAGCCTCCAATATTTCTTCCGGCTTGGTAACTATTGGACAGCCCTGGGATATAAGCGAATTTGTCCCTTCGCTTAAAGGGCTTGTTATGTTTCCAGGCACAACAAAAACTTCCCTGCCGTTTTCAAGAGCGCAGTCAACCGTTATAAGAGTACCGCTTCTTTTGGCAGCCTCAACAACAAGCACGCCTTTTGAAAGTCCGCTTATTATCCGGTTTCTTTCAGGAAAATAATGAGGCTTTGCCTCTTCTCCCAAAGGGTATTCGGATATAACTGCTCCTGTTTTTATTATACTTTCATAAAGACCTCTGTTTTCCGCGGGATAGCAGATGTCCACTCCGTTGCCTAAAACGGCAATTGTCTTCCCTTCCACTGAAAGCGCACCTTTATGCGACATTGCATCTATGCCTTTTGCCATACCGCTAACAACCGCAACGCCTCTTGAAGCTATATAAGCGGCAAAATCGAAGGCAACGCGACCCCCATATTCCGAGCAGCGCCTGGCGCCAACCATGCTGACCTTTTCACTTTTAAGCGCATCCTCGTTTCCAAGCATATAAAAACCCAACGGGTAATCAGCGATATCCATGAGCAGCTTTGGATAAGCATCATCATAAACAGAGATGTATTTTATGCCTTTTGCCTCCATTTTTTCTACATATTCATAAACCATTCCTTCGTCTTTAGATGAAATTATTTTATAAACAGTATCGGGGTCAACATTTCCGTCTTCGGTCAGACCGCTGCTTGAGGTATTCCATATCCTCGAAGGATATTCGTAATAATCCAAAAGCTTTTTTATTTTCTTTCTTCCTATTCCTGCAATGGCGGTAAGCCAAACAATGTATAAGCTTTCTTCCACAATATCACCCATTCTGTTTAAAACAACCTTGGAATAAATAATTTTAATTGTAAAAATATTTTCTGTCAAGGCTTCGATAGCCTATAACCTCTGCAATATGCTTTGTCGTTATGTTTTCGCTGCCTTCTATATCGGCAATTGTCCTTGCAACTCTAAGTATTTTATGGTATGCCCTTGCACTTAAGCCCAGGCGCGAGAAAGCCGCCTTTATAAGCGCTTGACCGGCTGTGTCCAGCACACAATATTTCTCCGTCAGCTTAGCTGAAAGCTGAGAATTGAAAAATATTCCGTCATTTTTAAACCGTTCAAGCTGGGTTTTGTGCGCTTTAAGCACTCTTTTTTTTATTTCTTCAGAAGATTCGCCGCTTGCCGTATCCGAAAGCTTTGCATAGTCAACGGCAGGAGTTTCAACCTGAATGTCTATCCTGTCCAAAAGCGGACCCGAAATTTTACCGGTATATTTGCTTATCTCGCCGGGCGAACAGTGGCATCTTTTAGGGTCCCCCAAATATCCGCACGGGCATGGGTTCATGGCAGCAACAAGCATAAAGCTTGAAGGGTATGTAACAGTGCCTCCAACCCTTGCTATGGTCACTTTTTTATCTTCCATGGGCTGACGCATAACCTCAAGCACATTCCTCTGAAACTCAGGAAGCTCGTCCAGAAAAAGCACTCCGTTATGTGCAAGGCTTATTTCTCCCGGTTTTGGGATTCTTCCTCCGCCCGTAAGCGCAGAAGACGATATGCTATGATGCGGAGACCTCACGGGACGGCTCACAACCAGCGAATCACCGTTTCCGAGGAGCCCTGCAACGCTGTATATCTTTGTTATCTCTATACTTTCTTCAAATGTTAAATCCGGCAAAATTGAAGGAAGCCTTTTTGCAAGCATTGTTTTGCCTGTCCCCGGAGGTCCTATCAAAAGAATATTATGCATCCCGGCAGCAGCAATCTCCATTGCACGTTTAACGGCTTCCTGTCCCTTAACGTCCGCAAAATCAAGATAACCCAAAGAACTTCTCGCTTTTTCAAAAATTGCCGATGCATCAAGATGGCAAGGCAAAACCGGCTCTGTGCCATTAAGATGCGCTATAAATTGTTTTAAGCTGTCTACGCCAAAAACCTCTGCATTTTCTATAAGCGCTGCTTCTTCCTGGTTTTCAAGCGGAACTATAAATTTATTTATGCCTTTTTGGCATGAGCTGTATACCATCGGAAGAACCCCGTTTATTCCCCTTATTTTACCATCAAGAGAAAGCTCCCCTGCTATAAGGGTATTTTCAAGGCTGTCTTGGCTTATTGCCCCTATGCACGCTAAAATCCCTGCGGCTATCGGCAAATCAAATAAGGCCCCTTCTTTTTTTATATCTGCAGGCGCAAGATTAACCGTTATCCTTTTAACCGGAAATGTAAATCCCGAATTTGTTATCGCCGTTTTAACACGTTCTCTTGACTCTTTAACCGCAGAATCAGGAAGCCCCACTATATCAAAAACAGGCAAGCCTTGACTTATGTCTACCTCTACATCTATCATAAATCCGTCTATACCATGCAGGACACAGCTTTTTATTTTAGACAGCATCAGCTCACCCCCCAAATTATTCTTCAAGCATATAATAACAAGTAACTTTTAATAATTCAATAAATTTTATTATATGCAAAGCATAAATAAGGAGGTCATCCCCTCATTTTCTCCTGTTTTTGCGCTTGTGCCTTTCAAAAAAACTTAATATCCAAAACACTGTTATCGCTATTAACAGCATAATTATAAAAATTTTATTCCCTATCCCCATTTCGCTTGCATATTCAAAATGCTCTCCAAGGGTAAAGCCTATATAAATAAGCACAACATTCCAAACAAAAGCCCCTATGGACGAAAAAAGCATAAACTCGCCTATATGCATTTTTGCGATCCCTGCAGGTATAGAAATATATGTCCTTGCTATCGGGAAAACCCTTGCTATTAGAACAGACTGTTTCCCGTATTTATTAAAGCATTTTTTAGCATGCTCAAGCCCCACCTTAACAGTTTTAAATCTTTTAAGCACAGTCTTTTCAATAAACTTTATCCCAAAACGACCTCCCATGTAGCAGGCAAGAGAGCCTGTGGCTCCGCCGAATGTGCTAGCTATAACCGCAGCTAGAAGACTCATCTCTCCTTTTGAAACGGAATACCCTATGAAAGGGAGCAAAAGTTCACTTGAAATCGGAAAACAGGCATATTCAAGAGACGTTACAAGAAATATGCCAAGATACCCAAGCTTATTTATTATTTCGGTCAGTATGCCTATAATATCGATATTCATGAGGCCTCCAAAATTCAAACTTTTTTAATATATATGCGGCTTTGATATATATAAGCACAAAAAAGGCGGACATTTTATCCGCCTTAAAAGCAGTCCTTTTTAAATTTCACCGGCAACATAGAGCATCCATGTGGTTACGTCATCCTTTGTTAATACTCCGCTTTCCATAAGCTCATCCATTCTTTCATAAAATTTGCTTAATGAGCCTGAAGAATCCCATACGCTGTCTATAACGCTTGTTTTTACTCCTACCATACCTTCAATTTTATTTGAATAGTCATCTGAATCGCTGCCGGATGAACTGCTTTTTGATTTTGTTTTTGAAGTGGTGTAATTCCCCTCCATAAGCGAAGAATCTATGCCCAGCTTTTCAAACATTGAAAAATCTCCGTAGCTCGCCATTATTTTAGCGAGACTGAGAGCATTCTCATATTCCTGCTGCTCTTCCTCGTCTGTATATTGAACTTGGCTTAACAGATTTGAAGCTGTATCGCTTTTAACGCTATAATCAAAGCTCTCCTTGTCCAAATCGTAATCCTGTTGCCACTTGTAATAATCAAGCTCGCTTTCAAGCTGTTTTTGATATGCCTCAAGAGCCGCCATGCTGGCATTTGCTTTTATCGTTGCTATATCGGATTTTCCCTCAAGCTTAAGATTAGTTATTTCATCTTCTATTTCTTTTATGCTCTCAAGTCTTTGCCTTTCATTTTCGTTCAAATTATTCTCGTAATTCGTTAAAAGACCCAAGGTTGTGCTTTCGGCCGCTCCTCCGGAAATTCCTGCCGCGGAAAGCTGCTGCGGCAGATTTATCTTTGATATCCTGTTTGAAATATAGGCAGCTCTTGCAAGCTCATCAAAATCTTCGTTAACAGATTCCTTTTGGCTCCTTAAAATATTTACGCCTGAAGAAATACTGTTATTTATAGCCGCAATCTGTTTGTTTGCTATTTCTTCATACTCCTCATTAAGCTCCTCCATAGACAAAAAACTAGGATAATAGCTTTGTTGTATGTTGTTTGAAGAATAAGAGTTTGATGAATATCCGTTTCCGTTGCCTACATACATGCTCCCGTCGCTTCCGCCATTATATCCGTATTTGTTCCTTATTGCCTCCGCTGCTTCGTGGTAAGCGTCCTTTTCAGCCTGGCTTTTGGCATTTTGCCAAGCCGTTTGATATGCCGCAATAAGCTCACTGTCTTTAGCTCCGTCTGTATACCCCGCAGAATTTTTAATTATCCTGTCATTGTAATCGCTTATTACATTTGTACCCGTCCCCGTCGATATGCTGCTTGTCTGGCCGCTTTTCGAAGAACCCCCTGAATAAACCCCTGAGGAACTTGCCGAAGAACTCGCTGAAGAAGTCCCTGAAGAGCTTCCCGAAGAACTCCCTGAGGAAGACTCAACACTTTTTGCGGCAGACACAACTTCAACCAAAGCGCTTATTATATTTGTTAAAACAGACATTTTTACCTCCTTTAATACCAACCGTTAATATTTTCAAAAGCTTCTTTACCTTTGTCTTCAGTTCTTCCGTATAAAAGAAGCTCGCGTCCAAGCTCAAATTCGTTTCTAAACTGTATAGACTGTGCAAAATCATCATCTTTATAAAGCTGTGAGGCTATATAAAGGGGGATAAGCACGGCAACCTCATCATCAAGGGCAAGCTCAAAATTATCGGGAGTATTTTTATCCACAGATGTGGTGTAAGCATTGTAATATAACGTCCATGTGCCTTGTTTATCCGACGGCAAAACAAATATATCGTTTGCCTCAAGCGAAAAATCCCGTGTCCTGTAATAGTTTTCATCATCCTTGAAATAAACATGATTTTCTTTAAGAGAATAAAAGTCGCTGCAAAGATCTCTTAAACTATATTTTTTAATGGGCGGGGATGAAGCCTCCTCCCCGCTTTGAGTTATATCTATGCTTTTGACTATATATTTCCCTGCGGTCGAAAGCAGGTTTAAGGCTTCGTTTGCAGCGCTTGCCATAGACTTAAGATAAGGAAGGGTAACGTCATCATAAACGATTTCTTCTCCCGAAACAGCGAACATCCTTTGTAACGCTGCAAGTTTTATTTCTCCCCAAGTCATGCCATCACCTCAAATCAACTTAAATCTGTTCCGGTTAAGCCTTCGCCGCACATTGCAATGCTTCTCCAGTTATTAAAGCCTGCCCCGAACCTTGCCCTGCCTTTCCAAACATTTGCGTCTGTGTTAGGGTCGATATCGGATCTCGTTGTAAGCTTAAGCCTGTCTACCCACGGAAGGCACATATAATCCTTGTTAAACTTGCTGTCAAGCATTATAAAATAAAGCTTCGAGCTGAGGTTTGCGGGCAAATAGTTCCAAACAATGATGTTCCAAAGCCCAACCTGGAAGTTCATGGCGTTATTTGCGCTGCCCGGGTCAAGGTCGCTGCCTACCGCGGCTAAAACAGCTCTTTTTAATGTTGCAACATTAGGAATTATAATCGTATCCGGGGCAACATTTAATATGTTTCCGTCGTCATCCTTAAAGTTCTGCATTCTTGCCTGAACCTCATCCATAACACTCTGGCTGAAAGCTTCGGTAAAGATATTGCTCTGATCCGCGCAGCCTCCCGTTATAGAGGTGTGATCTGTTGCAAAAAGGGCTTTACCGTCAGCGCTTGAGGTTTTGTATGTATTCCCGCCAAAGGCTGCCGAGATTCCTGTGCCTCCGCTAATAAGCGTTGCGGCAAATTTTTCTCTTGTTCTATTATAGCTGTTTGCAAAAATATTGGCTTTGTATTTAATTTTACCGATTTTTGCATCTTCCATCATCTCCTGAGTTACTTCAAAGGATGATTTCCATGTTGTAGGCTCGATTGTAACGGAATAGCCTTCCCTCATGCTTGTTTTCGGATATGCTCCGTTTTCGCCAACATCCACAAAATCGCCTAAGGCGGTTTCCGATGTGTATTTCTCGGCATAGTTTTTGGATGTATCCATATAGAATATCTTATCTATCATTGAAGTTTCTCTGAAGCTTTCAACGCTTTCTTCTATAATAGCTCTTATAGGTGCCTGCGATTTCCCGAAAATACTGTCAGCAACTCCGCTGCCTTGTGAAAAAATTACTCCTGACATTTACACACTCTCCTTTATTATTTAAAATATCCTCTTACTTTACTGTTTGTTGTGGCCCCGTCCGTGTATGAAATCTGAAAAACGCCATTCGTTGTCGTAGCAGTAACTCCAAGCCCGTCTGTACCCATGGTTACCTTTGAACCCACAAGGGAAGTGGCAACCGTAGCCGATGAAAGAGTTTCAAATTCTATATCCTCCGTTACCCTTGAAACGGGAATGAATCCATCTCCTCTTGCAGCTCCTACACAAACAAAAATAGGTTTGTCTGTTCCAGACGCTTTTGTGAGAGCTCCCGATGTCATTTTAAGAGCCTCGCCCACGGAGATTGTTTCTCCGCTTGTTGGCGAGTAATATTCTGTTGGAGCAACCGCTCCGTTAAGTGATGAATAAATTAAAAACATATTTACCTCCTATATCCTTTTTCTGTAATCTGCTTTTATTTTGCTTTCGCTCCAATTCGGGAAAAATTCCTTATATTCCCTGTAAACCTCGGGTGGAACAAAGCTTGTTTCATATGAGCCTTCTTTTGTGCGCTTTAAGTGTTTTTTGGAGTTAAGCGAATTCATAACCGCCTGTTTAACAGCTAATGCGCTCTTTTCCAGTATGCCTTCAAAGTTTACCGCAGCATATGCCCTGTAAAGCGGTACTCCTTTGCTCCAAAGGCTTAAAACCTCGGCGGAATTTTCAAGGTTATGGATTTCATCTATGCTCTTTATCCCGCAATTAGGGAACTTAAGCAAAAGCTCTTTAAATTCCTCTTGTAAAAACGAGTTGTATGCGTTCGGATCTATATTGCTTATGTTTAAATTGCTGTTTGTCCCCATATTAATTCCGTTTTTATTCTCATATTCGGCAGCTTCGTTCTCCGGCGAGCTTAAATCCAAATGTTTCTTAAGCTCTTCTGCCTCTTCCTTGCTTATAGGTCTTTGCATGTTAAGCCTCCTTGCCTTTCGCGCTTTCGCTTCTTAAATCTCCGCCTTTTTTTGCTCCAGGCTTAACACTTCCACCGCCTTTGATATCCGCTTTTATCTCCTGAGAGCCTGTATTTTTGATTTTTCCTTTATATGCTGACAACTTAAAATCCTCCTTTCACAAGCTTTAACTTTTCTTCTTTTTCTTTAGTTTCTTCTTTTGCCGATTTTAACTCTTCCTGCTGTTTTTTCAAAATCCCTGAAAGATACTCTTTTGTATCGGAAGCTCCGGGGTAATGCAAAAGCTCCATCTTCGACCAAAAAAGCACAAGAGTGCTTAAATCCCCCGGATTGCCAAAAGCTCCGCTTGTCAAATTGTTTCTTGTCTCCTCCCAGAGCGATTCCCTTCCTTTATAAAACGGGGATGAAACATCAATCGAAAACAAAAATTCATCGTTCCAATAATATTCGCCGGCCTCATCCATTTCCAAAAAGTCGTATCTGTTGAAAGTCTTATATTCGGCTTTTCCTTCATTGTTTTTTCCAATTATGCTTCTTGGTTCGTCGGCATAAGCCAATAAAAACTTGAACATAAGCTCAAAAAGCTTGGAATACGCAAAGCTTTTCATTGTCTTTTTACTTTCAAGCCTTCCCGCAGTCTGGGATGCCGAAAATTCCTTTGCCTTACCGCTTAACGCGGTTTCATCCCTTCTGCCCTGGAAGCTGTCCGTTATGCCTATAATATTTCTTGCGGAATCATAATTGCTTGTAATATAAACCATATCCTGGCTTGTGTCGACTTGAAGATTAAATACCTTTGTCATAGCCTCGTCCTGCGGACTTTTAAACCTTACAACCTTCATCTGCTTATCGTTAAGCTCAATTTTGGTGTTTTCGGAAATACCGAATATTGAGCCGCCTGTTGAAAGCTTTTCATTTATTCTTGTTTCGGCCTTTTTTATGGATTCTTGCTGATCCTTTATCTTGTCCGTGTCACTGTCGCCCAAAAACTTGCCGTATGATGAAACATTCTTCCTAAGCACGAATGGATATACATTCGGCGAATATCTGGGTATTTTGGTGTTAAAAAGCTTGCCATCCAAAAAGGTATACGCCGGGATTTTTGTTCCGTCACTTCTTGCTATGTCGCAACTAAGCTCTTCATAATCCTGATTTTTTAAAGTGTAACTCTCTCCCCCACAATAATCACAATAGTTATCATATATTACGCTGCCGCAGACATCGCATACCTTAAGACGCGGGGACTGATAGTTTTCGTCATCCTCAAGCATGGTATCGTTAACCCATATGAACCGGCCTATGCCTCCGTCTTCCGACTTATAATAAGCAGTGTTCTCGGTTACCATATCCTTTGCACTGTCAGTTTCGGAGCTTCCGCGCACGGAAGGCTCCTCCTCGGATTCGGCCTCAATATTAACGCCGTATTTCCTAAATATATATTCCTTTGTCCTCGGGCGTCTTATTATGAAATAATCCATATCCTCAAGCGAGGCAACTCCGTTTTGCGGAATTAATTGCTTCGGATGCACTAGGGATACGCTTAATTCACCCATTGTTCTGTGCGTTTTTAAACCCATATCCCATTCGATAAGAAATAAATCGCCACCCTGCATGGGCGTTGTTCTCTCGTCCATATCGTTTATTGCCTCAAAAGGGAGCCTGTCCAACTCATTTCTTAAATAATCTTCTATTATTTTTGCCTTTGCCTCGTCTTTTTCGCATCTTGCGTTAACCTTAGGCATGGGTATTGAGCTGTCAACCTGGGCCTCAATTATTTCGGCAATAATGTTTCTTACATTTGTGGCCTTTTTGGGAGACACCCCGTTTAAGGATGCTATTTCCTTTGTCCCTGAATAAAGAGCTTCTCTTTCATCCATAAGGCTTAATTCATTTGAATATGCCAGTTCATTATCAGAAAGGCGCCTTTGCCATAACGTAAGCTTATCACTGATCTTTGCCATATATTTCCTCCTTATTTAAATCTCCATTTTTTTAAAAGATATTCCTTCCCCTCATCATCCGCATTGTTATAGTCCTCCCACATATCGTTAGTCCAATTGCTTTTAGTATCATCTGCAGCGCCTTTTTTAATAAGCCTTTCACTTCTAATGAAAAATGCTATTGCAAGCCCCATAACAAGGTCATCATGAGATGATGCGGCTGCTTGGGCCCTTCCTTCAGGGTTTTTAATAAATGTGAGCATTTCAAGAAGAGTTTCCCTATGGTTTATGAAGCTTATATCCTCTCTCACGGCCGCCACAAGAGAAGCTATTATAAGCGGCCTCGTAATTGCGGTGGTCTTAAATCCGAAAGCCGCTTCTGTAACATAAATATACCTGTCGACGTTTTCACGCACGTATTGGTTTGTATATCCCAGCCTTGAAAGCTCTCTAACCGGGTATGTTGAAAAATTGCTTTCTATTGCCAGATATGCGTTATTATAATGCTTGCCCAGAGAATATATCTGCTTAACATATATATCCTCATCTGTTTTGCCATGGAACACGGCAACCTGTTCCCCGCTTTTAAGGTCCAGCACATGGGCTGTGAAATAATCGCTGCCTTCTCCGGCCGTATCACCGCCTAAAATATAGCTGCTGCCCAAAACGGGCTCTTTAAACATTGCTATAAAACCTTCGTCTCCGGGGACCCATGTTATATCTTCAAGCTTCATTCCGTCATATCCATAGGAAAATAAGCCTTTTTCAAATTTTATAGCCTTTATGTCTTCTATACGTTTTATAATATTTTCTTTCGAGAAAACAGAATTTCCCGTTGTTATAAAGGCTTCTTCCGGAGAGGACGGGTATTCCTGCTTAAACAGGGTTTCGTCTCCTCCACAGTTGTTTTTTATGCACCATCTACGCCATGAAATTTGTTCCGGCGTTAAAAGATACAGGCGCATAAGCTTTCTTTCATAATCCGTGAATTCAAAACCTGTATATTCCTTTTTATATTCGCCAAGCATAAACCAAGGGAAAAACAGCGGCACAAAATCATTTTCTCCGCAAACAGCCATATCCCAAAGCTCTTTAAACTCCTCATAGCCGTTTGCAGTGCTTTCAATTATAACCATAGTTTCAGCATTTTGAGGTACAGCCTGCATAAGCCCGTTTAAAGTAGATTTTTTGTCTCCTTCCCAAAAAGCATATTCCGAGGCATGGACATTACTAAGCGTATCGCTTCTGCCTACACCGATTCCTCCGGCAGTGGCACATTTTATTTTGCTCCTTAAGCCCGGTTTTTTTTTCTTTTCGGCAGTATCAGAGGTAGGGTTCTCAAATATCAGTTCTTTGGCGTTGCTGGCTTTTTTCATGGGTTTTAAAATTTCAGGCAATTCTTCATAAAAGAGTTTGCTCATGTTAAAAAGATTTGTCGTAGCTTCCTCTTTATGGGCTATTATAAGGCTGTTCACATTTTCTTTAGTCGCCGTTCTATGAAATATAACGGCTTCCGTAAGCGTTGAAAATCCCATCTGCCTTGCCTTTAGTATTATTATTCTCACAGGCTTTTTTTCCTCATACATGGCTTTTATAGTGTTATAAAGCTTAAGCTGAGGTTCATTCATATTCAGATACTCTATTTTGTTTTCTTTCGTTTTTATTCTAAGGAAGCTTTCTATGTAACCTTTTGCAAATTTTATATCCATGGTTTTTATCCTGCCGCTTATTTCTTAATATTTGAAGCTTTCATCCTGCTTTTTTAAAAACTCTTCAACCGTTTCGCCTGTTTCAACCAAATCTTCACTCTTTTGCCCGCCGACTATCAGCTTGCCGAGCATATCAAGGGCTTTAAGCTTGTCATAAAGCTTTATCTCAATATTCCTCGTGCCTTGTTTTATGTTTTCAACAGCCAGCATTTTTTTAGGCTCTATAAGGTTTGTGGGTATCGGTCTAATCTCACCGTCCTCAACAACTAAATAATCCGAAATGTCGGAAAAAGCTATTGTGGACAGCTCGTCCATTATGTCAACAGGCGTTATATCCTTTTTGTCGGTTAAGCCATTTTTTAAATCCATACTTTTGGCAACTCTTTCTCTACCCATAAGAGCTTGTGCTTTTTTTGAAATTTCCTTTTCGGAAAGCCCTTTTGTACTGTAAGCTTTCTTATATGCGCAAATAATATCATTGCATTCCGCAAGCTCTTCAACAAAGTGCTTTTCTTGTTTGGTTAAATCTATAATCACCACCCCTATGTTTCTGCCACCGCTATTTATATGAATATAACTCATACTCCGTACGTTAAATATGAATTATATTCATATTTTAAAGCAAATTTATAGCTATGTCAATAGAAAATAAGAATTATATTCATATTTTTTGAAACATTTAATTAATTTATTGAATTCTATTCATTATAAAAGGACATATCCCTAAGGATATGTCCTTTTATAATATTTATGTTGTTTTAAAGCAATAAAAAAAGCGTGCAGAATAAGCCTGCACGCAAAATCACTAAGCTTTTATTTACTTAAACGAGCCTTCACAAGCGTACTTACAAGCCTTGTATCAGCGCGACCTTTTATTTTCGGGCTAAGAGCTGCCATAAGCTTCCCCATGTCTTTCATAGATGCAGCTTGAACCTCTGCTATTGTTTGTTCAATCAAATCTGATATTTCATTCTCAGTCAACTGCTTTGGAAGGTAATCTAGCAAAATTTCTATTTCCTTTTTTAATCCTTCTATTAAATCCGAACGTCCGCTTTTTTCATACTGAGGCAGCGCATCCCTGCGGTGCTTCAGCTCCTTTGCCACTACTTCAAGGATACCGGCATCGTCAAGCTCAATCCGATTGTCTTTTTCAACCTGCAAAACACCGGAACGCACAAGCTGTATGGTGTTTTTACGAATAGTATCTTTGCTTTTCATGGCTTCTTTCATATCGTTTAAAAGCGTCTCTTTTAATGACATCTTCATCATTCCCCATAAAAACAAGTAAATTTATTTAAACTTACGTTTCCTTGCAGCTTCGGATTTTTTCTTGCGCTTAACGCTAGGTTTGTCATAGTGCTCTCTTTTGCGAACTTCTCCCATGATGCCGTCTCTGGCACAATTTCTTTTAAACCTGCGAAGAGCGCTATCTAAGGATTCATTTTCTTTAACCTTTACCTCTGACATAAATTTCCCTCCCTCCAATTGCCGAGATTCCTTTGTTGCCATATGGATAAAACATTCCTTTTATCACATACTATAGAATTATACACAAAAAAACATTAGTCGTCAACAGTGAAACTTAATTATTATTTTAAAGGATTCGTTCTAAATGGTTACCATGTTTTCATTGTTTTGTTTAAGAAATCAATCTGAAAATCGCCGCGCCCAAAGGCGGTATTTTAATTTTAATACTATTTTCATAGCCGAAAGCCGGCTCGTTTTTGGAAACGATTCCTCCGTTTAAAATTCCGCTCCCACCATATTTCACATTATCACTGTTTAAAATTTCTTCATATTCACCCGGAGCCTCTACACCAATATTATATCCATCTATAACCTCAGGCGTGAAATTACAGGCAAAAATAAGGGACTCTCCGGATTTTCCAGTACGTGCAAAAGATACAAAGCTGCCTTCGCAGTTATTGCAATCTATCCATTTAAAACCCGAAGGTTCAAAATCCAGCTCCCAAAGGCATGGACTTTCGGCATATAATCTGTTTATATCTTTAACAAATTCAAAAAGACCCCTATGGCTCTCGTATTTAACCAATTCAAATTCTATGGCCCTTTCTTCGCTCCATTCGCTGAACTGCCCTACTTCGTTCCCCATAAACATAAGCTTTTTGCCTGGATGCCCATACATAAAGCTGTAAAGCAGCCTTAGATTTGCAAATTTCTGCCATATATCACCGGACATTTTACCTATCATTGAAGATTTGCCGTGTACAACCTCATCATGCGAAAAAGGTAGCATAAATTTTTCGCTGTAGGCATACATCATGCTAAATGTAAGCTCATTATGATGATATTTTCTGAAAACAGGGTCCTTTGACATGTAGCTTAAAATATCGTTCATCCAGCCCATGTTCCATTTCATTGTGAACCCAAGCCCATTTTCATGCACATCTCCCGTAACCTTCGGCCATGAGGTTGATTCCTCGGCTATCATCATAACTCCCTTATAAGCTCCGCTTATATGCGAATTTAGATGCTTAAGAAATTCAACAGCTTCAAGGTTTTCCCTGCCGCCGTATTCATTTGGCAGCCAGTCTCCACCCTCCTTACCATAGTCAAGATAAAGCATTGAGGCAACGGCGTCTACCCTAAGCCCGTCTATATGGAAGCATTCCAGCCAATATATTGCGTTTGAAATAAGAAAATTTTTAACTTCATTGCGACCGTAATTAAAAATAAGCGTACCCCATTCAGGGTGTTCTCCGCGCCTTTTGTCAAAATGCTCATAAAGCGCCGTACCGTCAAAACGGGCAAGAGACCCCTCGTCCTTAGGAAAATGTCCGGGAACCCAGTCTAAAATAACGCCTATCTCGTTTGCGTGGCATGTGTCTACAAAATATTTAAAATCATCAGGAGCGCCATATCTGCTGGTAGGCGCAAAATATCCCGTAACCTGATATCCCCAGCTTCCGTCAAAAGGATGCTCAGCTATACCCATAAGCTCAATAGTTGTATAACCCATCTCTTTCACATAAGGCACGAGCCTTTGGGCAAGTTCTCTATATCCAAGCCATTCTCCGTTTTTGTTCCTCTTCCATGAAGCGGGATGAACCTCGTAAACATTTAAGGGCATTTCTAAAATGTTTTTTTCTTCCCGCTTTTTAAGATACCCACCGTCAGTCCATATGTAAGAGTTTTCGTTTACAAGAATCGCCGCGTTTTTTGGTCTAAGCTCAAAAGCAAAGCCATAAGGGTCGGATTTATACACCTCAACGCCACTAATGTCGCGCACAAGAAATTTATACATATCCCATTCTGAAACCAAAGGCACAAATATTTCCCATATACCCGATTCCCCTAAAATACGCATCTGGTTTCTTCCCGGATCCCAATTATTAAAGTCTCCGACAACAGAAACACTTTTTGCGTTAGGCGCCCAAAGAGCAAATGCAGCTCCCTTTATTCCGTCTATCTCGCATAAATGCCCTCCCAGCTTTTCATATATCCTATAATGGTTACCCATATTAAAAAGATATCTGTCATATTCGCTTATGGTAGGCAAAAAAGAATAAGCATCAGGAGTTTCCCATTCGTTTTGCATATAGCCTGAAATCCTAAATTTATATTTAAAAGGCTCTTTGCAACCAGGGAGCACAGCTTCAAAAAAGCCTTTTTCATGTATCTTTTCCATAGGAATGAGAGCGCCGCTGTCCTCGTTTACAATGGTTATATCTTTTGCTTCGGGGATATAAGCCCTTAAGGAATAAAGCTTGCCCAAGGCTCCGGTTGTCTCATGCAGCCCCAAAATATCGTGCGGCTGCTTTGAAAAATTTTGTATTATACTTAAACAATCGTAAATACTTACCGTACTCAGCATAAAGCCCTGCACCCCCAGAAAAAAGCTGTCTTTCTTTTAAATTTCTTTTATTTAATTATACATTATAGGGTTATTTATTGCCATACAATTTATATTATTCATACCCGCACGCTTTATATTCCGGCAACTATATAAAGGCGTTTGTTTTTTTCATCAACAGTGTATTTTAAGGAAAGCTGGGAGAGAGGGATGCTTTCTTCCCAGTTAAAACTCATCCCTAATTCATACACAGCCATATATGCCGGTATATAAAATTCCCCGTTTTCTTTTTTTGCAAAATACCAGCTTCTCATACAGCCTCTTATATTTTCTTTGTTTTTGGAAAAGTCGGAAACAATTTTCCTGTATGCTTTCCTTATTTCAATTGTATCGCTTACAGAAAAATTTTCACCTGTTTTGAACACATTTTTAGTATAATCCGCATCACTATATATAACGGCCTTAAAAGCCGGATATTCTTTGACAAAGGAATAAACCTCGCTTATTATTTTACCTGCCTCCGTAGTCGTATATGAAAGGCTCTCGGCCGAATAATGCGAAACCTTAAGGCTTGATATTATAAGAGGCTTTGTACCCTGGAAGCTGTAATTTAAAAAACTTAAATCCCCAAAAAGCGTATCCAAAGGCTTTTCTATATCCCTTGAAGAAACCGTTACATCTGCTCCAACAGCCGAAACAAACTCGTCCCCCGGATAATAAATGAAGCTTTCTCCAGCCATCCCTGCATCTATGCTCCATATAAGAGAAACATTCGGCGCATAGGTTTTAAAGGTTTCATATGCCGTTTTATAATACCTTTTATATTCGTTAATATCGTATAGCTCTGAATAAACAGGATAAAAGTCAAGAATTATGGGTATATCTATGCTGCCCAAGTCCTTTGCCAAAAGAATTAGGCTGCCAAGGCTATACATATTTGTGTCCTTAGGCGGGAAAATGCGTATGATGGGCATTTTCCCGTTTATATAGGTGTCCATAAGAAAGCTTAAGGGCACTTTTTCCCCAAGGGTTAAAGACATTGAATATATGTCCTGCGAAACGCCCATATATTCTTCAAATTCTGAAATATCCGGGAACTTGGTGCTGTTATATATCTCCGAGCCTGTTTTCACATTGTCAAAAATATCCGATATGTTTTTATTTTCAATATACACCTCATAGTTTGAGCTGTTTGTTTCTGTAGCTTTTTCAAAATATACGGCCTCGTCAGCCCTGCAACCGGAAAGCATTAAAAGCAAAAAAATAAGGACAATTTTCATAATACCATCTCCAAATCAAGGTATTATAATAATTGCCTTAAATTTATATGTTTATTCCTCGTTTTTGCTACCCAGCCTGCCAAGTGCCTCTATATAATCTGCAAAGCCTTTTCCTGTCCTAACAATAAGGTTTTTATCAAACGCCGAATAAGGTATGGATTTTCTCCCTCCAGCAATGGAACAGTCCCAATATTTCTTAAGTGTTTTAAGCGTAAGTATGAAAACCTCATCTGTCTCCGAAAACCGCACAAGCAAAAAGGCATAGCCGCCCTGTTTCTCAAAATCCTGCATAAACTCTATCTGGTGAAAATGTATGTTTTGAAGAGGCAGGCTTTTGTTTGCAGTTTCCTTTGCGTCAAAGCATATCGGCACACCGCTTGCAACACCTATATAATCAACAGTGCTTTGCTTCTCAAAATATCCCAGGGTTATAACCCTTTTTTCACTGTCTATCTCCACAGGGGTTATGGGCGTGGGTATTTTTTGTATAAGGGCTATGTTTTTTTTCCTGTATAAATCATTAGTAAAATTTATTGTCTCTTCAAACGTACTTCCCCTTAAACCTCTTGAGTTCCAATAGCTCATAGGTTTTCCCCCTTAGAATTAGAAACAGCCCAATTATAAAACTATACCTCGCATTTTTAAATTACCTTAGCCACCCAAAAAATATTTATTCCGTTATCTCGCCTGCAACGTAAAACGATTCCACAAGCTTAATATCGGCATTCCTTTCTTTAAATGTTTCCGCCGCATATTGATTTGTAAAAAGCAGCACAGGTCTTTCAAACCTGTCATAAAGCGGCATGCACCTTTGCGACGTGTATTTTTTAACCTCATCAAAGGTTTTATCAATAACCCAACGCGCAACGCTAAACTCCAATTCTTCCATACGTATTTCGCAATTGTATTCATTTTCAAGCCTATATTTGAAAACGTCAAACTGGAGGGCGCCAACAGCACCGATAACAACTTCATTATATTCGTTTTTGTATACCTGAATAGTCCCTTCCTGGGCAAGCTGCAAAACACCCTTTTGGAAGTGTTTTGCTTTAAGCGAGTTTACAGGATTAACGCGCATAAAAAGCTCCGGCGGAAATATTGGCAGTGGTTCGAAAAATATCCTGTCTTTTCCTGACGTTAAGCTGTCGCCTATCTGGTATGTTCCTGAATCATATATACCTATTATATCACCTGCGTACGCTAAATCCACAGTTTCTCTCTGGTTTGCCATAAACTGCGATGACTGCGAAAGCTTAAGCTTTGCACCGGTTCTTGAAAGTGTCACGCTCATGCCTCTTTCAAAAACCCCTGAGCATATCCTTAAAAACGCAAGCCTATCCCTGTGCGCAGGGTTCATATTTGCCTGTATCTTAAATATAAAGCCGCTGAAATAGTCGTCCGTAGGCTTTACCTCTCCCGTCGTTGTTTTTCTTGTGCCCGGAGCGGGAGAAATCTTAAGGAAATGCCCCAAAAATTCTGTCACCCCGAAATCCACAAGAGCCGTGCCGAAAAAAACAGGCGAAAGCTGGCCTTTTAATATTTTATCGGTTTCAAATGCGTTTCCCGCACCATCTATAAGCTCAGTTTCATTTCTTAAAACCTCAAGGTTTGCGGGGCTTATAACGCCTTCAAGCTCTGGCCCGAAAACGCCTTTATCCGAAAGCTTGATTGATTTGCCCTTCTTATAAAGGTAAACAATGTTTTTTATCCTGTCATATATGCCTTCAAAAAGCATACCGTTTCCTATCGGCCATGTAACGGCAACGGAAGGAAGCCCCAAAGCATCCTCAAGCTCCTGCATAAGCTCAAGCGGCTCTCTGGACTGCCTGTCCAGCTTATTCATAAATGTAAAAACGGGTATGCTTCTCATGCTGCAAACCTTAAAAAGCTTTTTTGTCTGCATTTCAACGCCTTTTGCAGCGTCTATAACCATAACTGCGCTATCCACGGACGTAAGTATCCTGTAGGTATCTTCGCCAAAATCATTATGCCCCGGCGTATCCATTATAGATATTATCTTTCCGTCATACTCAAACTGCATTACGGATGAGGTTACGGATATGCCTCTTTGCTTTTCAATCTCCATCCAGTCAGAACGGGCAAATTTATTGCTTTTTCTGGCTCTAACCTCTCCCGCTTCCCTTATTGCTCCTCCGTGGAGCAATAGCTTTTCCGTGAGTGTCGTTTTCCCTGCGTCCGGATGTGATATTATTCCGAATATTCTTCTTTTATTTATCTCGTTTAAAAATTTTTCATCAGCCGACATCTGCATTTTCCTTCCAAATATACTAATCAACCTTAATATTTTAACTGAATATAGCCCAATTATCAACGGTATTTAAGTTTTTATAAAAAAAATCTTGTATATTTTTTAACAAAGCATTGATTTTTTCTTCAATATAGAATATAATGCAATAAATGTATTATTTGAGACAGTTTTTGAGGTGCTATATGGATAAATATTTCGAAACATTAAAAACCATCCATCTTTTTAAAAATACCGATGAAAATATACTGGCTTTTCTTCTGGGTAAAGAGGGAGGAGAACTTGTTAAATTTAAAAAAGGAGACATCATATGCAGCAGAAAAAGCTATAAAAAATGTCTTTCCATTATACTTGAAGGCAAGGTAACCGTTAAAAAATCTGAAGGCGGGAGCGAAATTATAATAAATACGCTCGGTCCGGGGAATATCTTTGGCGGCGCCGCAGTTTTTAACGATACGGGAAGCTTCATAGGTACGGTTACCGCAGTGGAAAAATCCACCCTGCTTCTTATAGACCAACCTCTTATGTCGAAGCTTTTCAGGATGGACGTTGTTTTAGCAGAAAATTATATACAATTTCTCTCGGAATCTCTTTCTTTCCTCAACAAAAAAATAGATACTTTTGTTTTGCATGGTACCCAGGAGAGGGTTTTCAGATACCTTAAGTCCCAAACCACCTTAAACAACGGCTGTGTTATCCCTTCCTACAGCATGACAAAGCTGGCCCGCTTCCTAAACATAGGCAGAGCATCCTTATACCGCGCCTTTGATTCACTTGAAGAAAAAGGTCTTATAGAAAAACACGGAAAATCAATAACTGTTTTCTGTGAAAATGAAGATTAGACATTTTCTCAAAAAACGAGCTATAAAAACAAGCTCGCTATTGAGATTATATATAAAAAACATTATAATATTTAAGGAGGAATATCCATGAAATTCAAAAGTTTGAGATTATTATCCGCCCTTGTGGCAATAATGCTTATATTCACGGCTTGCACAAGCAAAGCTCCTGAAACGCAGCAAGAAACAAATACCACTCAAACCGAAACAAAAGAAGAAACAAAAACAGAGGAGCCGGCAACAGTTCCCGAGGAAAAAGCAAATATAAACATAGCCGTTTTAAAAGGACCCACAGGTTTAGGCGCTCTTAAACTTATGGAAGATAACGACGCCAAAACCGCAAAAAATAACTATAACTTCACAATATCCGCAGCGCCGGATGAGGTTACAGGAAAAGTTATTTCAGGTGAAATTGATATTGCGGCAGTTCCAACAAACCTTGCCGCAACATTATATAACAAAACCGAAGGCAAAATTAAACTTGCCGCTTTAAACACACTTGGAATGCTTTATGTGCTTGAAAACGGAAACACTATTAATTCCATTGCCGACCTCGCAGGCAAAACGATATACAGCTCCGGTCAAGGCGCAACCCCGGAATATGCTTTAAACTATATCCTTGAACAAAACGGAATTGAAAATGTAACCGTTGAATATAAGGCTGAGCATGCCGAGCTTGCAACCGCAGTTGCAGCAGGCGAGGTTAACATAGCTGTTCTCCCAGAGCCAAATGTTACGGCCGTTCTTCTTAAAAAGCCTGATATCCGCATAGCTTTAGACCTCACGGAAGAATGGAACAAAATTTCCGAAAAAAATAATGACGACAGTGTTCTTTCAATGGGCTGCATAATAGTGCGCACAGATTTCCTTGAAAACAACAAAGAAGCCTTTGACACTTTTTTAGACGAATATAAAGCTTCAATAGAATACGTAACTTCAAATGTTGAACCGTCCGCAACTCTTGCAGAAAAATATGGCATATTGGCATCTGCAGCGGCAGCAAAATCCGCTATCCCGAAATGCAACATAGTATACATCGACGGAAGTGAAATTAAGGATTCCATAGAGAACTTCTATAACGTATTGTTTGAAGCAAATCCAAAATCAGTTGGAGGAACCCTTCCTGATGAAAACTTCTATTATTCAAAGTAATAAGCTTAAAAAATTAATATCCATTACCATATGGCTTTTCATATGGCAAGGAGTTTATATGCTCATAAACAGGGAGATACTTATAGTATCTCCCTTACAGGTTTTAAAAACACTTTCCTCTCTTGCTGTAACCCAAACTTTTTGGTTTATAGTTTTAAAATCCATGCTCCGTATAATATCAGGCTTTTTGCTTGCAATAGCTCTTGGCGTGGCAGTTGCCGTTTTAACAGCAGCCATCCCCTTTGCGTATGATTTCTTTTATCCAATAATAAGCGTTATACGCGCAACCCCCGTAGCCTCGTTTATATTGCTCGCCCTTATATGGATGAAAACAGGGACAGTCCCCTTTTTCATATCATTTCTTATGGTTTTTCCAATAGTCTGGTCTAATGTTTTGGAAGGCATTAAAAACGCGGATAAAAAGCTTTTGGAAATGGCCAATATCTTTAAATTTTCATCTTTCAAAAAAATATATATGATATATGTCCCTTCTGTAATGCCTTATTTTTCAGCTGCGGCTGCAACGGGCGTTGGTCTTGCGTTTAAATCGGGCATAGCGGCTGAGGTTATAAGCCGCCCCAAGCTTTCCATAGGCGGAATGCTTTATGACTCTAAAATATATATTGAAACTCCCGAGCTTTTTGCATGGACAGCTGTAGTTATAATCTTAAGCGTTATAATAGAAAAAATCTTTATGCGATCAATAAAGCTTTTAGGCAAAAAATTTGAACTTAAGGGTGAAAAATGTGATAATGCTTAAAAACATAAAAAAATCATATGACCGTAAAGAACCTGTTATAGGTTCCCTTTCTTTAGAGCTTCCCGAAAACGGAATTGTCTGCATAATGGGTCCTTCTGGCTGTGGGAAGACAACGCTAGCCGGCATAATCGGTGGCTACATAAAAAAAGACTCGGGCGAAATATCCGGACTTTCGGGCAAAAAAATATCGGTTATATTTCAGGAAGACAGGCTTTTGCCTTATTTTTCACTTATGGATAATTTAAAAGCTGTTTGTCCTGACACGCAAAAAATAAGAGCTGTCCTTTCTACCGTAGGTCTAACCGGTCAGGAAAGCAAAAAGCCAAACGATTTAAGCGGAGGTATGCGTCAGCGCGGCGCAATTGCAAGGGCTTTGGTATATGGCGGCGACATATTTATAATGGATGAAGCCTTCAAAGGTATAGACATATCGCTTAAAGAAAGTATAATGAAATATATACGGCAGAATCTTGCCGGAAAGTTTTGCCTCTTTGTTACCCATAATCTTGACGAAGCTATTGCCTTTTCCGATGAAGTGTATGTTTTTAGCGGTCCTCCTCTTAAGCTTGAAGCCAAGACAGATATAAAAAATATGAGCTGTGAAAACGCAGAGTGTATCATCAGGGATTCTTTATTTAAAATATAGTTGCAAAAAAGTATAAATCTGATATTATATTGATTATTAAGTTTTTAGGAGAGTGATTTTTCAGTGGAACCTGGCAGTAGTTGGCTGTTAATATGTGTTTTGATACTTATTTTGTTATCTGCATTTTTCTCAGCCTCTGAAACAGCCCTTGCTTCGCTTAGCAAAATAAAAATCCGACAAATGGTTGATGACGGAGTTAAAAACGCCAAAAGAATTGAAAAGCTTAAAAAAAACACATCAAAACTTTTGAGCGCTATCCTTGTTGGAAACAACCTTGTTAACATAGCGGCATCGTCTATCGCAACATCAATTGCAATAAACCTTTATCCCGAAGGCGGAGTTTTACTCGCAACAATTATAATGACTGTTGTCCTTCTTATTTTTGGAGAGATAACACCAAAAACCCTTGCGTCGAACAGGCCTATGGAAGTTTCTTTGTTTTTCGCAAAATTCATTTCTTTTATAGTGTTTTTGTTTACGCCCGTTATCTTTGTGCTTAATTTTATAACAACCTCCATATTAAAGCTCTTTGGAATAAATATAAAAAACTCTGTCCCTATAATAACCGAGGAAGAGCTAAAAACGATAGTAAACGTAAGCCATGAAGAGGGTTTTTTGGAATCTGACGAAAAACAGATGATAAATAACCTTTTTGATTTTGGAGACAGCAAAGCAAAGGATATAATGATTCCTAGAACCGATATGTGTTCGGTTCCAGATGATATAAGCTATAAAGAACTTGTTTCTGTGTTTAAAACAGAGCAGTTTTCAAGGCTTCCTGTGTATCATGAATCAATTGATAACATCACAGGAATAGCTTATCTTAAAGACATAGCATTTTTAAAGGCTTCCGATTTTGACCTCTCAAAGTCTTTAAGAGAACCTCTTTTCACATATGAATCGAAAGCAACCCTTGAGCTTCTTTCTTTAATGCGCGCTAAAAAAATGCAGGTTGCCATAGTTTTAGACGAGTACGGCGGAACAGCCGGGCTTATAACCATGGAAGACCTGCTTGAAGAAATTGTAGGAGATATATCGGACGAATATGATATAAACGAAAACGATATCATACGCTTAAAAGACAACGAATATCTGGTTAACGGAAGTGCAAAGCTTGATGATGTTAACGATATCTTAGGCACAAGCTTTACTTCCGAAGATTTTGATTCCCTTGGCGGATATGTTATAGGAATGCTCGGCCGGTTTCCTGTTGAAAAAGAAAAATTTTCTTCTGAAGACGCAGATTTTATAATTGAAAAAACAGATAAAAACAGGATAGAAAAGCTTAAGTTAATCATAAAAGAACCCGAAACAATAGGAGAAACTTCAAAATAAATAAAAAAGGAAGGCTAAGCCTTCCTTTTTTATTTAATAAACCTTATTCATCATGGCACATATTGCTCCGTTATGCTAAGCGCCGTATTATCATCAATATCAATCCAAAACAGAGGGGTATAATCCGTATACCCGTTTAAGTGGTCTGTAAATCCATTTAAGTCTACAGCCGCGGCTTCCCCGGAATTATCCCAGTCAATAATTTGATATTCTGTTTTATCGGTCACTTTGTAGTTTTCCGTATCCGGTTCAGCATTGTTTATATAAAAACCGTTTGGCATATCCCTATCAGGATTGATATTAAGCTCTTTAATTTTTTCCGTATCCTCTAATGTTATCCATTCAATCTCATCAAATTTAAAGCTCTTGTTTTCGGAGTCAAAATTACGGATATACCCTATCTTTTTGCTGCCTGTTTCAAGCTCTGCTTTTTCATTTTTTTGGCAGCCGCTTAAAGCAAGCATTCCAAAAACAGCAAGAAAGATCAAGGTGACACTCTTTTTTATTTTCATTGGCCTATTCCTTCCATTAATACCATACAAACCTGTTTTCTAAATTCATTTATCAATGCCTCTCGTGTTATGTTAACCCATCGTGAATGATTATTAGCAAAAGCTGTCTAGGCAAATTAATGTTTACATTAAATCCTTATTTAAACACAAAGAAATTAGTGAAATTAAAAAATATCATAAGCGAAACGGCATCAACTATCGTCGTTATTATAGGCGCAGCCATAACCGCAGGGTCAAACCTCATTTTTTTTGCAATTATAGGAAGCATAGCCCCTATTGCTTTTGAAATCACAACGGTAAAAAACAAGCTTAATGAAACGGCAAAATTAACCTTGATGTCCGTATCCCCAAACAATGCAAGCCTTAGAAAATTAACTGCGGAAAGAGCAGCTCCGGCAATAACACCTATCCTTATTTCTTTCCATATAACCTTAAATATGTCCTTCGTAGATATTTCTCCAAGAGCCATACCTCTTATTATAAGCGTGGATGTTTGAGAACCTGCATTCCCGCCGGTATTCATAAGTATAGGAATAAAAGAAGCTATCATGGTCAAAGAAGAAAGCATCGTATTATACCTTAAAATTATTGCACTTGAAAGCGTCCCTGAAATCATGAGGATCAAAAGCCATACAATCCTGTTTCTGGCAAGCACGACAACGCTGGTTTTCATATACTCATCCTCAGCCGGTATAAGAGCAGCCATTTTTTCAAAATCTTCAGTATTTTCTTCTTCGATAACGTCTACGATATCATCAACGGTTATTATACCCACAAGTCTTCCTTCGTTATCAACAACAGGCAGGGCTATAAGACTGTATTTCTTAAATATATCAGCAACCATTTCCTGATCGTCAAGCGTTTTAACGCTTATTACATGGTCTTCCATAAGCTCACTTACAAGCTTGTGGTCATCGGAAATAATAAGAGCGCGCAAAGGGAGCACACCAATAAGCATCCTTTTTTCGTTTACAACATAACAGGTATATACTGTTTCTTTGTTGACTCCTGTTTTAACTATCTGTTCCATAGCCGCTTTAACATTCATGTCCTCATGAAACTGAACAAACTCTATCGTCATAATGCTTCCGGCACTGTCTTCGGGATAGTTCAAAAACTGGTTTATAAGCTTACGTTTCTTTTCATCCGTATTTTTAAGCACCTTTGTAACAAGGTTTGCAGGTAATTCTCCAAGAAAATCAACAGCGTCGTCTATAAACATCTGCTCCACTATGCTTCTTATTTCATTATCCGTTATGGATGTTATTACATGCTCCCTGGAAACCGAATCCATGAATGAAAAAACCTCTGCAGCCATATCTTTTGTTAAAAGCCTGAAAACAAAAAGCATCTTTGTAGGCTCAAGCTCTTCTATGAATTCCGCTATATTCGCTGCATTGTCTTCACCAAGAGCTGATTTAAGAGCCCAATATTTTCCTTCGCTTAAGAGGGTCTCATAGTTTTCAAACAAAGTATTTAACTCTTCCATATAAGATCCTCCTTCCTATAAAATTAAAATCTGA
This sequence comes from Lachnospiraceae bacterium, assembly GCA_034925905.1. GTDB lineage: Bacteria > Bacillota > Clostridia > Lachnospirales > Anaerotignaceae > JAYFRL01. Next base: position 14,186 of record JAYFRL010000015.1, on the reverse strand, counting down.
GCGATTTTAAAGTATATAATAAGCGACATCGCGTCTACAACAGTTGTCATAAGCGGGCCGGCCATCATAGCCGGGTCAAGCTTCATTTTTTTCGCAACCATGGGAAGTATTGAACCCACAACCTTTGCAAGCACAACAACCGCTATAAGACTTAAAGAAACAGTTAAGTTTATTCTAACCGAAGCCGATTCAAAAAGAGCAAGCCTTATAAAATTTACAACAGCAAGCGACAAGCCCGTCAAAAGTCCAACGCGTATTTCTTTCCAGATTACTTTTAATATGTCTTTTTCTTCTATTTCCGAAAGTGCCATACCTCTTATTATAAGCGTTGACGCCTGGGAACCAGCATTTCCACCTGTGTCCATGAGTATTGGCATAAAAGCCGCCAACATAACAACAGAAGATATCAGGCTTTCATAGTTTGAAATTATCAGGCTTGAAATTGTCCCTGAAATCATAAGAACCAAAAGCCATATTATCCTGTTTTTCGCAAGAGAAAAAACGCCGGCTTTAAGGTATTCTTCCTCCGCAGGAATAAGGGCAGCCATTTTCTCGAAGTCTTCCGTATTCTCTTCTTCTATAACGTCCACAATATCGTCAACGGTTATTATGCCCACAAGCCTTTCGTCTCCGTCCACAACCGGAAGGGCTATAAAGTTATATTTCTTGAATATATCTGCAACAATTTCCTGGTCGTCAAGAGTTGTAACTTTAATAACCCTGTCTTCCATAAGCTCTTTAACAAGGGTATCTCCGCTTGCAAACAAAAGCTCACGGAGAGGCAAAACGCCTATAAGCATCCTTTTTTCATTGACAACATAACAGTTATATATCGTTTCTTTGTCTATACCCGTAACCTTAAGCTGCTCCATAGCCGCTTTAACGGTCATGTCCATATAAAACTGAACAAACTCTATGGTCATAAGGCTTCCGGCGCTGTCTTCCGGGTAATTTAGAAACTGGTTTATAAGCTTTCTTTTGGTTTCATCTGTGTTTTTTAAAACTTTAGTAACGAGATCTGCTGGCATTTCACTTAAAAAGTCAACCGTATCGTCAAGGAACATCTCGGCCAAAATATTCCTAATCTCGCTGTCTGTAATGGATTTTACTATGTTTTCCTGTGTATCGCCGTCCATATAAGAGAAAACTTCCGCAGCCATATCTTTCGTCAAAAACCTGAAAACAAAAAGCTGCTTTGAAAGATCCAATTCTTCAAAAAACTCTGCAACATTAGCAGGATTGTCTTCATTCAGCTCTTCTTTAAGCAAAAGATATTTTCCGTTTTCAAGAAGCGCGAGATATTTTTCAAAGATGTTTAATTCTTCCATATGATATCGCCTCTTTCTCTGCCAAATTCACATCTAAAAAACATGTTTGCACAAAAATAAGACCTGGAAAAAATAATTACAGGCATACCAAAAAATAATATAAATGGAAGAATAAGCTTATTTAAGTGGGGAAATTGCAAGAAAGGAGCGAATGCAAGCTTTTTTTTCACCATTATATCTATTTTTTGTTGTGCAGATATAATTACATAAAGGGATTTCTTCGGTACAGCTACTGCCGCTTCCATCCATAAAAGCTCACCTCCGCGTAAGAAAATTTTTGTTACATTAAGTATAAGCTTTTTTAAAAATAACGTCAACCTAATATAATATAAATTTTTTATGTTCTCTTATTAATCGGTTTTTATTTCCAAAAAACATTGACGTGTAATATAGCAATATGTTATAAAAAATATGTATGCATTGTAATTTAACTAGATTTGCTGGAGGTGTAATATTTGGATTTCTCTAAAGAATTTGAAAAGAAACTTGTCAGCCCAGACACTGCCGCCAAGCTTGTTAAAAGCGGCGATAGAATAATGATAGGAGAAATCGCAACCGTAACCCCTGTGTTTGAAGCGGCTCTTGCAAGACGCTACAAAGAACTTAAAGATATTGTCATATATTGTGACGATGACTTTATAGACTTTGAAATGTTTAAGCTTGACCCTAACGGCGAGCATTTTACTGTCGCAGACATATGCTTCAGCACACTGGGAAGAAAATACAGCCAGGAAGGCAAAAGTTATTATCATCTTCCTATGCTGTATCATGAAATAACTTCTTATTACAGAGCTCTTGATTTTAATGTTGCTTGTGTTCCAGTTACACCTATGGATGAAAACGGGTATTTTAATTTCGGTCCAACAGGCGGAAATACTTCTGTTGTCCGTTCGCTTACAAAAAAACTCGTGGTTGAAATAAACGAAACCTTGCCTTATTGCTATGGGAAATCTCCCCTTATCCATATCTCCGACATTGACTACATAATAAAAGGCAACAACCAACCTTTGCTTGCTCTTGACAAAGTCACCGTGGAAGAAGAAGATAAGCTTATCGCAAACCATATTGTAAATCTTATGGAAGACGGCATGGTAATCCAGCTTGGCATAGGCAAAATACCCAATTACGTCGGGGAGCTTATTGCCCGTTCAGATTTGAAGGATTTGGGGATTCACACAGAGATGATGTGTGATTCTTTCATGAATCTCTGTGAAGCGGGAAAAATAACAAATTCCAAAAAAACACTGCACAAAGGTAAAAGCATATATACCTTTGCCTTGGGAAGCAAAAAGCTTTACGATTGGCTTGATCATAATGAGGATGTTTTAATATACCCCGTAGAATATGTAAATAATCCTCTCATAATTTCTCAAAATGATAAGGTTTGTTCAATATGCGGCTGTGTAAACATAGACCTTTATGGCCAAGTCTCAAGCGAATCGTACGGAGCAAAACAGATATCCACAACGGGAGGACAGCTCGATTTTATATATGCTTCATATCATTCAAAAGGCGGCAAAGGCTTCGTCTGCACCAACTCTGTAAAAAAAGGAAAAGACGGAAGGCTTGTTAGCAATATCGTGCCTACATTTGCACCTTATACAACAGTAACTCTCCCTAGATCGATATCTTATTATTTAGTCACGGAATATGGCGCCGTGAACTTAAAAGGGAAAACAACCTGGGAAAGAGCGGAAGCAGTAATATCAATAGCCCATCCTGATTTCAGGGACGGGCTGATAAAAGAAGCAGAAAAAATGAATATTTGGAGAAAAACAAACAAAATTTAATTTTGGGAGGGATTATCTTGGACCTACAAGAGGACCTAAAGAAAAAGCTTGTTACTCCAGACGAAGCCGTAAAATTCATTAAATCCGGTGACAAAGTTGCTGTCGGTGAAATTGCAAGTTTCACTCCGGCTCTTGAAGCCGCTCTTTCAAGAAGAAAGGACGAACTTAAAGACATCGTGCTATACAGCAGTCTCCTGTTAGGAGAACCCCAGTGTATAGCGGTAGACCCCGAAGGCGAACATTTTACATATGCAGACAACGCCTTCACATCGTTAGGCAGACGCCTAAGCTCTCAAGGCAAAGCCTATTATCATCTGCCAATGCTCTTCCACGAGTTATCATCCTATTACACTCTAATTGGCATGGATACAGTGTTCCTGTCGGCAACCCCTATGGACAAAAACGGTTATTTTAACCTTGGCGTCACAGCGGGTGCGTCGGCAGATTTCCGCAGCTTCGCAAAAAAAGTTATTATTGAAGTAAATGAGAATATGCCCTATTGCTATGGTCCAAAAACAATGGTGCATATCTCAGAAGTTGATTATGTTGTTAACGGATATAATCAACCACTGTATACCGTGCCAAAAGCTGCGTCTACAAAAGAAGATGAACTTATCGCCAGCTATGTTTTAAACGAGCTTGAAGACGGAGCGGTTCTCCAGCTTGGAATAGGCGGCCTGCCAAATAAGATAGGAGAGCTCGTTGCAGAATCCGATCTTAAAGACATAGGCGGGCATACCGAAATGCTCTGCGATGCTTATCTTTACCTGCAAAAAGCAGGAAAGCTCACAAACAAGAGAAAATTAATCAATAATGGCAAAACCATTTACGGATTTGCTTTGGGTTCAAAAGAACTGTATGATTTGATGGATAGAAACCCAGCCTTTGAAATTCAACCGATATCGGCTTCAAACAACCCTGCAATGGCTATTCAAAATGACAGGCTTTGCGCTATATGCGGCTGTTTGGCGGTAGACCTTTATGGCCAGGTGTCGAGTGAATCATTTGGCAGCAAGCATATCTCAACAACAGGCGGCCAAATTGATTTTATATATTCCGCCTATCATTCAAAAGGCGGCAAAGGCTTCCTTTGCCTCAACTCAACACGAAAAAATAAAGACGGTTCCCTCGCAAGCAATATAACATCTGCCTTTGAACCCTGCACAATAGTTACAACGCCAAGATCAATGACTCATTACGTGGTAACCGAGTATGGCGCCGTAAACTTAAAAGCAAAGGCAACTTGGGAAAGAGCTGAGGCTATAATATCAATAGCACACCCTGATTTCAGGGATGAGCTTATAAAAGAAGCCGAAAAAATGAACATTTGGAGACGTTCAAACAAAATAAATTAAATAAATGTCGCTCCCGCTTTTATCTCTAGCGGGAGCATTTTTTATTTCCATTGCAATTATATTATCTTCCTAATGGCATTCCTTATTATCTTGCCTGATGTTGTCTTTGGAAGCTCATTAACGTATTTTATTATTCTCGGATATTTATATGGAGCTGTATTTTCCTTAACAAAGGTCTGGAGCTCTTTTGTAAGCTGATCACTTCCTTTATATTCGTCCGTAAGCTTTATTACGGCGCAAACAACCTGACCTCTTATCTCATCCGCATAGCCTACAATAGCACTTTCCTTTACAGCAGGATGCATGTTCAATACGCTTTCTATTTCAAAAGGTCCAATACGGTATCCAGAGCATTTTATCATATCGTCCGTTCTGCTTACATACCAGAAATATCCGTCTTCGTCCTCATAAGCTATGTCTCCCGTATGGTAAACTCCATTTTCGTCAGTAGGGTTAAACTCAAGCCCGTCTCTGCCATAGCATTTTAAAAGCCCAAGCTGGTTTTTGTCTTTTGTATATATAACAACCTCCCCTTCTTCGTCCGGTTTGCAATGAGTTCCATCAGGATGGATTAAAGCTATATCATAAAGCGGCGACGGTTTACCCATTGAAGACGGCCTTACATCAAACCATTCAAAGCTGCATGTTATCGGAGTGCCTTCACTTTGGCCAAAGCCTTCATGGATATAATGCCCCGTAAGATTATAAAACTCACCGTTTACCTTGCCGGAGAGAGGTTCCCCTGCCGTTGAATACCACTTGATAGATTCAACGTGCTCTCTTTTAAGGCCTTCGTGCATAAGGAAACGGTACATTGTCGGCGGTATGCATAATGATGTCGGTTTATATTTCTGCATAGCATGCATTATGTTTTCAGTGCTGAAGCGTTCCGGATCATAAGCAAGAACGGCACTTCCGCATATCCATTGTCCATATATGTTGCCCCAACCAAACTTTGCCCATCCGCTGTCTGCTTGCGTTAAATGCAAGCCTCCGTTTTGAACCCTCTGCATATATTTAGCCGTTACTATATGCCCCAAAGGATAAGTGCGGTCATGAATAGCCATTTTTGGCATACCTGATGTACCTGATGTAAAATAAATAAGCATTTCATCTTCGTTTGTCAAGTCTGCTTTCCCTTCAAACAAATTAAATGACATAAACTCCTTATTGAAATTTCTAAACCCGTCGACATTTCCCCCGCCTATTAATATTGTTTCGTTCAAAGACGGGCATTTTTCCTTCAAATGCTTTATTTGTTCAAAAACATAGCTGTCTTCTATGGCAAGCATCATTTTTACATCGGCGCTGTTTATACGGTATAAAATATCCTTTTCCGTAAGCTGTATTGAAGCTGGAACAACAACTGCGCCTATCCTGTGCAAAGCAACCGCACAAACCCAATATTCCCAACGCCTTCTTAAAAGAGTTAAAACTCTGTCCCCGCTTTTTATGCCAAGGCTTAAAAAATAAGAGGCCGCGCGCTTTGAAAGCTCAGATATGTCCGCAAAAGTAAACCTTATTTTGTTTTCCTTGTCATCACAGTAAAGAAGTGCAAGTTTATCAGGATCAATTTTAGCCCACTCATCGACTATGTCATGTGCAAAATCAAAAGAAGACGGAATAACAATGCTGAAGTTCTTTTTAAAATCTTCATAATCTTTAAATTCGGTGCGTGGCAAATAATTGGTTAAAAGTTCCATGTTTATATTCCTCCAAGTATGTTTTATTTGCACCGATTTAAACCCTGCTTATCTTTTAAGAAGCTTTAGTGTAATAAAAAAAGCCATTCATCCTTATTAGGACGAATGGCTCGTGATACCACCTAACTTCATACAGAATAGTTAATTCTGTACCTCAGACAGCACGGATAAAAAATCGATGCCGCTTTCCCTTTGTACGGCGGAAAATTTCCGTCAGAGCCTACTAAAAGCATTGCTTTGTTCGGTCTGCAGCTCCGAGACTACTTCATTGTTCCCTTGTTAAAGCATTTTCACCCTCTGCTTCTCTCTGATAAACAGGAATAACAATTACTCCTTCTCTTCATAGCTTTTATTATTATTTAATTTGTCATATTGTATCATGGTTAATTTGAAATTACAAGTATTAATTTAAGTATAATTTAATTTTTAATATTTTTTACTCAGGAAGTTCAAGAGTAATATTGCCAAGCTTCCCGCCTCTGTATTCATCAAGCAATATTTTTGCCGTTCTTTCTTCGTCTATTACTCCGCCTTTAAGCTTAAATCCGCGCGCTTCACCTATTTTTAATAAAATGTCATAAGGCTCTTTAAAACCGCCACATTCTACGCCAAACCTGTTTTTGATTGCATCAGGGCATATTAAAACAAGAAGCTCTATAAGTTCTGCTGCAAGCTCGGTTATATTTAATATATCATCATTTATGGCTCCCGTTATGGCAAGCTTAATTCCTGCCGAAGGGTCTTCAAATTTTGGCCAGAGTATCCCCGGTGTATCCAAAAGCTCTATATCTTTTTTTATTCTAACCCATTGCTTTCCTTTTGTTACTCCCGGTTTGTCCCCAACTTTTGTGCTTTTTCTTCCTGTATATTTGTTTATAAAAGTTGATTTCCCAACATTAGGTATTCCAGCGACCATAACCCTACTAGGAGCAAAGATACGCCCTTTTTCACGCAAACGGCTGAGTTTCTCTTCCATAAGCTCTTTTATTAAAGGATTTATTTCCAAAAAACCTTTACCCGAAGAAGAATCAACAGCTATGGCATTAAAGCCACAGCCCTTAAAATAATCCCTCCATTTTTCGGTCGCTTTTGAATCCGCAAGATCCGCCTTGTTTAATAATATTATCCTTTTTTTATTTTTGGCAAGCTCATCGATATCAGGATTCTTGCTGCTTAAAGGGATTCTGGCATCTAAAAGCTCTATAACAATATCAACCAGAGAAAGACTTTCTATCATCATTCTCTTTGTTTTTGTCATATGCCCCGGATACCATTGTATATTCATAAAAACAACTCCTTTTATTTAAAAGGCCATATTTTAAATATAACCTTGCCTATTATATCAGATTTGGCTATAGTGCCTATTGTCTCGTCGCGGCTGTCTGCACTTGAATTCCTGTTGTCGCCCATAACAAAATACGAACCTTCCGGCACGGTTAAAGGATAATCAAAATATCCTTTCTGGTTTTGTGTATCCATTATATAATCTTCATTAAGATATTCCCCGTTTAAATAAAGGTCATAAACTCCGTCGTTAAACTTAAAATCTATAACATCCCCCGGGACACCTATAACTCTTTTTATAATGTGACTATCATATGTTGTATCTTTGTATTTGCATATTATTATATCGTCCTTTTTCGGATTTGAAAAATAATATGCCGCTTTATTAACAGCAACAATATCGTTATGCTCATAAGTCGGCTCCATAGAAACGCCCTTAACCTCTGTTGTGACAAACAAAAAAGTCCGCACAAACAAAACGGCGGTAACAACTATTATGATGGATAAAACCCATTCTTTAGCCTCCTGCTTTGCAGGTTTCTTTTTTCTTGGTTTTTCTTCTTCCATAACGACACCTCAAAATATAAATGCTTTTATTTTTCTGGTAAAACAAAAACTATGCTGATATAAAAAATAGCGTGCATAAGCTGCACGCTGATTTGTCAGAAAAATTATCTTATCTCTTCTTTAACCTTTGCAGCCTTACCAACTCTGTCTCTTAAGTAGTAAAGCTTAGCGCGTCTTACCACGCCTTTTCTAACAACCTCAATGTGGTCAATTCTCGGGGAATGAAGCGGCCATGTTCTTTCAACGCCTACACCTGAAGCTATTCTCCTTACGGTGAAGTTTTCTCTTATACCGCCATTCTGCCTTTTTGTAACAATTCCTTCAAAAACCTGGATTCTCTCTCTTGCACCTTCAACAACCTTTGCGTGCACGCGAACCGTATCTCCAACTTTAAAAGAAGGGATTTCGCTTTTTAATTGTTCTTTTTCTATTTGTTTTATAATTTCGTTCATTTGTGTTCCTCCTTCCTCCAAAGACGTTCTTGATCTATTCAGCGGACCGTCCGTACTCACAGAACATGATTATATCATAGTCCTTTTTATTTTGCAACAAAATATTCGTTATACCACACTATAAAAATATAAATTGTCCATATTTTTCTGCTGTTATCCTTTTTACCAAGCTTATGCTCGTCCAAAAGGCTGATAATTTTGTCTTTTTTAAAATATTTATCGGCAACGTCACTTAAAAAAGCTTCCCTTATAACATTATAAAACCGTTCTTCCTTAAGCCATACCCTTATTGGTACTGGAAAGCCGAGCTTCTTTTTTTCAGCTACAAAATCAGGAAGATACCTGTGTGCAGCCTGACGCATTGCATATTTTGTGTTTTTTTTCGTAACCTTATATTTTGAAGGTAATCTTTTTGCAACCTCAAAAACCTCTTTATCGAGAAAAGGTACTCTAACCTCAAGAGAATGAGCCATGCTCATTTTGTCCGCCTTAAGCAGAATATCACCTATAAGCCAGAAATTAACGTCTATATATTGCATTTTTGTTATATCGTCCAGATTTTTAACATCCTCATAAAAGGGTTTTGTAAGCTCAAATGGGCTTAAATTGCTTTTTGGATTTTTTAGTATTTCTTCCCTGTCTTCTTTTGTAAACATGAAAGCATTACCTATAAAACGGTTTTCAACGTCTTTCCCGCCTCTTATAAGATAGTTTTTACCCTTTATATCTGGAAGATGCTTTGCAAGCGCAGCCAAAAAGCTTCTTAAAAACCTTGGTAGCCTTGTAAGCGGTCTTAAAGAATTAGGTTCCCTATATATATTATATCCACCGAAAAATTCATCTGCACCTTCACCGGAAAGCGCAACCTTAACGTACTTCGCAGCCGTCTGGCTCACGAAATAAAGAGCTATTGCCGAGGGGTCAGCCAAAGGCTCGTCCATGTGATATTGAACCTTAGGTATGGCTTCCCAATATTCCTCCGTTGTTATAAGCTTGCTGTAATTATCTATCTCTATTTTTTCCGAAAGCTTCTTGGCATATTCTATTTCGTTGTAATTATCATAATCAAAGCCAACGGTAAATGTTTTGTCGCCTTTAAAGCACGCCGCAACATAGCTTGAATCAACTCCGCTGGATAAAAACGAGCCAACCTCAACATCGCTTATTTTATGGCTTTTTATTGAATCCTGCATAACAGAGTCTATATCATTTACAGTTTCTTCAAGCGTTTTGTCTTCCTTAGGCTCAAATGCAGGAGTGTAATACCGTTTTATATCAAGCTTTCCGTTTTCGTAGACCATAAAATGTCCCGGGAGCAGTTTAAATATATCCTTGAAAAATGTTTCGGCAAGCACAGAATATTGAAAGGTTAAATAGTTTTCCAAAGCATCTTCATTCATCTTTCTTTCATAAAGAGGATATTCCAGTATGCTTTTTATCTCCGAGCCAAAAACAAGGTTGCCTTCACAAAGCAAATAATAAAAAGGCTTTATACCAAAAAAATCCCTTGCGGCAAAAAGCCGCTTATTTTTTGAATCCCAAATGGCAAAAGCAAACATGCCTCTAAGCTTGTTTAAAAGCTTTTCACCATATTCCTCATAGCCATGGATTAAAACCTCGGTATCTGAGCTGTTTGCAAAAGTATGCCCGCATGAAATAAGCTCGTCCTTAAGCTCTTTATAATTATATATCTCACCGTTAAAAACAATGACAATATCCTTATTTTCGTTATACATAGGTTGAGATCCGGTGTTTAAGTCTATTATACTGAGCCTGCGAAAACCCAAAGAAATATTTTCATCCGTATAAAAACCGCTACTGTCGGGTCCTCTGTGCTTTATTTTTTCAGTCATGTTGAAAAGCACATCTTGCCCGGCAGGTAAAACACCTGTATAACCGCAAATGCCACACATAAAAGCTTCCTCCATTGTCATTAATTAACATTAAATTTACCATAGTCTTCCCTCAAAATCAATAAATAATGAGATTATGGCCTTTAATTAAAAAAAATTTTAGGGCTGCTTTTAACAGCAGCCCTTTAAAGCTTAAGCTATTTTATTACAGTTATCTTGACTGTGTTGTTTTCCCATTTTATATATTCGTCGCTTATGTCAAAAGCATTAAACAAAACTCTTAGAGGAACAAATACTCTGCTGTTTTTAATTTCCGCTGGCGAATCCACAACCGCTCTTCTTTCTCCAACCATCATATAGTTTCCGCCTATAGCCAATGAAACAGCTTCGCCATCTGTCCGCTTTAATGTCACTTCTTTCAAAGAATCATTCCATGTTATATCGGAATCAGAAATTCCCAAAAGATTTGAAATAAGTCTTAACGGGAGCATGGTTCTGTCATTTTTGATATATATCAGGTCTGAATATGAATAAGCCTTTGTACCCACATAATATGCAGATTCCCCTATTTTTATGCTTATATCGTTGCTTGCATCGTTAACTAAAAATTCCTTCGTAACCTCGCCTTGGGTTTTGCCGGTTGACTCTCTGTAATACGCCACCTTCGCCTCATGAATGCCTTCAGAAAGAGGAGGAATATTGTCTTTATAAGTTATAGACCATGTTGAATCTTTGTTCACAGAAAAATCACCATATCCAACTTCGTCGATATAGAGCATAAGTTTATACCCATAGGCGGCTGTTCCCGAAAAGGTTGGTCTAACACCATCTAAAATTATATTTTCTATAACAACCGGTGTGTTTGTACTTGATGCCTTTTGATAATTTGCAACCGTTATTACCTGCTTTTGTCCGTCAAATTCAAGGGTGAGTTCTACGCCTCCATACTCTGTGCTTCCTTCAAGCAGAAGCTCCAGGTCTTCAAGCGTTATAGAGCCGGATTCCGCATCCGTTTCATTGATAACTTTTACAACGGCCTTTGAAGCATCGCTTGAGTTTTTAACAAATTTAACATTCTCCAAAAATTTGCCTGTTCCTGTTATTTTAGGACTATCTCCAAATTTTGCTCCGTTTGAAAGAGAAAGCTTGAATTCAGCTCCTCCTGAAACAGCCACATTCCGGTCATCCTTTATAATTATGTTATCAATCGTTACATTTTCCGTAACCGTATATGCCGTTTGATAGCTTATGCTTACAGTTTCACCGTAAGGAACGTATGCAAAGGCATGGGTTGCATCTGAGATCGTTGAGTTTAAGCTGTTTATTTTAACGCTTGCCTCGCCATAGCTTAAAACCTCAACATAAAGTGGTATTTCTATTGCATTATTTGCCGCATCAAACGTAATATCATTCCCGGAAGAGGTATCGTTTACCCCATCAGCAACATTTACATATACAATAATGCTGCTATTATCCGTTCTTTTATAAGTAACCCCAGGGTTAGACGAATCAAATTTGCCTATATCGCTTGTAAATTTCCATTTTGCATTTGTAAGTACAAGCTCAAATAAAAAGTCTGATGTATGGTCTGCACTTGGTTCTATATAAAGAATTGGCTGACCCGAACCTGTTAAAACGGTTTCTGCTTTAACCTTTACATATTTTGATACATGGCTTTCCGTATAGCCAAAGGCTGCTGAATTAATAACCATAATTGACAAGAACGCGGCTAAAGGGAGTAAAAAAAAATTTTTCAATGCAACTACCTCCTTCTGATATCTTACACAACACTTCCATATCCTTATTTTACATGAAATATAAAAAATTAAAATAGTTATTTGAATATTTAACAAATTTTAAGATTTACGGATATATTATTTACGCACAAAATTTAAGCAAAGTTCCATACGCTTGAAATGTTTAACGGTCTATGCTATAATCTAAAAAATATATGAAGACGGGGTGAAAAAATGTACAGTTTTTCCTGCTGATAAAAATAAAAGCATAATAAAACCCTTAAGTTCGGCAAAATCAATGCCGTTCGTTTTGTTGTGCCAGGCAGGATAAGTTGTCTTATGCTCTTTATACATCGGCCATACCTATGTTTTGCCTGGCTTGGTATAAGCTGCGGAATAACTTTCCGGAGCTTTTTTATATTGAAAGGATGTATAATAATGTCTTTAATAAATATTTCAAACCTTACATTTGCATACGATGGAAGCTGCGGTAACATATTTGAAAACGTAAGCTTTCAGATTGACACAGATTGGAAGCTTGGTTTCGCAGGAAGAAACGGCAGAGGTAAAACCACTTTTTTAAACCTTCTGCTGGGTAAATATGAATATAGCGGTAATATAAGTTCAAGCATAGATTTTGAATATTTCCCTTATAAAGTGAAAAACAAAAATATAAATACGGCGGAAATAATAAATTCTATACTTGGGGATTTTGAAAATTGGAAACTCCTGCGCGAAATGTCTTTGCTTAACCTCTCGGAGGATGTTCTTTACCGTCCGTTTGAAACATTGTCAAACGGAGAACAAACAAAAGTACTGATTGCCGCTATGTTTTTGAAAGAAAATAAATTCCTACTGATAGACGAACCCACAAACCATTTGGATTTAGAAGCGCGCAAGCTTGTTAGTAGCTATCTAAATTCAAAAAACGGATTTATACTCGTTTCTCATGACCAAACATTTCTTGATAATTGCATAGACCATATACTTTCTATAAATAAAACAAATATAGAAATACAAAAAGGCAATTTTTCATCCTGGTGGCGGAATAAAGAACTGCAGGATAATTTTGAGCTTGCAGAAAACAGGAAGCTTAAAAAAGACATATGCCATTTTGAAAAAGCGGCAAAGCGTACTTCGGACTGGTCATATAAGCTCGAAAAAACAAAATTCGGCACAAAAAATTCCGGGATTAAGCCAGATAAAGGCTATATAGGTCACAAAGCCTCAAAAATGATGAAACGCTCAAAATCAGCCGAAAACCGGAAAATTGCTGCGGCAAAAGAAAAATCGGGGTTGCTTAAAAACATTGAGACCTTCGAAAGCCTGAAAATTGCTCCTTTGGAGCATTATCCCGATTGTCTTATAGAGCTTAAGGGTGTAAACATAAAATATGACCAAAAAACAATTTGCAGGGATATCAGTTTCTCGGTTTTACAGGGAGACCAAATTGCTCTTCTCGGGAAAAACGGGTGTGGAAAATCAAGCATTCTAAAACTTATCTGTGGCGAAAATATAGCTTATGAAGGAAGCTTAAGAAAAAGCAGCGGGCTTAAAATATCATATGTCCCGCAGGACACATCGCACTTGAACGGAAATCTTAGAGAGTTTGCGCAAAATTTGGATATAGACGAAATTCTCTTTAAAGCAATACTTAGGAAGCTGGATTTTTCAAGAGACCAATTTGAAAAAGATATCCAGAATTTTAGCAGCGGACAAAAGAAAAAAGTTCTTATAGCAAAGAGCTTATGCGAAGAAGCCCATATCTATATATGGGACGAACCCCTTAATTATATAGACGTTATATCCCGGATACAGATTAAAAAACTTTTGCTTAAATATAAGCCAACAATATTATTTGTTGAACATGATATATCGTTTTATAACAATATAGCAACAAAAACAATAAAGCTTTAGCAATATCACATACAAAAAAGCAGCCCAAAACAGGCTGTTTTTTTGTGCTTAAATAAAAATTAAAAATGGGAGTTACAGGGCTCGAACCTGTGACCCTCTGCTTGTAAGGCAGATGCTCTCCCAGCTGAGCTAAACTCCCATATTGGCGACTCAGAAGGGGCTCGAACCCTCGACCTCCGGCGTGACAGGCCGGCGCTCTAA
>JAYFRL010000020.1:0-87987 GCA_034925905.1 Lachnospiraceae bacterium | reverse complement strand
ACAATTTGCTTCTTCAATTCCGGCGTGAACGTGCGCCGTGCTTTCGTTTGATTTTTATTGGACATGATTTGTTCTCCTTTTCATTTGCTTTCATTTTACATGCCCTTAAAAAATCTGTCTAGTTTATTGTAGCCGATCCAGCTTAATGAAAGAATTATATGATACAATTTTTAAAAGAAAGTCTATGAGAAAATTTGACGATACTCTTTCTTTAACCGAGGAAGACCTTAAAAAAATAAAATGCCAAGCAGAAAAGATAGTTCCTTTGGATGCCGGAATAAAAGTAAAGATCGAGCTTGTCAATAAATCCGAAACAACAGTGAAGCGTGGAGAATATTGCTTCCTTTTTTATAGTGAAAAAAAGTCCGGATATCTTTTGAACGCAGGCTATATGCTTGAGCAGATGGATCTGTTTTTAGCCTCGCGTGATATAGGAGTGTGCTGGTATGGTCTTGCAAAGCCTAAAAAAAGCAGCCTTTGCGGGCTTGACTATGTTATTATGATAGCTTTTGGCAAAAGCTGCTCAAAGGATTTCAGAAAAAGCATTTCGGAATTTAGGCGTAAGGCGATAGAAGAGATATGGGACGGCGATTTTGATTCCGAGGTAAAAAAAGCTGTCCGCCTTGCACCCAGTGCTTGCAACACCCAGCCTTGGAGGGTTAAAAGCAAGGATAAGGAGATAAAGGTTTTCAGGGATACAAAAATAAAATCTTTTATCCCAAAAAGCATGCTTGCATATTATAACCCGATAGATATGGGGATATTTTTGTGTTATATGGAAATTGTCCTTCTTAGCAAAAATTACCGGTTTGAAAGGGTTTTGGCGGATGAAGGGAACAAAGGTGATGATTTAATTGAAATCGCAGTCTACAATATAATATAGAATTTAAAAGAGAAACGCATAGCTTATTTTTATATAAAAGTTGAAAACTGATTTTGGAAATAAATACATTATTTTTTGAATAAAGTAAAAGGCATTTAAAAAGACCGCGAAATTAAAATCCACGGTCTTTTATAATGCTGTCAAACTGTCATTTTCCAAGCGCAAGCTTTGGATCAAGGCTTTGACCGTCCCTTGAAACTTTAAAGTCCAAATGGTCGCCCAAAAGCACGGTGTATATTGTAGGAGAGCCTACGGTGCCGATTTCTTGACCTGCCGAAACCTGGTCTCCCACGTTTACGGTGATTTTTCCATCGAGCTGGCCGTATGTAGTTCTCCAGCCATTGCCGTGATTTATAGTAACAGTGTTGCCTTTTTCAAATGAATAGCTTATTTCTTCAACTTCTCCGGCTGCTGCGGCTAAAACAGGGCTTCCGGCCTCCGCGTTTATACAAACGGAATCGTTTGTCCTGTATTGGTCGAGTGTAACGTCATATATGGCATTGTCTATACTGTAATCCATAACGATGTCGCCTTTTATAGGAGAGAGGAATACCATATCTTCAAAAAATACTTCTTCGGTTTCGTCATAAGACTGGTCGCTGCTTATGCTAGCAGAAACACTTTCATCAGTGTCTTCTGATGCAACCTCATTTGCGGATGCTTGTGAGCTTGAAAGCTCGCCTCCGTCTATATCTGAAGAGTCAAGGCTTACGTTGTCTGAAGAGATGCTTTTTGGGTCAGCATTTTTATTAAGGGATACGCTTTCGCTTTCTTCAATGTTAATATCTGCGGAATTTTCCAATCTTGCAATGTCGTTAGCCCTGTCTATGTTCCACATAACTCCCGCATAAACAGCGGCAACGAGCGCGCAGGAAAAAATTGCTGCATAAAGATTTCTTCTTCCGACAGAAATTTTTTGCTTTTTCATTTAGATCCACCTCCGACATTAGTATTGCCGAAGGAATTTTTATTTATACAAAACGATTTTTAAATTTTAATTTATATCGTTTATATTTTTAATTGAAACTCCCGTATAATAATGTATCAATATTTCCTCATATTTGGCGCCTGAAAGGGCCATAAAGTTTGCGCCGTATTGGCTCATGCCGGCTCCGTGCCCATAGCCTTTTGTAGTGAATATAACATTCTCGCCGTCCTGGCGTATTGTGAAGGCTGCGGATCTAAGCCCCAGTATTTCTCTAAGGGTTTTTCCGGTAAGCATTTTGTTGCCAATTTGTATGCTTTCAACATAGCCGGCATCACTTTTTTCGATTATCTGGCATTGGCTTATAAAGTCTGCTTCGGTCAGCGTAAGGTTATCTATATTGTTTTGAAGCGTCCATATAAGTTCGTTTTCGTCAAATATTTTTTCTTGTATAAAATTTGATGAAAGCTCATCCTGAGAGCTGTCAACGCTAACAAGATAAGGAAGGCTCTGCTGCCATACGTTTTCAGAGTTTTCGGTTGCTCCTGCGCTTGAAGAATGGAAAACTGCAAGAATAGGTTCGTTTTCATATACCAATACCTCACCTGAGGTTTCGTTAACGGCATCCGATATTTTTTTGTAATATGAATTAAAATTCACACCCCATTTTTCTTTAAGCTCATTTTTTGACGCATACGCCTGTCCTATGTCGGTATAGTCAATATCTGCGGTTGCGTTTCTTAATGTGTATAAAGCATAGGTTCTTGCGGCAACCGCCTGTGCTTTGAGGGCTTCTTCTTCAAAAGAAGGAGACATCTCTACGGCTACAACACCTTTTATGTATTCGTCCATATCCGAAGAACGTATGAATTCTTCTATTTCTCCGTTTACAACACCGATTGTGGTTATTTCTTTTGATGTGGAAGGCTTGATATATCCTTTTTCGTCCATTTTTGAATCTGAACCCGTTATTATTGCAGGCAATATTATTATAACCGAAACGGTATAAAGCGCAAAAAATAAAAAAATTTTCTTCACAGTATGTCCCTCCCAAAAACTTTATATAATATATGAAAAAAAGAGCTTATATATAAGCTCTTTTTTTAAATATTATATTCCGCGGTAGCCTTCGGGTCTGTAAAGGTTATTTCTTTTTGCGTATTCTATTTTTTCTATAAGCGAGGCTTTATCCTTATTAAATGTTCCTTTAAGCGGAACATAGTTTGAAGCATGGTTTGATCTGAAAATAGTACCTTCCGAATCAACATTTTTAATAAAAAGCTCAAGTTCTGTTAAAATCTCTTCCGGTGAAAGAAGCTTAAAGCTCCCATTTTCGATTTCTTCATAAAGAGGCACTTCAGGCTCAACCATAAGCGTTAACAAGCCTACATATTCAGGCTTTATTTTGCTTATCAAGGTTGCCGAGTTTATAGCGTGTTCAGTAACCCTTGCGCTTCCACCCAAGCCTAAAATAAGAGTTATTGAGAGGACAAAGCCTGCTTCTTTCGCCTTTTGCCCTGCCTCGATAAGCTCACTTCGTGTAACGCCTTTTTTAACATGGCTTAAAACTTCGTCGTCACCCGATTCGGCGCCTATATAAAGCATGTCTAAACCTGCATTTTTAAGAGATTTAAGTTCCTCGGGCGTTTTGCCGAGTATGTCTTTAGGGGCGGCATATATAGATATTCTTTTAACTTCAGGGAAGCTTTCTTTTATTTTCCCAATTATAAAAAGCAGGTCCTTGGTTTTTACTATCAACGCATCCCCATCGGCAATGAATATACGCTCAATGTCAAAATCATAATAACTCCTTGCCATTTCAAGATCTTCTACAACCTCCGAAAGAGAGCGTATTCTGAAATTTTTATCCTTATACATATTGCAGAATGTACAGGTGTTTCTTGCACAGCCTATGGTAAGCTGGATTATAAGGCTGCCAGCTTCGCTCGGCGGACGGTATATCGTTCCTTCATATCGCATAAAAATTCTCCTGTCAGTTAATTTATGGTTTTAAATTCATTTCGTCTATCCATCTGTATAAAGTTTTCCTTGAAACCCCCAGATACATGGCAGTATTTGTTTTGTTATATTTATTGAGCTTTAAGGCGTTGAGAAGTTCGTCCCTGCTATGGGGCATCCGTTTAAACCCAAGGTCTTCAGAAGCACGTTCCTCTATATGTGTATAATTCCTGTAACTGTCGGATGAAACGCCTAAATATTCCCTTATATGGGAACAGGTTATTATATTTTCGGGATAAAGCTGGACGATACCTTCTATAAGATTCTGAAGCTCCCTTACGTTTCCTTTCCAAGGCAAAGACATTATGAGAGCCTTTGCGTCTTCCGAAAGTATAGGAGGCGTTCTCTGAACACGTTTTGAGACAGAGTCTATGAAATGCCCGGCCAAAAGTATTATATCCGAAGATCTGTCTTTAAGCGGAGGAATAAACAGCCTTAATGTGCTCAATCTGTAATATAAATCTTCCCTGAATTTTTTTTGTTCTATTTTTTGCATAAGGTTTGCGTTTGTGGCGGCTATTATTTTTACGTCTATGTTTATTTGAGTATTGCTGCCAAGTCGCATGAAGCTTTTTGTTTCTATAACCCTAAGCAAAATGGCTTGAAGGTCAAGAGGCATATCGCCTATTTCGTCTAAAAAAACAGTTCCCGTGTTTGCAAGCTCAAATTTGCCTATATATCCGCCTTTTTTTGAACCGGTGAAAGCTCCGCTGTCGTAGCCGAAAAGCTCGCTTGCAATTAAGTCTCTTGGAAAAGCGGCACAGTTAACGGGCACAAAGGGAAGCTTTCTTCTTTTGCTGGCGTTGTGTATTGCCTGAGCGAAGATGTCTTTCCCTGAACCGCTTTCGCCTAAAATGAGAACATTGCTATCGCTTAATGCCAAAGTTTTTGCATGGTTTATAGCATTTACGAAATTTGGGTCGTTACCCAATATATCGTCAAAGGTAAGGCGCGCATTGTTTCCAACTTTTTTTGACACATAGGATGTAACCTGTTTTCTTGAGTCTACATAAAAATGGATTCCTCTTATTGTGAGGTTTGGCTGGTAATAAGAACTTGAGGTTATAATATAACTGGCTTTAACGCCTTTTATGCTCAGTTCCATTATTTCATTTTTAACTTCAAGGCTATCCTCCACAATTTCCCAAAGGCGTTTGTTTTGGGGAAGAGGGTCAAAAAGGTTTTCCGCAGGCTTGAAATATAAATCCTCGAAAGGTATTTCAAAAACTTTGAATATATTTTTATTATGATAAAGTATATGGGGTTTGCCTGTCCGTAAGTCTACGTCTATGGTTATAAATCCTAAAGGTTCGTCCTGATAAAGTTTTTCAAGGTTGTTTGACATATGCATGTGTATGCAGATATCATTTGCGATAGCGGCTGTGGTTATAAGGTAGTCATCGTTTTCATTTGAAAATTCCAAAGGCACAACTATTGCAATTCCGCCTAAAACTTGGTTTTTGCCTTTTGTTGGTCCCTTGTCTGAATTAAGAGCGAAAGGCGAGAAATAAGTGGAAAACCCTGTTTGTGCCACCGAATAATTCTGATAAGGAAGAAATTCAAAATGCTTTCCAAGGCTAAGCCCTAGGGAAACGGCACTTGCACCCATGTTTTCCATGTTCCAATTTGTCATAGGCGTTAGGTTTTCTTCCCTTGCCCATTTCATAAAATCGTTATTTCCATATAGCTTTAAAAGCCAGCCATTTTCATCAAACAGGAGTATGCCTAAGTTTTTGTTTTTAATGAATTTTTGCTGGGTTATGATAAACCTATTTGAATAGGCGAATATTCTTGTCGAATTTCTCTTTATCTCTTCAAACATCGTAGCATCACAGGAAATATAGGTTGGGTTGTAAGGGTCAAGGTTCCTTTCCTTGCAGTTCTTCCATGCCGCTGCTATTTCTGTAGGAAGATTTTCCAAATAATTTCCGTTATGCAGATCTTCCCATTTTTTAAATGTTTCTTTTTTATCCATTTTATCACCTCGAAATAGTCATAATAATAACAATGTGTATAAGAAATCCGGCAAAAAAAAGACAAAAAATTTAATTAAAAAATGGCTGAAAAGCTTAAGGATTCAGGGCCTTCAGACTTTATAAATTTAAAATCAATTTGTCTTTTTGCGGGTTTTAATTTAACATAGAATTACAATATCACCTTAGTTTTATAGTAAAATACATCACAAAAAAAGTAAAATTGAGTTCATATGTAGTAACATTTTTATATTTCAGATAAACACTTTGTATCATCATGGTAACACATGACACATAGTGTGACAAGACTTATTTTTATCTAAATTTTATGCATGTGCATTTTTAATAAATATTTTTATTTTAAGCTTAAACATACATAAATAAAATGTTGATTATGTTAAAAAAACTACAAAGGTTTCATATTTTGCTTTTTGGCACGAAATTTGCTCTTATATATTATAGAAACAAATGTAAATAAGTATTGTAAAATTTTTATTGGTTTTACAGTGCTGAAAATACAAGGGGGGAGATTTTTATGGAATACCAAGACATTCTTTACGAAGTAAATGAAAACATAGCCTTTATTACCATTAATAGGCCAAAAGTGTTAAATGCGCTTCGAATGATTACAAAGGAAGAGCTTTATAGCGCTATTGAAGCCGCCGATGCGGACAGCAATGTTTTAGGCATTATAGTAACCGGAACAGGCAGAGGTTTTATAGCCGGAAGTGATATTTCCGAAATTTCAGTCGATGCAAAAGGCTCTGAAACAACAGCAATGTCGAAAAAGGCCCATGCTCTTTTTGATAAATTTGAAGAGATAGGCAAACCTATAATAGCTGCCATAAACGGATATGCAATGGGCGGAGGCACGGAGCTTGCTTTAGCCTGTGATATAAGAATCGCAAGTTCAAAGGCTGTTTTTGGGCTTCCCGAGGTAGACCTTGGCGTTGCTCCATGCTACGGTGGAACCCAAAGGCTGCCAAGGCTTATAGGAGCCGGTTATGCAAAAGAAATATTGTTTACCGGCAGAAAAGTTAGAGCAGAAGAAGCAAAGGCTATGGGCCTTGTGAATAAAGTTGTTGAGCATGCGGAGCTTATGAACGAAGCTATAGCAATGATGAAACAAATAATAAAAAATGCTCCTATTGCTGTTAAGTATTGCAAATATATGGTAAACAAAGGACTTGAAATGAGCCTTAAGGACGGGCTTGATTATGAGGCCGAAGTTGCTGGAATATTAGTTGAAACAGAAGATGCAAAAGAAGGAGTAACAGCTTTTTTTGAAAAAAGAGACCCTGTATTTAAAAATAAATAAAAACAAGTAATGAACGGAGTGAGATTATGAATTTTGCACTTACCCCTGAGCAGGAAATGATCCGTAAAGTGGCAGCTCAATTTGCCAAGGATTATTGCGAGCCGGAAGCAGGAGAGGTTGACCGCACGCATGAATTTTTCAATGAAACATGGTTGAAAATGGCAGAATGTGGACTTTTGGCAGTAAATCATAAAAAAGAATACGATGGAGCAGGACTTGATTCTGTTGCCGAGATGATAGTTATAGAAGAATTGTCAAAGGTAAGCCTTGCTCATGGTTCCACATATGCTCTTTTGGGACATGGTTTTCCAACCTTCATCGAGAAATTTGGTACAGAGGAACAAAAGCAAAAATATATTCCAAGAGTAATTAATGAAGGCTATATAGGAGGTTTTTGCCTCACAGAGCCTGATGCCGGAAGCGATGCCAGAAATGTTAAAACGATGTCCGTTAAAGATGGAGATTATTATATCATAAACGGAGCAAAATGCTTTATTACGGCAGGAAATATATCAGAGGCCTTAATAGTTGTTGCAAAGGCTGATGAAACGGCAGGCGAAAAAGGCTACACAGGTTTTATAGTTGATAATATCAGCAAAGGTGTGCCGGGTTTAAGCATAGGTAAAATAGAAAACAAAATGGGTATAAGAGCCCTTCCCACCGCGGAAGTTATTTTCGAGGATGTAAGAATTCATAAGTCCCAGATATTAGGCGGAGAAGAAGGAATAGGCAAAATGATGAGGTTTGCACTCGGAACCTTAGATGCAGCAAGAATAGGAACCGGGGCACAGGCTTTGGGCGTTGCCCAGGGAGCGTATGAATTGGCTCTTAAATATTCGGGCGAAAGAATACAGTTTGGGAAACCCATAAATGCAAACCAAGGCATACAATGGTATTTGGCAGAAATGGCAACAAAGCTTGATATGTCAAGGCTTCTTATATATAGGGCCGCATGGCTTGAAGACGAAGGCTTGCCTTTTTCCAAGGAAGCTGCCATGGCTAAGCTTTATGCTACAAAGTTCGGACGCGAAATTGTGAACCTTGCGCTTCAGATACACGGCGGATTTGGATATATGAATGATTATCCGCTTGAAAGAATGTATAGGGACATAAAGATTACTGAGATTTATGAAGGTTCCTCAGAGATAATGAAGATTGTTATAGCTTCCGGAATAATTCCAAAAAAGAAAAAGTAGGTGACGAGAATGGAAATCATAGTTTGCATGAAACAGGTTCCCGACACGAATGAAGTTAGAATTAATCAGGAGACAGGAACCCTTATAAGGGACGGAGTTCCCAGTATAATAAACCCCGATGATAAAAACGCACTTGAAGAAGCTTTAAAAATAAAGAGCAGATTTAAGGATGTAAATGTAACAGTTCTTTCGATGGGGCCGCCTCAGGCAAAGGAAGCTTTGCGTGAAGCT
Organism: Lachnospiraceae bacterium; assembly: GCA_034925905.1. Lineage (GTDB taxonomy): Bacteria > Bacillota > Clostridia > Lachnospirales > Anaerotignaceae > JAYFRL01. The sequence continues at coordinate 79,442 of JAYFRL010000020.1, read as the reverse complement.
CTTTCCATGGGCGCTGATGAAGGAATACTTTTAAGCGACAGAGTTTTTGGCGGTTCCGATACATGGGCAACGGCAACAATCCTTGCGACGGCCATCAAGAAAATGAGTGATTATGACATAATATTCTGCGGCAGGCAGGCAATAGACGGGGATACAGCCCAGGTTGGGCCTGAAATTGCAGAATTTTTAGGGATACCACAGATAACATATGTTTCAGAGCTTGAAATTAAAGATGGTAAGGTAAAGGTTAAAAGAGCAACGGAGGACGGGTATTATGTTATAGAATCTCCAACCCCCGTTTTGCTTACGGCAATAAAAGGACTTAACATTCCAAGATATGCACATCCGAGGCTTATTTATGAGGTATATGCAGACCCGAGTAAAATAAAAGTATGGACGAACGCCGAGGTCGATGTTGATTTAACTCAGGTCGGAGTAAAGAATTCGCCAACTAACGTATTTAAAAGCTTTGTTCCTGTTAGGGAATTTAAAGGCGAAACACTTACAGGCAGCAATAAAGAAATTGCTGAGCAGCTTGTTATTAAGCTTCATGAGCTTCAATTGCTGTAAGGGAGGAGGATATTAATGGCAAAGGTTAACAGGGGAATTGTTCTTTCCGAATGGAAAGAAGTTCTTGTAATAGCGGAACAAAGAGGTGGTAAATTTCAGGGGATAACATTTGAGCTTATGGGCGAAGGCATAAAGCTTGCGAAAAAACTTAATACAAAGCTTAATGTTGTTGTTCTCGGAGATGGGATTGAAAATATAGTAGATGAAATTTCGTATTACGGGGCAGACAAGGTTATATATTTCAAAAGCCCTCTTTTTAAGGTCTATAATACGGATGGCTTTTCGAAAACACTTGCAAAGTTTATATTAGACAGAAAATTTGAAGCCGTTTTAATAGGCGCAACTTCACTTGGACGTGATCTCGCGCCAAGACTTGCCGCAAAAATTGGAACAGGTCTTACGGCAGACTGCACAGGGCTTGATATTGACGAAACAGGAATGCTCCTTCAAACAAGGCCGGCATTTGGCGGAAATCTTATGGCAACTATAGTCTGCAAAAATAACCGTCCTCAGATGTCAACCGTACGCCCGGGTGTTATGTCAAAGGCAATAAAGACTGACAAAGCTTCGCAAATAGAAGTTTTAAACCCTGCAATAACGGAGGACGACATAATAGCAAAGGTTGTGGATGTTGTTCTTGCTAAAAAAGCAGCGCCTCCTTTAACAGATGCAACAATAATTGTTTCTGGCGGGCGTGGAGTTAAAGGTCCGGAGGGCTTTAAGGTAATACAGGAGCTTGCAGATAAGCTTGGCGGAGTTTTAGGTTCATCAAGAGCTGCTGTAGATTCAGGCTGGGTTCCTGCGGATAGGCAGGTTGGTCAAACGGGGACAACAGTACGCCCGAAACTTTATATAGCATGCGGTATTTCAGGAGCTATTCAGCATCTTGCCGGAATGAGCGAATCGGAAACCATAGTTGCTATAAATAAAGATCCTAATGCCCCTATTCATAAGGTTGCGCACTTCAGCATTATAGGAGATTTATTTAAAGTTATACCGGCACTTATACAGGCCATAGAGGATAAGGAAACTCTTATAAAATAACATAAACCTTTAAACATAAAGGGAAGGAATGGTCTTTAATTGCAAGTTTTACTGAAGGTGTGGCTTAAATGACCATTCCCGCGCTTCTCTTTGGAAAAGGAAACTTTAAGGAAGTAATAGGCTGAAACATCTATTTTATACAAAAAAGGAGGAAATAAAAATGTATTGCAATCAACCGTTAAAAGGCATTAAAGTTGTTGATTTAACAGGATACGGTGCAGGTCCTATAGCAGGTAAGATTTTAGGCGACTGGGGCGCAGACGTTATAAAGGTTGAATCCCTGGCAGGAGACCCATCTCGTCCGTCAGGAATTGCTTTAGGCTTAAGGGCAGACGAAGAGCAAAATCCGCATTTTGAGCAGAAAGATGCAAACAAGAGAGGTATAACATTAGACCTTAAAACTCCGGAAGGCCAAGAAATAATGGATAAACTTCTCAAGGAAGCAAATATATTTATTTCAAATTTCAGGCTTAAAGCCCTTGTTAAATTAGGGCTTGATTATGAAACAGTATCTAAGAAGTTTCCTCATTTAATTTGGGGACATCTCTGCGGCTTTGGCCATGAAGGTCCGGCGGCCGACAACCCGGGTTTTGATACGGTTTCTTATTATGCACGTTCAGGCATGATGATAGATTTCTGCGAAGGCGGAACTGAAGGCGGAGCTTATCCTTTAACACCTCCTTTTGGTCTTGGAGACACAGTTGTTGGCCTTCAGTTTGCAAGCGGCGTTGCAATAAGCCTTTATCAGCAAGCTAAAACAGGCAAGGGTGAAAAGGTTGTTGTATCCCTTTACGGTTCTGCTATGTACAGCGAAGCTTGGGTTATGCAGGAAGTGTACCATGGAGGGAAATATCCGAAAACACGTTTTTATCCAGATAGCCCGATGAGGAATACATTCAGATGCAAAGACGGAACATGGTTTATGCTTTCTGTTATCGTATATGACAGATATTATCCTGTAATCTGCAAAATAATAGGCAGGGAAGATCTTATAACAGACGAAAGATTTAACAACGAGAAAAAAATCAGAAGCGACAAAAAGCTTTCAAATGAATTCCTTAAAATCCTGGATGCTGCTTTTGCAACGAAAGACTGGCCTGAATGGGATAAAATTCTTAGGGAAAACGACCTTGCTCATGACAGGATAAACCATATGATAGACGCTTTAAATGACGAGCAGGCAAAAGCAAACAACAATATGTATTTCTATAAAAACCGTGACGGCTCAGATGATTTGGCCATTACAACTCCTATAAGATTTGGCGGATATTATACTTACCCGCATAAAACCTGCCCGCTTCTTGGGGAGCATTCAACGGAAATACTCGAATCTTTGGGATATACGGATGAACAAATTGCAGGATTTATTAGTAAGGGTGTAGTAACCCAACATAAATAAAATCAGTTTAAAAGCGGCTTTAAAAAGGGCATGAAAGGCTGCTTTATAATAAAAAAGTTTTTTTGCAAAAGAAGGCTATTCTTTGGGGTTGAAGATTTAAGAGCTTTTTAAAAGAATTATTATGGTGCGACCTTATTGGTCACATCATAAGCGCAATCAATAATGTCATAAAGGAGGAAATTACATGCAGGAAACCATTAGTGTCATTGGTATGCTGGCGGCTTTAGTTTTATTAACTGTACTTGTAATGAAGGGCGTAAATATCTTTGTCGTAGCGATTGCAGCATCGTTGCTTGTTGCAATCACAGGTGGAATAAATATTTACGATGCCCTTAAAGAAAACTATATGACCGGCTTCACGGGATTTGTTAAAAACAATTTCCTTATTTTCTTAGCCGGAGCTTTCATGGGTAAAGCTTATGAAATAACAAACGGGGCCAAGTCTATAGCCCGTTGGATCATAAAGAGCGTTGGCCCAAAAGGAGCTGCAATATCAGTTCCCATTGCAATTGGTATACTTACATATGGCGGTATTGCAGGCTTTGTTGTTTGCTTTGCAGTATTCCCGATTGCTCTTGAAATCTACAGGGAAGCCGATATTCCCAGAAGATTCATCCCTGCCGCAATTATATTTGGTTGTTGTACATTCTCAGGGATAGGGCCAGGAAACCCTCAGGTTGGAAATGTTGTTCTTGTTAATGCCCTCGGAACAACTCTTATGGCAGGGGCGGTAGTTGGTTTTATTTGTACAGCTGTTACCCTTGTAGTAGGTCTTATCATCCTTAATAAAATGATAAAGAAAGCAAAAGCCAACGGAGAACATTTTGTTACAAGAGACACAGATAAATTCAATGATGACGCTGAGCTTCCAAATCATTGGCTTGCTCTTTTACCGCTTATTATTACCCTTCTTGCAATCAATGTTAAAATTGGCGGGAGTACAATTATCCAGACAGAATATGGTGTAGCAATAGGCGCAGCTCTTGCTTATGTTCTTCTTATGAAATTCAGGACAGACAAAATGCCTCTTATGGATCATGTTGCCGGTGCTGTTAGAAATGCTATTACGGCTGTTTCCAACACATCAGGAGTTGTTGGTTTTGGAACTGTTGTTAAAGCAGCAGTGGGATTCCCAGTTGTTGTAAATGCAATAACAAACATTCCTGGGCCTCCGCTTGTTGCAGTTTCAATTGCAACAACAGTTATAGCCGGTGTTTGCGGTTCTGGTTCAGGCGGACTTGGAATTGCAGCTCCTATACTTGCTCCTATTTATACGGCTCAAGGCATTTCGCTTGAAGTGCTCCATAGGACAATGCTTGTTGCTTCTTCAGCTCTCGACACAATGCCTCACAACGGTTTTGTTGTAACAGTTACAAACGGTGTTTGCAACGAAACTCATAAAGAAGCATACATGCCTGTATTTTGGATGACGGTTATTACGCCGGCAATAGCAACGGCGGTGGCTATCATTCTGTTTACATTGTTCCCGAATTGGCCGTAATAAGCAATTTAACAATTTAGCGATTTAAAGCTTTACAAAAGCATAAGAAATATTATATAATAATTATACCGCCTTACAAAGGCGGTATAACTTTTAGTAAAGCATAAATAATTTTTCATAGGATAGGAGAATCGTCATGTCTTTGGAAAAGAAAAGATGGTTGTATGTTGTTGCGGGCTTTTTGCTTTTGTTATTTTCGGGGCTGGTGTATGCATGGTCCATATTTGTGAAGCCGCTTGAAGCGGAATTTGGCTGGGCAAGGTCTGAAACCTCGCTTACATTTTCAATATGTATGGCTATGTTTTGCATTGGCGGGCTTTTCGCAGGTTTTATGACAAAGAAAAAATCCGCCGCTTTTAACGCAAGGCTTGCGGCTGTGCTTCTTTGTGTCGGGTTTGTTGCATCTTCAAGAGTAAACTCGCTTATGTGGCTCTATATTTCATATGGTGTGGTTTGCGGTTTTGGAGTAGGTCTTGTTTATAATGCCGTTATGGGCACGGTAACAAAATGGTTTCCGGACAAGCAAGGCTTTATATCAGGAATACTTTTAATGGGCTTTGGTTTTGGAGGCATGGTTTTAGGCCAGATAGCCGCTGCGCTTATAGCTTCCATGGGATTCAGGAAAACATTTATAGTGCTTGGAGTGGCATCCTTTGTAATTATTTTAATAGGTTCGTTGTTCATAGTTGCACCGGATGAAGAATTTATTAAATCTATCAATATAAAGGCAAACAAAAAATCAAACAGGGAAAAATTTGACGACATGGAACCGAGCGATATGCTGAAGCGTCCATCTTTTTGGCTTTACTTTGTATGGGCAATCCTTTTGGGTGCATCGGGGCTTGCCGTTATAGGTCATGCTTCACCTATGGCTCAGCTTTTAGGGGTTTCCACCGCAGCTGCAACTTTTTATGCAGGACTTATATCTATATTTAACGGCGTTGGAAGGGTCATAACAGGTTTTGCCTATGATAAGGCAGGAAGAAAACGCGCCATGCTTACGGTTAACCTTGCGTTTATGGTTTCGGCTACAATACTTTTGATTGCCTTTTGGACAAAAAATGTATATATGCTTGTTTTTGGATTCGTGTGCATAGGTCTTTCATATGGAGGTGTAACACCTATAAATTCTGCTTTTATAAACAGCTTTTATGGCACAAAAAACTTTACGATGAATTTTGCTCTTATAAACTTAAACCTTATAATCGCTTCTTTCTTGGGACCATATCTTGCAGGTGTGCTCCAAACAACAAGCGGCGGATATTTAACAACTTTTGTATGTGTGTTTTTCTTTGGAGCGGCAGGGCTTATATGCAATTTTTTAATCAAACGTCCTTAAAGATTTATTTACATAAAAACTGCTTTTTAAGCAGGCAAAAAATCGGCTTTAAATTATGGTTTAAAGCCGATTTTTTATTGACTGGAATCAGGCCATGTGGTAGTTTTTTAATATAAATCCATTTGAACGGAGAATAAAATGACAAGTTATTTCAGCATTATAATAAACCAGGTTTTGATATTTGCGACTATGCTGGGTGTTGGATTAATTGCCTATAGAATAAAGCTTATAGACGACAAAACGGTTGACGGAGTAGGAAAGGTTGTAACAAGGATACTTCTCCCTTTTTTGGTTTTGTCGGCTGTTGCAAGCGGAGGCGGCATAGATGTGATTTTGAGTCAGCTTCCGTTTTTTATATGCATATTGCTTGCCCAGACTGAACAGATAGCCTTGGGCAGGCTAACGGGCAAACTGCTTAAGCTTAAAGGAGACACACTTAATGTACATACGGTTACAATGGGGTTTTCTAATAACGGATTTATTGGGTATCCTCTTTTGCTTGCGCTTTTTCCCGAGGGAGGCAGCCTTGCTCTTGCGGTTTATTCACTTGCAGACGGACTTTCCGCATGGACGGTAGTGCCTTATATCCTGGATACGGATGAAAATAAAAAGATTGAATTTAAGAGGCTTTTAACTCCCGTAACAATGGGGACGCTTATAGGTCTTATATTGCTTATATTAAGAGTTGACACCGGCAATATAATAATGCAGACAATAAAAAGCGCAGGAGCTACAAGCAAATATTTTGCCCTTTTATATATAGGAGCTGATATAGGCAGAAAAAGCTTAAAAACTATAGCAAAACGCCCTGTGATACTCTCAACAATACCCATAAAGCTTGTTTTTATGCCCCTTGTTGTTTATCTTTCATTTAAGTGGCTTCCTTTTTTAACTGATATTCAGGTTAAAATGCTGACTGTTATCTCAATGACGCCGTCTCTTGTGGCTGTCAGCGTGCTTGCAAACGAATACCGTTCAGATACGGAGTACGCCTCATTAACCGTTTTGCTAACCTCAATAGCATGCCTTGTAACAATGCCTTTTATAATATGGATAATAAGTAATTTTTAGCGGAGAATAAGATGACAAAAGAATTTTTGATACTTCTTCAGCAAATGAAGCTTTTTCTGATACTTATAATAGCCGGGGCGCTAGCTCAGAAGCTTAAGCTTTTGAGCGATGACGACATAGACGGCTTTGCTCAGGTAAATATACGGGTTATGACTCCGATAATGCTTATAACCGTCATATCACAGGGGAACAGAAGCGAAATAGGCAGGATGATGCCCTTTTTCTTATGTGCTTTTCTTTCAATGAGCATATCCCTTTCGATAGCTTATTTATCAGGCAGGCTTTTAAGGCTAAAACAACCAACAAGGAACATACATATGGGAGTAACAGGTCTTGGAAACGCTGCTATGGTGGGTTATCCTTTGCTCTTAAGCATTTTCCCTGACAGCTCCGCGCTTGCGATAGCTGTTTATGCAATTGCGGATTCCTGTGTGGTTTGGACGGCAGTTCCGATTCTAGCCGATCCAAGCGGGAAGGCTGATTTTAAAAGGATTATAAACCCCATAACAATATCGGCTTTTATAGGCGTTTTAATCATGTTGCTTGATATAAAGCCGGATAATATCGTATGGAATACTCTTACTGAATTTGGACTGACAATAAAATACGCTTGCCTTTTATACATAGGAATGGATATATCAAGGAAAGGGCTAAAAAAGATATTGGGCAGATTGAAGGTGCTTTCTGTCATACCGATAAAGCTTATAATAACTCCGCTAACAATATTTTTTATAATAAACTCTTTAGGCGTTTTAAGCCACGAGCTTATGATGATGATTTCCATAATGTCTATGACGCCCTCAGTCATGTGTATAACGATGGTTGCAAGAACAACCGGCTCGGATGATAATTATGCCACGGGAGCCATGATAACCACAACTCTCGCAAGCCTTGTTACAATTCCTGTTGTGATGCATTTTATTGGCCTGTAAAAATAAAAGCCTATGCCGGCTAGCCGGCATAGGCTTTTAATATTTATTCTCCGTAATAGTTTATAAGGCAACCCGCAAGTATTATATTTTTTTCGTCAGGCGTAATGTCATCCATGTAAAGCTTAAATTCTTTAAGCTCATCACTTACAACATATGCTTTAAATTCTTTTGCCCCTCCCAAAACTGCTTTTTTAATTCCCGGGATAAATATATAATCCCCGTTTTCAAAAATCCTGTCTTCTTTTATAAGGAAAGGAAGCATTCCCCAGTTTATGAGGTTTGAACGGTATCTTTTAGTTGCGTATTCGGTTGCTATGTTTGCAAAACCGCCCAAAACCTTCTGGCAGCTTGCGGCTTGCTCCCTTGCTGAGCCGTCGCCGGGTTTAACGGCGAATATTGTGCTGCCTATGGCGGTATTTTTAATATCCGTATCCTTAAAAGAAGCCTTTATTTTTTCAAATATGCTTTTAAGCGGCGGATATGCGGTTAAAGGGTCACTGCCCATAAGCCTTGCTTTCTCTGCGGTCTTTATTTCTTTTGCACGACCAACATAAGCGGGGTCTTTTCTTGAAAGTGTAAACTCTGCAAGCTTAAGCGGATTAGACCTATAAGACGAGGTTTCGCCGGAAGGAATAAGTTCATCTGTTGTTGTAACCGGGTCGGTTATAACCGAAACCACCTTAAGCAGCATATCATCCGTAAGCCGGCTCATTTTCGGCCAGTCCGTTATGTTTGGACCAAGCTTTAAGCCTACGCTTTCATCGGCTTTTCCAAAGCCGAAATAGCATCTGTTTTTATATACTTCAGCGTCAAAGAAATATTTTGGACGTAAGTAGGTTGTGTCAAGTTCTGTTGCGGATGTAACGCAGCCTTTGTTTATAGCTGTTGCGGCTATTGAGCGCGCATCCATAAGGGCAACGGAGGCAATTTGCCCGCTTGTTATTTTAGAACCTTCCCTGTTTGGGAAATTTCTTGTGGAATGCCTTATGCTTAACGAATTGTTTGCAGGAACGTCTCCCGCGCCGAAGCATGGGCCGCAGAAAGCTGAACGTACGGTTGCGCCGGATTTCATTATATCATATATTATTCCGTGTTCGACAAGGCTCATAAACACAGGCTGGCTAGAAGGATATACGCTTAGTGTAAATTCATCGCTGCCTATTGAGGCGCCTTTTAGAATATCCCCTGCATCGCAGATGTTTTCAAAGGTTCCGCCTGCGCAGCCTGCGATAACGCCTTGCTCAACATAAAGTCTGCCGTCTTTTATTTTGTCTCTCAGCGAAAAGGTTACTTTGTCGCTATCAAGTTGTTTTTTGCCTTGCTGTTCTATTTCAAATAAAATATCCTCAAGGTTTGCGTTTAATTCGTCTATCGTATATACGTTGCTTGGGTGGAAAGGCATTGCTATCATAGGCTTTATTAAGCTTAAATCAACATATATCATACCATCGTAATACGCAACATCTCCGGCGGAAAGCCTTTTATAGGCTTCTTTTCTTCCGTGGGTTTCATACCATTCGCAAACGCTGCCGTCTGTTTCCCAGACAGATGAAAGGCAGGTTGTTTCAGTTGTCATAACGTCTATTCCGTTTCTGAAATCAACAGAAAGGTTTTTGATTCCATCGCCTATAAATTCCATAACCTTGTTTTTGACATATCCGGCGTTAAAAACAGCGCCTATTATAGCAAGCGCAACGTCTTGAGGCCCAACTCCGGCTTCGGGTTTGCCCGTTAAGTAAACTGCAACAACAGGAGGACAATCTATATCATAAGTTTTTTCAAGCAGCTGCTTAACAAGCTCAGGACCGCCTTCGCCTATTGCCATTGTGCCTAATGCTCCGTAACGGGTATGGCTGTCTGAGCCTAATATCATTTTTCCGCCGCCGGACATCATTTCACGCATATACTGGTGTATAACAGCCTGGTGTGCAGGAACATATATTCCGCCGTAGCGTTTTGCGGCCGAAAGCCCGAAAAGATGGTCGTCTTCGTTTATTGTGCCTCCAACGGCGCAAAGGCTGTTGTGACAGTTTGTAAGCACGTAGGGTATTGGAAATTTTACAAGCCCGCTTGCCCTTGCCGTTTGGATTATTCCGACATATGTAATATCGTGGGAAGCCATGGCGTCAAACTTAATTTTAAGCTTGTCCATAGAACCCGATGTATTGTGTGCGCTAAGTATCCCGTATGAAATTGTAGCTTTTTTGGCTTCTTTCTTTGAGGCGGAAGCAATGCCTTTTTCAAGCAGCCGCGAAGCAGCTAAAGAATCGTCGGGGATTATTTCCCTGCCGGAAAAAACGTAAACTCCGGTGTCATATAACTTTATCATTTAAAAACCTCCGTAATTTGTATTAGATATATTATAACACTATTTTAAAATGTGTAAATATAAAGGGGAGGCAATACATAAAAAGGATAAAAATTTCAGCTGAAATTTTTATCCTTTTTATGGGGGCATTAGGCATTTCCTTGCGTTTCCTGTTCGGTTTCTTCTGCCGGCTTTTCCTCAGGCAGTTTATATGTGCTTTTTGTCACATATTCCGCTTTGCCGTCTATGTATCTTGTTAAGGTGTAGCTTGGGTTGCTGCCCGTGACTACTATTTTTATGTTTTTATAAAACGGATTTTCCGAAAGAAACCGTATGGTTATTAGACCGCCCGACATGGTTGCTTCTATTTTAACAGGTATTTCAAGGTCGTTCCTGAATTTAAAATCAGGACCTCCCCAGGAAACGGTCGCATCCATTCCGGCCTTCAAATATCCTATTTTTGCCGAATGGTTATGTCTTTCCGTTATAGTCATCCCCGAATAAAGGGAAGAGACGAAAAGCGTTGATGAAATCTGGCAGATACCGCCGCCTACACCAGTTGAAGTTTCGCCGTTTACAAGAATCCCGGCAACCTTGTAATCCTTGCCGTTGTTGCTTTTTTCAAGTATTGTTTTGTTATATGAAAAGCTATCCCCGGGGTTAAGGATCGTTCCGTTTATTGAGTCGCAGGCAAGCTGCATATTATAATTACGGCTTGTGTCCCCAGTTACATATCTTGTTGAGATTGCGGAGAGCTCATGACCAAACGGGTCTTTTTGTTCATCGGCTTCGGGAGTCTCTTCGACCGTTTCTTCTGTTTCGGAAGTATCGGATTCTTCTTCGGAGGAAGGAACCTCTATTGTTATTTCCTGAGCCGTGGTTTCGGGAGGTGGGGATGTCTCTGTAACTGTTCCTGCAGTGCCGTTATTTAAAAGTAATGAAAATGCTATTATTTTAGCTAGCAAGCTGTTCAATTTTATCACTTCCTAAAGAAATTAATAAACCTAGTATAATACAAATTCTGGACAAATGCAATTTAAGGAGTTTTTAAGATTTTTACTTATTTCGGCAGTTTTTGAGGGATGATAACAAAACCGGGCAATAAGCCCGCCAAACAGAGCTTTTATGCGTGTACTAATATAAGAACAATGGTTTAAAAAGCGATAGTTTTTAATAAGGGGTTTCTTTGAGTATAACCATTGATTATTTTACTTGAATAACATATATTATACTTATAATTACAAGTGCTTTTTTAAATGGACAATGCCTTGGCATAAACATCATATTTCATATGCAAATCCTCTTTTTTATCGTCATAAAGCACATATACAAAGCCTTATGCTTAATGCTATAATATCAACATTGTTTCAGGGACCATATGTATTTTAAGGGGAAATCTAAATGTCGGACAAAAAAGCACAGCTGATGCTTTTAACGGTATCAATAATTTCAGGTTCGGGGTTTATAGCTATAACAAGAATATTAGGCGAAGGAGTTTTCCCTCTCCAGCTTATTTTTGCTAGGTTTTCGATAGCTGCTGTAGTTATGGCCATGTTTTTAAATAAAAACATTAAGGAAATCAAAAAAAGTGAAGTTATCTGCGGAATGATTTTAGGGATATTTACATCCATAGGCTTCACACTTCAGTTCACAGGCCTTTTATACACATCCGTATCGAATAATTCGTTTCTTGTTACAACTTATGTTTTGATAGCGCCTGTGTTTTTTTGGATAATAACCAGGGTACGCCCGGACGCATATCTTATAGTGAGCATATTAATGTCATTGGTTGGCATAGCGTTTTTAACTCTTGATTCAAAGCTTTCAATAGGTAAAGGGGATGTTTTTTCGCTTGCTTCGGCTGTTTTTTACGCGCTTAATGTTGTGGCCACTTTTAAATTTTTAGGTAAAAACAAGCCTTTGTATGTTACTTCGGTTCAATTTGCAACAGTTGCAGTTATAACAGGGCTTCTTTCTATAAGGCACGGTTTTTGGCCTCATATAACGCTTGGGGCAAAATTTGGGATTTTATATCTTTCGCTGGTTTCAACGGTCACATCGTATTTGCTCCAGAACTTTGCTTTTAAATATACAGCTCCGGCAAAAAGCTCGGCCATACTTTCAACTCAATGTGTTTTCAGCATGATTTTTTCAGTGGCTTTTTTAGGTGAAAAGCTTACGCTTAAAACGGTTTTAAGCAGCCTTATAATTTTTGTCGCTATTTTTATTTCTGCAACAAAACCCGATTTTAAAACTTTATTTAAACCAAAAAGATTAAAAAAACCTTCCTAAGACCAATAATAAGATTTGAAAAAGGCGCTTAAAACAATTATAATAAGACTTAAGACAGTCTTATTTTTTTGTTGCGTTAAAGGAGGAATACTATAGTGAGTCTTGCCGATGAAATGTTTATTAAAAATTGTACGGATATATTAAATTCCGGGTTTTCAACTGAAAACGAAAAGGTGCGTCCGCACTGGGAAGACGGCGAGAGCGCCTATACAATAAAAAAATTTGGCGTTGTAAACAGATATGACCTTTCAAAGGAATTCCCCATATTAACGCTTAGATACACAAACTGGCGCGGAGCTATAGACGAAATTTTATGGATATGGCAAAAAAAATCCAATAACATAAAAGACTTAAACAGCCATATATGGGACGAATGGGCGGACGAAGAAGGTTCAATAGGCAAAGCCTACGGCTACCAGATGAGTGTTAAACATAAATATAAAGAAGGTTTTTTTGACCAGGTTGACAGGGTTATATTTGACCTTAAAAACAACCCGTACAGCCGCAGGATAATGACAAATATATATACGTTCAGCGATTTAAGCGAGATGCATCTTTATCCTTGCGCATACAGCATGACATTTAACGTAACCGGAGACAGGCTTAACGCAATTTTAAACCAACGCTCTCAAGACACTCTCACCGCAAACAACTGGAATGTTGTCCAATATGCGGTGCTTTTGCATATGCTTGCTCAGGTTTCGGGGTTTAAGGCAGGAGAGTTTATCCATGTTATATCCGATATGCATATATACGACAGGCATATCCCAATTATAGAAAAGCTTATAAAAAGAAAACCGTTTGAAGCTCCAATGTTTAAAATGAACGATAAAATAAAGAATTTTTATGATTTTACAGTTGATGATTTTGAGATTGCAGACTATAAGTATGGTGAAAGCGTAGGCAAAATACCAATTGCTATATAGGAGGAAAGATGAATATTATAGTTTCCTGTGATTTAAACTGGGGAATAGGCAAGGGCGAAGCCCTTTTAGCTAGGATTCCGGAAGATATGAGCTTTTTTAAACAAACGACTATGGGTCATATTGTTATAATGGGCAGAAAAACTTTAGAATCACTTCCGGGTCAAAAACCGCTTCCAGGCAGGGTAAACATAGTTGTAACCAAAAACAAAGACTATAAAAAAGAAGGCTTTATAATAACAAGCGGCATTGACGAGGCAATAAATGCGGCAAAGGCATATTCCCCGAAAAAAATATTCATAATAGGCGGAGGAAGCATATACCGCGAATTTATGCCGTTTTGCGACACTGCGTATATAACAAGGCTTTATAAGAGTTTTGAAGCGGATACGTTTTTTGAAAATCTGGATAAAAATCCCAAATGGGAAATAGTGCGCGAAAGCCCATTTAAAAAATATGATGGAATGGATTTCAGGTTTTTAACGTATAAAAAGCTTGAAAAATGAAGGATTTTTAAGCAAAACTATTGTAATTGAAGAAATTATGTGTTATTATTTACGTCTGTAAGATTTTATCCTTGTTCTCAAGAGATTTGAGAGCCATACGTCCAAGAGGAGGTGTATTTATATGAATAAGTACGAGTTAGCATTGGTTTTAAGTCCTGCTATCGATGATGAAACAAGGCAGGCTGAGATGCAGAAGGTTCAAGAGCTTATTTCCAGATTTGGCGGAACTATCGAAAAAGTTGACGACTGGGGAAAAAGAAGACTTGCCTATGAAATCCATAAGTTCAACGAAGGCTACTTTAGCTTTACAACTTTCGAGTCAGATTCAGCTGCTCCGGCAGAAGTCGAAAGCCGTGTTCGCATTATGGAAAGTGTACTCCGTTACCTTATAGTCCGCAAAGAGGCTTAATTGTAGATTTTGGAGGTGTAACGCATGAATAAAGTTATATTGATGGGCAGACTCACCAGAGACCCTGAGGTTCGTTATACTCAAGGTGCAGAATCTTTTGCTGTTGCAAGGTATTCCCTTGCAGTCAACAGAAGGTTTAAACGTCAGGGCGAAGCCGACGCGGATTTTATAAACTGCGTTGCTTTTGGCAAGGCCGGAGAATTTGCAGAGAAATATTTTAAAAAAGGCCAGATGGTTGCTGTAACGGGCAGGCTTCAGGTGCGCAATTGGGAAGACCAAAACGGTCAGAAACGCGTATCGACCGATGTTGTTGTTGAAGAACAATATTTTGCTGAGAGCAAGTCTTCTTTTGAGTCTCACCAAAAATCCGGTGAAGCTTCCAAAGAACCGTTTGAAAATAATGCCACCGAGGAAGGCTTCTATCCTATAGATGAAAGCATCGACGACGATGATTTGCCGTTTTAATTATGCGTTAGTTTTTTATAATAATAAAATTTAATAGGAGGGTTAGACCGTGATTAATAAAAAGCGTGGCCGCAGGAAAAAAAGAGTTTGCGCTTCCTGTGCCGATAAAATAAAAACAATCGATTATAAAGATGTAGCGAAATTAAGAAAATACATTTCGGAAAGAGGAAAAATTCTTCCGAGAAGAATAACAGGCAACTGTGCAAAGCATCAAAGAGCTTTGACAACAGCCATAAAAAGATCAAGGCATATAGCTTTAATGCCTTATTCACAGGATTAATGAATTAAAGCCGCGCTAAGACAAAAGCGCGGTTTTTTGATATACTTAACAACAGAAGAAATCATATTAAAACGGGGTGTTAAAGATGAGCATAAAACCTACAAGAGAAGAAGCGTACAAGCTGCTTTGCGAGTTCAATAAAACGGATTCGCTTATAAAGCATGCTTTGGCTGTTGAAGCCGTTATGAGACATTTTGCGGCTTTATATGGCGAAGACGTTGAAAAATGGGGTACAATAGGCCTTATCCATGACCTTGATTATGAAATGTATCCAGAGGAACACTGCAAAAAGACATATGAAATAATGACCGAAAGGGATATAGACGAAGAATATATGCATGCTGTTGTAAGCCACGGCTATGGGCTTTGCTATGACGTTTGCCCTGTGCATAAGATGGAGAAGGTTTTATATACCATAGATGAGCTTACGGGGCTTATAAATGCCACATGCCTTATGCGTCCTTCAAAAAGCGTTTTGGATGTTGAACTTAAATCGGTTAAAAAGAAATTTAAGTCCGCAGGTTTTGCAGCCGGGGTAAACAGGGAAGTAATCTTAAAAGGCTGCGAAATGATGGGTGAAGATTTGGATTTTGTAATAACGGAAACTATAAACGGAATGAAAGAAGCCGCCGAGGCAATAGGGCTTAAAGGCGAGCTTTAAAGATATAAAAAAGCAGGGTGGCTGTTTTTAACGGTGCTCTGCTTTTTTATGTTATAGTTAATTTCTTTTGGGGATAACATACTGAGCTTTTTTTATTTTTATAAAAATTCGGATGAGCTTATGTATATCCGGCATGTATAAAAGGGTTTCGGTTCAATTTGTATAACAATTTTATTGACATAAGGTAAAATTATATATAAAATATAAGTGATAAGTTTATTTTATAACTCTGGGTGATTTTATGAACATAGATGTTTCTTTGGATTTGTATAAAATTTTTTGCTCCGTTGTGAAGACGGGCAATATGTCTGCGGCCGCAAAAGAACTATATATTTCCCAGCCTGCGGTAAGTATGTCTATAAAACAGCTTGAGGACAGGCTTGGAAGCTCTCTTTTGGTGCGTACAACCAAAGGGGTTAGAACAACTCCGGAAGGAGAGGTTTTGTATAATTACCTGGAGCAGGCCTTAAACCTTATAAGCACAGCCGAGAAAAAATATGTTGAAATGGTTAACATGGGCATGGGCGAAATTAAGATAGGGGCAAGCGATACGGTTATTTCAAACTTCCTTATGCCATACCTTGAAGCGTATTACAATAAATACCCCAGTATAAATATAAAGGTTACAAATAAAACAACGTATGAGGCTTTGAAGCTTTTAAAAAGCGGGAATGTAGACATGTGCTTTATAAATCTGCCTATAGAGCCGGATGACGATATTGAGATAATAGAATGTATAAAGGTGCACGATTGCCTTATAGGCGGCATAAAATACAAAGAACTTTCAAAGAGCCCTTTTGATATAAAAGACATTTCAAAATATCCTCTGCTTCTTTTGGAAGAGCTTAGCAACACAAGGCTATATCTAAATAAATACGCCATAAATAACGGTGTTGAGCTAAAACCTGTCATAGAGCTTGGAAGCAATGATTTGCTTTTAGGTTTTGTTAAAATAAATCTTGGTCTTTCGTTTGCCATAAAAGAGTTTTCTTCTTCTCACATAGACGGGGAAACAATATTTGAAATCCCGCTCAATCCGCCTGTGCCGGAAAGAGCCATAGGTCTTGCAAAGCTTAGAAATGTTGGTTTTTCAAATGCCGCAAGCCGGTTTATTGAGCTAATGGATATAAAATTGCTTTAAGCTGTTTTGGTTCATTTGATTATGTGTGTAAAACAAATAAAAATCCTCAAAATAAAACGCTCTCGAAATATTTCGAGGGCGTTTTTAATATGCATTTAAAGCGTTTTTCCTTGATATATGCCGTTTTCCTTCATATATCTGTGTATGCTGTTTAAAACATCCTTTTTATTTGCGGCCCATTCGGGCATAAAAAGCTTGTCTTTGGGCGGGTCTCCGGTTATCCTGTGTATAACGATGTTTGGAGGTATGTTTTCAATGCATTCCGAAAGGGTCTTTATATATTCTTCTTTACTTAGAACATGAAAAGGTTCTTTGGTGTAAAGCTCAAAAAGCTGTGTGTTTTTTAAAATATAAAGCATGTGCAGCTTTATGCCGGAAATTTTTTGTGAGCATACATATTTAACTGTGTTTTTCATGTCTTTGGTTGTTTCATAAGGCAGACCAAGCATAACGTGTGCAACAACATTTATGCCTTCTTTGTTAAGCCTAAGGACGGCTTCATCAAAGCAGTTATTTGGGAATTGCCTGTTTATAAGCTTTGCCGTAGTTTCGTTTGAGGTTTGGAAGCCAAGCTCAACCCAAAGCTTTGTTTTTTTGTTTATCTCGCTTAAAAGACTAAGGGCTTCGTTGCTTATAGAGTCAGGTCTTGTAGCTATTGCGATGCCTGAAATTTGGTCGCAGGAAAGCGCCTCGTAATATTTTTGCCTGAGAATTTGAACCGGGGCATAGGTGTTTGTAAAAGCCTGGAAGTATGCTATATATTTTAAATCTCTCCATTTTTTTGAATATATATTTTTTCCGGCTTCTATTTGGTCTTTAATCGAATAATTACAGGGAAGGGCAAAATCTCCCGAGCCTTGGGGAGAGCAAAATATGCATCCTCCAAGTTTTGTCCGGCTGTCTCTGTGTGGGCAGCTAAAGCCTCCGTCTATAGGCAACTTGGCAGTTTTAGAGCCAAACACATTTTTATAATAACTGCTTAAAGAATAATAAGGTTTGCCGTCAAAAAACATAATACCACCTTATAAAAAAGAGAATTTTAATAATAAGCATAACGAAATTTTAAAAACTACTTTAAAAATGTGTAGCAATAAATTGAATAAGTGAATTTCAAACTCATCTAAAATGAGTAGTTTTTTACAAATAATAAAATCAAACACATTATAACATGCGAAATAATATATAAAACATAAGAAAAACTTATATATTCTATAAAAGACTTTTTATTGTAAATATAGAGCAGCAGGAATATAATTAAACAGATTTTTAGTGAATATTCTGCCGATATATGTCTTAAAACAGAAGCTAAATTTTGCAGAAAACCTATTTATATTACGAACCAGTGGCATGGGTAAGTTAATTATGGGTAAACTAATCATGAATAAATTAATTAAGTTAATTTCATGGGAATCCAATTATTAAAGGAGGTTTTATTGTGTCGTATGTTGATGAAGTATTGGCTAGGGTCATACAAAAGAACCCTAGCGAACCTGAGTTTCATCAGGCGGTCAAAGAGGTTTTAAATTCACTTAAGCCTGTTGTGGAATCAAACCCTGCATATGCAAAAGCAGGTGTGCTTGAAATGCTTGTTGAGCCTGAAAGGCAAATTCTTTTCCGCGTTCCTTGGGTTGATGACAACGGAAAGGTGCATGTTAACAAGGGATACCGTGTTCAGTTTTCAAGCTCAATAGGTCCTTACAAAGGCGGATTAAGGTTTCATCCTTCAGTTAACCTTGGTATAATCAAGTTTTTAGGCTTTGAGCAGATTTTCAAGAATTCTCTTACGGGGCTTCCCATAGGCGGAGGAAAAGGCGGTTCGGATTTTGATCCGAAAGGCAAGAGTGATAGGGAAGTTATGGCTTTTTGCCAGAGCTTTATGACTGAGCTTTATAAGTACATAGGAAAAGATACGGACGTTCCGGCAGGCGATATCGGCGTAGGAGCAAGGGAAATAGGCTATCTTTATGGTCAGTATAAGAAGATTACCGGTCTTTATGAAGGTGTTTTAACGGGGAAAGGCTTAGCCTACGGCGGTTCTCTTGCACGTAAGGAGGCAACAGGCTACGGTCTTGTTTATATGGTTAATGAAATGCTTAAAGCCGCAGGCAAAGGCCTTGACGGTCAAAAAGTTGTTATTTCCGGTTCGGGTAATGTTGCCATATATGCAGCTGAAAAAGCAATGCAGTTTGGCGCAAAAGTTATCACTCTTTCCGATTCAACGGGCTGGATATATGACGCAAACGGAATAAACCTTGACGCTGTTAAAGAAATAAAAGAAGTAAAACGCGGACGCATCAAGGAATATCTTGAATACCGCCCTGAAGCAAAATATCAGGATGGAAAAGGCGTTTGGTCTGTTAAATGTGACGTGGCGCTTCCATGCGCAACACAAAACGAGCTTAACGAAGAAGACGCAAAAATGCTTGTTGCAAACGGTTGCTATGCTGTTGGCGAAGGAGCAAACATGCCAAGCACGCTTGAAGCAATTGATGTATTTTTAAATTCAAAGGTTCTTTTTGCCCCTGCAAAGGCAGCAAACGCCGGCGGAGTTGCAACTTCAGCTCTTGAAATGAGCCAGAACAGCCAGAGACTCAGCTGGTCATTTGAAGAGGTAGACAGAAAGCTTAATTCAATAATGGTAAATATATACGAAGAAATGTCCGAGGCAGCCAATGAATATGGTTTTAAGAACAATTTTGTGGTAGGCGCTAATATAGCCGGTTTCCGCAAGGTTGCAAATGCCATGCTGGCTCAGGGGATAGTATAAATCGGCAAAATAAAAAAACGGCTTAAAGGCCGTTTTTTTAATGCTGTTAATCTTCTATTATTTTTTTCATTTCACTTAGAAGCATTGCATTTTGTTCCGGTAAAAGCAAACAAAAACGCAGGAAGCTTTCATCCAAGAAGGTAAAAGATGCAGCGTTTCTTATGAGCATTTTTTTAACTATAAGTTTTTCAAAGACTTCACAGGATTTAACTTTGCCTGTAATAAGCTTTATTAATATGAAGTTTGAGCTGCTGGGATATACCCTTATGTTTTTCCAGGATAAAAGCTCGGCAAGAGCTTTTTTTCTTTCAGAAAATATGAGGGCTTTTGTTTCGTTTATAAATTTTTTGTCTTTATAAAGGTGTTCGCCGGCAAAAGATGCAAGAATATTTACGCTCCAAGGATCTTTTGCCATAGAAAGCTTAGACATAAGGTCCCGGTTTGAAGATATTCCGTATCCGAGTCTTAAACCTGGAGCTGCAAAAAATTTTGAGATGCCTCTTATAACAAACAGGTTGTCAAACTCATTTACGAGCGGTATGGAAGTAAGCTCATCAAGATTTTCGCTGAATTCAATATATGTTTCATCTATCATAACAACTGTGCCGGTTTTTTTTGCATGAGCAAGAATCTCGCGCATTGTTTCGGTTTTTATTGCTGTTCCTGTCGGGTTGTTTGGGTTGCAGGCTATAAATATATCAGTATCATTAGTAATGGTTGATTTAAGTTTTTCAGGGTTTATAATAAAACCGTCTTTTTCTTCAAGAGGAAAGTATATATATTTTCCGCCGGAAATTGAAACTTCGTTTTCATATTCCGAATAAGCCGGGCCTAAAATAACGGCGTTTTTAGGGGCAATCGCTTTTATGAAGCCCGAGATAAGCTCTGTTGAGCCGTTGCCGACAACTATATTTTTAGGATCTGCGCCCGTGTATTCGCCGATGCTTTTTTTAAGCACACAATAATCCTTATCCGGATAGATAGACACTAAGGCTATATTTTCCGCAAGTTTTTCCGCAACGCTTTTTGGAAAGCCCAAAGGGTTTATGTTTCCGCTGAAATCCATGATTTCCTCTTTTTTTATATGATACTTGCGCTCTATGGCGTCAAGGTCTCCACCGTGCATATGGTTCATATTTTCCATGATAATACCTCTTTTTCTTATTATACCTCAGTTTATTATTAACATTATAGCAAAAAAATTCAATATATCAATTATATAAATAAAAACATGGGCTGTTTTTACCTGTTTATTGAATAATATGTCGCAATATGTTATGATTTTAAAAAATTGACGGAGGAAAACATGGAAGACATTATAAAAGGCGTTATTTTTGATTTGGATGGAACTCTTATAGATTCGATGTGGATATGGAGCAAGGTAGACGATGAATTGCTTCTTAAATACGGCTGCAGCATTGATACGGACTATAAAAACACAATTATGTCAATGACCTTCCATCAGGGGCTAGCTTATATAATAAAAAGATATGGTCTTAATAAGAGCGTGGCTGAGCTTGCGGAAGAACTTATAGAAATGGCATATTTTGAATATGCCAATAATACAAGGCTTAAAAAAGGGGCGGTTGATTTTTTAGCTGGGCTTAAAGCCCGTGGAGTTAAGCTTGCCATGGCAACTTCAAGCGCAAGAAAAATGTGTGAAGCAGTTTTGAATAACAATAATATTTTTCGTTTTTTTGAAGCTATAGTATATTCGGATGAGGTTGGGAAAAACAAAACAAACCCTGATATATACTTGAAAGCAGCCGAGCTGATAAGGGTTTCACCATCTGATTGCGCTGTGTTTGAGGATGTTCCTTTTGCGCTTTCCGGCATAAAGGCGGCAGGCATGAAATCCATAGGTGTTTATGATAAATATTCTGCCGAATATGAAGAAGAAATGAAAAAAAATTATTCGGAATATATTTATGAATTCAATCCTAAAGACATAGACAGATTACTTTTAAAATAAAGCTGGAGACAGCTTTATTTTTTGTATCTGAAAATATACTTGAAAAACAGAAATAGAAGTGGTATATTCTCTGATATGAGAACAAATGTCTTTATCAAAAATACATGGAGGCAAACATGAAAGAGGATAAAAATTTCTATATTGTGGATAAAAGCGTGCTTCCTGAGGTTTTTATAAAAGTCATGGAAGCCAAAAATCTTTTAGAAACAGGAAAAGAAAAAACGGTTCTTTTAGCTGTTAATAAAGCAGGGATAAGCAGAAGTGCATTTTATAAATACAGAGATGCAATTTTTCCTCTTTATGAGAACACAAGAGGAAAAACTGTTACAATTGCGGCAAATCTTGATGACACTTCAGGGCTTTTATCCCGCGTTTTAAATCTTATTGCCGAAGCGGGCGCAAACATACTTACAATAAACCAAACAATTCCTTTAAACGGCATAGCGAATGTTACCATAACTATTGAAACGGGAAACATGCATACCGATACGGGAGCTTTGTTTAAAAAGATAGAGACTACCGAAGGAATAAGGTCTTTCAAAATAATAGCTAGGGAGTGATTTTTTATGGCAAATGTAGCAATTTTAGGATATGGAACAGTCGGCTCAGGGGTTTTCTGTGTTTTAGACAGCAATGCCGATATAATAGAAGAGAAAGCCGGCGAAAGGGTAACCGTTAAATATGTGCTTGATATAAGGGATTTTGAGAATGATCCTGTTTCGCCTTTTTTAACTAAGGATTTCGAAAAAATAATTAATGACGATTCTGTTGAATTTATAGCCGAGGTTATGGGTGGAATAGAACCTGCATACAGCTACACAAAGGCTTTGCTCCAAAAGGGGAAGAGCGTTGTAACTTCAAACAAAGAGCTTGTTGCTTCTCATGGAGTTGAACTTGTTAAAATCGCTAGAGAAAACAAGGCAAATTATTTTTTTGAGGCCAGCGTTGGAGGTGGCATACCTATAATAAGACCTATGGTTTCTTCGCTGACGGCTGAAGGCATAAAAGATATTTCCGGGATATTAAACGGAACAACGAACTATATTTTAACTAAGATGGCCGCATCAGGGAGGGATTTTGCCGAGGTTCTTAAAGAAGCGCAGGAGCTTGGTTATGCTGAAAAAAATCCTGCGGCGGATGTTGAAGGTCATGATGCGTGCAGGAAAATCTCAATACTTTCATCTCTTGCCTGCGGGAAAAATGTTGACTATAAGAAGGTACATACCGAAGGCATAACGAACATATCTAAAACGGATATGCTTTATGCAAAAAGTTTGAGCTCTTCCATAAAGCTTTTAGGCAGAAGTAAAATTACGGAAAACGGAGTCTGTGCTATAGTTGCTCCTTATCTTGTGCCGCTTTCCCACCCGCTTTCTGTTGTAAACGATGTGTTTAACGG
Organism: Lachnospiraceae bacterium; assembly: GCA_034925905.1. Taxonomy (GTDB): domain Bacteria; phylum Bacillota; class Clostridia; order Lachnospirales; family Anaerotignaceae; genus JAYFRL01. The sequence goes on along the minus strand of JAYFRL010000020.1, from coordinate 56,463 downwards.
AATATTTGTTAAGGGCAATATGGTTGGAGATACAATGTATTACGGCAGAGGGGCAGGCAAGCTTCCGACGGCCAGCGCCGTTTGCGGAGATATAATAGACGCCGTTAAGCATAGGGGTAAAAATATAAAGATACATTGGAGCTCTGAAGAAGAAAAAATGGTTCCTTTTGAAGATTACTCGGTTAAGGCTTTAATACGTCTTTCTTCCGGGGATAATAAAAAGCTTAAAGAAGAAGCGCTTAAAGTATTTTCTGGTTCAAAAAGCATTGAAATCCCCGAAGCTAAAGACGAGCTTGGTATTTTAACCGCAGAGGAAACGGAAGGAAGCATTAATAAAAAGCTTTGTAATTTAAAAAATCAATTGCCATATGTTAAAATTTTGAATATAATACGAATGGAAGGATAGACATTATGTTACATATACGTGTTCCTGCAACATCCGCAAATATGGGCTCTGGGTTTGATTCTGTAGGCGTTGCGTTTAAAATGTATAATCATATTTGGGTTGAAGAAATTGACGAGGGCCTTGAAATAATAGTTAAAAAGAAACAGGAGCTCCCTGTGCCTCTTGACAAAACAAACCTGATATATAAAACAATAAGTGATTTTTATAAGAAGCGCAACCTTAACCTTCCCGGAATTAGGATTATCCAGGAGGATAACATTCCTCTGACCAGAGGCTTGGGCAGCAGCGCAGCTTGTATAGTCGGCGGTCTTATGGCCGGGAACGCCCTTGCCAAAACAAATTATACAAAAGATGATATTGCTCAGATAGCCGCAAAAATGGAAGGGCATCCAGACAATTCAAACCCGGCTATTTTCGGAGGCATGGTTGTTGGAGCCTTAAGCAGCGAAGAGATGAGATATGTGAGCCTTGATATGCCTAGATTTCTTACATTTGCTGTTATGATTCCCGATTTTCCTGTTTCAACGGAAAAATCAAGGAATGTTCTTCCTTATACGGTTTATAGGAAAGATGCTGTTTATAATTCTTCAAGAGCCGCGCTTTTGGTTGCTTCCATGATAACAGGGAGGATAGATAATCTTAAGATGGCTATGTCTGATAAGCTTCACCAGCCATACAGGCAGCCGTTGGTTCCTGGAATGGAGTATATCTTAGCCGCTGCCGAATGTTTTGGCGGCAAAGGAGGATACTTAAGCGGAGCAGGTCCAACTTTGGTTTCTGTTTTGGATGAGAAAGACGTTGATGATTTTTCTGAAAAGATGACTTCTTATCTCCAATCAATACCCAACAATTGGCAGCTTCAAATTCTTAAGCCTGATTTTGAGGGCGCTAAAATCATAGAAGATTGATATGCTGGGAGGAAAATAATTTGCTTATAGTTCAAAAATTCGGGGGCAGCTCGGTTGCAAATGCCGAAAGGATTTATAATGTTGCAAACAGGATAATAGAGTCGTATGATAAAGGTAAAAATAATGTTATTGTTGTTTTGTCTGCTCAAGGCGACACAACAGATGAGCTTATAGAAAAGGCAAAAGAGATAAACCCAAAAGCCTCAAAAAGAGAAATGGATATGCTGCTTTCAACAGGGGAACAGCAATCTGTGGCACTTATGGCAATGGCAATACAGGCGCTTGGTTATCCGGCAGTTTCGCTTAACGCGATGCAGGTTGGGATAGACAGCAGCTCAACATATGGCAACGCAAGGATAAAAACAATAGGCAAAGCAAGGATAGAGCTTGAGCTTTCAAGGAAAAACATAGTCCTTATAACGGGATTTCAAGGCGTCAACAGATTTGACGACATAACAACCCTAGGCCGCGGCGGTTCGGATACAACGGCAGTTGCCATAGCCGCTGCTCTTCAGGCAGATATATGTGAAATATACACAGACGTTGCCGGGGTATACACGGCAGACCCAAGAGTTGTACCAAACGCAAAAAAACTTAATGAAATAAGCTATGAAGAAATGCTGGAGCTGGCTTCTTTGGGCGCAAAGGTTCTTCATAACAGATCTGTTGAGCTTGCGAAGAAATATAATGTTCAGCTTGTTGTACGTTCAAGCCTTACAAGGGAAGAAGGCACTGTAGTGAAGGAGGGAAGTAAAGTGGAAAAAATGCTCGTAAGCGGAGTTGCTTCCGACAAAGACGTTTCCAGAATAACGGTTGTCGGAGTTGATGATATACCGGGCAAGGCTTTTAAGCTTTTTTCGTCTTTGGCAAAGGAAAAGATAAGCGTTGATATAATCCTTCAGTCGCTTGGGAGGGATAATAAAAAAGATATTTCATTCACGGTTTCAAAGAGCGACCTTGCCCATGCGCTTGAGGTGCTTGAGGAAGCAAAGGATTCATTAGGGGCAAGCGAAATTGTACATGATGATAACATTGCGAAATTATCCGTTGTAGGCGCAGGCATGGCTACAAATCCGGGGGTTGCAAGCCTTATGTTTGAGGCGCTCTTTGATGCGGGTATAAACATAAGCATGATTTCCACATCCGAAATAAAGATTTCCGTTTTAATAAATTCGGAGAATACGGAAGAAGCTGTAAGGTCTATACATGATAAGTTTATGACAGCAATAGCCAGCTTGAGGAAAGAATAACATTTATAAATTTATAACGGCTACAGCCGTTTAGTAGGATATTATTTAAAGGTGGAAATTTTAAATATTTCCGCCTTATTTTTATAATATATGGGAGGGTTTTCTTTTGGCAGATTTTAAACCGTTTAACGCAATCCGCCCTAAAAAAGGGCTTGAATCCAGAGTGGCAGCATTGCCCTATGATGTTTTAAGCTTTGAGGAATCAAAAAAACTCGGGGAAGACAGATATTCTTTTATACATGTTGACAGGGCTGAAATAGATATGCCCGAAGGAACTGACCCTTATGATAAAAACGTATACTTAAAGGCAAAGGAAAATTTGGAGACTCTTATTTTAGAAGGTGCGCTTATAAAAGAAGACAAACCATGTTTTTATATATATAGGCTTCAAAGTAACGGGAAAACTAAAACGGGTATCGTAGGGTTGGCTTCAATATACGATTATACCAGGGGCTTAATTAAAAAGCATGAGCTTACAAGAGCGGACAAAGAAGAAGACCGCACAAACCACGTTGATATATGCAATGCACACACTGGCCCGATATTCCTTATATCCAAAGACAATAAAAACCTTTCCGATATAACGGAAGGATTTATTAAAGACAATGCCCCTATTTATGATTTTGTTGATAAAGACGGAGTCTGTCAGAAGGTTTGGGCTATAAGCGACGAAAAAACTATAAACGATATAATAAAAAAATTTGAACAGATTAAGGACCTTTATATAGCGGACGGACACCATAGAAATGCCGCCGCTTTAAACACTGCAAAAAGAAGGCGTGAAAGAGGCGAAAAAAGCGATTGCGAAAATTATCTTGCCGTTGTATTCCAGGAGAGCGAACTGGAAATTTTGCCTTATAACAGGCTTCTTAAAGACCTAAACGGAAATACTTCTGAAGATCTTATAGAAAAAATTTCCAGAAATTTCATTGTTTTAAAAGCTGATAAAACAAATATAGCTTCCAAAAAGCATGAATTTGGTTTATATGTAAACGGACAATGGTTTAGCCTTTTGGCAAAAGAAGAAATAATAAGCAAAGACCCCGTTAAAAGCTTGGATGTTTCAATTTTACAGGATTATATTCTTTTTCCCATATTTGGTATTTTAGACCCGAGAATCAACGAAAGAATAGATTTTGCCGGCGGAACAAAAGGAAACAAATATCTCACAGATATGGTAGACAGCGGTGAATTTGCCGCGGCTTTTTCCCTTTTCCCAACATCTGTTTCGGAACTTATGGAAATCTCGGATAATAATATGATAATGCCGCCAAAATCAACATGGTTCTCACCAAAACTTTTAAGCGGACTTTTTATTCATTCTTTGGAATAATCAAAACCTCAAATTTCCGTAATTTTATTTTAAAAAAATCAAATAATAATACTGCAATTGCGGTAAAGGAAGGAGATCTTTTTATGAATAAATTTGCGGCCGGAATTATTGCGGGCGGAGTGCTTTCTATGGTGGGTGTGGTTTGCCTTTTAAACGATAACAAAATGAAAAGAAAAATGGTTAAAACAGGCCATAAAGCCGTAGATAAAGCAGGAGAGCTTATCAACGAAGTTGAAGATATGCTTTAAACCTTAACCCCTTTAGGATATCCTAAAGGGGTTTCCTATATTCAATATACATATTCGTATGGTTTTATACCTTACTTGTTTTTGGTGTAATAAAATGCTATAATTAAAAAATATTTTGGTATATAATGCTTTAAAATCGATAAATTCATTTTATTGAGGGGATATATTATGAATAAAACAATAGTTATTTATAAGTCTTTATATGGAAACAGCAAAAGATATGCAAAATGGATAGGAGAAGAACTTAACTGCCCTGTTTTCAAGGCTTCAAAGCTTAACCTTGATAAATATAAGGAGTATGATACGGTTATAATAGGTGGCGGAATATATACGGGCGATATAAACGGAGTCAGATTTTTCACAACTAATTTTGAAAATTTTAAAAATAAAAATATTATTGTTTTCACAGTGGGGATAATGGATCCGGAGGCTTCAGACCAGTTTAAAATTGTAATCGACCATAATTTTTCGGAAGAAATGCAGGAAAAAATAAAGATTTTCCATTTTAGGGGAGATCTTGTATATAGAAAGCTTAATCCTATACATAAGCTGGCAATGAGCCTTTTAAGGAAGGCTCTTAAAAACAAACCTGAAAATGAACGTACCCCGGAAGATATTATAATACTAGGACTAAAAGAAAATGAATATTTGTATACAAAAAAAGAAAATATTACACCTTTGGTTGAATATGTAAGAGGGCTTGAGTGTTAAGACATAAAAACATACGATGGAGGACAAACGATGAACACGGCACCTGAGATAGTTTTTCCAAATTTAGGGATAGAAATAGAACATCTAAGCCGAACGGCTTTTTCGGTATTTGGGTTTGATATATACTGGTATGGTGTTTTTATAGGGCTTGCGGTTGTTATAGGCATATTAATAATTTTTTATAATGCAAACCGTACAGGTCAAAATCCGGACATGTATTTTGATTTTTCTATGCTGGTTATGATTGTTTCCCTAATAGGGGCGAGGCTTTATTACGTTATTTTTTCATGGGACATGTATAAACGGAATCTTCTGGAAATATTTAATTTCAGAAACGGCGGTCTAGCTATATATGGCGGTGTTATTGCGGCAACAATAATGGCTGTTTTATATTCGAGAAAAAAGGGCATAAGCCTTTGGCTTCTTACGGATACCTGCGTACCTTCCCTTGCTCTGGGGCAAGCCATAGGCAGATGGGGTAATTTTTTCAACAGGGAAGCCTTTGGAACTTTTACGGATTCCTTTTTTGCAATGAGATATACGCTTGACACGGTTTATGAAGGGAACCTTACCCAAGAGATTTTAAATAATACAGTTATTCAAAACGGGGCAACTTATGTTCAGGTTCACCCTACGTTTTTATATGAATCTGTTTGGAACATAGCCCTATTTGTGATACTCATGCTTATGATTAAAAGAAAGAAATCTAACGGCTCGGTTTTTGCGCTTTACAGCATAGGCTATGGCATAGGCCGGTTTTGGATAGAAGCTTTAAGAACGGATCAATTGCTTCTTTGGGGGACTGGGATACCTGTTTCGCAGATAGTTTCTGTTTTGTTTATCGTTTTTGGTGTTTTCATGCTTTTTTATTTAAAGAAAAAAAGGCTTAAAATGATTGAAGAAACCGAAAAGAACATTGAATATAGAAACAGGATTAATTCTTTGGTACCAGAAAATAATAACAAGGAGGAAGATAAATGACGGAAATTAAAACCTTTGTTTCGGGCATGGTTGAAACGAACAGCTATGTTGTGTCAAACGAAAAAGGGGATTGCGTTATAATAGATTGTGAAGCTCCGTGTGAGGAGCTTTGTGAATATATAGATTCAAACAGGCTTCGGCCTTCGCTTTTGCTTTTAACCCATGGACATTTTGACCATATGGGCGGAGCCGAAACGGTAAAAGAGAAATATGGTCTTAAAATAGCAATAGCTGAAAACGAAAAAGACGTGCTTGAAGGAGGCAAAAAAAGCGGAGCCAAATTTTCAAAAGATAGCATGGTTGTTGTCCCTGATATATATTTAAAAGATGGGGACAGTATTGAAGCTGGTGATTTGGCTTTTGAGGTTATGAACACTCCAGGGCATACAAAAGGCGGTCTTTGCTATATTTTAGGCGACGTTGTGTTTTCCGGCGACACCCTGTTTTTTGAAGACTGCGGCAGATGTGACCTTTTCTCAGGCAGCTTTGAGGAAATGCTCGGCTCCCTTTGCCGTTTGAGAGACCTTGAAGGCGATTATAAGATTTACCCGGGGCACGGTCCGTCAACAACACTTGAACATGAGAGAAAAAATAATATATATATGAATAAAGAAAAATAATACTTAAATTAACTGGGCGGCGTAAATCTGCCCTTTTAATGTTTAAAACCAGGCAGGGAGCGCATCTTAAACAAATTTTAAATCTTTAATATCTTTTTTCTTAAACCGTATATATGCTAGAATAATTCCAAGAGGTGAGTATATGTATAGTATTTTGATTTGCGACGATGATCATGACATAGTCGCAGCTCTTAAAATTTATTTGTCAGGAGAAGGATATAATATTTTTGAAGCTTACACAGGCAAGGAAGCAATAGAAATCGTTAAGGAAAAAGATATACATCTTGTACTTATGGATATAATGATGCCTGAGCTTGATGGTATCTCGGCAACAGCCAAGCTGCGTGAAACTTCAAATATACCTATTATATTTCTCAGTGCAAAAAGTGAAAACAGCGATAAGGTTTTGGGGCTTAATATCGGCGCCGATGATTATATAACAAAACCTTTTGAGCCGCTTGAAGTTATTGCAAGAGTGAAATCCCAGTTGCGACGTTACACTAGCCTTGGAGGTAAAGTTCAAAATACGGACGTCTATACAATAGGGGATATAGACCTTAACGACTCAAGTAAAACGGTCACTGTTTGCGGCGAAGAAGTTTCGCTAACTCCCATAGAATATAATATACTAAAGCTTTTAATGAAAAATCCAAACAAGGTCTATTCCTCTGGGCAGATATATGAGGAAGTTTGGAACGAAAGCCCGATAGGCTCCGAAGGTTCGGTTGCCGTACATATACGTCATCTGCGTGAAAAGGTTGAGATAAATCCATCGGATCCCAGATACATAAAGGTTGTTTGGGGTCTTGGATATAAAATGGATAAGGCGGTGGACAAATGAAAGACATGGCAAGCAGCTTGCTTGCAAAAATAATGGCGATTTTTCTGCTTGTTATTTTCAGTATGAGCGCTATGGTTTGCGGTATTGGAATATTTTTTGCCGATGAAAGCAAAATTTATGAGGGGGCAAATTCATATTACAATACAAAAATCTGCAAGGAGATAACAGAAGAATACGCATATAAAGCAGCGGAAGAATATTACTACAGCGCAACCCCGGAAAACGGGACTGGCAATATATATTTTTCAGATACAAACTTTTCCTATACGATAGTAAACAGCTATGATAGGGACATTGTTTTGGCACAAAATTTTGAACCGGAAGAAATTGGTTATTATACAGAGCTTACATATGATGATTTAATTGTTAAAGCTGCAGTTAAAAAACCTATAACGGCTCATGATAATTATTATATATCATATTCTTTCTTTGATTTTATATATCCTTTAAGATATGTGATTATACTTGTGTTTGCGGCAAGCTCTATTTTAGCGGTTTTTGATTTGATATTTCTGTTTTGTGCCGCCGGGCATAAAAGAGGACGCGATGGTATAACCTTTAATATTCAGGATAATATCCCTTTAGATTTATACTTGCTTTTGGTTGGCGGAGCCTTTTCTGCGGTTGGATATTTTATACTTCAAAGCTTTAGCTATATAACGGCGGTTTCTATTTCCATGCTGTTTCTGCTTTTGCTTGTTGAAGGCTTTCTTGCCCTTGCGGCGCTTATGACGCTTGCAACCCGGTTTAAGGCCGGGAAATGGTGGAAAAACACGGTTATATACTTTATCTTGCGTTTTATCTTGCGGTTTTTCAAAAGAACAAAGATATGGATATTTGCTATATTCCATGCTGTCCCTATGGTTTGGCGCACAATTTTAATAGGCATAGCCTTTGTTATTATTGACACTATGCTTGGGCAGACGTTTGTTGGTTTTATTTTCAGAATTTTAGTGGTTGTTCTTTTAACCAAGCTGACATTGGGCTTAAAAATGCTTAAAAATGCCGGCAAAAAGCTTGCTTTTGGTGATATAGAAGGTAAAATAGACACTTCAAAACTTTATTGGGATCTAAAAGAGCACGCTGAAAATTTGAATTCTATAAGCGAAGGGATGTCTATAGCAGTTGAGCAAAAAATGAAAAGCGAAAGGCTTAAAACGGAGCTTATAACCAATGTGTCACACGATATAAAAACTCCTCTGACATCTATAATAAGCTATGTGGATTTACTTAAAAAAGAGCACACTCCCGAGCAGGAAGCCGAATACATTGATGTTTTAGACCGTCAGTCAAAACGTCTTAAAAAGCTTACCGAGGATGTGGTTGAGGCTTCAAAGGCTTCAACCGGGAATATAACAGTTAATTTAAGTAAAACAAGCGTTGCTGAGATACTTCGCCAATCTGTTGGCGAATATGAAGACAGGATGCAAGACGGCAAGCTGGATGTGGTAATATTTTTGCCGCAGGAAGGTCTTTATGTTATGGCGGACGGGAAACTGCTTTGGAGAGTTATTGATAACCTTATGAATAATGTCTGCAAATATTCACAACCCGGAACCAGGGTATATATAGATGCAAAAGAAATAAAAGGGGAGGTTGTAATATCATTTAAAAATATTTCAAGAGATAAGCTTAACGTAGAAGTAGAAGAGCTTATGGAACGCTTTGTGCGTGGAGACAGCGCGAGAAACAGCGAAGGCAGCGGACTTGGCTTAAACATTGCGAAAAGCCTTGTTGAGCTTCAAAACGGACATTTCAATATAGCTGTTGACGGAGATTTGTTTAAAGTTGAAATGCGATTTAAAAACATAACATAACAAAATTTAAAAAGCCCTGTATGCGTGAAGTATACAGAGCTTTTTTTATTTATGGGGACATAATTTTTTCCTTATATATTTGACGAAAGCAAGGAATAAATGCTATACTAATACATTAATAAAGTTTAAGGAGTTTTTATGAATGGAAGTAAAGCCAAAATTTTAAACATTGTCAAAAAAACTGCTAAATATGGGGAAATACCGGTTAAAGGCTTTAAAGTTTTTAAAGACCTTGCTTTTGTTGCGGGGAAAATTCCCAAGGAAAAAAATAAAGGTATCAAACCTATAAAAAGGGAAAAGAAAAAAACTTATTCAAATCCAGCAAAAAGCTCTAAAAATATTATTTATGCCTTAAAATCATCGATGCTTACATTCTCAAAGTTATTTAGGCTGTTTGCCGCGGTTTTGGACAGGTTGTAGAGGTGTTATAATGGCTTATATAAGCAATTCTCCAGAGGATACCATGAAAATTGCATATGAAATCGGAAGAGCTGCAAAGCCAGGAGATATATATTGCTTAAATGGGGATTTGGGTTCGGGGAAGACGGTTTTCGCAAAGGGCTTTGCAAAAGGCCTTGATATTCCCGACGAGGTTACAAGCCCAACTTTTGCCATTGTGAACGAATATAAGGGAAGGCTTCCGCTATACCATTTTGATGTTTATAGAATAAGTTCTCCCGAAGAAATGGAAGATACAGGGTATGAAGAATATTTTTTCGGCGCCGGGGTTTGCCTTATAGAATGGGCTCATCTTATAGAGCCGGTTATCCCGCAGGAAGCTGTGTGGATAACCATAAAAAAAGATATTTATAACGATAATACCCGTGAAATAGAGATAGAAAAAAGGTGAAAACATGAAAATACTTGCCATTGAATCTTCAGGTCTGGTTGCCAGCGCTGCCATATATGAAGATGGTAAAATTTTAGCCGAATACACATTGAATTATAAAATGACGCATTCCGAAACTTTGATGCCTGCAATAAAGGAAATATGCGAAAAAATAAGCCTTGCTTTAAATACGCTTGACTATATTGCCTGCTCGATGGGTCCCGGTTCATTTACCGGGCTAAGAATAGGCGCAGCCACGGCAAAGGGGCTTGCCCTTGCTCTTAACAAGCCCATAATACCCGTTCCAACCCTTGATTCCATGGCATATAATATATATGACACGGATAAAACAGTGTGCCCTATAATGGATGCAAGAAGACACCAGGTGTACGCAGCCGTATATAAATGGGAAAACAATGAGCTTTTAAGGTTGACTGATTATTTTGCGGAAGATATAGACTATGTTATGCAAAAGGTTGCTTCTTTTGGCGGAGAAGCCATATTTTTAGGAGACGGGATAACCGTTTACAGGGATAAAATTTTAAGCCGCAAAGGTTTTTTTGTTGCCCCATATTATGGGGCGTTTCAAAGGGCGGCTTTGGTTGCTGCCTTGGGAGAAAAGCTTGCTAAAGACGGAGTTTTTGTTAAAGGCGACGATTTTAAACCGTTTTATATAAGGAAACCTCAGGCTGAAAGAGAACTTGAAGAAAAGAAGGCCGGGAGAGGATTAAATGTTTGATATATTACGAATGAACGGCTCCCATATAGAAGAAGTATCTAAGCTTGAAGAAGATATATTTGCTATTCCATGGACTAAGAAAGATTTTGAAAGGGAAATTTATGAAAATTCAATGGCTATATATTTTGTAGCTGTTTTCGAAGGCAGGGTTATCGGATATGCCGGAATGTGGCATGTTGTAACCGAGGGGCATATAACAAATGTTGCCGTTGATTTTGAATTCAGAGGGCGCGGTATAGGCGAGGCCCTTACCAAAGCCCTTATAGACGAAGCTTACAAACGTGAAATGGTAGGGATTACACTTGAAGTAAGAATCACAAACGAAAAGGCTCAAAGACTTTATACAAAACTGGGGTTTAAGCCTGAAGGGATAAGAAAAAGATATTATTCAGACACAGGAGAAGATGCTGTTATAATGTGGAAATATTTTGAATTCTATGAAAATTATGAGCCTTAAACAATATATGGGAAGGAGAGAGCTAATGAAATTCAGAGAACTTAAATATACGGAACTTAAGAACATCTCAAGCCCTGAAGTTTTTGATTTTAAAACGACGGACGAGATTGAGCCTTTAGACGGAATAATGGGTCAGGACAGAGCTATAGGGGCTTTCGATTTTGGACTTCAAGTGAAAATGAAGGGCTATAATATATATATGTCGGGCCCTCCGGGAACGGGGAAAACAACCTATGCAAAAAAAAGTGCTAAAGCGGCGGCGAAAAATGAAAATGTGCCTTCAGATTGGTGCTATGTTTATAATTTTTCGGATCCAAGAAGCCCTATGGCGCTCCGCTTTGAACCGGGATGCGGGAAACAGTTTAAAGACGATATGGCAGAGCTTGTAGAGGTTTTTTATACGGAGATACAAAAAGCCTTTAATTCCGATGATTATGAAAAGCAAAAGAATGAAATATTAAATTTGCTAGACAACAAAAAAGATAAGCTTATGAAAGAAATGTCTGAGATAGCTAAGGAATATGGATTCGGAGTTAAATCAACCAATTCGGGGATGTATTTCATGCCTGTAATAAACGGTGAAATAATAAACGAAGAGTCGTATGATAAGCTTTCAGAAGACGTAAAAGCAAAAATAAACGCCGCCTCCGACGTTGTTCAGGAGAAGGCCGCTTCTATAATGCGTGACGTGAAGGAGCATGAAAAAGAGTCTAAAAAATCGACGGAAGCGCTTGATTATAAAATAGGAATGTTTGCGATAGGTTATTATGTAAACTCTATCCAGGAAAAATACAAATCAAACGAAAGGGTTATAAAATATATAGAGGCCCTTCAGGAAGACGTGCTTGAAAATATAAGCGAGTTTGTCGAGCCGGATTCAGACGAAGAAGAATCTCTTTCCAGTATAATTCCTATGCTTTCCAAAAGGAATGCGGAGGACATAACCCTTAGATATAAAGTAAACCTTATTGTTGATAACTCGGAAACAAAGGGAGCTCCTGTTGTTGTAGATTTTAACCCCACATATTATAATCTTGTGGGAGAGGTTGAGTATGACAGCGAGTTTGGAAATCTTACAACCGATTTTATGAAAATAAAGCCGGGGCTTTTTCATAAGGCAAACGGTGGCTATCTTATAGTTCAGGCTCATGATATACTTTCAAACATCCAGGCGTGGGAGGCCCTTCGCAGGGTTATACGCACTAAGGAAATAGCTATAGAAGGTCTTAAAGAACAGTTTGCGATTGCGGCTGCACCAACCATTAAACCTGAACCTATACCGGCGGATGTAAAAATAATAATGATAGGCAGCAGGTATTATTATGATTTACTGGAATATTATGATGAAGATTTTGAAAAGCTTTTTAAGATAAGAGCGGATTTCGATTATGAAATGCTGGCTTCAAGTGAAAATATGCTTAAGCTTTCAAGCTTTATAAAGCTTTTTTCTGCAAACGAAAACACACCCGCTTTTGAGGCAAGTGCCGTTATGGCGGTCTGTGAATATTCTTCAAGGCTTGCCGAGAGGCAGGATAGGCTTTCAACAAGGTTTAACCATTTAACGGAAATTTTATCCGAAGCCGCAACCTGGGCGCGCCTTGATGAGGCGGAAACTATAAACGCAAACCATGTTAAAAAAGCCATCCAAAAAAGGGAAGAGCGCGCCAGCATATATAAAGATAAGCTTCTTGAATCGATAGATGAGGATATAATAATGATAGACACCGAGGGCAAAAGAATGGGTCAGATAAACGGTCTTGCCGTTTATGACACTGGCAATTTCTCGTTCGGTATGCCTTCAAGAATAACCGCAACGGCGTATATGGGCAGGGCTGGCATTATAAATATAGAAAAAGAGGCCAACATGAGTGGACCCACCCATAATAAGGGTGTTCAGGTAATAAACGGATATCTTGGCCAAACCTATGCGCAGGATTTTCCTCTTTCGCTTTCGGCAAGAATATGCTTCGAGCAGAATTACAGCGGAATAGACGGAGACAGTGCTTCCAGCACAGAGCTTTATTGCATACTTTCAAGCCTTTCAGGTCTGCCTATAAGGCAGGATTTAGCGGTTACGGGCTCTGTTAACCAATGGGGAGATATACAGCCAATAGGCGGAGTTATATTCAAGATAGAAGGCTTCTTCGATATATGCAAAAAAAAGGGCTTAACAGGCACGCAGGGAGTTATAATACCAAATTCAAATGTAAACAACCTTGTGCTTAAGGACGAAGTTGTAGAGGCTGTTAAAAGCGGAATGTTTCATATATATGCTATAAACAGCATAAACGAGGGCATAGAGCTTTTAATGGGCGTTCCTGCGGGTGAAAGAGGCAAAACCAGGAAATATCCGGTTAAAAGCGTGCATGGGCTTGTTCTTAAAAAGCTTGAGGAATATAATAAGAAGGCGCTTAATGAAAGAAGAAGGCAATCAAAAAAACCGGTAAAAAAAGCTCAAAGCCGATAAAACAGCTGATTTTGGTGTGAATATGAAAATCGGAATTAAATATTGCGGTGGCTGCAATTCAACCTATGACCGGAAAAGCCTTTACGATAGGCTTAAGTCAGAATATCCAAACCATGAGATTGAGGCTGTTAAAGCCGGGAAAGCTTATGATTTGTTGGTTGTTCTTTGCGGCTGCAAGGCTCAGTGTGCGGATATAAGCGCATATTCTTCGGATGCTATTGTTTTTGTAACCGAAGAATATGAATATGAAGACATAAAGAAATTTTTATGATAGTAAACCGCCTCTTTTTAAAGAGGCGGTTAAAGCTGTTTGTATTTTGGAGGTTATTATATGTATATTATAGTCGGCCTAGGAAATCCGGGCAAGGAATATGAAAAAACAAAACACAATACGGGATTTAGGGTAATAGATAAGCTTGCCGAGGACTATAATATAAATACAGGCAAGTTTAAATTCAGGGCGTTTATGGGTGAAGGCAATATTAAAGGAAGCAAGGTTATGCTTGTAAAACCGCAGACATTTATGAATTTAAGCGGTGAAAGCATAATAAGTTATCTTGATTTTTACAAAACAGAGTCTGAAAAATTTATACTTGTGTATGACGATGCAAGCCTTCCTTTGGGCGCGGTACGCATAAGAAGGGAAGGAAGCGCAGGCGGGCATAACGGCGTTAAAAGCGTTATAAACCATTTGGGTAAAGATGTTTTTACAAGGGTCAAGGTCGGAGTTGGCGAAAAGCCGTCCGGCTGGGATTTGGCGGATTATGTGCTTTCAAAATTTTCGAAGGATGAAGAACCTCTTATCCTTTTGGGAATAGATAAGGCTGCTTTTGCCGTTAGCCTTATAATAACAGAGGGCGTTGATTCCGCAATGAACAAAACAAATCAAATTGAGAGGTGATGTTTTTGGATGCACTGAATTTTCTTTCAGAGCTTGGAGAATATAAAAGACTTTTAAATATTTTATCCAAGCAAGCTTCGCCTCTTCTTTTAACTTCCCTGACGGACGCTTCAAAGGCTCATATAGCCTATTGTTTGGGTGAAGACACGAAAAGACCTGTTGTTATAATAACATACAATGAATTAAGGGCAAAAGAAATATTTGATGATATAAGCTATTTTTGCAGCGATGTGCTTTATTATCCTCCAAAGGATATTATTTTTTATAGTGCCGATGTCCATAGCCAGGATATACTTAAAAAACGGTTTAAAGTTATATATTCTCTTATAAAAGGGGAAACCCCTGTCATTGTAATTCCAATTTCATCCATATTTGACAAATTAATGCATAAATCCGCGTTTGAGAAAAGTATACTTACGCTTAAGGTGGGCGATACAATTGAAATGGACGCTTTTATTGCAAAGCTTTCGCTTATGTGTTATGAGAGAAGGGAGAGCATTGAAGGTACAGGGCAGTTTTCCCAAAGGGGCGGAATAATAGATGTTTTTTCGCCTGTTTCAGAATATCCTTTAAGGATAGAATTTTGGGACAATGAAATAGATTCCATAAGGATTATGGATATAGCTAGCCAAAGATCTGTGGAGAAAGTTGATTTTGCAGAGATATTTCCTGCAAAAGAGCTTATTTATACTAGGGAAGAGGCCATATTGTCTGCACAAAAGATAGAAAAGGATTATATAAAGGCATACAAACATTTTGAGGAAAATTCTCTTTTTGAAGAAAGGGACAACCTTAAAGAGCATATAGGAGAAAGCATAGAGGAACTGAAAAAAGGTGAGATAATTTCTGCACCGGCAAGGTTTATAGAATATTTCGGTGATGCCGTCAGCCTTTTTGATTATATGCCAAAGGATACGCTCATATTTTTTGATGAGCCTAATCATATAAAAGAAGAAAGTGAAATTGTGCTTTCGGAATTTGGCGAGAGTATAAAAAACAGAATAACAAGAGGTTATATGCTTCCGTCCCAGGCAAATGTAATTTACAGCTATTTTCAGATACTTAAAATGGCGGAAAAATTTGAAAACATTCTTTTAACGACTGTTTCACGCAATATAAAGGACTTTAAAATAAAGGAAACTTTTGATATTCCCGTGAGGTCGATGGCTTCGTTCAACAGGCAGATAGATATGTTTTGCGATGAAATTTCGGATATAAAGAAAGCTAAAGGCCGCACGCTCATACTTTCCGGTTCAAGAACAAGGGGCGAAAGACTCGCGGGAGAATTTTCCGAACGCGGGATAGAAGCCGTATATGTAGACGATATAAAAAACTTTGCCATAAAGCCTGGAATGGTTGTTGTTTCAAAGGGCACTCTTTCAAGAGGCTTTTCATATTCAGAGATAGGTTTTTCGGTTTTTTCGGACAAGGAGCTTCTAGGCGGAGGAGTTATAAAAAAGCAAAGATATAGAAATAAAAAGTGCAGGCATATTGAAAGCTATCTGGATTTGCACGTTGGAGACTATATTGTTCATGACAGCCACGGAATAGGAATTTTTGACGGTATAGAGAAAATAACCGTAGACGGCATAAACAAAGATTATATAAAAATAAAATATGCCGACGGCGGAAATCTTTTTGTGCCAACAGGTCAAATGAACTCCATACAAAAATATATAGGTTCTGATTCGGCAAAACCGCGTTTAAATAAGCTTGGCGGTCAGGACTGGGCAAGGACGAAAAGCAGAGTAAAAGAAGCCGTATCCGTTTTAGCGGAGGATTTGGTGCGCCTATACGCCAAAAGGCAAAACGCAAGGGGTTTTGCATATTCAAAGGACACTCTCTGGCAGAAAGAATTTGAGGAAACCTTCCCTTACGAGGAAACCGAAGACCAAACATTTGCAATAGAAGACGTTAAACACGACATGGAGTCCGGGAAAATAATGGATAGGCTTATATGCGGAGATGTAGGCTATGGGAAAACGGAAGTGGCAATACGTGCCGCCTTTAAAACCGTTACCGACGGGAAACAGGTTTGTTATTTGGTTCCCACAACCATACTTGCGCAGCAGCATTATAATACCTTTATGACAAGACTTAGGAATTACCCTGTAAGTGTTGATATGCTCTCCAGGTTTAAAACGCAGACGGAGCAAAAAAGGACGGTTGAAGAGTTATCAAAAGGTTTGGTTGATATAGTTATAGGGACGCACAGGCTTTTGTCCAAGGATGTTAAATTTAAGGATTTAGGTCTTATAATTGTGGACGAAGAGCAGCGTTTTGGTGTTTCACACAAAGAAAAGCTTAAAAACCTTAAGGAAAACGTGAACGTATTAACGCTTACGGCAACGCCAATCCCAAGGACGCTGCATATGAGCTTAACCGGTATAAGGGACATGAGCATACTTGAGGAGCCCCCGCTTGAGCGTTTCCCTATACAGACTTTTGTTATGGAAAACGACCCTGAGTTTGTTAAAGAGGCGATAAACAGGGAGCTTGCAAGAGGCGGGCAGGTTTATTATCTTCATAATAAGATCTCAAACATATCGGAAGTTACAGCAAGGCTGTCAAAGCTTGTACCAAAAGCCAGCATAGCTTATGCTCACGGAAGAATGTCGGAACACGAGCTTGAAGCCATTATGAAGGATTTTATAGATGGGCTTATAGACGTTCTCGTATGCACGACAATAATAGAAACAGGACTGGACATATCGAACGTGAATACAATAATAATACAGGATGCGGATAAAATGGGGCTTGCACAGCTTTACCAGCTTAGAGGGAGGGTAGGCAGGTCAAACAAAATGGCTTATGCCTATCTTATGTACAGGAAAGATAAAGCTGTTCGCGAAGTTGCGGAAAAGAGGCTTCAGACAATAAGGGAATTTACGGAGTTTGGTTCGGGTTTCAAGATAGCAATGCGCGATCTTGAAATAAGGGGTGCGGGTAACCTTTTGGGAGCGGAGCAGCATGGGCATATGGAATCTGTTGGCTATGATATGTATTGTCGCCTTTTAAATGAGGCCGTTTCGGATATAACCGGAGATATAAAGGAAGAGGAATTTGATACGTCAATAGATATAAACATAAACGCTTATATACCTTCGTTTTATATAAAAAGCGAAGAGCAAAAACTTGATATATACAGAAAAATAGCCTCCATAAGAAACAAAACGAATTATGAAGACGTATGTGACGAGATAATAGACCGCTTTGGAGACCCGCCAAAGGCCGTTTCGGTTTTGCTTGAAATAGCGCTTGTTAGGGCTTTGGCTCATACCTATAAAATAACAAACATAGCACAAAAGCAAAAAAATATAGTTGTTTATTTTAGGCCTGACGCAAACATTCCACCGGAAACCATAACAAATCTGATATTGGGAAACAAAGGAAAATATATGTTTACAGCTTCAGAAAATCCTTATTTTACGATAAAACTAAAAGATACAGAAACAAAAACCGTTTTCCAGGATATTAAATCTTTTTTAAACTCTATTTAATGCTTTGTATTACGGCAAATATGATGGTATAATAAAACAAATTCAATTATTTTTCTTTTACGGGTGATGATATGAAAAAGACTTTAAGCGTTTTCATATTGCTGATAGTTTCAGTTTTTATGCTGACGGCATGTGGAGACACGGGTATATTTGCATCAAAGGACGATTATATAATAAAAATAAACGATGTCGCTGTTGGGGAAAACGAGTTTAAGCTTTATCTATATGAAACTCAGAGCTATTTCAGTGAAAATGGCGGAGAAGATATATGGGAAACGGACTTTGACGGGCGTACAGCCGAAGATGTTGCCAAGGATTCAGCTATAAACACTGTTAAAATGGTGAAACTTTCCGCTCAGAAAGCTAATGAATTGGGGATAACGCTTACCGAGGATGAGCTTGCCTCAGCTAAGGATGAAGCGACTTCCCTTATTAGTAAGTTTTCGGAAGCTCAAAAAGCGGAAATAAACTTAACGGAAGATGAGATTTACAATATTATGCAGGAGAAAGCTATATTTGTTAAAGTATATAATGAAATTGCCCAAGGCTATGAAGTCGATGAAGATGAATTTTCTTCGTATTTTGATTCTGATGCCGAGACATATACTGCTATGTATACAAAATTTAAGGTTCAGGAAGCAATTTTTGAAACAAAAGAGGACGCCGAAAAGATACTTTCAATAGGGAAAGACGATGACTTTTTGGAAAAGGCTAAAGAATTAGGAGGAGATTCCTATGAAAGCGAGTATTATAAGGGTGAAATGGAAGATTCTCTTGGAATAAATGTTGACCTTGAGCCTGGAGAAATGAGCAGTGTTATAGAAACCGATGCGGGATTTTATGTATTTAAGCTTGTAAGCACCGAAGAGCCGGACGCAGAGGCCACGAGAGAATATGTAAAGAGTTTATATAAATATAACAATTCCCAGGAATATTTCAGCGGAGAGTTTGAAAAATGGACAAATGCCGCAAATATAGAGATAAACCAAAAAGTGTTAGACAAATTAAGCCTTACAAGAGAATAAAAAAGAGCTCCTTTAATAAAGGAGCTCTTTTGTTTTTGATAACCAACAAGAGGGAGAGATGGCAGAATCTTTTGTTGCATCTGATATATTTTTTTAAGACAATATAAGATGCTTTTTTAAGCCTTTAAAGCAGGGGGTGCTTTTTGTAATGCGGAGGGTTTCTTGTCTTTTGATTAAATGGTGTTTTATAATACTTGCTAAAACGGGAAATGCATTTTAGTTTTTGTATTTAACCGATAATTATAATGTCTGGAATATACGTTGCTTGAATAACCGGATATGCTATATATTATGCAGCGATCTTAAATATGGTACAAATTATAGGTTTTTATTTTCTGCTTTAAATACTGTTTTTTTGACATTTTTTTCAAATTTTTGTCTTGTAAGCATAACCATATGCCCACATTTAACACACTTTATGCGGAAATCTATTCCCGTTCTAAGTATTTCCCATTCTTTTGAGCCACATGGATGAGCTTTTTTCATTTGAACTATATCTCCGACAGAAAAATCCATATTAGTCCTCCAAATCTTCTTTAATCAGTTTGGTTTCATTTTTTATAACAGGTGCGCTTATGTTTTCCGAATCAAGCCTGTTTTTTATTTTAAGCTTCAATTCTCGGCCTATGCGGTAGTTTTCTTTTATATCGCATTCGGCTATTATAAGTAGCCTAAACTTCTGGTCTTTCATTTCGTCTATGCCTAAAACTTGAGGAACCCCATGAAGTCCGGGAATAAGGGAAGAAGATTTTTTCATTTCATCCTTTAGTATTTCTATAACATTTTCCGCATTTTCGGAATAATCAATTTCTATGCGTATAAGTTCGTTTATAAAGCCCTTGCACATGTTTGTGACTATACCTATTGAGCCATTTGGTATAACGTACACTTCACCGGAAAAACCTCTTACAATGGTTGTCCTAAGTGTAACATCTTCAACAACACCTGTTTTATCTGATATGCTAACTATATCACCGACGCCGAACTGGTCTTCAAATATCAGGAAAAAACCTGCTATTATATCCTGCATAAAACTTTGGGCGCCTAAGCCTATGGCAACCGAAGCGGCGCCCGCAACGGCGATTATTGAATTTGAGGATACGCCAAACTGGATGAGAATACTTGAAATAGCTATGAAATATATCAAATATTTTACAATGCTTGAAATTAATGATGAGACGGTGGTTGCTCTCCTTTCGTCAACAATCCGGCTTTTTTTATTGTGCGTATCTAAAAGGTTTCTTATAAAGCCTTTGCTTAATTTTATTAGGATAATGCAAATAAGCAGAATTATAAGCGAATATATAAGTTTCGTTCCGATATCCGATATAATCTCAAGAAATTTTTCAAGCGCGCGTTCCATATGATATCCTCCTTAGGTTTTTCTCCGTTTAAATTTATCAGCCGCGGTTATAAACGCTTTTGCTATTTCAAGCTGAGTATCATCTTTTTCATACATAAGTTCGGGATGCCACTGGACCCCTAAAACAAAAGAGCTTTTTACATACTCTAAAGCTTCGGGGACACCGTCTTTCGCAAAAGCTGTTTTAATTATGTTTTCCCCGTTTTCCCCGGCGGCCTGGTGATGAAATGAATTAACGGTCATTGTATCCTTGCCGGTTATGCTAAAAAGCAAGGAGTTTTTTGAGATATCTATTGTGTGTGACGCATAATATTTTGGAGCATTTTGGGTATGTTTAAGCTTAGTTTTGTAGAAATCGTATATATCCTGAACAACGGTTCCTCCGCAGGCTGCGTTTAAAAGCTGCATACCTCTGCAAATTCCGTATATGGGCATATTTTTCCCAATTGCCTGCCGGATAATCTCAAGCTCAAAAATATCCCTTTCGGGGGTTATATGCCCAAGAGGAACAATGGGCTCCTCATCAAACAAAAGAGGACTTATGTCAACGCCGCCTGAAAGCAGAAGCCCGTCTGCCATCGACAAAACATCCGAAATATCAGGAAGGCTACCGCCATATCCGATTATAACGGGTTGACCTCCCGCGGATTCGATATAATCTGTGTAGGCTTTGTTTAATGTGAAGTTATTTGTGCCCTCATCGTAGGAGGGTGTGATTATTATAACAGGCTTCATAGATATTCTCCATTATAAAAGATGTGGTTTTTTGTTGATTAAAAATACATTTTATTGTATAATACCATAATTGTATTATAAATTTCAAATGGTTACCCACTTTTTAAACATAAAGCTATAAATTTATAAAACTTCAAGGAGGCCAATAGATGTCAACAGTGTCAAGTTTTAAATGGGATGAGGTTAAAGCCGCCAATCCTATACTATCCCAGGCAAGAACTACTATTGAAACCGCTTTTTACGGGAACAATGTTGTAAACGTAAATTCACTATCTGAAGCATATAAGCTTGCGCTTTCTTCCCCGGGAACGGTAGTAACGGATATGCCTATTGAAAGACCATGTGAATTGGGACTTCCAGAAGATGCAAAGGTACTTTTGTTTAATGACGGAACAGTTACGGGGCGAACAGCAGCCGCAAGGAGAATAGCCGGTGAGGAAGGCGTTAATTTATCTGGGATATGCGGGAAAATACGTGAAGCTGTTTACAACACCAGATATAGGAAGCTTTATCATGCCGAATCATATATAGGTCTTGATAAGGATTTTATGGTTAAGGCGCACCTCCTTATTCCAGAAGGCGAAGAAAACCTTATGTATAACTGGCTTCTTAATTTTCAAGCTATTACGGATGAATATGAAAATATGTATAAGGAATCCAAAAAGTTTGAAAATGAAGGGGACATATATTTTTTTGCGGACCCTTCATGGACACATCCGGAACATCCGTTAGGTCTTGCTTTTTTTGACCCATTGCATAATTGTGCCGCAGTTTTAGGCATGAGATATTTTGGTGAGTTTAAAAAAGGAACTCTTACCTTGGCTTGGGGTATTGCCGAAAGAAACGGGTATGTTTCATGCCATGGAGGGCAAAAGAGATATAACCTTAAAAACGGCAGAAAATATGTTTCCGGAGTTTTCGGACTTTCAGGAAGCGGAAAATCTACATTGACCCATGCAAAGCATGACGGCAAATATGATATAACCGTGCTTCATGACGACGCTTTCATAATTTCCACGGAAGACGGTTCTTCCGTTGCCTTAGAGCCTTCATATTTTGATAAAACGCAGGATTATCCTCTTGAAAGTCCTGATAATAAATATCTTATAACTGTTCAAAACGTCGGTGCAACTAAAGACACTGATGGCCATACTGTAATAGTTACGGAAGACTTAAGAAATGGAAACGGACGTGCGATAAAATCCCGTTTCTGGTCTCCTGCCAGGGAGGATAAGTTTGATGAACCTGTGAATTCGGTTATATGGCTCATGAAAGATCCTACAATGCCTCCGGCAATAAAGGTTTTGGGAGCGGAGCTTGCTTCTGTTATGGGAGCGGCATTAGCCACAAAAAGAACAACAGCCGAAAGGCTTGCTCCTGGAGTTGACCCTGATGCCCTTGTTTTTGAGCCTTATGCTAATCCTTTTAGAACATATCCCCTTTCGCATGATTATTTAAACTTTAAGAAGCTCTTTGCAAAAAGGAATGTGGATTGCTATATTTTCAACACAGGTTTTTTTATGGGTAAAAAAATACCGCCGGCAGTTACTTTAAGCTGTCTTGAAGCCATTGTTGAAGGAACGGCTAAATTTAAGAAATGGCAGCATTTTTCGGATTTTGAAATTTTGGAGGTTGACGGCTTTATTCCTGATTTTGAGGATAATAAATATAAAAAGCAGTTGGTAGCAAGGCTTTCCGATAGGCTTGAGTTTGTAAAATCTAAAGATACAATTAATGGCGGCTTTGACAAGCTTCCAGAGGAAGCTGCAAAAGCTATTGAAAAGCTTATAAGTGAATTATAATTCTTTATTATGCTATAGCAGCTTTTTTGTCGCTATAGCATAATATTTTGCATATAAAAGGGGGTGGACTTATTGTCTCGTGAAAGCAAAGGCTTGCTGGCGGCGCTTTTAAGCAATATTATTTTTGGACTCAGCTTTTTGTTTTCAAGACTGGCTTTTGATGTGGCTCTCCCTTCTGTGCTTTTGGCTATGCGGTTTTTGGTTGCATTTATTATATTAAACATTATGATTATTGTGAGGCACTTAGAATTTTCCCCTAAAGGGAAGCCTATAGCCATACTTTTGGCAGTCGGTTTAACCCAGCCAATAATATATTTTATATGCGAAAGCTACGGAATAATGCTTACTTCCTCGTCCTTTGCAGGCATTATAATTTCTCTTATTCCTATTTCAACAATGTTTTTGGGCGTAATATTTTTGAAGGAACAGGCAACGACATTTCAAGTGTTTTGTGCTATTATTTCGGTTGTAGGAGTAGCTTTAACAACTTTTGGCAGCAAAATGGGGAGTGTTTCGTTTCCGGGGATTTTGTTTTTGCTGGGTGCGGTTTTAAGTGCGGCTGCGTTTAATGTTTTAAGCAGGAAAGCCGCCGTTTATTTTCACCCCCTGGAAAAGACATATGTTATGCTTGCGCTGGGGACTATTATATTTACGGCCATGGCAATTTTCCAATGCAGGAATGATTTTATTAATATGGTAATTATTCCCCTTAAAAATACTAAGTTTTGGGTAAGCGTGTTTTATTTGTCGGTTATATCGTCTGTGCTGGCCTTTATGCTTTTAAATTATTCTTTTATAGCCGTAAGCGCAGGCAGGGTAGCTATATTTGCAAATATAACCACAGTTATATCTATAATGGCGGGAGTTTTTATACTTAAAGAATCTTTTACAATATATCAGGGCATAGGCTCCGCAATTATAATTGGCGGAGTGTATGGCGTAAACCATCCGCCAAAGCCAATAAATGGAAAAACCTTACATTAAAAAAATTTGTTTACTTATAAATACATTGACATACTGTATGCATAGCAATATAATAATGATGTAAATTGTCTGTTTCAGGGCGAGGTGCAAATCCTCACTGGTGGTAATGCAAATTTTTTTGACAAGTCCACGAGCATTTTGCAGATTCGGTGTGATTCCGAAACCAACGGTTATAGTCCGGATAAAAGAAACAGGAGTGCATTTTTTATGTGCTTTTTCGCCCTTAAACTTTTAAAGTTTAAGGGCTTTTTTAACCCCGGCAGACTCCTATAATAATTTTTATATTGGAGGCGTTTTTATGAAAGACAGAGTGACAGACGAAATTGAAAAAGGCAACATGACATTAAACGGAGAAAAGACAAGAAAACTTGCAACAATGGGTGTTTTAGCGGCAATTTCCATTATCCTTGTTGCAGTTATACGTTTTCCGCTTTTTCCAGCGGCAAGTTTTTTGGAATACGATCCTGCGGATATCCCGATATTGATATGTACTTTTATTTATGGACCGATTTCCGGCTTTGCGCTTACGGTTGTTGTTTCAATAATCCAAGGGTTTACTGTTAGTGCGCAAAGCGGAATTATAGGTATTGTTATGCATATTGTTGCAACAGGAAGCTGTGCTCTTATAGCCGGGTATATATACGCAAAAGAAAAAACAAGAAAAAGAGCCATAATTGCTCTTTCGGCCGGAGCTTTGGCCATGACTGTGTCAATGGTTATCATGAACTTGATTTTAACACCACTATTTATGGGTGCGCCTATAGAAGTTGTAATATCAATGCTTATACCTGTAATAATTCCCTTTAACCTTTTAAAATCCATAATAAATGCAACGGTAACATTTTTAGTATATAAGAAGATATCACATCTAATAAAAAGATAATAAAAAAAGCCATGGATTTAAAAATCCATGGCTTTTTAAAATACATTAAAAATATCGTTTATAAAATAAACCAAAGCTATATGTATTATTACCGAAAATAAAAAGACTATATAAAACAAAGGTTTTCTGTTTTTATGATGAAAAAGAAACATCCCAAAAAACCCGCCTATGCCTCCGCCAATCAAAGCAAGAGTGAAAAGACTTGCCTCGGATATGCGCCAGGCTTCTTTTTTTGCACGGAGTTTATCATATCCCATTGCAAAAAAAAGAATTAAGCTTACGGCAATATAATAAACAACAATAAACTTTCCTGCGCTTGTCAACTATCTCACCACATTTCGCCAGTCCAAATCGCCTCTATCCAAGGCAAGCAGCAAAAGCTCGGCTGTTGCAAGGTTGCTTGCAAGGGGTATATTGTGAATATCGCAAAGCCTTAATATACTGTTTATATCAGGTTCATAGTTTTTAGGAGATACAGGGTCTCTTAAAAAGATTGCCAAATCTATATCGTTGTTTGCAACTTGTGCACCAAGCTGTTGTTCTCCGCCAAGATTACCTGCAAGATATTTATGCACGTTTAAATTTGTACAATCTTCAATGAGGCGACCTGTTGTTCCTGTTGCATATAACGAGTGTTTGCATAATATATGCCTGTAAGCTATGCAAAGGTTTTCCATAAGTTTTTTCTTGTTATCATGAGCAATTAAAGCGATATTCATAATTTAAATTAACCTCCTTCAAAAAGTGTTCTGGAGCGGCGCCTGCCTATATTAAGCACAAGGCCTATGGCAATCATATTTGCCCACATAGAGCTTCCTCCATAGCTTACAAAAGGAAGCGACATCCCGGTTGTAGGCATTATACCTGTTGCAACACCTGCATTGACAAATGTTTGAAAAAGCAACATTCCCGCAACGCCGCTAGCTATAAGCTGGCTGAATTTATCCCTTGAGGCCATGGCAATCATTATGCATCTTATAATTATTATTAAAAGGAGAATCAAAATGACAACACAGCCCATGAACCCAAATTCTTCGCCTATAACTGAAAAAATGAAATCATTATGAGGCTCGGGGAGATAGCTAAGCTGGTTTAAGGTCCCCTGATAAAGACCTTTTCCGCTAAGCTGACCGGAGGCTATGGCATTAATTGATTTTGCCGTTTGATAATATGAATCAATATCTCTTGTAGGGTCGATAAAAGTAAGTATTCTTGAAATCTGATGTGGCGCAAGAATTTTATCAACTATCAAAGGGGCTTCTTTTTGGACATCCCATACGACAAAGGCTACAATTGATGTAAAAAAAGCCAAAGCAGCCGCTATTATTTTATAGCTTAAGCCGGAAACGAAAATTTCGGTTATAAGAATTGCAACTATAACCAAGCTTGCCGACAAGGATGGCTGCTTGCCTATCAAAAAAACAGGTAAAGCTGTATAAAGGACCAAAAATATCAGTACAAATATATTATTAATCGAATCTTTTTTTTTGTCAATAATTTTTGCCAAGCAAAATATCATTATTATTTTTGCAAACTCCGAGGGTTGGATGGTTCCGCCGCCTATGGAAAGCCATCTGGTTGCGTTATTAACCGATTTTCCAAATTTTAAAACGGCAATAAGCAAGGCTATATCTATAAGATAGAAAAAAATTGTAAACTTTGAAAGGAACTCATAGTTTACAAATATCGCCGCTATCATTAAAACCAAGCCTATTGCAAACCACAGTATCTGTGAACGGTATGTGGCCATGCTTTCGCCAAGGTTTATATGCGTGGCGCTGCCTATGGATATTATGCCGAATATGCATAAAGCTATAACACAGGATACGATTAAAAAATCTATGTTTGATATATAACGTTTAATATTCATGACAACCTCACTTAAAAATAAAAGCCTGCCAACAATGTTAAGCTATGGCAAGGCCTTTTAAAACGCATGGGAATTTTATTCCGGGCTTACTTTTTTTATACTTTTGATAGGTATGTTTGCGTATAAAACAGGAACCGGGCCGTTTGTATCGTCTGACTGGGTCTGAGTTATCTGTATATCAAGCTCTTCTTCGTCAATTTCCATATAGTTTGAAATAACTTTTATGATGTCATATTTAAGCATCTCCAAAATTTGCGAAGAACAATCAACTCTATCGTGAACAAGAACAAGTTTTAATCTGTCCTTTGCAACGCTGCCGGAAGAAGATGCACCTTTTTTCTTAAAGAAGCTAAAAAAATCCAACAATTTAGTCACATCCTTTAATTTCCGTGGCGGAATAATTTTTTAAGTTTATTCATAAATCCTTCAGAAGTGTCAAGATTCATAAGAGGAACATCTTCTCCCAGTATCCTTTTTGTTATATTTCTATAAGCTTCTCCGGCTTTTGATTCCGCAACCGTAACGGCAGGTTCGCCTTTGTTTGTTGCAACAACTATGTATTCGTCATCAGGAACAACACCCAATATATCGACAGCAAGGATTTCGGAAACATCGTCTATGGACATCATGTCTCCACGTTTAACCATGTCTATACGGAGCCTGTTTATAAGAAGGGTGGGATTGTTAAGATTATTTGCCTCCAAAAGACCTATTATTCTATCTGCGTCTCTAACAGCCGAAACTTCCGGCGTTGTAACAACGATGGCCTTGTCTGCGCCGGATATGGCGTTTTTAAAGCCTTGTTCAATTCCGGCGGGGCAATCTATAATAACATAATCAAAGCCTTCTTCTTTTAAATCCTCGCAAAGTTTTTTCATCTGTTCGGGGGAGACTGCATTTTTATCCCTTGTTTGAGCAGCCGGCAAAAGGAAAAGACCATTATACCTTTTGTCTTTTATAAGAGCCTGCTTTATTCTGCAGCGCCCTTCAACAACATCAACAAGGTCATAAACAATCCTGTTCTCCAAACCCATAACAACGTCAAGATTCCTAAGACCGATATCAGCGTCAACCAACGCTACCTTATACCCTGCGATAGCAAGGCCGCATCCGAGGTTTGCGGAAGATGTGGTTTTTCCTACTCCGCCTTTACCACTGGTTACAACAATTACTTCACCCATTGACAATGTCCTCCTAATGATAGTATAACGATCTAAATTTATGCGAAGTTTTAAAAAAGTGTTCTAAACAAATTTTACAGTTAATATAATAGTATCTTATCAAATTTTTCTATATTTTGCATTACTTTTTTTTAGTAAAAAACATCAAATTGCATATTTATTAAATTAATGAGGTTTATCAACCCAAAGGTGACACAAAAATCTGTCCGTTGTCTATATAAGCATATTCAGGAGAAATTTTCGCTTTTTTTTCATCGTCCGGGAATCTGGTTATTATGTCTGCTATACGAAGCTGAACAGGCATCATCTGCAAAGCGGCTACAAAGCAATCTGTTTTGCCTTTGCTTCCCGCATGCGCAATGCCCTTAAGAGCGCCCAATATTATTATGTTGGCTTCGGCGCAAACTATGGCTCCGGGGTTAACATCCCCAAGAACAACTACACTTCCTTTAAAATCTATGGATTGACCTGAACGCATGTTTCCTTTGTGGAATTTTGTTATGCTGCAGGATTTCATTTCATCAGATATAAGGGTAGCCAGAGTTATTTCAAGCTCTGGGTTTGAGTGAACGAAAGAAATATCCATATTTGTAGAGTCAGAGATTATTTTAAGTATTTCTATCTCCTGTTCTTCCGTAAGGATTTTCCCCCTAAGTATTATTGAAGTTTTAACGCTGTCAAAGAATTTCGAAGAATCAACCAGCTTGTTTTTTAAAGCGTCTTTTAAAACTTCAAAATCCGTATCAGGATCTAAATGGAGCGTTATACCATCCTTTGTTCCTTTAAAGATTACAGAATTTTCAGCATTCATAAATATCCTCCTGTCCTAAAGGTTATTTTGTAAGCGTTGTCTTAAGATAAGTGTTTTCAGGTTTATAGTTAAGACCCATGTATTCCGCTATTATTTCTTTTGCTATTTTAGCTGCCGGAGAACCGCTTACTTCTGCAAAAGGTATCATAACAGTTACAGAAATCTGCGGATTTTCATATGGAGCAAAACCAACAAACCATGTGTGGCTGCTTCTTTCAAGGTTTTCCTGCGCAGTCCCGGATTTAGCGGCGACATGAACCGGGAAGTCTGCAAATATGTTCCTTAAGGTCCCTGATTCACCGGTTGTAACTTTATACATACCGGAATAAACTGCGTCAAGCGTTGATTGGGAAATTTCCAGTATGTTTTCTTTTTCGGTTTTTGTATAGCTGAGATTACCTGTCAGCGAATCCTTAATTGCGTTTATCACGTGCATTTTATATAATGTGCCACCGTTTGCAAGAGTGGCTACATATCTGTTCATGTGTATTGGAGCGTAGTTGTTAACGGATTGGCCTATTGCCGCCCTTACAGTGTCCCCGTCTGTCCATCTTGTTTGGGTTTCAGTTGCATTTGGGTTTATTGCCTTTATGGAAGATTCTTTGTATGAAGGAGTTGCCATATCGGGTTTTCTTTCTTCGGTCAGCTCTATTCCCGAAAGGGAATTCAATCCAAAGGCGGCCATATAATCGTTTAATGTGGATATAGCTTCAAAGCTGTTTGCTTTCCCGTGGTTCATTCTATAGGCAGCCTCATAAAAGAAATAGTTGCATGAAACTTCAATTGCTTCGCTCACGTTTATATTGCCGTGAGAACCATAGCCGTTGCCTATCCAGCATTTCGGATAAGGTGTTCCCGCCTCCATAAACGTCCCTTTATCAAGTATTCTTGTGGACGGGGTTATTACACCTGTTTCAAGTGCGGCCACGGCCGTAACCATTTTTAATGTTGAACCGGGGGCTTTTTTTTCATAAATAGGCCTGTTTATAAAAGGTGTAGTAACCGTTTGCTCCTGGATTGAATTGTAGTATTCAGTATTAAAATTATTTACAAATTCATTTGTATCATATGAAGGATAAGTTACCATTGAAAGAATATCGCCGGTATTTATATCTGATACTACAACAGAACCTGTGCATGGGTCAAGCCCTGTATCCATAGGACGTATTTCACCGGATTCAAGCTTTTCTATCATTAAATTTGAGCAGGCTTTTTCTGAAAAATGAGGTATGGATTCCAAATCATAACCGTCAAGGGTTATTTTTCCTTGCTCATAAAGAACAAGTATAAGTTTGCCGTAGGCTATATTTCCTTTTTCAATCTCATTCATTAAAGCTGCTTTGTAAAGAGATTTAAAGTTTTCGCTATCAGCGGAGAAGTTTATTTTTCCATCCATATATTCTTTTATTTCAAGCTGGACTCCGCCTTTTGAATTATATATTTTTGAAGAGGATATCCCGCCATTGTTTACCATTGAAGAAAAGAACTCCGAAATAGATATGGGATATTCTTCTTCTTTTGCAGAAGTCATTTTATAAATTATAATGTCTTTAAGCGTTTTCTCAAGTGTATTAAAACAAAATTCCTGAAGATCCCTGTCTAGCGTTAGATAAATATCGCTTCCGCTTATGCTTTCCTTAGTTTGGGTATAGCTTATTCTTGTCCCCAAAGAATCAACTTCAACCTGCATTTCACCGTCTACGCCGTTAAGCTCAAGCTCCGCAACCTTTTCTATTCCACTTTTACCAACAATATCAGATATGCTGTATAACTGGTTTCCGTTTTCATCCTTATAGTCTTTAAGTTCTTCATATTCAGTATCTGATATTTTTCTTATATACCCTACAATATGAGAAAAATATTCACCCTCAGGATATTTTCTTAAAGAGTCAGTGTCTATTATAACGCCGGGATAATCGCTTTGTTTTTCTTCCAGAGAAGCAACGGTTTCATCTGATATGTTAAGGGAAACCGTAAGGGGCTGATATTTTTTGAATCTCCCGGTATAAATCAAATAATCTAAAGAAGCGAGGCTTCTTTGGATGTCATATGAAAGGTTATCCGGTATATTAAATTTATCTATAAGAAATTTATAGCTTTCTAAAGCGGACGTATATCCTTCTTTTTCTTCATTTATACCTATTTCTTTTTTCCACGAAGCCTCACGGTTTGTGTTTTCTCCGAAGGAAAAGGCAAGGGGAGAGCTTGTTGTCAAAGGAAGCTCGTCCGTTATTGTTTCCTTGTTTTCATTAAGCAAGTTTATAAGGGATAAGAGCATTATGTTTTGGTTGTCTTGATAAAGACCTAAGTAAATAATATTTCTTTTTATATTTTCGGGAGTACCCTCCGGGATTTCAAATTTTTCTTCCAGGTAGGCCATAACTTCAGGAGCAGTCATTTTAAGCTCTTTTTTGCTAAGACCTATTTTTGTTTTGAATTTTTTTTCATCCGCTTGGGCGGTTTCTCCTGTGAATGTAAATTCATAAGGTGCGCTTGAAATAGGCAGAGAATCTTTTGAAAGCTCACCATTTTGGGAAAGCCTGCTAACTATGTTATAAAGCATGGAATTTTTATTTTTCAAGTCGATTTTTATACTGCTGTCTATTTTAACTGAGAATGTCGGTTCGTTAACGGCAAGCGGACGCCCGTATGCATCATATATGTTTCCTCTTGAGGCAGGCAATGAAAGAGTTCTGGATATGCTTGCCGTAAGCTCCTGGTTATGAAGTGCGCCTTCAAGGATCTGAAGGTTGTAAAGCCTTACCACAAGAACTATAAAAAGAAAGACCGCAGTCACTAACAGCACAAACAAACGGCTTTTTATAAATTCCAAAATACGTTCAAGGTATGTTTCCATATTTCCTCCGCTTCCATGGAATCAAAACAATTTGCGCCTAAAGCGCTCTTTATATTCTATCATCTCGTTGAGCTCAAAAAGTAACCGGTAGCCTAATATAGACAAAACGGAAGTATAAACCGTTTCAGGTAAAATTTTATTCAAAAAACAGTATAAAAGGTTTATATTTCCCATCATTATGAGGCTTGTAAGATATATTGCCATGTTATATAAAAAAGTTGCCGCCGCACAAAGAACCAAAGGGAGTATAAAATTTTCCCTATAAAAACTTTTGTTTATTCCGCCGCAGAAATAACCTGTGAGCATTCCTAAAAGCGCATAGAAAAAAAGTGCGTTCCCAAAAAATATATCCTGAAGTAAGCCTGCAAAAAAACCGGTTAAAAGACCTTCAAACCTGCCTCGTAAAAGGGCGACTGAAACGATTATTATTATGGCTGTGTTTGGCACAACGCCCCTTATTGCAATTAGCTGAAACAAGGTTGATTGCAGCGCAATATTAACAACAAGCAAAACAGCGGTGAAAATTATCCTCATAATTAATCCTCCGTGCTAGTTTCGGACGTTTGTTTTTTATAATTTGTAATCACAAGAAGAGAATCCATCTGTTTAAGGTTTGCAGTCGGAGAAATTACGGCTGTTTTTGAAAGACCGCTTTCTTCAAGTCCTATTTCGGTAACAATTCCTATGCTTATTCCGGCAGGGTATATATCGCTTAAATAAGAGGTGAAAATTTCATCGCCCGGAACTATGGAGGAAGTAGGGCTTATGTAGCTCATTCGGCAAAGACCTTTTTCAAAAAGAGTATAGTCTCCCGAAATTATGCCTGTATCATTTGTACGCAGGCAAACGGCGGAAACAGAGTTATGACTGTCTAAAATAGACTGCGCTTTTGAATGTGTTTTCCCTGCCTCGGTAATCATTCCAACAAGACCGGAGGAATCTATAATAGGCATATTTGAATATATGCCGTCGTTGCTGCCTCTGTTTATAAGAAAGGAATCATACCAATTCCCCGGGTCTTTTGCGGTAATTCTTACCCCGATTGTTTCAAAATCAGGATATTTTTTTGCAATATTAAGAAGTGAAGAAAGCTCATCGTTTTCTTCACTTAAAAGAGAAATCTTTTTTGAAAGAGCTTCATTTTCCGATTCAAGCTCTTTAACTTTTAAAACAAGGTCTTCAGTTTCAAGCTCATTTTCTTTATTAAGCTTTCTTTCGTTTATTTTGTTTGTAAAAAAACTTGAAATTTTAGAAATCCCGTCTTGCACCGGAGTAACTATAAATGTGAGAGCATTGTCGACGAAAGTAAAGCTTGATTTTTTCTCATAGGTAAAAAATGCTGTCACCAACAGCACTATTGAAACCAATATTAATATGTGTTTCCTGTAATGCATAAAAAAGTTCAATTTTATTTCCCCTAAATTTTAATATATTCTTGATTTTTTTGGAGAAAGAAGGACAGATTTTAATGTGTCTATATGCTCTAAAACAAGACCGGTTCCCATAACAACGCAGTTTAAAGGCTCGTTTGCAACGTGAACGGCGATGCCCGTTTCTTTAGAGATGAGGGTATCAAGACCGGTTAAAAGAGCGCCTCCGCCTGTAAGCGTAATTCCAGATTCCATTATGTCTGAAGCAAGCTCTGGCGGAGTTGCCTCAAGAGTTTGCTTTATTGTTTCAATTATACTGTTTACAGGCTCGCTTAAAGCAAACCTTATCTGTTCGCTTGTTATGAGCACTGTTTTAGGAAGACCTGAAATGAGGTCTCTGCCTCTTATTTCAAGCTCTTCTTCAACTTCAAGAAGATAGGCTGAGCCTATTGTTATTTTTATTTCTTCGGCTGTTCTGTCACCTATGGCAAGGTTAAACTCTTTTTTGATATAGTTTACTATATGGTTATCAAGCTCATCCCCCGCAACTCGGAGAGAGTTGCTTGTAACTATTCCGCCGAGAGATATTACCGCAACTTCGCTTGTTCCTCCGCCGATATCAACAACCATGCTGCCGGACGGATTTTCAACCGGAAGCCCTGCGCCTATGGCAGCTGCCATAGGTTCCTCTATGAGGTATGCGTTTTTATCTTTTGCACCGGAGGCTATTGTTGCTTCTATAACGGCTCTTTTTTCAACTTCCGTAACGCCTGAAGGCACACAGACAACAACTCTTGGACGTGGACCGAAGAATGAACGGGGGTATGCTTTTTCTATGAAATACTTAAGCATTGCCTGAGTTATGTTGAAATCTGCAATAACACCATCTTTCATGGGACGTATTGCAACTATTGTCCCAGGGGTGCGTCCAACCATTTCCTTGGCTTCGTTACCAACTGCGATAACCTCTTTTGTATTTGTGTTTATAGCAACAACGGAAGGCTCGTTAACTATGATACCTTTACCCTTGACGTATACGAGTGTATTTGCAGTGCCTAGGTCTATACCCATGTCTTTAGAAAACATTAAAAAACTTGCTCCTCTCTGATATAAAGAAATTAAAAGCAGCATTAAAACTGCAATAATTTTTTTCAAAAGTTTTTAAAAAACCCCAAAATAAACATATATAAATAATACATCTTTTTAATATAATTTTCAACATACAAGATAATTTTAACCAATTTTGAAAGTATGCAAACATACCTGTAACTGCAAGA
Source organism: Lachnospiraceae bacterium (assembly GCA_034925905.1). GTDB lineage: Bacteria > Bacillota > Clostridia > Lachnospirales > Anaerotignaceae > JAYFRL01. Next base: position 22,297 of record JAYFRL010000020.1, on the reverse strand, counting down.
AAAACAGGGTGTTCTTTTCTTTATTTCCAGAAATCGGAAATGTTAAATCCCAGGGCTTTAAAAGCATCAAAAAAAGAAGAAAGCGAAAAGCCTACAACGGCAAAATAATCGCCGCATATTTTATCAATAAACACAGCACCTTTGCCTTGTATACCGTAGGAGCCGGCCTTGTCTTCATATTCTCCCGTATCAAGGTAGGCTTTTATTTCTCTGTCATTTAAAGCTTTTATTGTTACCTCTGCCGTGGATATGGAAGAATACGTTTTTTCTCCATTTTTATGTTTGTATATAAGTGTCATGCCTGTATAAACCGTATGTGTTTTCCCGGAGAGGCTTTTAAGCATAAAAAAGCCTTCGTTATAATCCTTTGGTTTACCTAAAATTTTTCCGCCTATAACAACTATAGTGTCCGCCCCGATTATTATTGATTCCTCTGGAGCTTTCATTAAACAAGCCTTAGCCTTCTTTAACGAAAGCTCTAAAACCATATCCTCGGGAGAGGGATATACGGTGGTTTCATCTTCGGCATTTGTTTCAATTGCAATAAAAGGCAGCCCGATATTTTCTAAAAGCTCGCGCCGCCTTGGGGATTTTGAAGCTAAAATGAAATCCATTCCAATACTCCTTAAATATTTTTATAAATTAAAACTGCAATTATAATTCCTATTATTCCTGCAATCGAAAATTTTATCGAAAGCGCAAACTGAAAGCAAAGAATTCCCATGTCCAGGGTTAGGGGTGAGGTTAAGCCAAAAGTTTGGCCATATCTAAGCCAGCTTAAAAATGAAAAGCCGCCGAGGAGCTCTCCTATAAAGCCTCCAACAACAACTCCTGCAAGCATAATTAGAACAAAAGACCAAATACTTCTATCGCTTCTTCTCATGATAATCCTCCCTGATAAAGTTGTTTATTAATTTAATTGTATCAGTAAAACAGCATTTGTTCAAGCAAGAGAAAAAATTATACATAAAAAAAGAGCGAGGAGGGAAACCTCCTCGCTCAAAAAGCTTATTCGGGTTATTCTGAAGCCGCAGCCGTTGCAACAGTTTCTACAGGAGCTGGTTTTGCACCTGTAATAACGTGTTTCGGGCATTTATTTGCACAAACCCCACAGTTTTTGCATTTGTCATAATCTATAACCGCAAGGTTGTCAATAACCTTTATGGCATCAAAATTGCATGATTTTTCGCATATTTTGCAGGCGATGCATCCGTTTGAGCAATTTGATACAACAACCTTTCCCGTGTCTTTTGAATTACATTGAACCTTAACCTTTTTATTTATTGGAAGCAATTCTATTAAATGTTTTGGGCAGGCAGAAACACAATTTCCGCAGGCGACGCATGTTTCCTGGTCTACAACGGCAATCCCGTCTACAATTGATATTGCGTTAAAAGGGCAGGCCTTAACGCATGAACCGAGCCCAAGACAGCCATATGAGCAGCTTTTTGCGCCACCCCCCGCAAGATGGGAAGCCATAACGCAGTCGTCCAGGCCAAAATAATCATATTTATTTTTACTGGCACTGCAAGTGCCTTTGCATTTTACAAAAGCCGCTTTAGGAGTTGTTTCTTCAGCAGTAACACCCATTATTTCGGCAATTTTATCGGCAACCTTAGTTCCGCCGACAGGACATGCATTAACCTTCGCTGTGCCGTTTACAATGGCAGTGGCACAGCCAGAACATCCGGGGAAGCCGCAGCCTCCGCAGTTTGCACCAGGAAGCGCTGCCTGAACAAGAGATATTCTTGGGTCTTCTTCAATAGCAAACATTTTTGAAGCATAACCAAGGCCTGCACCAAAAATGACACCTAAGCCTCCAATGCTGGCTACAGCATATACTACGTTCATAATGTCCATTTTTTAGTTCCTCCTTGTTTAAAGTGTTATTAAACCCTGGAATCCCAAAAATGCTATTGACATAAGACCTGCGCCTAAAAGAGCAAGCGGGAAGCCGTCAAATGCTTTCGGAATATTGTTAAATTCAATTCTTTCTCTGATACCTGCGAAAAGTATTATTGCAAGCGCAAAGCCTGCAGCTCCGCCGATACCGTTTAATATAGATTCTATGAAAGTGTATTCTTTTTGCATATTGGTAACCGCAACTCCCAAAACGGCGCAGTTTGTTGTTATAAGCGGAAGATAAACCCCCAGCGCCTGATAAAGGGAAGGCGAGCTTTTCTTTATAAACATTTCAACAAACTGAACTAAGGCTGCAATAACCAATATGAAAGCTATTGTATAGAGATATTCTATTCCAAAAGGAACAAGAATAAAGTTGTAAACAAAATATGTTGCGGCACTTGCAAGCGTAATAACAAATATAACCGCAATACCCATTCCGGCTGCCGTGTCAAGCTTTTTGGAAACGCCAAGGAAAGGGCAGATGCCTAAGAACTGTGAAAATATATAGTTGTTAACAAATACGCCTGCTAAAACCAATAATATCAAATTCATTTTTATTTCCCTCCTTTATTTAAGCGTTTTTAGATTCTGCAGCCTTTTTCTTTGCCATAACATGCTTAAAAGCAGCCATGAAACAGCCGAGAGTAAAGAATGCTCCGGGAGCCATAACAAGCATCAGCGTGCGTGGGAAAGCGTCCGGAAGCACCTGCATGTTAAGAAATTTTCCCGAGCCGAAAAACTCACGGAAAATACCCATAACAGCAAGAACCATTGTGAAGCCTAAACCATTTCCAAGCCCATCCCAAAACGAAGCAATAACCGAATTTTTAGAAGCAAAGGATTCAGCCCTTGCAAGAATAATGCAGTTAACAACTATAAGCGGGATAAAAAGCCCTAAAGATTGGTTTAACGAAGGTATATATGCCTGCAAAAGCAGCTGAACTATGGTAACGAATGATGCTATTACAACGATAAAGCAAGGTATTCTTACAGTATCAGGAATATACTTACGAAGAAGAGCTATAACAACATTTGAGCCAACCAAAACGGCTGTTGTTGAAAGACCCATTCCAACGCCATTTATAAGGCTTGTTGATGTGGCAAGGGTTGCGCACATTCCGACAACCTGTATAAGTATTGGGTTATTCTCGAAAATACCTTCTTTAAATACGCTAAGATTACGATTCATCAATAAGCACCTCCATTTTCTTCAAACCATTTAAGAGCAGCGTTTGCGCCGCTTGTAACAGCTCTTGATGTTATGGTTGCGCTTGTTATAGCCTGAACGTCGCCGCCATCTTTGGTTACGGCAAGGTCTCCGGACATGCCTGTAAACTGTTCATAGAAAGAAGAGTCTGTTGCTTTTGCACCGAGGCCGGGAGTTTCAGAAAGAGACAATATCCTAAGCCCGGTTATTGTTCCTTCGGTGTCAATGCCCACCATCATGCTTATTGTGCCGCCGAAACCGTTTGTATCAACATTTACAACAAAGCCCTTTAAGTTTCCGTCAGAGTCTTTCCCAAGGTTAACTTTCGTTACACCGGGAGTTTCTGAATCAAGCGTGGCTTCCTCAAATACAGCGTCGGGGAAAACCGCAGACATAGCCTCGGTCTGAGTTTTAACAGCCTGAGCTGCGATAGGTTCTTTTGTTATTTCTGAGCAAAGACCTAAAGCAAGGGTGCAAACAAAGCAAATTATAAATAATCTTATTGCAGGAGTTGATATTTGCTTCATGCTTTTTTCGCCTCCTTTGCTTTTGTTGTTCCAAAGACCCTTGGTCTTGTAAATTTATCAATAAGTGGGACACAAAGGTTCATAATAAGTATTGAATAAGAAACGCCTTCAGGATATCCTCCTTTTGTTCTTATAAGAGCGGTTAAAAGACCGCAGCCCAAGGCAAATATAACCTGACCTGCCGCAGTGACGGGAGAGGTGGCATAATCCGTTGCCATAAATATTGCTCCGAGCATAAGCCCGCCAACAACTGCTTCATATACCGGGAAGCCTGTCATAACCCCGTTTCTTCCGATAATCCAAGTTAAAAGCATAACTGTTGCTATGTATATAACGGGTATTCTCCAGCTTATAACCTGTTTTACTATAAGATATATGCCTCCTATTAAAAGGGCAATTGCACTTGTTTCGCCTATACATCCGCCTATATGACCGAAGAATGCACTTGCAATGTCTGCTCCGGCAGGAACAAAACTTCCCGATTTAAGCAGGGCAAGAGGCGTAGCCGTTGAAACTCCGTCAAGCGTCCATGCTGTCATAATAGTCGGATATGAAGCAAGCAAAAAAGCACGTCCCGCCAATGCGGGGTTTACAAAGTTTTGGCCTATTCCTCCAAATATTTGTTTAACTATTATTATAGCAAAAACACTTCCGACAACAGGAGTCCATAAAGGAGCGGAAGCAGGCATGTTAAGAGCCAAAAGAAGCCCGGTAACCGCTGCGCTTAAATCTCCTGTAGTGCTTGGACGTTTCATTATTTTTTGAAAAGCCGCTTCAGAGAGCATTGCGGATGCCACGGAAACAAGCATTAATAAAAGAGCATTAAAACCAAAATAGTATATACCCATAACACACGCGGGAACAAGGGCAATTATAACATCAAGCATTATGCTTCTTGTTGAATCCTTAGAACAAACGTGAGGGGTAGCCGATACTATAACATTTTGATTATCCATTATTTTCCCCCCTTACTTTTTCTTTTTAGCCATTTGTATCTTTTTCTCAGCTCTTATAGACTGAGCAAGATGCCTTTTGGCCGGACAAATGAAAGAGCAGCTTCCGCATTCTATGCAGTCAAGGCCATTAGCTTTGACAAAGCCGTCTCCGTCTCCTCGTATAGCGTATTGATTAAGCTCAAGAGGCATAAGCCCCATTGGACAGTGAGAAACGCATTTTCCGCAGCGTATACAGTTGCTTTCAGGAGGAAGCATGGCTTCTTTTTCCGTAAGGCAAAGAAGGGCTGAGGATGTTTTTACAGTTGCAACGTCCAGAGTATACATGGCGGGACCCATCATAGGTCCGCCGGCGATAAATTTAGCGGGCGTTTCTTTAAACCCGCCTATAGAGTCTATAATATCTTTAAAAGTTGTTCCGATTCTTATTTCATAGTTGCCGGGGTTTGCAACTGCACGCCCACTAACTGTGATTATTCTTCTCATTATAGGCTTATTTTCAAACATTGCGTTGTAAATAGCTATAACTGTATCGATGTTGTCAACAATACAGCCTGCGTCTGCCGGTAAAGCACCCGATTTAACTTCTCTTTTAGTAATTGCATAAATAAGATGTTTTTCGGAGCCTTGAGGGAACTTTGTTATAAGTGTGGCAACTGTTATATTATCAATTCCTTTTGCCGCTTCTGTCATCACTTTTATAGCTTCCGGCTTGTTTTGCTCTATTCCTATAACGCCTTTTGCGTTTGGGTGAAGCTTTAAAATAACCTGAAGACCTTTTATAATTTTTTCCGGTTCTTCAAGCATAAGCCTGTAGTCGCAGGTTAAGTATGGTTCGCATTCAGCTCCGTTAATCAAAATATAATCGATAACTTTGTCCTTCGGCGGGGCAAGCTTCACATGCGTTGGAAAGCCTGCGCCTCCCAAACCAACCACTCCTGCTTCTTTGATACAGCTTAAAATTTCTTCGTTTGACATCTTCGTGTAGTCTTTTGCTTCGTTAAGCCCTTCAATTTCTTGCATGAGGCCGTCATTTTCAATAACAATTGACTGCATCATTGCGCCTCCGGGTACAAGCATAGGGCGAATATCTGTAACAGTGCCCGAAATGCTTGAAAATATCGGAGAAGAGACAAAGGCTTTTGCTTCGGCTATTTTTTGGCCAACCTTGACGTAATCGCCCTTTTCAACTATAGGCTCGCATGGAGCGCCTATATGCTGACAAACAGGAAAATAAAACACCTGTTTTACCTTAGGCATTATTACTTCAATAGGTTTATTGGCTGTTATAGCCTTTTCATCTTTTGGATGAACTCCCCGATTGAATGTTAAAGCTTGCATATTATCCTCCTCTGTTTTGTTCTTTTGCCAAATCAATATTATAAAAATATAAAAATGGCGAAAATATTTTTTATAAAAAATAAGGTGATAAAACAACCGTTATTATTTTAAAACAAATTAAATAAATTCTCAATAATAATTAAGGGAAAACAGTATTAATACAAAGACTGGCATATATTATAAAAACAATTATAAAAAGGTTGCTAACCATGCCTGATTTCTTCAAGCCCTTCTTTAATGTTTGCTCTAAGCCATGACATAACATCAGGAGAATTCAAAGGAACTCCTTCTAAAACTTCTTTTATTTCTTTTGTATCAAGAATATACTTGTTTGAATTATAGTTATGAATATATTTAAAATCTATTTCCATATTAGTTATTATCAATATAAAAAGGGTTTCGCCGACATTCCCCAAAGGAGGTCTGTCTATATGGTCATATTCCATTGTTGCCGTTACTGTTGTTCCAACTCCTGGTGTGCTTTCTAAGCTCATCTTACCGTTGCAAGTCATGCAGGTTTGGTTTAAAAGAGGCAGCCCAAGCCCAACTTTACGTGTTGTCCTTGAAGTGAAAAATGGACTTATGGCTTTTTTAGCCTGTTCATCTGTCATTCCTTTTCCATCGTCTGAAACTGAAAATTCAAAAAGGTTCTCATGGACATTTTCGTTTAGCTTTATGATTATATTTTTTGCATCGGCTTTTATGCTGTTTTGAACGATATCCATAAAATGCATTGAAAAATCACGCATCATAAAAAAAGCACCCCCATAAGTTAGCACTGACTAAGGCAATTTTACTATTAAAATGACAAAAAGTAAATGCAAAATCAAAGGAAAAGTCAAAGTTTTTGTTTTTTTAAAAGGAATATTTGAAAAAATTAGTATATTTTATAAAGTTAAAGTAATTGTTATGACTTTCTTGTTTTGTATAGTATAATAATAAAGGTGAAATTTTAACTGTACTTATCTTATTAAGGAGGACTAGGCATTGAACTTAACTTTAAATACAATTCAAAAAACTGTTCTTTCGCAAAAAATGATGCAATCTGCCAAAATTCTCCAAATGAGCACGGCTGAGCTTTTAGAATATATAAATGTGCTTTCGGTTGAAAATCCTGTTATAGAATATGAAGAAGGGCAGGAAAGCGAATTAAAGACCGAAATGGCTAAAAAGCGTTTGGATTGGCTTGACTCCACTGACGAACAAAATAAGACTTACTATTATTCCGACGTGGAAGATAAAGATGCAAACGACAGCTGGAAATTTATAGACGAAGGAATGAATTTAAAGGATTATTTGATGTTTCAGGCAAACGCCATTCAGATGGATGAGCTTAAAAGGGCAGTTGTGCATTATATAATAGAGGATATGGACGAGAACGGTTATATAGATGACCCTATCGAAAAAATATCGAAAAGGATCAATGTTTCCGAGCAAATCATGGAAGATGCGCTTAAAACCGTCCAGAAGTTTGAGCCCGTAGGTATTGGTGCAAGAGACTTAAAGGAATGTCTTTTGCTTCAGCTTACGAACCTTCCTAAAAAGAATTTGCTTGCAGAAAGAATAGTTTTAAATGAGCTTGCAGCTTTTGGAAAAAACCAGCTAAAATCCATAGCCAGCAGGCTAAAGGCTCCGCTTAAAGATGTAAACGAAGCGGGAGAAATAATAAAATCACTTAATCCAAAACCAGGGAACAGCTATTATTCCAAAAAAAACCTTGAGTATATAATACCGGACATAATAATAGAAAAAAAAGGAACTGGATTTAACGTGGTTTTAAATGACAGTTATCAGCCTAAAATAAAAATAAGCAGCTATTATAAGGATATTGTATGCGACGATGTAAACACTGACACAAAAGACTATGTCTGCGAAAAAATAAGGCAGGCGGAATGGGCCATAAAATGTATATCAAAGAGAAATCAAACCCTTCTTAAAACGTCCGAAGCGATTCTTGAGGTACAAAAAGACTTTTTCCTTCTTGGACCTGGGAACATAAAGCCTATGAAGCTTAACGATATTGCAAAAATAATAGGCAGCCACGAATCTACAGTGAGCAGGGCTGTGAGCGATAAATATTTGCAGTGCAGCTTTGGTGTTTTTCCTCTTGGTGTTTTTTTTAACCACGGCATTGAAAAAGATAATTTGCAGGATACCTCGTCTGAAAGTGTTAAACATGCCATAAAAGCCATAATAAACGCTGAAAACAGTCAAAATCCTTTAAGTGACAGGAAAATAGGAGAAGAACTTAATAAAGAGGGAATAAATATCTCAAGAAGAACTATTGCAAAATACAGGGAAAACATGAATATTCCATCTGCTTCGGGCAGGAAATCATATATGTAAAAATTATTGACAAGAATGGATATTGAAAATATAATTTAACCAGACTTTACTTAAAATAAATAAAATCAAAGGCAAAAAAAGAATAAGTAAGCGGCATACGTTTTGTCCCAGAGAAAAAATCCTTTGGCGTACCCATTGTTCTGCGAGATTTTTATAAGACGGCCACCGAAGCAGCTTTTTAAAGGGTTATCCTTTAGCCGCGTGTTTTTTAGCGACGTTTCCCGCGTTAAGGGTTAAAAGGGATACTAAATTTAGTATAACTAGGGTGGTACCGCGGCTTTTCGTCCCTAAATTCAGGATGGAAAGCTTTTTTATTTGTGTAATGAGTTTTTTTAATACGCGCCTTTAAATTTTAATATTATATACTTAAGGAGGACTTTATGAAATACATGGGTTTAAACGAAATAAGGGAAGAATTTTTAAGGTTTTTTGAGGGCAAAGACCATCTTATAATGCCCAGTTCTTCGCTTATTCCTCATAATGATAACAGTCTTTTGCTTATAAATTCAGGAATGGCTCCTTTGAAGCCGTTTTTCACAGGTCAGGTCATTCCTCCTAAAACCAGAGTTGCAACCTGCCAGAAATGCATAAGAACAGGGGACATTGAAAATGTAGGCAAAACTGCGCGCCATGGCACTTTTTTTGAAATGCTTGGGAATTTTTCTTTCGGAGATTATTTTAAAAATGAAATTATCCCATGGAGCTGGGAATTTGTAACCGAAACATTAGGAATCCCAAAAGACCGCCTTTACGTAACGGTTTATCTTGATGATGACGAAGCCTTTGAAATATGGAATAAAAAAGTTGGTTTGCCGGCCGAAAGGATAACAAGGCTTGGCAAGGCGGACAATTTTTGGGAGCATGGCTTGGGCCCATGCGGTCCCTGCTCGGAGATATATTATGACAGGGGCGAAAAATATGGCTGTGGCAAGCCGGATTGCAAAGTTGGCTGCGACTGTGACAGATATATGGAGTTTTGGAACCTTGTTTTTACACAGTTTAATAAGGAAGAAGACGGAAGCTACACAGACCTTGCACAAAAAAACATAGACACGGGCATGGGGCTTGAGCGTATGGCAACCATAATACAAGGTGTTGATTCCATATTTGATGTTGATACAATAAAAGCAATAAGGGATAAGGTTTGTGAAATAGCGAACGTAAGGTATAATGAAGATATTAAGCAGGATATATCCATAAGGGTAATAACCGACCATATACGTTCCGTAACATTTATGACATCTGACGGAGTTCTTCCTTCAAACGAAGGCAGGGGCTACGTTTTAAGACGCCTTTTGAGGCGCGCCGCAAGGCATGGGAAGCTTTTGGGCATAGACCGTGAATTTATGCCGGAGCTTAGTAAAACGGTTATTCTCCATTCCAAGGACGCTTATCCTCAGCTTGCTGAAAAGATGGATTATATATTAAAAATTATAGCAGTTGAAGAAAACAGCTTTTACAAAACAATAGACAAGGGTATGGAAATATTAAAAGAAGACATAGCCGAAATGAAAGCTTTGGGCGAGACAATTATGGATGGGAATAAATCTTTCAAGCTTTATGACACCTATGGCTTTCCCGTTGATTTAACCAAAGAAATACTCGAAGAAGAAAGCATGTCGCTTGATGAAGACGCTTTTATGTCTGAAATGAAGGTGCAAAAAGAAAGAGCACGTAAGGCAAGAGGCGAAAGCACTTATATGGGTGCCGATGAAACAATATACCATAAGCTTGACACATCCATAGAAACAGCCTTTGCAGGCTATGACACGTATGAGGTTTCCGGCGCAAAGGTTATAGCGCTTATTAGTAACAACGAGGTTGCTGATTCGGCTGAGGCGGGAGACGAGGTTTCCGTATTTATAAGTAAAACTCCGTTTTATGCCGAAAGCGGCGGTCAAGCCGGAGATAAAGGAATTATATATTCTCCGTTTGGCAAGGTTAACATAAGTGATTGTATAAAGGTTGTCGGCGGTAAAATAGCGCATGTGGGAACTGTTTTAGAGGGAACCATATCGGTTGGTGATGAGGTTAGCGCAAAGATAGACAGAAAACTCCGCCTTGCAACCTCAAGAAACCATAGCGCAACACATCTTTTGCAAAAAGCTTTAAGAACAGTTTTGGGAACGCACGTTGAGCAGGCAGGCTCGTTGGTTACGCCTGAAAGGCTCCGCTTTGATTTTACCCATTTCATGGCAATGACAGATGAAGAAATAAAGCAGGTTGAAAGCCTTGTAAACGAAAAAATATTTGAAAGCCTTGAAATAGATATTTGCGAGAAGACAATAGACGAAGCAAGAAAAATGGGCGCTATGGCGCTGTTTGGTGAGAAATACGGAGATATTGTAAGAGTTGTAAGCATGGGCGGCTATAGCATAGAGCTTTGCGGAGGCGCACATCTTAAAAACACCTCGCAAATAGGCTCTTTCAAAATAGTTTCGGAGAACGGAATTGCAGCAGGAGTGCGCAGAATAGAGGCTTTAACCGGAGAAAACACTTTAAAATTTTATCAGCATACGGAAGATGAACTTAAGACGGCTTGTTCGCTTATTAAAGCCGCGCCTGAAAACATGGTAAAACGCATTGAAGATATTTTGGCAAGGGAAAAAGAACTCTCAAGAGAGCTTGAAAGTATAAAATCAAAGCTTGCAAAAAGCTCTGTTTCGGATATGCTTCAAAATGCCGAGGAGATAAAAGCCGTTAAGTTTGTTGCCGCGGAAGTTAAAGATGCCGATGCGGGAACATTAAGAACAATAGGTGACGAAATAAAGGCTTCACTTAAAAAAGGGGTTATTGTGCTTGCCGGGGAAAAAGACGGAAAGGTAAACCTTCTTGCAATGGCAACGGATGATGCCGTTAAGCTTAACGCCCATGCAGGGAATATAATAAAAGCTGCCGCAGCAGCCTGCGGCGGAGGCGGAGGCGGGCGCCCGAACATGGCCCAGGCCGGAGGGAAAGACGCTTCAAAAATCAAGGAAGCTTTGAATGTGGCAAAGGAAACCTTAAAAGAACAGTTAAAATAAAGGAGCATTGATATGTTAGGATTAAAAGCCATAATACTTGCGGCAGGAGAGGGCAAGAGGATGAAATCTTCTCTGCCTAAGGTTTTGCACAGTATTTTAGGAAGACCAATGTTGTTTTATGTTATTGACGCAGCAAGAGGTGCGGGAGCAAGCGATATATGTGTTATATTGGGTCATGGAGCGGATGCTGTTAAAGAGGCTTTAAAAGATACCGGTGTAAGCTTTTCTTATCAAAAGGAGCAGCTTGGGACGGGTCATGCGGTTATGCAGGCGGGAAGCTTTATAGAAGACGGAATTGATTATATGGTTTTATATGGAGACACACCTCTTCTTAAAGAGGAAACGCTTGTGTCCCTTTTGGGCTTTCATAGGCAAAACTCAAATTCTGTTTCTCTTGTTTCAACTTTTTTGGATGAGCCTTTTGGCTATGGACGCATAATAAGAAAAGGCGGAGATTTTGAGAAAATAGTTGAAGAAAAAGATACGCTGCCGGAGGAAAAGCTTATAAAAGAGGTTAACGCCGGGGTTTATTGCTTTAACGGCTCTTCTTTAAAATCTGCCCTTTCAAAGCTTAAAAACAACAATTCTCAAAATGAATATTATCTTACAGACACTGTTGAAATACTTAAATCAATGGGTGAAAAGGTTTCGGTTATGCCTGTTTTAAGCCATAAGGAGTTTAACGGTGTAAATTCAAGAAGTCAGCTTGCAAATGCAGCGTATGAAATGAAAAAAACAATAAACGCAATGCATATGGATAACGGAGTAACTCTTATCGACCCCGAAACGACATATATAGATTTTGATGTTGAAATAGGCGAGGATACCGTTATAAAACCGGGATGCCTCATAGAATCGGGGACAAAAATAGGAGAGGGCTGCGTTATAGGTCCGTATTGCCAGCTTACGAATATGGCTATAGGCGATAATGTCAACCTGAAATTTACAATGGCTATGGATTCCAAAATAGGCAGCGGAGCGAATATCGGGCCATATGCATACATAAGGCCGAACTGCGATATAGGAGAAAATGTTAAGATAGGCGATTTTGTTGAGGTTAAAAATTCGGTTATAGATAAAGGAACAAAAGTCCCACATCTCACATATGTAGGCGATGCTGATATCGGCAAAAACACAAATCTGGGTTGCGGAACCATAACAGTTAACTATGACGGGAAAATCAAGCACAGGACAATAGTCGAAGATAATGTTTTCATAGGCTGCAATACCAATCTTGTTGCCCCTGTAAGGGTATGCAAAAATTCGTATATAGCCGCAGGTTCAACAATAACCCATGATGTGCCTGAGGATTCGCTGGCTATTGCAAGAGCAAGGCAGGTTGATATTAATGGATGGACAAAAAAACAATAAAATTACTTTTTTGTGTTGAAATTTAGTTTCTTCGGGTGTAACATTGTCTTGTCTGAGTAAATTTAATAAGGATTTAACAAAGATTAAATATTTATTTTAGGGGGACAATGTTAAAATGCTTTATCCAACCAAAGGGAACATCAAGATTTTTGCCTGCAACGCAAATAAAGAACTTGCCGCAGAAATGGCTAAATGCCTTGGACTTTCTTTAGGCTGTGCCGAAGTCGAGAAATTCAGCGACGGTGAAATTTCAGTTAAAATAGACGAAACCATAAGAGGCGCTGACGTCTATGTTGTTCAGCCTATTTCAGAACCTGTAAACGACAGCCTTATGGAGCTGCTTATAACGATGGACGCCATGAAACGCGCTTCTGCAGGAAGGATAACAGCAGTTTTGCCTTACTACGGTTATGCAAGGCAGGATAGGAAAGCAAGAGCAAGAGACCCTATCAGCGCAAAGCTTGTTGCAAACCTTATAACCGTTGCGGGGGCAAACAGGATTCTTACAATGGATCTCCATTGTGCTCAGATACAGGGGTTTTTCGATATACCTGTTGACCATCTTGTTGGGCTTCCGATAATTACAAATTTTTATCATGAAAAATACGGAGAAAAATTAAAAGAGTTTGTTGCCGTTTCTCCAGACCTTGGAAGTGTTGGAAGAACAAGAAGCTTTGCTGAAAAACTTGACATTCCCCTTGCAATAATAGATAAAAGGCGTCCGAAGGCTAACGTAAGCGAAATTATGAATATAATAGGAAATGTTGAAGGCAAAAGGGTTATCCTTGTTGACGATATGATAGACACGGCCGGCACGATAACAAATGCTGCCGCGGCGCTTAAAGAAAGAGGTGCTATAGAGGTTGATGCCTGTTGCACCCATCCGGTGCTTTCCGGCCCGGCCATTGACAGAATAGAAAAATCTGATATAACAGAGCTTTTAGTTTTAAACACCATTAAGCTCCCTGAAGAAAAAAAGATTTCAAAAATAAAGGTATTGTCTGTTGGTCCGATTTTTGCCGACGCGATATATCGAATTCATGAAAGCATTTCAGTTTCAACACTTTTTGATTGATAATTTAAAATCTCCGTCATTAGACGGAGATTTTTTAACAGGTGGTTTGCGGGTTAATGAAAATCCTTTTAGTTGCTATAAATTCAAAATATATACACACATCGTTGGCCGTGAGAACACTTGGGGCTTATTCAGGTTTTAAAGAAGTTTCCTTTGTTGAGTACACAATCAATAACCATATTGATTTTATAATAAAGGATATATATGAAAAAAAGCCGGAGGCAGTTGCTTTTTCCTGCTATATATGGAACATAGACATAATCCTTAAGGTTGCCGAGGTGCTTAAAACAGTTAAGCCAGACATAAAAATAATACTTGGTGGACCCGAGGTTTCGTTTGATGCTTTTTATGTGCTTTCAAACTACGAATATATAGATATAGTTATTTCAGGCGAAGGAGAGCTTAGCTTTAAGCAGTTTTGCGAAGCGCTTATAAAAAACGAAGGATTTTTGGGGATAGCAGGGCTTTCGTTCCGCGACGCGGATAAAAATATCTGCTTAAACAATGAAAGGACGGTTATGTCATTAGATGATATCCCTTTTTGTTATACAGATATAAAAGAGCTTTCAGGCAAAATATTATATTATGAAACACAGCGGGGTTGCCCGTATAACTGCCAATATTGCCTTTCGGCTTCAGACAACAAGCCTAGATTTATGTCAACCGATAAATGGAAAAGGGAACTTAAGATATTTATAGACAACAAAGTAAGGCAGGTAAAATTTGTAGACAGGACTTTTAACAGCAATAAAAAACATGCCAAAGCCATCTGGCAATATATAATTGACAATGACAACGGATTTACAAATTTTCATATGGAAATAACAGCAGATATATTGACTGAAGATGAAATAGAGCTTCTTTCAAAAGCAAGGCCGGGGCTTTTCCAGCTTGAAATTGGCGTTCAAACTACAAACGAGGACACAATAAAGGCTATAAAACGTAAGATGAACCTTAATAAGCTTGCGCCTTTGGTTAAAAAGCTCATTACCGCAGGCAATATGCATATACATCTTGATTTGATAGCAGGGCTGCCTTTTGAAGGCTACAGTTCGTTTAAGGAATCGTTTAACTATGTTTTTTCACTTAAACCGCATAACCTCCAGCTTGGCTTTTTAAAACTGCTTAAAGGCTCGGGACTACGGCGAGACGCCTTAAAATATGGAATAGCTTATAATCCTTTGGCTCCCTATGAGGTTTTATACACGGATTTTTTGGATTATGATGAATTGCTTAAGCTTAAAGGCGTTGAGGAAACTCTGGAACTTTATTATAATTCGGGGAAAATGCGCCAGACCTGCGAATATTTTATTAATTTTTTTGAAAGCCCCTTTGATTTTTTTGAAAAGCTTTCATTTTTTAGGGAAAAGATGGATTGGCATAAGCTTTCTTTGGGTAAAAATGAACTTTATGAAAGCCTTTTTGCATTTGCAGCCGGGTTAAGTCTTTCGGATGAGGAAATTGCTATAACAAAAGACATTTTACGTTTTGAAATGTGCCTTAAAGAAAATGTTAAGAACATGCCCGAATTTTTAAAGCTTGTTTATTCGGAGGATATCAGAAAAATTCGCGCTGGATTTTATACGGACGATGAAAAATCCCAAAAATATCTTTACGGTATGTTTAAGGATTCAAAAGAGGCCGCAAAACATACCCTTATAGAGTATTTCGAATATTCAGTTTTTGATTATAAAAACGGCGGAAAGCTTTGCCATATCCCAAATTATGTATTGTTTAATTATAAAAAAACAGACGCAATATCCGGGTTTGCTGATTTTAAAGTGCTTGAAACATAGCTTTTGGAGGTTAAAATGGACGATAAGGTTAAAGAAGTAATGAGGCTTTTGGATGAAAATTATGGCCCGCTTAAATGTTATTTAAACCATGAAAACACTTGGCAGCTTTTGATAGCTACAATATTAAGCGCCCAATGCACGGATGAAAGGGTTAATATGGTAACAGAGAGCCTTTTTAAAAAGTATACGAGCGTAAAAGATTTTGCGGAAGCTTCGCTTCCTGAGCTTGAGCAGGATGTACGCCAAACGGGATTTTATCACAACAAAGCAAAAAATATAAATCTTTGCTGCCGATTGCTGCTTGAGAACTTTGGCGGCAAAGTTCCCAGTGACATAGAATCTCTCCTAAGCCTTCCGGGCGTTGGAAGAAAAACGGCAAATGTAATACGGGGCAACATTTATAATATACCAAGCATAGTTGTGGACACGCATGTAAAAAGGATTTCAAGGCATTTAGGCTTTGCGAAAAGCGGTGACCCCGCCAAAATGGAATTTGAGCTTATGGAGGTTTTGCCAAAGGAACATTGGATAAGGTATAACACCCAGATAATTGCACACGGGCGTAAGATATGCATTGCAAGGCGTCCGAAATGCAAAGAATGTTTTTTGTCTCCTTATTGTGATACATATAACAAAAGAATATAAATGTTTCCGCCTTATAAATTATAAGGCGGTATTTTTTTGCGTATTTCAGGAAATAACTAAAAAAAAGAAAGGGAGAAAAGTTGTGGGCAAAAAAATAAAAACTGCGGTTTTGGGTATTGTTATAGGCTTCGCAAATGGTATTTTCGGCTCTGGAGGAGGCTCAATAGCCGTCCCTTTTATGGAGCGCCTGCTTGATATAAAGGCACATAAAGCCCATGCCACTGCAATAGCCATAATATTGCCTCTTTCGGTTATTTCTGGTTTCATATATTTCTGGAAGGTTGATATACTTTGGAAGGAAGCCTTGCTAGTGTCCTTAGGCGGAATATTCGGCGGATATATTGGAGCCAGGCTTTTATCTAAGATATCAGGCAGGTGGCTTCATATTATTTTTGGCGTATTTATGATTTTTGCGGCGGTGAATATGATAAAATGATGATTTTAGGAGCAGCTGGATTTATATCCGGGATAATAAGCGGAATGGGCATAGGCGGAGGCACAATACTTATACCTGCACTCATGTTTTTTGGGGATATGACCCAGCAGCAGGCGCAGAGCATAAATATAATATATTTTATACCGACTGCCGTTGTTGCGCTTATAAAGCATAAAAAAGACGGGAACATAGAGATGAAAACGGTTAAGCCAATAATATTTTGGGGCATAGCCGGAGCTCTTGCAGGTGCGTTTATTGCAACGGCAATAGATTCTGAAAGCTTAAAGAAGCTTTTTGGCATATTTTTGCTCGTTATGGGCATTATGGAAATATTCAAGAAAAAAGAATAGGAGTGATAATATGGAAGCATCGGAATTTGAAGATTTAAAATTAAAGTTTAAAACCGAGGACATAAAAAACAAAATTGATATATACACCCAAACCGAAGGTTTAAGTGTAATACAATATAAAGAGCTTTTAAAACTTTTATCCAAGGAAGAATTTGAAAGCCTCGAAAAAGTCATGGGTTAATTATAAAGCCGTATGCATATGCATACGGCTTTATAATTATAAGCCCTAAAAATGCTTTCAAACCGGGGGTTTATGAATTGAAACGGTTTACATAAGCACTTGAAATATTTGTTGACATAATATATAATTACTTGTCACCCAAAATAATTTGGAGGTATATTATGGAACTTAAGAATAAATATGATGTTGCTATTATAGGCGGCGGAATAAGCGGTCTTATGGCGGCATACAGGCTTACGGAGAAAGACTCCGGAATAAGCATAATTTTAATTGAAAAAGGACATGAGATAGATAAAAGAATATGCCCGATAATTGCCAAAAAAACAGAAAGCTGCATAAAATGTCCTTCATGCGCTATTATGGAAGGAATGGCAGGCGCAGGTGCTTTTTCAGACGGCAAATATGTTATATCAACGGAATATGGAGGATGGCTTACTGATTTTTTATCTCAGGAAGTCGTTATTGATTATATAGAACAGGCAGACAAGGTTTTGGTTAAATATGGAGCAATAAACGAGCGCTTTATGCCAAGTGACGAGCTTAAGCGCCTTTGCCTTCAGCATGACCTTCATATGAGTCAGGCTCAGCTTAAGCATCTGGGAACGGATAGCAATTTTAACACAATGCGGAATATGATTGAAGATTTAAGCCAAAAGATAGATATCTTAACGGATTCTATGGTTACAAACGTAAATAAAAAAAATAACACCGTAATGATACTTAAGGATAAAAATAAGGAAATAACAGTTTCCGCAGACAACATAATATTTGCCGTAGGTAGGGTGGGGAGCAGGTTTTTTTCAAGATGGTGCTCCAAAAACAACATAGCTCTTACAAATAACCAGGTTGATATCGGCGTTAGAGTTGAGCTTCCGGCTATGATATGGTCTCATTTTTCAAGTAAAATATATGAGCCTAAGATATGGTATAGGAGCAAAGGCTACGGAGATACAACAAGAATGTTCTGCTTTAATGAAAGAGGCAGTGTTGTAACCGAGAATACGGATGGCATTTTAACTGTTAACGGACATTCATACAGAGATCCCGCAAAGAAAACTGAAAATTCAAACTTTGCGCTTCTCTCCACAATAAGATTTACTGAGCCTTTTAAGAGCCCTATAGAGTACGCAAGATATGTGGCTAGCCTTGCAAACCTTATAAGCGGAGGCGGCATTTTAATTCAAAGGCTGGGGGATTTAAAGTCCGGCAGGCGTACGGAAGAAAAGCGGCTCCGCCAGTCAACCACAAAACCTACAATGAAAGCCGTTGCCGGAGATTTAAGCCTTTGCCTGCCCAAACGCCAGCTTGATAATATTTTAGAGACAATAGAGGCCTTTGATAAGGTCGCGCCGGGAACTGCAAATTATGATACTCTTCTCTATGGAATAGAATGCAAATATTATTCGGCAAGACCAAAAACAACTGATTTTATGATAGACGGCTGCCAGAATATATATGCTACGGGCGACGGAGCAGGGTTTACGCGGTCGCTTTCCCAAGCTGCGGCAAACGGGCTTTATGTTGCCGATAAAATACTTGCCGGAAGATGATTTTTGACAAGCTTTACAACAAACATCAAAATTGGTATAATACTTAAATATTATAGCAGCAGAGGTGTTTTATGTTAAGCAGATTTTTTCCGGATATATACATTGATTCTGTTAAGGAGCTTCCTGTTGAAAGCCTTAAGGCTATGAATATAAAGCTCCTTATATTTGATATAGACAATACCCTTGCGCCTTTTGACGAAGATTCTCCCGGGCAGGAAACGGTAGATTTTATTGGGCTTTTAAAAAGAGAGGGCTTTATGTGTTGCCTTGTTTCAAACAACAGCAGGGGCAGGGTTGATAAATTCAACGAAAAGCTTAAGGCTAAAACGATATACAGGGCTGGTAAACCCGGAATAAAAAGGATAAGAGCATTTTTGGATGAAACAGGTGTGCCCGCAAATGAGGCAGCCATAATAGGAGACCAGGTTTTTACCGATGTTTTCTGTGGCAAACGCTTGAAAATGTATTCCGTTTTAACAAAGCCGATGTGTAAAAGGGATCAGTTTGTAACATGGATAAAACGCGGGGCAGAAAGCCTTGTTGTTAAAGAATATTTAAAGCGTGGTGGCAAAAATGCAGGCATTTGATTTTGTAAGCGGTAAAAGTGAGGTTTTTGGGCTTATAGGCAAAGAGGTTTCATATTCGCTTTCGCCAAAGCTTATTAATACTATAAGCTTTGAGTTTAACAAACCCTCGGTTTATGTGCCTTTTGCAGTTGCCAAGGGTAGGCTTGAGGAAGCTGTTTTAGGCGGATATGCACTTAATATAAAAGGCTTTAACGTAACTGTGCCTTATAAACAGGAGGTTATGAAATATATATCCGAAGCGGATGATATTTCATCTAAAATAGGAGCGGTGAACACTCTTAAATACACCGAAAAAGGCTACAAAGGATATAATACCGATGTTATAGGCATAAAAAGAGCCTTTGAAGCAAACGGAGCAGATGTTAAGGGTAAAAATGTTTTAATATTGGGTGCGGGAGGAGCAGCGGCCTCAGCCGCCTTTTTTGCCGCATCCGGCAATGCGGCAAAGCTTATTATTGCAAACAGGACTTTTGAAAAAGCAGAAGAAATCTGCCGCTTAATAAGCTTATATTATCCGCTTAAACCTAGCGTTATCCCACTTAGCGAGTTGCCTGAGGACGAAATTGATATTGTAATCCAGACAACTTCTTTGGGTATGAAAGGTTCTGAGGACCAAAGCCCTGTTTTAGACATTTCATTTTTTAAGCAGGGCATGTTTGTTATGGATATAATATATTCACCATGGGAAACCCGGTTTTTGAAAGATGCAAAAAAAGCCGGAGCGAAAACGGTAAACGGCTTTGATATGCTTGTTTTCCAGGGAATAGCCTCTTACGAAATATGGCATGATATGAAAATAGACGATGAAACGGCAATAGATATAAGAAACGCGCTTGCAGGGAGTCTTTCAAACAATATAGTGCTTATAGGCTTCATGGGAAGCGGGAAAACAATTATTGGAAAAAGCCTTGCAAGGCTTCTTGGGCTCCGCTTTTTGGATACTGATGAAATTATAGAATCAAAAGAAGGTCAAATAAAGCAAATATTTAAAAAAAAGGGCGAAGAATATTTCAGGGAAATTGAAACAGAAACGCTAAAAGGGCTTTTAGGCACGAAAGACGCTGTTATATCCACAGGCGGAGGTATAGTTAAAAAGCCGGAAAACAAAAAAATACTTTCTTCAATAGGCAAGGTTATATATTTAAAAGCTTCGCCGGAGCATATAGCGAAAAATGTTAAAAATGACAATACGCGGCCGCTTCTTTCAGGTAAAGATAAATTTTTAAAGATTTCAAAGCTTCTTTCCGAAAGGGAAGCGCTTTATGAAGATTTCAGCAATATTAAGATTGAAGTTTCTTTTAAAAGCATAGAAGAAATATGCCGTTCTATAATAGACCAGACGGGGGAATAAAAATGAAAAAGGTATGCGTTATAAACGGAGTGAATTTAAACTTTACAGGCATAAGAGAGCCCGAAGTTTACGGATATGAAACTCTAAACGACATAAATAAGATTTTAAGCGCCAAAGCAGGAGAGCTGGGTTTTGAAATAAGCTTTTTCCAGTCCAACTCCGAAGGAGAAATAATAGATAAAATGCAGTCGCTTTTTTTCGAGAAATATGACGGGATAGTTTTTAATCCCGGAGCTTTTGCGCATTACAGCTATGCATTAAGGGATGCCGTTTCTTCAATATCACCTATACCCGTTGTGGAGGTACATATGTCAAACCTTCATAAAAGGGAAGCCTTCAGACATACCTCCGTTATAGCTCCGTCATGCTTAGGGCAGCTTTGCGGCTTTGGAACAGACAGCTATATTTTGGGCCTTTTGGCTTTAGATTGCTTTTTTAAATCAAAAAAACAATAAAAATATGACTAAATACAGTTAAAAATATTGAAAAATATTGTTATATAAATTAAAATAAAAAAGATGCGGTTTTATATATTAAGGAGGATTTTTAGATGATTTCTGCAGGTGAGTTTAGAAACGGCGTAACAATAGAATATGAAGGCGATATATTTATAGTTTTGGAATTTCAGCATGTTAAGCCGGGGAAAGGCGCAGCTTTTGTACGCACAAAGATTAAAAACCTTAAAACAGGAAGCGTTGTTGAAAGAACTTTCAGACCTACGGAGAAAATGCCCAGAGCTCATATAGACAGGCTTGATATGCAGTATTTGTATAACGATGGTGAACTTTATCATTTTATGAATACAGAAAATTTTGAGCAGATTGCAGTAAACGAAAGCGACATAGGAGATACGCTTAAGTTTGTTAAAGAAAACGATATGGTTAAAATCCTTTCATATGAAGGCGTTGTTTTTGGCATTGAACCTCCGCTTTTTGTTGAGCTCGAAATAATGGAAACAGAACCCGGCTTTGCAGGGAACACTGCACAGGGAGCAACAAAGCCTGCTATCGTTGAAACGGGAGCAATTGTTTATGTTCCTCTTTTCATAAACCAAAACGAAAAAATCAGAATTGATACGCGTACAGGCGAATATTTGGGCAGAGCTTGATTTTGGAGGCTTTATATGGATCCGATTTTTGAAAAAATAGAAAAGCTTAAAGAGCTCTCAAAAAGCAGGTTTAATGAGGCTTCAGACGAAGGAAGGCTTTTTTTAAGCATGATAGATGTTCTTGACGATATATATGACAGGCTTAAAGCGCTTGAAAAACCAAAGGTTTCATCGATTTCAAGCGGGATCAATGAAGACTTGGAGGAAAACAAAGAAGAACCGGATTTCAGCTATACGGTTGTTTGCCCATTTTGTGAGGAAGAAATAGATATTACCGAGGATATGGTGGATGATTTTGAAATAAATTGTCCTAAATGTGGAAACAGGATGCCTGTTCTTCCGGATGATCTGTTTTCTGATTTTTAAAAAGAATGAAAAATAAAGCGCAGCCAAACGGCTACGCTTTTTTATTTGTATAATGAATACTACCGGCTATGCCGGTAGTTCCAAAGAGCTTTAGCGATGAACAGAAAAAGGCCTCCATTTGATATAATAGGTGAGGTTCCCCAACCGCACAAATTAAAAACAAATGGAGGTAGTCCAAT
>JAYFRL010000027.1:0-14120 GCA_034925905.1 Lachnospiraceae bacterium | reverse complement strand
CGGGCGAACAGGTAAAAAAGAGCAAGTAACCAACCGTTTTAGCGGTAGCGGGTAAATACAATGCGGTTGGCAAACTATTCAGTAAGCCTTAAGGCTTAAGCAAGTAACATGCCCTTATAGGGCTGGCACAAACCACCCGCTTAGCGGGTGGTTATGATTGATATCTATTCCCGGTGAATCCTGAATATTTTGTATTTTCAGATGCCTTGCGTTTTTTTATTCATCTTCAATTCCTATGCTTGTTTTAGACCATATAAGCTTTTTAAGGTTTTTCGTTTCTTTATAATATGTTTCAAGCTCTGAATACTGGTTTTTCTTAAGCTTAAAATGGAGTCCGAGCTCTTTTGATAACGCCGCAGCTTTTTCATATGTTTTAGCCGCTTCCTCCTTGTTTCCAAGAAGCATATTGATATTCGCCGAGCTTGTCAGGATGCCAAGCTTCTCTGCCTGTTCGGATGAGCTAAGCAAACCTTTGTATATCTCAAGAGCCGCTTCAAAGCAGGATATGAAAGCTTTGCCAGGCTCTTTAAAATATATGCAGCCAAGGGCATAAAGAAGATCTGCAAAAGCTTTGGAATTATCTCCTTCCTGCTCATATTTATGACGGGCTCTTTCATAAAGAGAGGCCGCTGTTTTTGAGTCGCCTTTTAAATTTGCGTGTTCAGCCATAAATATAACGGCTTTTAAATCCAAGCTGTCGGAGGAAAGCCTTAAAGCATTGTCAAACATTATATAAGCACTTTCATTTTCGTTTTTTGCAACATATACTTCTGCCAAAGTCGAATAAGCCATCGCAAAAAATTCGTTCTCATCCGCTAAGGACTCAGTAAGGTCTTTTATTGAAGAAAGCAGCGCGGTTTCGGCTTCGCTGTATTTTTTTTCGGCATATAAATTTTCCCCATTTATTATTTCACGGCAGGTTTTTAAAAACCTGGTTACGGTAGGCATACTGTTTAAAGCGGCGTCAGCCTTTGTTATATAGTCCAAAGCTCCGATCAGCCTGTTTTCCGAGCAGAGCAAAAGTATAACTTCTTTAAGGGCAGCCTTTATTTCTTTATGCCTGGGGAGGCCGCTTTTGCGCATATAGTCTATAGATGAAATGAAGCTTTTATTTGCGCTTGCAAAAATTTCCTGCTTATAAAAAATAATGCCCATATGCGAATATATCAAAGCTTTTTCCATATCGGAGAAATGTTCTGAAAATTCTGCGTCTTCAGAAGCATGCTCATAAAGCTCAATGGCATTTTTATATTTTTGAGTATAAAAAGCTGAATCAGCCGCTTTTTTTAGGCTTTCGGAATACATAATATTTTCCGGGCCGAGGGTTTTTCTCTGGATTTCAAGGGCCTGCATCATATATTCATAAGCTTTATCGTACATTTTGAACTTTATATATATATCCGCGCAGTTTGTAAGGCCTTTTGCATAGCTCGGATGGTTTTTGCCGTATATCGAAAGACGGACGCTCATGGATTCTTCGGCCAAGTCTATGGCTTTCCCGATATTTCCGTTTTCAATATGTGCCTTTGCCAGCATATATACATTCCATGCATAACCTATGTCTTTTATAAAATATATTGATTTTCTTGCCGCCATGGCTTTGTTGTATTCTTCAACGGCAGCGGGAAAATCCTTTTGTTTTAGATATATCCGTGCTTTAACATTGTATGCGTCGATTATGAAAGGAGTTTCTCTGGTCATATGCGTTTTAAGACCTTCTGCGGCTTTGTCGCAAAGAGCAAGAGCTTTTTTAAAATCGCCAATTTTTTCATAATACCCGGCAAGGCTTATAAGCCCTGCTAAATATAACGGGCTATCATTTCCGAGTGAAGTTTCTTTTATTTTTAAGGCCTCGTTAAGCATAGAAAACGCTCTGTCGGTTTCGCCTAAATTTAAGCTGTCTTTTGCGAGGCTTATAAGAGCATCGGCATAAAAAACATGGTTTTTGCCCACTATATTTTCGGAAAGGGCCAAAATTTCGTTGTGAAGATCATAGGCTTTTTTATATTTTCCGGTTGTTATATAAAGGGACGAAAGGTTGGTGAGGCTAAGCATATAATCAAGATGGTTTTTATCCAGAACCTCGCTCCTTATATCAAGACTTCTTATATATATTTCCTCAGCTTTTTTGAAATCCTTGAGCTTCTCGCAGGTTTTGCCATAATCTATAAGCGCCGACATATAAGAAAATTCAACCTCAAGCGGTTTTAACCCTGTTATAAGGAAAGCCTCTTTATAATATTCGCAGGCTTTTTTGAAGAAGCCTATGCGCTTTAAAACTGCTGCCAGGGAAATGAGTATATCAGCATAATCCAAGCTGTCCTTTTCAAAAATACCTTTTGAAAGATATAATGATTTTGTGAGCGTTTTAAGCGAATCATCATATCTGCCTGATAATTCATAGGCATTTCCAAGATTATAGAGGCTGGAAATTGTATCAGCGTGTTTTTGGCCAAGGGTTTTTTCGCGTATGCTTGATGCACGCCGGAGCATTGAGACGGCGTCTGAGGCTTTGCCCGTGTTTGCGTATATTATGCCTATATTATTTATTGCGCTTGCATAAGAGGGGTCGTTTTCACCAAAAAGGTCAAGCTTTATGCCGGAAGCCTCCTTGTAGCAATATAGAGCTTTTTCAAATCTGCCTATATCGTCATATGCAACGGCAAGGTTATATAAATCATTTGCAAATTCCGCACTTTTTGTATCATTGTTGTTCCGGTAAAGCTTTATCATTTCTTCGCCTTTTGATATTGCGTCAGGGTAATCACCGTCATTATAGCTGTCTAAGAACTTTGCTCTTAAGCTTACAATTTCCGTTACATAATATGCCATAATGCCTCCACCCCCTTCAAAGCCCTAAAAATGCTTTTATTTTTTTAGCTTATACTGATTCATCATATCTGATATTGACGAATATATGGCTTTTGCAATAATTTCGCGGTAATAATCGCTTTCAAGCTTTGCTGCGTCTTCTTCGTTTGTTAAAAATGCCGTTTCTACAAGAATAGAGGGTATTGTGGACTGGTTTAAAACGATAAGGTTAGGATCACGTTTTATTCCTCTGTCCGTTGTCCCGGCAGCGCTTGTGATATAGTTTTGCATAAATTGCGCGGCTATTTTGCTTGTAAGATACCCCGAAGCTTCGTTTTCATGCTCAAGATAAAGCACTTCGGTGCCTTTTCCGGAGCCGCCTATGGAAGCGTTGCAGTGTATTGATACGAAAAGATCAGCGGATTCATTGCCCATCTCCGCGCGATAATAGTTTGGAACGCTGACATCTGTAGTTCTTGTTATATAGGCTTTAACTGCGGTATCATTTTCAAAATATGACATAACCCTTTTGGCTATATCAAGGTTCAATTCCTTTTCGGTTATAGAATGAAGGCTTGTGCTTCCAGGATCGGAACCGCCGTGTCCCGGGTCTATAAGCACAACCTTATCATAATATTCCTTTGGGGTTTTTATGTCGATATAAATATTATCCTTGTCTTCGTTTATTTCATAGCAGAGTATCCTGCTTTGAAGGAAGGTTATGGTTGTGTTTCCGCTTTCTGTTGAAAGCAGGAGGTTTACGAAATAATCGTCGTTTATCTTATATCTTCCATAGCCATAGGTATCCGTAAAATCTCCAGGCAATGTAAGTATATATTCGCCGTTTAAATAATCATCGGTATGTATAATATAGTCTATATCAAGGTTATCCGGCTTTGCAAGAGTGAACTGGTGGTTTGACTCAGAATAGCTTATGTTTTCAACCGTACACTTATACACAAGAATAGAGGTTGAATCTTCATCCGTTTCAACTTCGTAATCATAACCTGCGTTCACATTAAGCACAACCCTGACAACGGAATCGGAGAATTGGGATGTGGTTATGCTGCTTACAAAATTCAAGGAGCTTGCGGAATAGCTGCTTTTAAGGCTTGAGGTTGAGTTTGGCATATCTATAACTATTCTGTCCGGGCTGGATAAAGTAGATATACTAACTGCCGGGACAGTTTTACCTTTTATTGTTATGTAGTCCGTTTTGTTTTTGTTGTTTGTAGTAAGCGAGGTTATTGTATTTTCGCCGAAGCTTACGATAATGCTCTTTTTATCCGAGCTTAATACAGCCGTATATGCTATATCCAGATTGAGGTCAAAAACAACCCTTGTTATTTTTTCAGGCTCCGTTTGGTTTTGAGCGGAGCGTATAGCCGATATGTAAGGATTTCCGTCAAAGGGAATATTTTTTGAGGAAATAGCCATGGTTGCATTATATATGTCTACAACTATACGGTCGTTATTAAGCTTAAAATTCTCAAACTTAGAGATTTCGCCTGAAGCTGATATGGTAAAGGTATTTGCAGCCAATTTATCACTTCCGTATGAAACTCTCGTAATGCTTATGCTTTCGGATGTTGATGTTGTTGTCGGGGTTGTTGTCGTTACCGACGAGGAAGTGTCTGTTTCCGAGATGGAAACAGTTCTTGAAGCATCGTCCCAGCCTACATAAAGATCCAGAGCCTCAGCAAGATATCTTGCCGGAAGCATTGTGGAATCATTTATTATTTTTGGAGCCACATCCATTGAAAAGTTAACTCCATTTTTAATCCCGGTGGCGCTGTCTATTTTAAGTACAATAACATTCGGGTCTTTTATTATGTATACTTCTTTTGTTTCACCGTTCCATTTTATATCGGCGCCCATACTTTCGCATATGGCCCTTGCGGGCACTAAGGTTCTTCCGTCTATTGAGACGGGCGGCACAACAAATTCGGTGAGCTCTTTGCCAAGCACGTTTATTTTTATTTCTTCCGCATAATATGCATGTGCTTTACCATCATAATTTAAAGTCATATTAACAGTATTTCCAGCAAAGATCGATGTATTAAAAAGACCGGAGGTCGCTATAAGTGTTGATATGAAAAGCGCTTTTCTAAATTTTTTGATAAACATGATTTCTACCTGCCTCTTTTCGACGTATTTAGATATTTTACAGTATACCAAAATTAGCAGGATTCGTCACCCCCTTACTTTACTTTGAAATAAAAATTTAATAATTTGAATTTTATTTCGATAATTTGAAAAAAATAATCAGGGAGTGATTTTAATGAATACAAACTGTGAAAAAATATGCGCATATTCAAAAGACGGACACTGCAGGTACAAAACTTATGGGAACAAGAGTTTTAAAGAAACAGAAATAAAATTAAAAAATGAAAAATGCCCCTTTTTTATAAGTATAAAATTGAAAGGGCTATTGCCATAATAAGGTAAAGGGGTTAAAATATATTAAATTATAGGTTTAAACTCCTATGGTGGTATATGCTGAAACGAATATTTTTATATGATTTTTGGGGGTATGAAGACTTATGGGCACAGGCGGCGGGAACGATACTTTATATATAGTACTTTTGCTTGGCGGCTGCTGGCTTTTTTCAAGCATTATGGCCGGCTCAAAAAGGCATGCAAGGGAAGAAAGGGAAAGACGCAAAAAAATGCAGCAGGAACAGATGGAGATTTTTAGAAACAACCGCGAATCAAAAGCAAAAGAAAATGACGATAATGATGAAAACGATATAATTGATTCCGATGCAAAGGAGATAACAGATAAAGACAGCTAAGATTAAAAGCTCTAAGGCGCAGGCGCACCTTGTTTGATAATGTATGCTTATATTTGCTGAAGATATCCGAAAGGAAACTTTTATGACAGATGTGGATTTTAAAATTTTTAACAGTATAGCGGTTTTTGGCGGAACATTTGATCCGGTTCATTATGGGCATCTTGTGGCTGCAAACGAGGTTATGCATGCTTTTTCAACCGATGGAGTGATTTTTATACCTGCCGGAATGCCTTCGCATAAAGATTCTTCATGCGTTACGGATAACGAATTAAGGCTTGAGATGACTAAGATAGCCACAAGCTCAAACCCGAGGTTTTTTGTTTCACGTATGGAGATAGAAAGAGGTGGCCCAAGCTATACGATAGATACTGTTTCAGAGCTTAAAAGGCTTTTAAAGCCAAATGCAAAAATATATTTTGTTGTCGGTGCGGATTCCATATTCCAGGTTTTTTCATGGAAAGATGCCAGAAGGCTTATAACCATGTGCGAATTTATAGGGGTTACCCGTCCGGGGTACAATAAAGGCGAGCTCTATGAACGCATAAAAAACATAAACCAAAACTGCGAAAGCAATATCCATTTTTGTGAAATACCGTCTCTTGATATTTCTTCTTCCGAGATAAGGGAGCGGGTTAAAGAAGGGAAAAGCATAAAATATCTTGTGCCTGAGGGTGTTGAGGAGTATATTTATAAAAAAGGGCTTTATAGGTAAGGGGGTATTTTTGGTTGCTTAGCATAAACAGCATGGATGGAAAGCTTATGTCGGCGCTATCCATAAAAAGATATATCCACACAAAAGGCGTTGTTAAAGAAGCCATTAAGCTTGCAAAGCTTTATGGTGACGAAACCTTGGTTCAAAAAGCCGAAATAGCAGCTCTTTTGCATGACTGTGCAAAGGATTATCCAGATGATATGAAACTTCGCATTGCAAAGGAATACCATATAAAAATAGATGATATATTTAAAGAGCAGCCTGATCTTCTGCATCCGTTTTTAGGTGCTGAAATAGCCAAAAGAGAATATGAAGTTACGGATGTCGAAATTTTAGACGCTATAAGGTATCACACAACGGGCAGATGCAGCATGAGCCTGCTTGAAAAGATAATATTTACCGCAGATTATATAGAAGAAAGCAGAAAGCCGTTTGAAGGGCTTGATAAGGCTAGGGAATTAGCCTATAAAAATATAGATGAAGCGGTTTTATTTATACTTGAAGAAACGATAGAATATGTAAAAAACCAGGGCAGAGAGGTTTTTTTCCTGTCTGCGTCTGCAAGGAATTATTACAGGGATATACTAAAAAAGTGAGGGGGAAAAATATTGATTAAAAGCACACTTGAGGCAGTAAAAATAGCTCAGGAGGCTTTGGAAGACAAAAAAGCCGAAAACATAAAAGTTTTAGACCTTATAGGCATATCGAACATAGCAGACTATTTTATTATTGCCAGTGGGAATAACGTAAATCAAGTAAGAGCAATGGCGGATAAGGTTGAAGAGGAGCTTTTTAAGGCTGGTATAAAACCGAACCACTCTGAAGGATACAGCGGCGCCGCATGGATATTGCTTGATTACGGGAATATAGTTATCCATATTTTTAATAAAGAAGAAAGAAATTTTTATAACCTTGAGCGCATTTGGGGTGACGCCAAAAGCGTTGAATAAATAAAAAAAGAAGCCTTAAGGCTTCTTTTTTAAGCATTGGAGAGTAAAAATGGATAAAAAATATATATTGTTTGATTTGGACGGAACTCTTACAGATCCCGCCGAGGGCATAACAAATGCTATAAAATATGCTTTGGCAAAATACGGGATAGAGGTTTGTGATAAAACTTCTTTATATGAATTTATAGGTCCTCCGCTCATTTCTTCATTTATGGAGCGTTACGGTTTTTCACACGAAAAAGCGAGTGAAGCCTTGATGTATTACCGTGAATATTTCGGAGAAAAGGGCTTGTTTGAAAACAAGGTTTACCCTAAAACCGAAGATATGCTTGAGGGGCTCTTAAAAAAAGGCAAGCATCTTTTTGTCGCCACTTCAAAGCCGGAGGAGTATTCAAAAATAATACTTAAGCATTTTAAGCTGGATAAATACTTTGAGTTTATAGGTGGGAGCACGATGGACGAATCTATGGTAAATAAAGACGAAATTATAGGTTATGTGCTTTCCTCATGCCGCATAACGGACAAAGATGCCACCGTTATGGTTGGAGACAGGCGGCATGACATAATAGGCGCGAAAAAAAACTGCATTTCATCCATTGGGGTGCTTTATGGATACGGAAGCAGGGAAGAGCTTTTTGAGGCAGGGGCGGATTATATTATTAGCAGCCCGGAGGAGCTTTCTAAGCTTTTAGGTGGAGACAATACATAAAAAATAAAGGCCGGCTTTAAGCCGGCTGTATTTTTATCTTTTATTATTTCGTTTGTTAAGCCCTGCCTGACGTTCGTTTGCCTGCTTAAGCCAATCTTTAAGCTTATCTTCAAAATCCACGGGAGACCTTTTTTCAGCGAAATCTACGTTTTGATATTTATTTTCAAAATTAGGCCTTTGCTCCCTTTGGTTTACGGTGGCTTCTTTCGGTAAAGCGTCCTTTATGGAAAGGGCGATTTTATTGGTTTCTTCGTCAATGCTTAAAACCTTTACTTTAACTATATCTCCGATTGAAATATGCTCGTTTATATCCTGTATAAAACTATTTTTTATTTGGGATATATGCACTAAGCCCTGCATATTTCCGCCCAAGGAGACTATAGCACCGAAAGGTTTGATTTTAACCACTTTTCCTTCTACAATAGCCCCTACAGTTAAATTATTTGGCATTTATGTTTACACTCCTATAAATAATATGTACATTGTTTTTTACGGGTAAATATTATAAAATTAAAACAAATGAACAAAAAGCTTTAAAACTTACTACGCAGTATAACACAATTACCGCAAAAAGACAAATACAAATAATTTTATCCGGGAGCACAAAAAATGTTAAAAATTAACGATATTATAGAGATTGACATAGAAGATGTTGCTTTTTCCAACAAAGGATACGGGTTTTATGAAGGCGCAAAGGTTATTGTTAAAAATTCGTTGCCCGGGCAGAGGCTACTGGCAAGAATAAACAAAAAAAAGAAAGGCGCTTTTGAAGCGGTTTTAGTTTCGACCATAAAACGCGCCCCGTTTGAGATAGAGCCGCTTTGCCCGCATTTTGGAATGTGCGGCGGGTGTACCTATCAAAATTATGAGCATGAAGCCGAGCTTAGGCTTAAGGGAAGGCAGATTTTAAAGCTTTTAAACGACAATGGAGTTTCGGGCTTTGAATTTTTGGGGATTACTCCTTCACCTTTTACCGAAGGATATAGGAACAAATGTGAGTTTTCGTTTGGAGATGAAGAAAAAGGCGGAAGGCTTGCTCTGGGAATGAGGAAAAGGAACAGCTTTTATGAGGTTGTAACTTTAACGGGCTGCAACATAGTTGATAAAGATTATATTAAAATAGTAAATTTTACCAGAGATTTTTTTGAAGAAAAGGGACTAAATTTCTATAACAGAATAAGAAAAGAAGGCACACTTAGGAATCTTGTTGTTAGAAAAGCCCAAAAAACCGGCGAAATACTTGTAAACATAGTTACCTCCTGTGCAATTTCACAGGAGATTTATGAATATGCCGGTTTGCTTTCAAAGCTTCACCTTGAAGGCGTTATATGCGGGATACTTCATACGGAAAACAGTTCTGTGGCCGATGTGGTTAAAAGTGACCATACAACCGTTTTATATGGCAGGGATTATTTTTATGAAAGTATTTTGGGGCTTAATTTTAAAATATCCGCTTTTTCGTTTTTTCAGACAAATTCGAAAGGCGCGGAGGAACTTTATAGCATAGTTAAAGAATTTGCGGGAGATGCCAAGGATAAAAATATTTTTGACCTCTATTGCGGCACAGGGACAATAGCCCAGATACTTGCCAAGGAATGCAAAAGCGTTTTGGGTATAGAAATTGATGAAGAAGCCGTTTTGGCGGCCAAAGAAAACGCCATGGGAAACGGTATAACAAACTGCACCTTTATAGCCGGGGACGTGCTTAAAGAGGTGGACGGACTTAGCATTAATCCCGATATAATAATACTCGACCCGCCAAGAGAGGGCATACACCCAAAGGCGATCGGCAAAATAATTGATTTTGGCGCGCCGAAAATAATTTATGTTTCCTGCAAGCCTTCATCGCTTGCGAGGGATTTGAAAATTTTCGAGCAAAACGGGTATAAGGTGAAAAAGATAAAGGGCATGGACATGTTCCCGAGAACGGCGCACGTTGAAACTGTGATTCTGATGACACGTTGTGGTCAAAATGATAAATAAGGCACGCAAACCACAATATATTGTGGTTTCGAAGTGAAAAATGGGCAAAAATTAGGCTAAAAAATGCCCGATTTTTGCCCTGATTTTTAGGAGAAAATATAGATGACATAGGGTATTTTGATGTTTATGACATAAAAATAGGGAGGTAATAAGAGGTGGGGAGCATACAAATTAATACTTCCATTTTTCCAATGATAATGTCTATCTCGGTTGGAGAAAATGAAAACAAGCAAAAAATAGATTTGCCGGCAGGGGCTAATTTGTTATATCTACAAGGCTTATCTGATGAAACTGAAAAATCATTTTTGAAAAAATATGCACGCGGAGACATATTCTCTGATGAAGAATTTGAAAAACTTTTTAATTTATTTTTTGATGACAGTCCAAGAGTAAATCAGGTTAGAGGTGATTTGGCAAATTTTATTAATCAATTTGGTGTAGAAATGGATTGTAACGATGGTGTATTTACTTTTTCGTTATTAGAATCTCATAAACAGCAAATTAAGGTTGAAACTTGGGAATGTATTACTTTAGACTTATTAAAATCTGACTACGAAGATATAATAAATTGTTTTGATTTTGGTGAAATAAATATATACCTTGGCGGTTGGAAATCAGAAACTGATGAGATTAGGCAGTCACTTTTAAATGCACTTAGGGCAGCGTTAATGTTTACTCTGATCGGATTTTTATATGGAGATGATCGGCACTTATATAATGATTTTAAAAACTATTTTGAAACAGAGTTTTATAAGAGAGTAGCGCTTGTGTACGGTGTTTGGAAGACTAGAAAAAATGGAGAGAAGGTAGAATATATACCCATATATGATAGCTTTTATAATCTTAAAAATAAATCCACGGCAGATTTGATCAGTACAATTCATGCTATTCTAGATTGCAATGATATTGTTATGGATGAAAGAATGATGCTGAAAAACAGATTGATTAGTGGAGCAGAGGTTTTTCATGCTAACATTGATCCACAAAGAATATTATTAGAGCAGACACTAATCAAGCCTGTGGTCAATTTTTTAGCTGAAATATCTTTTGCCAAAGATAATTTAAATGCAACTGACATATTATTAAAACAGTCTTTATTTAATCCTTCAATAGATAGAAGTTATTATTCTATGATGCACGCATTAAAAGCATTATTAGAAAAAAATGGATTGTTAGCAGATTGGAATGCAGATCCTTTAATCTTAAATGTTCCAGAAAGTCATGCGGCACTTGAAAGAAAATTAAACACAGTGGTTAATAATGGAATCATTGACAATACATATTATATTGATTTTAAATATGTCAAACAAAAAAGATGGGCAGCAGATTATAATATTACTCAATTCTCTGAAGTGGAATGCACTGAGTGCATGAGACGTGCTGAATTATTTTATAATGAAATTAAGAGACTGACTACTTAAATATTATTTATTAAAACAGTTTAAAACAAGAAAATCCAGAGGCATTGAGATAAAAAATCTTGATGCCTCTGTTTTTCATATAAATTATAAATACAATTTAATAAATCTGCCATCGTGCAAAAAGCTATGAGGTTATGTTCTTCGTTACTAAAAAACATAGCCTCTTTTTTTATTGTTCGATTTGCAGAAAAAGAAAGGACTGATTAAAGTGATTACAAGATTTATGAGAGATACACCTCTCGCTGCTATAGAAATAGAAATGCAACTTATTCCCGGCTTTACTCCTCGTGCTTGCGGAACATTCCGAAGCCAGCAAAGATATGTGAATCCAAACCCAATTCGGTATGAAGAATTGCTGGAACTGTTCCTCAAAGAGATAGAGTTACAGGCATTTGCTCTACGAGTGCAAAGAATCATAGAGGTTACGAGCAACCTTAGAGAAAGCGAGGTAAACCAAATGCTTTTTAGAAATGCAGAGCATAAAAAGAGATTTCAAATTATCTGTAAAAGCGGTCTGTTTCCGAAGCTAGAAGAAAGCTACGGATATGCAGCCGCTATTTTTTTACTCTCTGCAGATGCGTTTGTTTGGAGTAAGACAAAAAATTGTGTAGATAGCCAACTTATTCATTTTGATGCTATCCGCATTCATGGTGTGGATTTAGATGGATATGCCATCTTTCATATGGCAAAGGAGCTTTACTCCGGCAAATCACATATTACCGTTTCAGAACTCAGCGATCCAGAGTTGATAAACGATAAGCTACTAC
Organism: Lachnospiraceae bacterium; assembly: GCA_034925905.1. GTDB lineage: Bacteria > Bacillota > Clostridia > Lachnospirales > Anaerotignaceae > JAYFRL01. The sequence continues at coordinate 1,972 of JAYFRL010000027.1, read as the reverse complement.
GACTTATCGTCAATGCCTTTTTAGTGAGGCGATATGGAATTAATGTAATCAAAGGAGGGCGATAGCAATGGAAAAACAAGAGCTTCAAACCTTGCGTCTCTGGAATCCCCTGTTCTCAAAGATTTATCGTAAAAACGAATGGGGTGACACCGAAAATGAGCCAGAGGATATGGATGCTACTGAAATAGTGGAATATCAAGAGGAAATCCTAGCAGCTATTGAACGAGAGAAACTCCCAAATGAAGGTGAGCGTGGTTTGGCAGTTTACCTCGATAATGATGTTCTTAAGGGAAAATTGTACAGTATTAACCCCACTGTTGAGGAATGGGATGGCAAGCTGTGGGGTGTTACCGAAGTACAGTCGCATGGCGAACTGACACAGGATGAGCTTGACGAGGTCATTTCAGAGCTGACAGGGCAGTTTTCAGACGGTTGGGGTGAGGGCTTCGAGCAGCGACCAATTGATACTCCCGATGGAGAATTGTATCTTAGCTTTTGGGATGCGGGAAATGAGTTTTTTATTAAACCAGAAGAAGAACTGAAAAATCAGCAGTCTCAAGATTTTGGAATGATGATGGGAGGATGAAAAATGGCAGCTTTTGATGCAAAGAAGGAAGGATATGAATTAGGAGAAATTGATGGAAAGTTGGTAGCCTTCACGAACATGAGACTAAACAGGCAGACCATACCGGAAAGTCTATATTGCTATGATATCAGAGATTCGGACAACTTGGATGGAAGCTGTGCAGAACTCAAAACCCATGTCATGGTTAATCATTGGGGTACGGTTTTGTGTAAAAAGCCATTTGAGCTTGATAAAAGCGGATCTTATTATCCAGAGAACAATATGGATTATCTGGGTGTTTCGCTTTCGCTGGATGAATTTCAAGAATCTTCAGAAGAAGAATTGAGGGAAAGTGTTTCTATTAAAAACCGAACCAGTATGTCTGGGATTTCATAATATTGAAGCAAAAAGTAGCCCAGAAAAGGGAGGTGATGCAATATCAATAGTTTTATCAGTTGGGTGGGCGGTAAAAAAGCCCTCCGAAAAATCATTTATAAGCTGTTCCCAAAAGATTTCGGAAGATACATTGAAGTCTTTGGCGGCGGAGGCTGGGTGTTGTTTGGCAGACCACCTGATCCAAAGGCAATGGAGGTATACAACGATTTTAACTCCAACCTTGCCAACATGTTCTACTGTGTGAAGAACCGCACATGGGAGTTTTTAAGACATCTCGGTTTTTTGCCTATTAACTCAAGGGATGAATTTATAGTCATCCGCAAATTCATGGAAAAGGAGGAATTCGATACTGAGTATCTGAAACAGGAATTGGAGCTTGCACAGCATAATCTGCCGCCTCCTGAATTTGAGGATATCAAGGAGATTATGCAGGAGAATGCAAAAACCAGTGATGTACGTAGGGCGGCAGCATTTTTCAAGCTCATCCGTTACAGCTACGGAAGCGGCTGTACATCCTATGCCTGCCAGCCATTCGATGTGCGGAAAGCATTCTTTCTCATTTGGGAAGCATCGCGCAGGCTTGCAAATACAGTGATGGAAAACAAAGATTTTGAGGCGTTGATCCGGCAGTACGACCGTGACAATGCCTTTTTTTATTGTGATCCGCCGTATTACGAAACCGAGGGTCACTACGCTGTGGTGTTCCGAAAGGAAGATCATACACGGCTCCGGGATACCTTGGAATCCTGCAAAGGCAAATGGATGGTTTCTTACAATGACTGTGAATATATCCGGGAGCTGTACAAAGACTTTCACATTTTATCCTTTACCCGTATCAATAACCTAGCCCAGCGGTATGAGGGAGGTTGCGAGTATCCGGAGGTTATCATAACCAACTATGATCCAACAGAGCGTCAGCAGGCAGAATCAAGGCAGATGAACCTTTTTGATTATCAAAATGAAGGAGAGGAAGAAGATGAATTCTATCGAACAAATGAGATGGGCTAAAGA
>JAYFRL010000002.1:0-83729 GCA_034925905.1 Lachnospiraceae bacterium | reverse complement strand
TCCTTTTGTGTACACAACTCTCTTAATATTTTTCCTATGTCTGCTTTGATTTTGCCATAAATCTCTTTTCTCCGATATTTTGGAGCAAATACAATATGGTATTTGCATTCCCATTTGGTATGTGCTAAGCTGTTTTCGTCCATTGGACTACCTCCATTTGTTTTTAATTTGTGCGGTTGGGGAACCTCACCTATTATATCAAATGGAGGCCTTTTTCTGTTCATCGCTCAAGCTCTTTGGAACTACCGGCATAGCCGGTAGTATTCATTATACAAAAATAGAAAGCCTTTTTGATATCAAAAAGGCTTTCTATAATTTAAAACTTAAACAGTATTTTAAGCGCCTTGCCCTGGGCAAGAAGCTCAAATGCCTTTTCGTAATCCTCAAGAGGCATAACATGGCTTACGCATTCGGAAACATCAAGCCCTGCTTCAAGAAGACCCGCCATAATTTTCCATGTGTGATACATCTCGCGGCCACTTATTCCATACATTGTTACTCCTCTATAGAAAACGCTTGAAAAATCAACGGGAACTTCCCTTGAAGGAAGACCTCCGATAACCATTCCACCGCCAGAACGTATATATTTTGTTGCAGATTGGATTGCTCCAACATTACCCGAGAATTCCAAAACAACATCAGGGCCTATTCCGTCGCTTTCCTTGCGAACCATCTCAACTATATCGCCCTCCATTGGATTAAGTATTATATCTGCGCCCATTTTTGCAGCTGTTTCAGCCCTGTAAGCATTAGGCTCAACGCATATAACCTTGCGGGCGCCCATCATTTTTACAACCGAAGTTGCCATAAGCCCTATAGGACCGCAACCAAGGACAACAACTATATTTCCGCTTATTTCAACCTTTGTGGCGGCATGAACGGCAACACCAAGAGGCTCAAGCATTGCATTGTTTTTTGGTGAAATTTTAGGATTGCAGACAAAAGCGTTTTCAGCCGCAAAAGCTACATATTCTGCAAAGCAGCCATCAAAATGAACCCCTATTCCGCGTGTGTTTATACAAAGGTTTTCTTTTTCATCAAGGCAAAGCGGGCATTTATGGCAAGCAAAATGGCTTTCGGCGGAAACAAGCTCACCTATGCGGCTTTCGCTTACGCCTTCCCCAACTGCAACTATCTTGCCGCAAAATTCATGTCCCATAATAACAGGCGGGGTTATACGCGAAGAGGCCCATTCCTCCCAATCGTTTATGTGTACGTCTGTTCCGCATATTGCTGTATATTCAACTTTAACAAGAACTTCTCCGGCTTTTGGAGTCGGGATATCTCTTTCCATAATTGCCAGATTTCCCTTGCCTTTTGCAGTTTTAACCAAACATTTCATTTTACCCAAAAATATGCACTCCTTTTTCCCATACTTTTATTTTTTACAATAAATTGACCAATAAAAACATAAAGCCACTTAACAATTTACTTCCGTAATGATATTATATAGCCTGTTTTAAAAAATTGCAATTATAACAAGCCTTAAGAAAAATTTTTATTTATACACCAATAAGAACAGGACCTATAATATCGATATGGGGCATTTTAATATAAGTTTTTATACAAAAAATTTCGCAAATCACTAAAATATTTTCTTATATTTATAGATATAAGTTTAAAAATATTTTAAAAGACAGCTTCACTATAAGCCTATATATCTCCGATAATCTCGCAAAATTGTATTTTTAAAAATACAATTTTGCGCTTAAATTAGCAAATAAACTTAAATATAGTTTTAAAAATTAAATGCGACATATAAAAACAGAATAATTGATATATATGTATCGATATCCCAAGTTAGATTGTTCTCATCATTTTTTTCTGAAGGGTTCTAAAAAAGCTGTCGTTTTGCACATTGTATAAACGCAAAACATCTTTGGATTTTTTAACATATATCCTTTCATTATCTGTAATAGCATATTTTTCACGTCCGTCCACAACCAGCATAGGAAAATCCAAGCTTTCTTCATCGAAAAATTCCGGCTTATACATATGTATGCAGATATTGTCCGTCCCGGAAACAACTATGGAGCTTTTAGGCACAGCGCTTGCACAGATAGGTGTTATAACAAGGTTATCCGCAGTCGGCATTAGGATGGGGCCTCCGGCGGAAAGATTATATGCAGTTGAACCGGCAGGCGTAGCAATCAAAATCCCATCGGCGGAAAAAGAAGCTATGTTGTTTCCGTTTATGTCAAGCTCAAAATGCAGAGCCCTGCTGAGAGCTCCCCTATAAATAACAGCTTCGTTAAGCCCGCCAAAAAAGCTGCTTTCGCCGTTTTCGCGTTTTATTTCACCGTCTAAAAGAATTCTTTCTTCAACACCGCAGCTTCCGATTATTATTTTGTCTATTGAGCTTTTTGCCTCAGATGGCTCGCAAGCCGTAAGATAACCCAAATGACCAAAATTTATGCCCAGCACTGGGGCATTAAGCTTCTTTAAAAGGTCAACATTCCTTAAGACAGTTCCGTCGCCGCCAATTATTATCACTGAATCCGGCCTATCTCCACTTTCGGAATCCATAATTTCGATATCCGGCATATCTTTTAAAAAGCCACAGGCGGAATTAGGGGTTATTTTAACCCTTTGCCCCAATTTAAAGAGGTATTCGGCTATTTGAAGAGTAAATTCCATAGCCCCGTTTTTCATAGGATTGGTTATAATCAAAAAATCCATAATAATACCCCCTTAGCTTAAGTTTTTTGCTTATATTAAGGTTTAACGCATATAAATCGGGAAATAAAATATAAATTGTGCATGAACCATGCCTATTGAATGCTTGTGAAATATTAAACAGTTAATTATATTCTTTAAATGAAACTTCGTTTTTAGAAGCATATATTTTATCAATAAATCTTTTGTCCAGCTCCGAAAAATGGTAGCCCTTTTGATATATGAGCATGTCCTTATATTTGTTGCCGGGGAAATCACATTTCCTCTGCACAAGGGAAAACCTCCCCAGCATATCTTTGGGTATCGGAGAAACCCACATAAAAGTTTCCAGTATGTTGGAAAGCAATTCAAACTGGTTTCCGCGCTCATAGAGATATATCCTCTTCCTAAGGCTTTTCCCCGGTTGCGCTTTGTCCTTTCCCAAAGAAAGATAAGGTATAACCGTATCCCCATGAACTATTTCTATGCTGTGTCTGAGGTCATCAGTATTAACTACAGGCTCGTTTGCAAGCTTATGGCTTCTTGACATCAGGACAAGATATTCAAATTCCCATATCATATCGCTGCAAAGCTGCTTTTCAGCCAAAAAATCCTGGAAATATTGCTCATGTGCAACCTGATAGCGTATAATGCCCAAATTGAATTTTCCGTCTACAATATTATTCACAGCCTGAACAGAATTTGTTTCCTGTATATTAAGGTCTATGCCCTTCTCTTGATCCAGCTCTGCGGCAAAAAGCGTTATGCCCTTTGAGATATAGCTGCAGCGCGGAATAGAAACGCTGAATTTTTGTATGGATTCATTGTCATAATCCGCGATTGCCTCCATTTTATCCAGCTGCGAAACTATGTTTTTGGCATATTCAAGAAATATATTCCCTTTTGCTGTAGGAATAACTCCTTTTGACGTTCTCTCAAAAATATCAAAGCCAAGAGTATCTTCAACTTCCTTTATGGCCTTGCTTAAATTCGGCTGTGCCATAAACAAATTCTCGGCGGCTTGCGTTATTGAACGTGTACGGTCAACCTCTATGGCATACTTAAAAAACAATGTATTCATAAAGCCTCCTCTGTTCCACTATGAATTTGCTCACGCAGATGCTTTGAAAGAAGCGCAAGCGATGCCGCCATATTTTCATTCTGAACCAAAATATTCTGCGGAACCGACAGATGTATCTGGGCAAAATTCCATATCGCCATAACCCCGCCCGCAACAAGCTGGTCACACACAACCTGAGCCTGTTCGGCAGGCACTGTTATAATCCCTATATGAACCTTCATCCGGCGGCATAAATCGCTTATTTTTTCCGCCGAAAAAATACTTTTGCCTTTGATCTTCGTTCCAATTATTTCCTCGTTTGTATCAAATGCCGTCATTATTTTAAGTCCATAGGCTTCAAACCCGCTATACAAAAGGAGAGCTCTCCCAAGAGAGCCTGCGCCGACAAGCACAGCCTCATTCGAGTTTCTATACCCAAGTATGTTTTCAATGTCATCAATAAGCATATCTACCTCAAACCCATGCTTAGGCTTGCCCTGAGAAGAGCTTATAGCGGAAAAATCCTTCCTTACCTGTATTTCGCTGAAATTAAAATATGCGGCAACCGAAGGAGCCGAAACAACCTCGGCTCCTTCCTTATGCAGTTTTTTAAGGTATTGCAGATAATAAGGCATCCTTTTAAACGCCTGGAGTGAAATAGAAGGTATATTATTTTGTTGCTCCATTTTTACACCACCAATCCGTATCTTGTTATCGATATTTTAATACTGATAATTATTCCTGTCAATATGATTGAAAAGGTTTTTATATAATTAACACCCTACGGCATTCTTGTTCCCTGTTTTTAGAGCTTAAAAAATTCCCAAAGCTAAAGCTTCGCGGATTAATTTATCAGGCTCTTCATCAGTTAAAAAATAATATAAGCTTTAGCATAAAAAACAAATAAACCCAGCTAAAAAGCGGTATGAAACCATACCGCTTTTTAGCTTCTTTATTTTTTATGGGTTATCATGATCAGAAGTTGTTTTTATGTATTCTATGAAATTTCTTTATTTATCCAAAAACATGCTTTCCTATAGTTAATCTTATAGGTATGGTCCATATCCATTCGCTTGTGGCTGTTTCGGGATTCCAATAATATAAAGCGCCTCCGGTTGGATCATCACCTTCAAGAGCATCTGTTGCAGCGTTTATAGCCACTTCATTCGGCGTAAGATTTATTTGCCCATCCACAACGGCATCGAACGCTCCTTTTTGGAATATAACTCCTTCAATCGAATCCGGAAATCCCGCAGTATTTACCCTGTTTAATACAACCGCCCCTATGGCAACCTGCCCCTTATAGGGCTCTCCTCTTCCTTCGCCGTATATTATAGAAGAAAGCAAATAAAGATCACCTTCTGAATAAATCCCCGGGGTAAACGGCGGCTCTATTTCTATACCCAAAGCCATAAGTGTCTGAGTCCCCACAATTCCATCGGGAGTAAGACCATGCGTCATTTGGAATTTTTTGACGGCGTTTTCTGTCCCCCCACCAAACACGCCATCTACAGGTCCTGTGTAATAAGCAAGATTCTTTAATCTTTCCTGTATGATCAAAACATTGCTACCTACCGAGCCAAAACCATAAGAAGCGGTTAATTGCACTTCGTTATTAACAGTGTATATTTTATAGCTTATAAAATAGGTTGAAACCGCTATAAAAAAAAGTAACAAAGCATAAAATTTTTTAATCCTCATATGCCCTCCGTTAAGGGTAAACTACGTAACCCCCGCCATTTATTTTCTTTTGCCACCATTCAACTATTTTAAGCTTTATTTTAGGCATGCTTTCACCATTTCCCCCTGCGGAAGCTATTTCATATTCTTCATCTGTAAGCACACTCTTAAGTTCTTCTTCAGAAACACACACTCCGTCAACAGAAGCGTCCACATAGCATAAAGGAGGGTACATCACACACCACCAGTTGTGCCCTTTCCCTTCACCTATATTTATCCTTAAGGCTTCATAAACACCGGCCGGGAAAGATATTTTACCATACTCCCTTTCAGGGAAAAGTTCGCTGCTTAAAAATATATTTACATCATAATCAAAGCCTTCCGACTTTATTGTGTTTTTTGCAGCGGCTATCAAAAGCGATTCGTTTGATTTTATGGCTTCTCTTGCACTTTTTATTTCTTTGCTTTCTTCAAATATGCCCAAAGACGCTTCCAAAACAGCGTCCCTAACCTTAAGTTTAAGGCTTTGATCCGCATCGCTGTCGCTGTTTGCCACAACATGCAGCCTTATTATTTTTTCCGCAATTCCGCCTTGTATTTTTGCCGAATAGGCATTTATTAAAAAACAGATTACGGCAGTTAAAATAAAACCTGCTGCAACAGATATCAATATTATGGTTTTTTCTTTTGTGAATTTAATTTTATAATCCATGTTTTGCCTCCAAAAAAGGTTTTGTGTGGATTATTGACCGTGATTTTGATTTATATTCAAATTTATTTAATATTAACGGAAACTGAAACATTAAGCTTAATGTTTTCATAAGCTGTCCTTTTATCGGCAATGCTTTTATATATATTGTAGTTTTCAGAATATAAAAGCTTCATAAGGTTTTGTCCGTCTGTTTTAAGAACATTTTTTGTTACTTCTATTGTATTTATAATTTTATCTTTTATGATTTCTTCAAACATTTTTTCGGTTTCTTCAATCTGATTTTTATCACTTTTATCAACAATCCCGTATACTTTGCCGTTAATTTTTATATCCGCGTTAAGTATCAGTTCCCCTTCCTCTGCTTTAAAGCTCAAACGGCTGCTGCTTTTTGTCACTTCAAGGGTATTTAATCCGCAATTTATCTTTTTGCTGTCCGCCTTGCCTGAAAGCAAAAGCCTGCCCATCTCCTCATCTTCCGAAAGATAGCCCGAAAGCTTATAATCCCCCAAAACAGCGCTGCCCGAAAGGAAAACCCTTCCTTCATCCGAAGCTATTACGGGTATAACTGCGTTTCCGGCAAAGCTTATGCTTTCAAGAAAAGTCTTAAGGTCTGTTTTGGAGGTATTCCCAGCAGATTTCGCTCTGTAAAAATTGCTTATATAAAGGTCATAAATTGATTCTGTATCGTCTATGCTTTTTATTATGTCATATGCCTTTCCTTTTGCAGCAAGAAGTATAACCTTTTGATTTATTTTCCCATCCGATTTTATATAATCCATTGCTTCACTAAGCAAATCGGGGTCTTTCAGCACGTTTTCAGCTATTACAATGGCTTTCGCATAACCTAAAAAAACGCTTTTACTTCTTAAGTCGTCATATGCCTTAATGGCTTCTGCAAAGGTTGTCCCACAGAAAACACCTGTCTCTTCGTCTGCTATCTTGTCCGCTCCCGAATGTGAAAGCGGAGCTGAGTCCAGGCTTAAAGCAAAACGCTCTCCTCCTAAGCTTTCGTTTAAATAAACGGAGTTTTGGTCAAAGGAGTCTATTCCTATGTTTATTATAAAAGCCCTTTCTTCCATTTCGGTTTTGTCATAGCAGCCTGAAAGCAAGAGAGGAAAAATAAGCAGAAATATTTTATTTTTCATTAGTTTCCCTCCTTAAACTCAACGATATAAAAAACAGCATGGGCAAGGCAATCATATATATAAGCGCAAAAAAGCATCTTATGTCTATAATAAGCTTATATATATCAAAAAAATCATAAGGAAAAATAGCGATTGCAAAAGCCAGCGCGGATGATATTATAAGCCGGGTTTTTGCCTGTTTGTTTTCCGACGTTATGACAGACGGAAGAAAAACACCTTTATTAACGGCTGCAAAGGCTGAAACTATCCAAAACCACATCATGAAAACATCCTGCCTCTCAAAAATCGAACCGGGAAAATCTATGATTTGCATAACCTTTATAACAGGCCACATAATGTCTTTTGTTTCGTCGGCGCCAAAACGCGCTATGGTTACGGTTGATATAAAAACCATAAGAAAAACAAGCGCAACCGAAGCAAAAAATATATTTTTGCCTATATTGCCTGAAAATGCAAAAAACCCCTTTTCCTTTTCCTCCGTATGGTTTAAAAACTTACCCGCAATAAACACAAGCTCAACTCCGCCAAACGCGCTCAAAGAAACAAGAGAAGCCTTAAAAAAACCTTTTGCCCCGTTTTCAAATACGGGTATTACATTTGTGGCATTGTTGCCCAAAGAAGCAAGTATAAAAACAATACCAATAACCACAACCGAAATCGGCAAAATAATTTCCGCAAGCCGCCCCCTTGTTTCATAGCCTTTTTGGGAGAACCAAAAAGACATGGCTATCATAATAAATGCAACTATGATTGGGGGAGTTTTAGGCAGCATTGTTTCTTTTATTATTTCACAGAAAAACCTCAGCTCAAAACCCGCCTCCAATATAAGCCTTATAACAAGCAGCCAAACAACAATCGTTCCTAGCACGCCACCCAAAAGCTTTTTTGAAATTACGGAAAAGCTCTTTTGTGGGAAGGCCTTTAAAACATTGCCATATATAAGGCTCATGCCCAAAACAACAGCCCCGGCAAAAAGCGTGGCGACATAGCCTGATTGACCTGAAAACTCCGACACAAGAGCAGGCAGCCCTACAATGCCCATGCCCAAAGTGTCGATTATTATAAGCGACTGAAGCTGACGGATGGATATTTTCCCGTTCCCCCAAAGCATAGGCTTTTAACCTCCCATTCTTTTATCTGCGTTTTCTCTTGTAAAAACAGGTCTTTTTTTCATCATAAAAAGCGGCAGCCTTATTATCGTGTCCTTAAGGTCTGCATAACCGTTTATTTCCGCAGAGGCATAGGGCGACAAATAAGCCACATTAAAGCTTTTAAGAGAAGAAAGATGTATAAGTATTCCTAAAACGCCTATCCAAAGCCCAAAAAGACCTAAGGCTGCCGACATCAATATTATAAAATATTTTGAAAGCCTTAGGCCTGAAACAAGCTGCGTATTTGGTATAACGAATGTGCATATGCCCGTTAAAGCTGAAATTATTATAACCGCAGGGCTTACAAGCCCCGCTTCCACAGCAGCCTGACCTATTATTATTCCGCCCACAATGCCCATAGTCGAGCCTATGGGTCCGGGGAGGCGCACCCCCGCTTCCCTTAAAAGCTCAAATTCAATCTCCATTATTACAACCTCAACAACAGTGGGGAACGGCACAGCCTCCCTTGACGCGGCTATTTTAAGTGCAAGGGCTGTCGGTATCATTTCCGGGTGGTATATCATAAGTGCAATATAAAGACCCGGCAAAACAACGGCCAGAGCCGCAGCACCATACCGTATTATGCGCACAAGGCTCATTATTTCCCATCTTTCGTAATAATCCTCGGCAGACTGAAAAAACACATTTAAAGTGGCTGGCAAAACCATTACAAACGGGGAATTATCTACAACCACAACAACTCTGCCCTCAAGTATGGCTGAAGCCGCTTTATCGGGGCGTTCCGTGAGCTGAACCTGGGGAAAAGGGGAAAGGTGATCTCTTTCTATAAGCTGCCCCATGTATCCCGCGTCAAATAACGCGTCCACATTAAGCGAGTAAATCCTGTTTTTAACATCGTTTAATATCTCAGGACGTACCAAGTCTTCCATATACATGATCGCAATATCCGTTTTGGAGCGCACTCCTATTTTCTTGCGGTTGACCTTAAGCCGGCTATCCCTTATCCTCCGGCGTATAAGCACAGTATTTATGCTCGCCGCTTCCGTAAACGCATCCTTGGGTCCCTGAACCACAACTTCGGTCTCTGTTTTCCCGACGCCTCTTGTGGGCCAGCCCCTTGTGGAAATTACAAGGGCTTTCTTTGATTTGTCCGAAAATATAACCGTATCACCCAGAAGAACAGAAGTTATAATATTCTCAAAAAATTCTTCCTTCTTAACCTCGCCGACGGCGATTATTTCGGATTTTATAACGTCCAAAAGCCTTTCTTCGTTATGCACAAAAACCTCAGACCTTGTCATAAGGTTTGTCATAATGGATTCTTCTATTATTTTGTTGCTGGCTATGTTATCCGTATAGACCATAAAAAGCTTAAAGGCATTGTTTACACCTATAAGCATTTCCCTGGTTACTATATCGTCGCAATCTTTAAAAACATTTTTTATATATGCTTTGTTTCCCGAAAGCGTTTCAAATATATGGGTATACAAAAAAATCCCTCCCAAACAAAGTATTTGTAAAGGGAGGAATTTTATACTTATAATGCTTTTTAATAACATCTGTATTTTTTAAAGGTTGAATTAATTGACTATGGATAATAAATCATCTTTTTTGTTTTTACATAGATATGCTCTCATAAAACAGTCAAGGGCAACTGTTATTTACATATGCTTTCCCCACACTTTTAATCTTAAGCTTTTTTACCTCATACAGCGCAAACAAGAGGCATTGGCTACATTAATCCAAAACCTCTTATTTGTACCTATCAGCCTAAAAGCCATATGTTTAGTTAGCCTTTAATATTTAACATTTTTGTTCCCTAACCTTAGCCTGAGCAGCTGCGAGCCTTGCTATTGGCACACGGAAAGGCGAGCATGAAACATAGGAAAGACCTATTCTATGGCAAAATTCTACTGAAGACGGATCTCCGCCGTGCTCCCCGCATATTCCAAGCTTAATGCCGGGTCTTGCTGCCTTACCCTTTGTAACAGCCATTTCCATAAGCTGACCAACACCTATCTGGTCAAGCTTAGCAGTCGGGTCGCCTTCATATATGCGTTTTTCAATATAATCTGAAAGGATTTTACCTGCATCGTCACGTGAAAGCCCATATGTCATCTGCGTAAGGTCGTTTGTTCCAAACGAGAAAAATTCTGCTTCCGTTGCAATCTGGTCTGCCGTGAGGCATGCCCTCGGGATTTCTATCATCGTTCCTACCATATACTTAAGTTCAGTTCCCGAAGAAGCAATGATTTTATCCGCCGTTTCAACTATTATATCCTTAACATATTTAAGCTCTTTTATTTCGCCTACAAGAGGTATCATTATTTCAGGAAGAAGGTTATATCCTTTGGTCTTTTTAACTTCAAGCGCGGCTTCGATTATTGCCTTTGTCTGCATTTCAGCTATTTCAGGATATGAAACCGCAAGGCGGCAGCCTCTGTGACCCATCATAGGATTAAGCTCATGAAGACCCTTTGCCTTGATTTTAAGCTCCTCAACCGGCTTTTTCATTTCTTTTGCAAGCACTTCAAATTCTTCGTCCGTATTTGGAAGGAATTCATGAAGCGGCGGGTCAAGCAAACGTATTGTAACCGGTCTTTCGCCCATTGCTTCATATATGCCTATGAAATCCTGTTTCTGGTAAGGCATTATGGCGTTAAGGGCTTCTTTTCTTTCTTCAACTGAATCGGAAAGAATCATCTTTCTGAATTTCATTATACGCTCGCCTTCGAAAAACATATGCTCCGTACGTGTGAGCCCTATGCCTTCTGCGCCGAATTCAACGGCTACTGCGGCATCATGAGGCGTATCTGCGTTTGTTCTTACCTTAAGAACCCTTCTTGCATCGGCCCATTTCATAAATGTTGCAAAATCGCCCGATATTTCAGGTTCAACGGTTGGAATGTCCTCTCCGTATATGTTACCTGTTGAGCCATCAAGTGAGATATAATCTCCTTCTTTGATTGTTTTCCCGCCAAGCTTAAATGTTTTTTCCTGTTCGTTCATCTTTATTTCTTCACAACCGGAAACGCAGCAGCGTCCCATGCCTCTTGCAACAACAGCTGCATGAGATGTCATTCCTCCGCGCACGGTAAGTATTCCTTGTGCGGCAACCATTCCTTCTATGTCCTCAGGAGAAGTTTCAAGGCGCACCAAAACAACCCTTTCACCTCTTTCGCCAGCCTCTTTTGCATCGTCAGCCGTGAAATAAACCTTGCCTGCGCCTGCGCCCGGAGAAGCCGGCAAGCCTTTTCCAAGAGGCTTTAAAGCTTTAAGTGCTTTTTGATCAAAGGCAGGGTGCAAAAGCTGGTCAAGCTGCTTTGGCTCAACCTTCATAATAGCTTCATCCGTTGTTATAAGACCTTCGGCAACCATGTCAACAGCTATTTTCAAGGCGGCATTTGCCGTTCTTTTCCCGTTTCTTGTCTGAAGGAAATAAAGCTTTCCGTTTTCAATGGTAAACTCCATATCCTGCATATCTTTATAATGGTTCTCAAGCTTTGTAGCTATTTCTATGAACTGGTCATAAACCTCAGGCATATCTTCTTTAAGCACAGCAATAGGCTTTGGAGTGCGCACTCCGGCAACAACGTCCTCGCCCTGTGCGTTTATAAGATATTCCCCATACATTGCTTTTTCTCCGTTTGCGGCGTTTCTTGTAAACGCAACGCCTGTTCCTGAAGTCTCACCCATGTTTCCGAAAACCATCATTTGAACATTTACGGCTGTGCCCCAGCTATAAGGTATATCGTTCATTTTTCTGTATACGTTTGCACGCGGGTTATCCCATGAACCAAAAACTGCCTTAACTGCTGCAAAAAGCTGTTCCTTCGGGTCTTGCGGAAAAGGCTTGCCCTGGTCTTCAAAATATATTTTTTTGAAATCCTCGGAAATTGTTTTAAGATCCTCGGCAGTTAAATCCGTGTCATATTTTGCACCTATCTTTTCTTTATATTCGCCTAAATGCCTTTCAAACTTCGACTTTGAAACACCTATAACAACATCGGCAAACATCATTATAAACCTTCTGTATGAATCGTATGCAAAGCGGGAATTGCTTGTGGCTTTTGCAAGACCCATAACAGAGATATCGTTAAGCCCAAGGTTTAAAACGGTATCCATCATTCCGGGCATTGAAACCCTTGCTCCCGAGCGTACGGAAACCAAAAGAGGATTTTCATTGTCCCCGAGCTTTTTACCGGCTATATTTTCAAGCTTGGAAAGAGCGCCCTCTATTTGAGCTTTCATTTCGTTTGTAAGCTCTTTCCCACCCTGGTTATATTCCGTACAGGTTTCGGTTGTAACAGTAAAGCCTTGAGGAATGGGAAGACCCATATTCGTCATTTCCGCAAGATTGGAACCTTTCCCACCCAAAAGATTCTTCATTGAAGCGGCGCCCTCGCTGAACATATAAACATATTTCTTTTCCATTAATAAACCTCCTGTATTTTTAAAAGTTTTATAATCAAATCATACATTAATAATATACTACTGTTTTACACTTCTCTCAATAGCCTGTTAGCCCTAGAAAAACGACATACTAAATACAGAATACAGACATGGTAAGCTTAAATGATAAATGGGTTTAATTTGTATTTTTTTTGTATTTTAAGTGTATTTTTAAAGGATATATACAAAAATCTAAGAATTTCTATGTGCAAAATTACCAATTAAAATTCCATTTTGTCCTTTAAATATTTAACTAGATCTTCTATTTTTATTCTTTCCTGCTCCATAGAATCCCTGTCTCTAACAGTTACGGTTTTGTCCTCAAGCGAATCAAAATCAAAAGTTATGCAATACGGAGTGCCTATTTCATCCTGTCTCCTGTAGCGCTTGCCTATACTACCGGAATCGTCAAACTCGCAATTAAACTCTTTAATAAGCATATGGTAAACTTCTTCCGCAGAATCCGAAAGCTTCTTGGAAAGAGGAAAAATGGCCGCTTTAACAGGGGCAAGCGCCGGATGGAAGCGCAAAACTGTTCTTACGTCTCCTTCGGCAATCTCTTCTTCGTCATACGCATCGCAAAGGAACGCAAGGGTTACCCTGTCCGCGCCAAGAGAAGGCTCGACACAATAAGGTATATATTTTTCATTGTCAACCTGGTCAAAATAAGACAAATCTTCACCGGAAGTATTTTGATGCTGGGTAAGGTCAAAATCCGTCCTGTCAGCTATGCCCCAAAGCTCGCCCCAGCCAAACGGGAAAAGAAACTCTATATCGCTCGTTGCTTTGCTGTAATGTGAAAGCTCTTCTTTTTTATGGTCTCTTATCCTTGTATTTTCCGTTTTAAGCCCAAGAGTTTTAAGCCAGTTTACGCAGAAATCCTTCCAATAGTTAAACCATTCGAGGTCTGAGCCGGGCTTGCAGAAAAACTCCAGCTCCATTTGTTCAAATTCCCTTGTTCTGAAAGTAAAGTTTCCGGGAGTTATTTCGTTCCTGAAGCTCTTGCCTATCTGGGCTATGCCAAATGGGATTTTTCTCCTTGACGTTCTTTGAACATTCTTAAAATTTACAAAAATTCCCTGGGCCGTCTCCGGACGGAGGTATATCATATTTTTGGCGTCCTCGGTAACTCCCTGAAAGGTTCTAAACATAAGGTTAAACTGCCTTATATCCGTGAAATTTGTTCCCCCGCAGCTAGGACAGCCTATTTTATGCTCGGCTATATATTCTTTCATTCTTTCGTTTGGCCAGCCATCAACAGGTTCCTCTGAAATTCCGTCCGTGTTATGCATATAGTCCTCTATAAGCTTATCCGCACGGAAACGCTCTTTACAATCCCGGCAATCCATAAGAGGATCGGAAAAACCACCTACATGGCCTGATGCCACCCAAACCTGGGGATTCATAAGAATTGCACAGTCTACTCCAACATTATAAGGGCTTTCTTGAACAAACTTTTCCCACCATGCCTTTTTAACATTGTTTTTAAACTCAACCCCTAAAGGTCCATAATCCCATGTGTTTGCAAGGCCTCCGTATATATCTGAGCCGGGATAAATAAACCCTCTGTTCTTTGCAAGGGCAACAACCTTTTCCATAGTTTTTTCCATTATATAATTATCCTCCTTAAAAATAGCAAAAATTGTATAATAAAAGCCCCTTCTTCCATACATTCCGGACTGAAAGGCTTAAAAATCCATAAATTCAACGGATACAAGCACGTCATAAAATCAATTTAGCAAATACACCAATTATTGTCAATAGCTTAAGTTTTACTTCTGATGCCTAAAAGCTCTCTTAAAAATTCTTCTGATTTTACTTTTTCATCCACATATATTAAATACAGTATACAGGAAATTTCTTCAAGTTCAACCACAATTTCTTCTGGAGCTTTAAAAGAATATAAGTTTTTTATATCCGCAGAAAATATATAGGAAAGAGCTGACAAGGCTGCCTTTGAAACTTTTTTTTCACTTCCGCAGTTTTCACATAAAAAACCTCCGTCAGCGTCAAAATATATATCAGATAAAGCTTTTTTGCATTTTTTACATTCAAAAATATCGGGCATAAAACCTAAAAGACAAAGATATTTAAGCTTAAAAACAACATAAACGAAAAATACGGAGGATTCTGGCTTTGAAAGTATTACAAGGCTTTTAAGCAAAAGCTTAAGCACATCATTTGCTTCCATTCCGAGCAGCGTTGTTTTTTCTATAATATCTGCAAAATAGGCTGCTGCGTATAAGCTCTCTATGTTCTCTCTTAAAGGATAAAAGCTTTCTATAACTTCGCTTTGGGTTACAGAAAGAAAGCCTTTGCCTTCAAAAACCACAAAATCGCTGTATACAAAAAGCTGTGAAGAAGCCATAAATTTACTTTTAGCGTTTTTCGCTCCTCTTGCCGAAAGCAAAAGTTTACCCTCATCCTTCGCGAGTATAGTTATTTTTTTACCTGATTCCCCAGAATTTTCCTCTTTTATAACAATGCCTCTAAGCTTTAATATGCCCATTTTTTTTATAGTCTCCAGCTTTTGTTTAAATTTTTATACTAATATTTTACAGGTTTTAAATCCTTGAAGCAATATCAAAAATATGCAGCTTCTCATATTTGCCCATTTAAACCAGATTAAAATAAGTATTATATAAATAATATTACTAAAAATATTATTGCGGTGATATTAAAAACGCCGCAGATATTATCTGGCATCAAGCGGGAGGTTAAGTCATGAAAATCAAAGCAATTGCTATTGTCGCCGCCTTGCTCTTCACATTCGGTGCGGCAGGCTGTACTTCCGGAACAACCAACAGCTTAGGCGGAGGCCTTAACGGATACGACGGTTATTATTCAGATGTAAACAATGACGGTATCTATGAAGGCTACTACGACTACTATGGTTACGGGAATGGCATGAACTATGGAAACGGCTACGGCGGAGAAGGCGGATACTATAACAACTATGGAAATGGAACAAATGCTTATGGAACAAACGGTTATAATTATTATAACGGCTATATGACAAACGGTTCCGATCTCAACGTAAACGACGGTACACTCTAAGCCAAAATAAAAACAGGGTACAGAAAACCTGCACCCTGTTGGCTTACATACTTAATTCTTCTATCATTTTTTGCTTTAAAGAAAAAAGCTTTTCCGAAAGATCAACGGGTACAGGATGGGGATTATTAAGCCTTTTATTTTCATCCCATAATGTGTCCGTTTCTTTTTTGCAATATTCCCGTATTTCGCCGATATTCGGTATTTCATAAATACATTCGCCGTTTTTAAAAACAGGAACCATAAGCTCTCTAACTTTATATGTACCCGGTTCAAGACGCATTTTTTTCCATAACGCATCGTGGTCAAAAAGAATCAGCGCCTTTGTTTCGTCTATCATTTCGTCATCCAAAACTATAAGGTCTGCTTTTATTTTGCCTGTTGCGCTATCATATATCCTGAATATTTTTTTAACCCCCGGGTTTGTTATTTTTGTAGGGTTATTTGAAATTTTTATTTTTGGTATAAAATTCCCTTCTTCATCGCTTTCCGCCGCAAGCTTATATACGCCGCCGAAAGCAGGGCAATCGTCTGAGGTTATAAGCTTTGTGCCCACACCCCAAAGGCTTATTTTAGCGCCCTGAAGCTTAAGGCTTGTTATAAGGGTTTCATCCAAATCGCTGGAAGCGCTTATAAGCGCATCTGCAAATCCAGCTTCATCAAGCATTCCCCTTGCTTTCTTTGAAAGATATGCCAGGTCTCCGCTATCCAACCTTATACCGTAGTTTTTAAGCTTAATTCCTTTTGCTTTAAATTCGTTAAATACCTTTATGGCATTTGGGACGCCTGATTCAAGGGTATTGTAAGTATCAACAAGAAGTATGCAGGCATCCGGGAAAAGCCTTGCGTATTCCCTGAAGGCCTCTATCTCCGAAGGAAAACTCATAACCCAGCTATGCGCATGGGTACCTTTAACCGGGATATCAAACATTTTACCGCAAAGAACATTGCTTGTCCCGATGCAGCCGGCTATAACAGCCGCCCTTGCACCGTAAACTCCGGCATCTGGGCCTTGGGCGCGCCTAAGACCGAATTCCATTATAGGGTCTCCGTCTGCTGCCCAAACAACGCGGAAAGCCTTTGTCGCAATAAGGCTTTGATGGTTTATTATCGTTAAAAGCGCCGTTTCAACAAGCTGAGCTTCCATTATGGGAGCAGTTACACGCATAAGCGGTTCAAAAGGAAAAACAACCGTACCCTCGGGAATGGCATGTATATCTCCCGTAAACTTAAAGTTTTTAAGATAACCCAAAAAATCCTCCGTAAAAACATTCAAACCTCTTAAATATTCTATATCGTCTTCTTCAAACCTGAGATTTTTAATGTATTCAATAGCCTGTTCAAGACCCGCAGCTATTGAAAAGCCGTTACCGCTAGGGTTTGTCCTGTAAAAAAGGTCAAAAACCACCTTCTTTTTGCAAAGACCCGTAGCATGATAGCCCTGCATCATTGTAAGCTCGTAAAAATCCGTCAGCAGCGATATATTGTTATAATTCATGAAAACAGCTTCCCTTCATTTGTAAAAAATATATTTTGACATTAAAAATTATTATACACGTTATTTTCAATAAATTCAACTCATTCTCTCTTAAAGTATAGGAGAAATCAGCCTTGAAACCGCCTCTCTAAACTTAAATACAAAAGACCGTTTTTCATATTCTTCAACGGTTATTTCCTTAGCGCGGTTTAAATCGTCCAAAAAATCCATTTCAAATTTAAAGGCTTCAAGCCTATCATATATAAAAGCATTTATCTCAAAGTTAAGAGCAAAGCTTCTTATATCCATATTGGCAGTTCCAATAGAAACAGCCTTGCTGTCTATAAAAATTGTTTTGCTGTGCAAAAAACCTTCCTCATATTCATAGCACCTTGCACCCATTTTAATGAGCTCCCCCAGATAAGACATGCTCGCCCAATAAACGAAAACATGATCAGGATTTGCGGGTATCATTATCCTTACGTCTATACCCGAAAGAGCAGCAACTTTAAGGGCGCTTAATATCCCGTCGTCAGGGACAAAATAAGGGGTTGTGATATATATATGGTCTTCAGCCTCGGTTATCATTTTGAAATAACCGTTTCTCACGTTTTCCCATTTTGTATCCGGTCCGCTTGAAACTATCTGGGTTTTAACGTCCCCAACCTTTTCCTTTTCAGGAAAATAACTCTTTATAATATGCATTTTTTCGGTCGAAACATAATTCCAATCCATAATAAACCTAAGCGTTAAATCATCAACTGCTTCGCCTTCTATCCTTATATGGGTATCACGCCACGGGCCGTATCTTTTTACAAGCCCAAGATATTCGCTGCCTATATTGAATCCTCCCACATATCCCGTTTTTCCGTCTATAACGCAAAGCTTCCTGTGATCCCTGTAATTTATTCTTATAAGGAGCCTCGGATAAAATTCCGAAACCTTCCCGCCGGCTAATATTAGCTCATTAAAAAAGTCCTTAGGCAGACGGCTACAACCCATTCCGTCATATATAAGGCATACCGAAACGCCTTCCCGCGCTTTTTGGGCAAGCATGGAAATTATTTCTTTGCCCAGATTATCGTTTCTTATTATATAATACTCTAAAAATATAAAATCTTTAGCCAGGTTTATATCATTAAAAAGACTCGCAAATTTGTCGCGTCCGTTATTTAATATCTCTATTTTATTGTTTTCGCTTATGTGATGCCCGGAGTTTTGATGAAGCTTAACAAGGTCGTTTAAATATTCAAGCTCTGGATCCGTAAGTATTTTTGAAAGCTTTTTCTTGTCTTCGCAACATTTTATTTTAAATATATAATCATAATATATTTCCCTATCCGCATATTCCTTTTCATTAAACCCGCGCTCTCTTTTTTTATTCCTGCCAAATATGAAATATATTAAAAATCCCAATATCGGCACA
Source organism: Lachnospiraceae bacterium (assembly GCA_034925905.1). GTDB lineage: Bacteria > Bacillota > Clostridia > Lachnospirales > Anaerotignaceae > JAYFRL01. The sequence goes on along the minus strand of JAYFRL010000002.1, from coordinate 64,956 downwards.
AAAAAGAGCAGCAAAAGCCATGCCCATGTGCTTGAGGGATTCCTCCTCTCAAAAAATACAACAACGGCAGCCAAAAAGGTGTTTATGGCAAAAACTCCTACAAATATTAAACTGATGATTTCAAATGTATTCATATCTTTCACCCGTTTAAAAAACATTTTATATATTTTGAAAATTACTATTCCATTAAGCAAAATTAAATGTTAAAATATACATTACGAGATTTTAATAAGGAGGAAAGCACATTGCAAACTAGTGATATTATTCTTATAGTAATTATTGCTTTGATTGGGATACTTGCTCTGCTTTATATTTATAACAGAAAGAATACCGAAAAGCTTGTTCATGTTCAAGACATGGTAAAACAAAACAAAATGACTGTGTCTATGTTTGTTATAGATAAAAAAATCCAGCGCCCTACCCCACAAAATTTAAATAAAACGGTTTTTGAAAGCTTGCCGCGTTCGGCAAAAATAAGAAAGCTCCCTATGATTAAGGCAAAAATCGGACCGCAGATAGTTACCCTTATAACAGATAAATCCATATATAACATTATTACCCCAAAAAAGACAGTTAAAGCAGAAATTGCTGGAATGTATATAATCGGCATAGTAGGGGTTAACCTTGCAGACAAAAAGAATAAAACCTTAAAAGAAAAATTCTCCCTTTGGGTAAATAAAGACAGAAACTTTTAAACCATACATTAATATAATTAAATCCACCGAAAAGCCTCTCCCCGGTGGATTTTTTTTTATTTATTCCTCGAAATTCTGAAAATTAAAACTGATCTGTTTCCCCGGATATAATTTACCATTAGGATACACCTTTTTCTCATTTTTTTCAACCGGGATAATATCCACCGTTTCAAGATTCTTAACCGCAGTCGCAAGCATGAGCCGTATCCTGTTAAGCTGGTTTACTTCGCTTGCTCCAGGGTCATAGTCTATCGCCACTATGTTTGAACCAGGGCTGCTTCTTTTTATTTCTTTTATAACTCCCTTGCCCACAACATGGTTTGGAAGGCAGCCGAAAGGCTGTGTGCATACTATGTTTCTAACGCCCTGATGTATAAGCTCCATCATCTCGCCTGTTAAAAACCAACCTTCGCCGGTTTGGTTGCAAAGCGAAACTATGGGTTCCGCATATTTGCCAAGCTCGTCTATGGGTTCCGGGGCATCAAACCTTTTGCTTTCCAAAAGAGCTCCCTTTAGCGGCTTTTGATACATTTCTATTATCTTTATGCAGGCTCTGCCTGTCATTTCCATTTTAAGGCTTCCGCCAAGATACCTACGCTTCCAGATGCAGTTATAGCTTGAATAAAGCATAAACCCCATAAGATCAGGAACCACAGCCTCCGCGCCTTCGCTTTCCAGAAGACCTACTATATCGTTGTTTGCCGTAGGATGGTATTTAACCAGTATCTCTCCAACAACCCCGACTTTAGGCTTTATAACACCCTCTTTAAGCGGAAGCGTATCAAATTCTTCTACTATACGTTTTATGTTTTTCGCAAAAGACCTGTGGTTGCCTTTTGTTATATCGCGTTTGGCAAGCTCGTTCCAAATTTCATACAGCCTGTTTGCGCTGCCAGCCTTTTTTTCATACGGGCGCACCTTATAAAGCACACGCATGAAAAGGTCTCCATATATAATAGCTTTCATGGCGCGGTCCAAAAGGGAAGGCGTTATTTTAAAGCCCGGGTTTTTCTCAAGCCCCTGTGCGCTTAATGAAATAACCGGTATGTTTTCAAGGTTTGCGTTTTTAAGCGCACGGCGGATAAAGCCTATATAGTTTGTGGCACGGCAGCCTCCGCCTGTTTGGCTTATAAGCACTGCGACCCTGTTTAAGTCATACTTCCCTGAATTTATCGCATTTAATATCTGGCCAACTACTATAAGAGCAGGATAGCAGGCATCGTTGTTAACATATTTAAGCCCCGTGTCTATAGCATTTTTATCCATAGCCGGCATAACCTTAAGATTATAGCCGGAGGATAAAAAGGCTTCTTTAAGTATATCAAAATGTATCGGTGACATTTGCGGGCAAAGAATAGTATATTCCTTTTTCATTCCCTTTGTGAACATAACCTTCTTTAAAGCCGCGCTCCCTTCTTTAATGCCAAGGGATTTTTTATGTCTGTCTGATATGGCCGCAATAAGCGAGCGCACCCTTATCCTTGCCGCACCGAGATTGTTTATCTCGTCTATTTTAAGCACCGTATATATCTTCCCTGCGGAAGTTAAAATATCAGAAACCTCGTCCGTAGTAACGGCGTCAAGCCCACAGCCGAAGGAATTAAGCTGTATAAGCTCAAGGTCTTCCCTTGTTTTAACAAAAGAAGCGGCCTGATAAAGCCTTGTATGGTATGTCCACTGGTCTCTAACCATAACAGGTCTTTCAATGTCTCTCATATGGCAAACCGAATCCTCGGAAAGCACAGCTATATTAAAGCTGTTTATCATCTCAGGGATACCGTGGTTTATCTCAGGGTCTGTATGGTAGGGACGCCCTGCAAGCACTATGCCTGTTATTTTGTTTTCTTCGATATATTTAAGAGCCTTTAAAGCTTCGTTTTCCATATCGGCTTTAAAAGCGTCCCATTCTTCAAAGCCTGCCAAAACAGCGTCTTTTACGCTTTCGTATGTAACACCAAAGCCCATAAACTCTTCATACAAACGGTTTATAAGGGCTTTTTCATTTGTAAACGATATAAATGGGTTCATGAAGTTTATATCATTTGTTTTTAGCTCTTCTATGTTGTTTTTAATGTTTTCGTTATATGAAGCGACTATCGGGCAGTTAAAACAATTGTCCGATCCGGAAAATTCCCTTCTTTCATGAGTTACTCCAGGATAAAAAATATTTTTTACGCCATGGTTTATAAGATACATTATATGTCCGTGTGCAAGCTTTGCCGGATAGCAAACCGATTCGCTGGGTATGGATTCCATGCCAAGCTCAAATATTTTTTTGTTTGAAAGCGGCGAAAGCACAACTCTAAACCCGATATTTGTTAAAAACGTAAACCAAAACGGATAATCCTCCCACATATTAAGCACTCTTGGAATGCCTATATTGCCTAAAGGAGCTTTGCTTTCATCTAGGGCTTCATAATCAAAAAGCCTTTTTAATTTATACTCAAAGAGGTTTGGAGCGTTGCTTTTTTTCCTGCTGCCGCCCATACCTTTTTCACATCTGTTGCCTGTTATAAATTTTCTTCCGTTTGAGAAGTTATTTACCGTAAGCAGGCAGTTATTTTCACATCTGCCGCATCTTACAAACGAAGTGTCTATCTTCAAGCTGTTCATCTCATAAAGTGAAAGAAGCGTTGATTCGTAGCCTTCCTCATATTCTTCCTTTGCTATTATAGCCGCTCCGAAAGCTCCCATAATCCCGGCTATATCAGGACGAATGGCTTCTCTTTCGCTTATATCCTCAAAGCTCTTTAAAACAGCGTCATTATAAAACGTCCCGCCTTGAACAACTATGTTTTTACCGAGCTTTTTCGGGTCTGATATTTTTATAACCTTAAGCAGGGCATTTTTTATAACAGAATATGCAAGCCCGGCAGAAATATCTCCAACCTTTGCGCCTTCCTTTTGAGCCTGCTTAACCCTTGAGTTCATGAAAACGGTGCATCTTGAACCAAGATCAACTGGTTTTTTGGCAAAAAGGGCTATTTTCGCAAAATCCTCAACTCCGTAATTAAGTGATTTTGCAAATGTTTCTATAAATGAACCGCAGCCTGAGGAGCAGGCTTCATTTAAAAGTACGCTGTCTATAACGCCGTTTTTGATTCTGATGCATTTCATATCCTGACCGCCTATGTCAAGAATAAAATCCACATCTTTTTTGAAAAACGCAGCTGCCTTATAGTGCGCAACCGTTTCAACATAACCTAAATCAACGGCAAGCGCCTCTTTTATTAGGCCTTCTCCATAGCCTGTTGCGCATGAATTTTTTATTTTTACATTTTTGGGCATAACTGAATAAAGCTCGTTTAAGCTTTTTATAACAACCTTTAAAGGATTGCCTTCATTGCTTGAATAGTAGGAATATAAAAGCTCTCCGTCTTCAGATATCAACGCTATTTTTGAAGTTGTGCTTCCTGCGTCTATTCCAAGATAAGCGTTCCCTTCATATGTAGAAAATTCTCTTTTGGAAACCGCTTCTCGCAAATGGCGCGCTTTAAAGGCTTCATATTCTTCTTCATTCTCAAAAAGAGGTGAAAGACGGTTTATTTCCATTTTAAGGGTTCCGCAAGCGTCTATCCTCCTACAAAGCTCATCCGTATCCAATATTTCTTCCGTATCCATTGCGGCTATAGCCGTTCCATAGGCCGCAAACAAATGTGAGTTTTCAGGAGAAATCGCAGATTTTTCCGTTAAATTTAAGGTTTCAGCAAACCTTTTCTTAAGCTCTGAAAGAAAATGCAAGGGTCCGCCTAAAAAAGCAACATTGCCCCTTATAGGCTTACCACAGGCAAGACCGCCTATTGTTTGGTTAACAACAGCCTGGAATATTGAAACAGCAAGGTCGTTTCTTGAAACTCCTTCGTTTATGAGCGGCTGTATATCTGTTTTTGCAAAAACTCCGCAGCGCGAAGCTATAGGATATATAACTCCATAATCCTTTGCAAGCTCATTAAGACCTTCTGCGTCTGTTTTCAGGAGGCTTGCCATTTGGTCTATAAACGAGCCTGTGCCTCCGGCGCAAATGCCGTTCATGCGCTGGTCCAGTCCGTTTTTAAAATATATTATCTTTGCGTCTTCACCACCAAGCTCTATAGCAACATCCGTTTGAGGGGCTTTAACTTCTATAGCTCTCGCAGTCGCCACAACCTCCTGGATAAAAGGAACATTTAACGCATCGGAAATTGACACTCCGCCGCTTCCCGTTATCATAGCCTTAAAACCAACTCCATCTAACGAAAAAGAGGCCTTTGTCAAAAGGGTTTTTAAAGTTTCCCTTATCTCTGAAAAGTGCCTTTCATATCCGCTGAATATAAAATTTTTATTTTCATCAATAACAACCACCTTAACGGTTGTAGAGCCTATATCAATACCCAGACTTATTGACCCATGCTTATCCATAACAATGCCTCCTCCCTTAAAATTTCAATATCATTTAAGGGTATGAACCAATCTTAAAGGATTATACTTCCTTTAACAATGCTTAATCAATGTCAATTTTTTTCTAAAAAAAGATTAAATTTCTAAAATTGCCGTTTTTAATCTATACGAATATACAAATTTTAAGTTTATTCCCATTAAATTTTAAGTATAAAGCCTTATTTTTCGAAGCCATATATAAATGTATTATAGCAAAAATAATATAAAGATTTTATACAAAAACAGCAGTCTTCTTTTAAAGAAGACCGCCACGCACGATTTTTATTTTTTTTATATCCCTGTCTTCAATTCCAGCAATGCCTATCCCTTCTTCTTTTATACTGCTTATGGATTTTATGATGTCCTCCGTTATTCTTTCACCAGGTACGATTAAAGGTATACCCGGAGGGTACGGGATGACAAATTCAGAGCTTACAAAGCCTGCCGCATTTTCAAGCAAAACCTCTTTTTTATCAGAAAAATAAGCTTGCCTTGGCGTCATCTCTATAGCCGGAAGACTTATATAAGGAACAAAACCCGTTTCTTTGGCCACAGCCTCGCCCATATTTTTATCAATTTGATCAAATGCCGAAACCAGCCGGCTTAAACCTTCTTTTGTATCCAAAACAGACGTTATAAAAACTATATGACCTTCTGAAGCCATCTCAGCCTCAATTTTATATTTCTCCCTTAATATACCGGAAAGCCTGACCCCGCTTAAACACGGAGAAATTATGACTATCTTTCCCCTGTCCAGGTCCGCGCCATTAAGAGAAACAAGCGCATCTGAATCCAAAAGCTTAAAGTTTTTAAGCCTTAAAAGAGCTTCCCTTGTCTTTTTAAGCTCCTTAACATAGCTTTCAAACTCTTCTTTTCCGTTTTTTACAAAGCTTATGCACCTGTCTATGGAAGCCATAAGCACATAAGACGGGCTTGAGCTTTGCATGATGGCAAGCGCCGATTTTATGCGGTTTATATCCGGTCTTTCGCTCCCTATATGCAAAAGTGCCGTTTGAGTTAGCGACGGCAGTGTTTTATGAACGCTTTCTATAACTATGTCTGCGCCCTCTAAAAGGGCATCCTTGGGGAAATAGTCCGAAAAATTAAAATGAGCGCCATGGGCGGCGTCAACTATCAAAAGCATATTGTTTCCATGCGCCACGGACGCAATTTTTTTAATATCCGAGGTTATCCCCTCCGCTGTAGGGCTGGTTATAAAAACAGCCTTTGCATCAGGGTTTTCGCATATTGCCTTTAAAACCGATTCCGGCGAAATGCCTCCACAGAAGCTAAAGCTTTTGGTTGCTTCAGGCATTATGTAGCATGGCACTGCCCCCGAAAGAATTACTCCGCCAAACGCAGATCTATGGCAGTTTCTTGCAATTATTATTTTATCCCCGTCCTTGCAGGCAGAAAGAATGGCTGAAATGATCCCACAGCTTGACCCATTTACGAGAAAAAAGCTTTCCTTCGCCCCAAAAACGCATGCGCATTCCTTTTGAGCGTCAAGTATTATTCCGTTTGGCGCATGAAGATTATCAAAGCCGTCTATCTCTGTTATATCCAAAGAATAAGGATTAGGGAAAGACTCTAGGTTTCTCTTGTGCCCAGGCATATGAAAAGGATATATATCCTCTTCCGCATAGCTTAGCAGCTTTTCAAAAAGCATTTAAACCATTACCTCCCTATAACCCCTGTTACAATAAGGCAAAAGCTTTTCAATAAGATCCTTTGTGCTTATAACTATTGTAGCCGTATTAACACATGGATGCATGGACACCTTCTCCATTTCAAGCACATCCTTGTCAATCAAAAAGCCGACCTTGTTTTCAATGTCGTTTATAAGGCCAAGCGGGCAAACACTACCCGGATAAACATCCAAAAACTCAAGCAAAAGCTCATCCTTCCCGAAAGTGAGCCTTGGAACACTAAGCTGCTTTGAAACAACTCCCGTGTTAAACTTTTTATCCCCACGCATGAAAAGCAGATAAAATTCCGTGCTGTGCCTTGTGCTTAAAAAAAGGTTTTTGCATATGCTTATTCCCATTTTTTCGTCAAGCTCTTTAGCCGCTTCTATTGTAAAATGCGGTTCATGCGCATAATAATCGTATTTTATATCAAGCTTTTTTAAAACATCTAGCGCCTTTTTTTCTCTGTCCTCCATAAAATGTCACTCCTTAAGCCTTGCATATACCTCTCTTTTGGATATGCCTCTATCTTTTGCGGTTCTTTTCATGGCCTCTTTTTCATCAAGGCCTTCTTTTATATACATGTCAAAATGTTCCTCTATGCTTATTTCTGCCCATTTTGCCACTTCTTCTTTTTTTATGTCCGAAACAGGCATGCCTTCCACTATTATAACAAACTCACCCTTAGGCTTTGTTTCTTCAAAATGCGCAATATGCCCGTCTATGGAATCAAAACGAATTTCTTCGTATTTTTTTGTAAGCTCCCTTGCAAGCGCAACTCTTCTTTCTCCGGCAAAACTTTTAAGCTCTAAAAGGGTTTTTATAAGCCTGTGTGGTGCCTCGTAAAATATAACCGTGCGTTTCTCGGCCTCAAGGCTTTTAAGCACGGCTGCCTTTTCTTTTTTATCCAAAGGCAAAAAGCCTTCAAATACAAAACGTCCAGACATAAGCCCCGAAAGCGAAAGGGCAGTTATTACTGCGCAGGCTCCGGGGAGCGAAGTCACACAAATGCCTTCTTCATGGCAAAGCGCGGCAATATCGCTGCCGGGGTCGGATATCCCTGGGGTTCCCGCATCCGTTACAAGGGCAACACTTTTACCCTCTTTAAGCAAAGCTATAATCTCTCCTCCACGCTTTTCCTTGTTATGCTCATAATAGCTTATAAGAGGCTTCTTTATATTAAAATGGTTTAAAAGCGCAAGCGTGTGCCTTGTGTCCTCTGCAGCGATTATATCTGCGGATGAGAGTGTATCCAGCACTCTTTTGGTTATATCCCCGAGGTTGCCTATGGGTGTAGCGCATAAATAAAGCGTCCCTGTCATAAATTATCCTCTAATCATAGTATATATGCCGTATTTCTTCAGTATAGCTTCCGTCCGGGTTATATATTATTATGGGCGGCATAACCTTAAGCATAGGGCGTCCGTTTCTCACTCCGGACACAAGAGCCATAGACGGCTCCTTATCCGGTGTTGTATGTATTAGGCGCAGGGTTTTAGGCTCTATTCCAAGGCTGCGCATTTCAAAGAATATATCTGCAAGCCTTTGGGGACGGTGTATCATATAAAACCTGCCCTGAGGCTTAAGCAGCTTTTTAGCCGATCCTATAACCTCGGAAAGCGTTAAACTTATTTCATGCCTTGCAACGGACTTATCCAGGGCATCATTTTTAAGCCCTCCATAGGCAGACATATAAGGCGGATTTGTAACCACAACGTCAAACGACGAGGGTTTAAAATATTCATCGTATTTTCTTATATCGCCAAGGCAAATATCTATCCTGTTTTCAAGGGAGTTAAGCAAAACGGAACGCTTTGCCATAAAAACGCTTTCTTCCTGTATTTCTATGCCCGTAAAATGCTTTCCCTTTGTTTTCCCGCATAAAAGAATGGGTATGACTCCTGTTCCTGTGCCTATGTCAAGCACTTCTTCCCCTTCTTTAACAACAGCAAAATCCGAAAGGAGCACAGCGTCTATGCCAAAGCAGAAAGCCTTTGGGTTTTGTATAAGCATATAGCCGTTCCTATGAAGGTCGTCTATGCGCTCCCATTCGTTTATCAAAACATCATTCCTCATAAAATTCCCTCGGTAAACCTTCCTCGGATACATTAGGCTGAGATTTTTGTTTCTTTGCTTTTATAACCTTAAATTCACCAACTTTATAAAAAGCTATTGTCGGCGGGTCGTTTTCCGTTTTCCTTACAACCGCTTTAACGGTCTGCATAAGCACGTTTAAGGAAAGAATCTCTCCGTCTCCGTCATTGGTCCTTATTATATCGCCTACATTAGGCAGATTACGGTTAAGCTCTTCATAAACCTCTTCTTCATATTTCAGGCAACACATAAGCCGGGCACATATCCCTGATATCTTTGTAGGGTTAAGAGAAAGGTTCTGCTCTTTGGCCATTCTTATTGAAACAGGATTAAAATCTCCCAAAAAAGTTGAGCAGCAAAGCGGACGCCCGCATATTCCTATTCCGTTTAGCATCTTGGCCTCATCTCTGACGCCTATCTGCCTTAATTCTATTCTTGTCCTGAATATGGAAGCAAGCTCTTTAACAAGCTCCCTGAAATAAACCCTGCCGTCTGAAGTGAAGTAAAAAATAAGCTTGTTATGATCAAATGTTATTTCCACGTCTATGAGCTTCATATCAAGGCCATGGGCAACTATCTTTTCTTCGCATATTTTAAAAGCTTCTTTTTCACGCTTTTTGTTTTCTTCATCTACAACCGAATCTTCCTCGGTTGCCACTCTTAAAACCTTTTTGAGCGGAAGCACAACATCTTCATCCGGCACAAAAACATTGCTCTTGGCTACAAGGCCGTATTCAATTCCTCTTACGGTTTCAACTATGGCATAGCAGCCTGCTTCTATCTTTTGGCCGTCAGGGTCGAAATAATAAACCTTGCCGGCCTTTTTAAACCTTATACCGACTACTTCAGTCATTTTAAACTCTCCTTCAGTTTTATTAGCAATACCTCCGTTGTAAGGAGGAAATCCGAATTGTTTTTAACAAGTTTCTTTGCATCAAAAACAGCTTCAAGGCATAACAAAAGCTGTTTCTCGCTTGCAAACGACAGGAAGGCTTTAAGCTTGTCCATAATATCAGGGGAAGAAAGCCTTTCATCGTTATTTGTTGTTTTTAAAACAAGCATATCCCTATAAAACATATATATTATATCAAAAAAGTCTTTTTGAAGCTTGTATTTTTCAAATTCTTTGGCTTTAAGCAGCAAAGCGGAGGAACTCATATTTTTTATATCAAACAAAAAATCAATTATTTCGCTTCTCATAAGCATAAAGCTTTCGCTTCCTGCGGCGTTAATAGCCTTGCCCAAAGAGCCTCCCGAATATGCAGCGCAAAGCCTTGCAGTTTCGGGGCTTATATTCTGCCTGTCCGTAAGATAGCTTAAAATATCCCCGAAAGGGAGAGGCAAAAGTTTCATAATAACGCATCTTGAAACAACCGTCGGCAAAAGGGTATTTATGTTTTCACAAAGCAATAAAAACACGGCGTATTCCGGCGGGTCTTCAAGCGTTTTTAAAAAAGCGTTTTGCGCTTTCTCCGTCATTTTATCTGCTTTTTCTATTATAAATATTTTATATTTATATTTAAACTGTTTTATTTCTATATTTTTAATTACTTTTTCCCTTATTTCGTCTATTCCTATGCTGCCCGAAACGGTTTTGTTTTCAGGTCTTATATAAAAAACATCCGGGTTGTTTAAAGATTCAAAGGTTCTGCATGAGACGCAAACCCCACACGGGGCATTTTCACTTTCACACAAAAGACCTTTTGCAAATGTGTTTGCGATATATTTTTTGCCCAAGCCGCTTTCTCCGCTTATTATATAAGCATGGGAGGGCGTTCCGGTTTTAATCGCGGCTTTAAGCGCGTCAACTATATGGATATTGCCTATAAAATCCTTAAAATCATACATTTTTTAAGCCTCATGTTAAAATTTATAAAACTTATCCACGTCAATGACAAAAACGGTCGCACCGCCAACTTTTATTTCAACAGGGTATGGCGTAAACCCCTCGGCATTGCCATAAGGGGTTGCAGCATGCTCCACAGTTGATTTGCATTTTTGCTCGAATATAGATATAACTTTGCAAACCTTATCATCGTCAACTCCGGAAATAAGCGTTGTGTTCCCCGATTTTAAAAAGCCTCCCGTTGTGGCAAGCTTTGTAACAAAAAAACCTGCTTCACCCAACGAATTCATGACGTTTACAGCATCGTCATCATGTATTATTGCCATAACAAGCTTCATATCAAAGCCTCCTTTATTTAAAATTGAATAAAGCGTTTATATGCGCGGTTATTTGGCTGTGTATTTCATCCGGAGACTTTCTTCCGTCTATTGTTATTATTCTTTCTCTTTCGGCTTCGCTTATAAACTTATAGCCTGCATAAACCTTTTCCTTGAATTCCATGTCTGAAAGCTCCATCCTATCAGGCTCTCCCGCCGCCTCGCGCCTTTTTGTCCCAAGGTCCGGAGGAACATCTATAAAAAATGTTATATCCGGGGAAACGCCTCTTAAGGCTTCCTCATTTATTTTAAGCACCGTTTCGGCGCCTAACCCTCTTCCAAAACCCTGGTATGCCAAGCTTGAATCAAAAAACCTGTCGCATATAACAGCTTTGCCCTGCCTTAACTCGGGCAAAATAAGCTCTTTTACAAGACTGCTTCTCGAAGCCGCAAAAAGGTATGCCTCGGTTATTGCATCCATTTCTTTATTACCCCTGTCAAGCAGGATTTCCCTTATTTTTTCGGATATCTTAGTTCCTCCCGGTTCCCTTGTAACCAAAAACGCAACACCCTTACCGGAAAGATATTCTGTTAAAAGCTTTATCTGGGTGGTTTTGCCTGCGCCGTCACCACCCTCAAAGGTTATAAATTTACCTATCATAAGAGCACCTCACAGTTATTATCCTCATTATAACAACTGTTTAAGCTTTTGGCAAAATATTTTATAAGCATCAGCTGTTAAAAAGCCTCTTAAAGGCTTTGCCTTTAAGAGGCTTTTTGTTATTCGACACTGCTTTTTATTATAATAAGCTGTTGGCCCGGATATATGGCGTCCCAATTTTTAATACCGTTAAGGCCCGCTATATCTTCAATTGTTGTATTGTATTTTTTTGCTATGTTCCAAAGAGTGTCTCCCTTCTCAACATAGTATATAACGACACTTGAGGTTTCGGGAAGCGAAGCTTCAAGCGACGGAAGTATATCGGTTATGACGCCTTTTTCAACTGCCTCTGTAATTATGCTTCCATAATCCATCTCGGCTCTAACTTCAACATCCCTCTCAGAGGTCATATTTGACAGAATATCTTTTATTCCCACATTAAGATCAACATCCATGCCTTCTTTTGCTCCTATGGCCTCTATTTCCTGTGAAAACGGAATTTCGCTATATACACAGCTTACAGGACGCTCATCATCGTTTCCGATATAAAGTGTATTGATTCCAAGCGTGCCTTCAACATTAACCTTTCCTTCTCCTACGGAAGCTTCATAATCCTTTATATCGCCCCAAACCTTAACAACCCTAAAGACATCGGGATATCTGTCGGGTATGGTTATAACGCCTTTTGCCGAGTTTTCCGCAACACTCTGGCAAACAACAACCTGATACCTTATGGTTTCCCTTTCTATGTCTAATGCATGCCGAAGACTGTAGGCATCTTCCACAATGCTTATTTCTTCAATATTAAAAAGCCGGAGAATAACTCCTAAATCTATAGCAAGGTCTATAAGCCTTTCTTCTCCGTCGGAATCGGCCATTGATTGAGTTTCAACGCTGTCTATGTATATACTTATGCCTCCCGGCATATTTGCTTTTGCACCTTCAACTTCTACATATCCGTTAAACGGAACCGTGTGCTCAACAACCTCAACTATACCTTCTTCTCCTTCAGGCGTATAAATGGTTATAACTTTTATTTCGCCTTTTATCTGTACCTTCCCATCTGAAATTTTGACGTCTTTTTGGGTTATCATTGCCTCGGAATCTATTATTTTCCCGATTTCAGGCTTACCCGCAGGCAAAACAAATTCTTCCTTGATGGGTATTATATCAGTTTTTGTTATCTCTTTGTTCTGAAGCTTTATTGTACCGGTATTTGTTTTAAGCATTCCGTCATCCGAAGCGTCCATTACAATATCGCACCTTTTTTCATCCTCAACGTCACAGATTACGGAAAGCACCGTTTTAATGCTTACCTTCCTGTCGTTTATGAGCCTGTATTCCATATGCTCAATGTTGCTTTTAAGCCTTACCTTGGCGTCTCTTGTGCATTCTTCAACAGCAATATATTCGTCTATGGGTGATGAATAATTCATGGAATTTAAAATGCTTTTGCCATTCCCGGATTCATATATAACAGATGCATTAAACGTACCACTAAAGTTTACCCTTCCTTCTTCAGCCCTAACATTATTAATCGAGACTTTGCCCGAAACCCTGAGTATATTTTCAACATCAGGCTTAATATCCGGAACTACTATGTCTCCTTCCAAAAGAATTTGTCCATTTTTTTTCCCAATTTTATCTCTAAATACAATCTCTTTTTTAACCAATCCAAGCTCAGACGGCATAAAAAAACCTCCTTATGACTTTGTCTATACAAATATATTCATAAAGAGATTATTTCATGATATGTATTATTCAATTTTGCCGAAAGGATATATCCTAATTAAAATCTTCCCGGACACCTTTGATTTGGGGATAGTTCCCAGGGTTCGGCTGTCTGTGCTCTCCGGTCTGTTGTCTCCAAGAAAATAAACGCAGCCCTCGGGAACAACTATATCAACATCTCCCAAAGTCTCCCCAAGAGCATAAGGCTCATACAGTTTTTCACCGTTTAAAAACACTTCTCCGTTTTTTATACGTATGCTGTCCCCTTCCATAGCTATTATCCTTTTAACTATGTCCTTATTCTGCCCGTTTAAATCAAGGTTTAATATAACGATATCTCCTCTTCCATATGCCCCTATATATGACATCGCCCGGCTCATCAAAAGCCTATCCGAATCTTTAAGCGTTTTTTCCATCGAAAGCCCCCGCACTTTAACAGGCCAGCATACAAAATATAAAATTATAAGTATAATAAAGGCCCATCTAAAAGAATCCAGCCATTCCTTAATCTCTTTATTCACTAATATACCCCTTCAAAAAAGACATCTCCTTTTTAAGTATAAATAAAATATACCAAATATCAAGGGTATAAAAAATTAAATTTACGGATTCCCTCCTCTTAGCGTACCTCTTGTTTCAAACCCACCAAGCCCGTCAAAAGAAGTCATTGTATTTTCAAGGGCATCTTTGGGGGTAACTATATCAAAAACAGATGTGTAAGAAAGCCTTTCACCTATGAAAACAGGATCCAGCGCATGTATGAGCTTTCTTTCAGGCGAGCTGGCAAAATTTGCTCCCGAAGACATTATAGCTTCAAAATTTGATTGGCATGCTCCAGCAAATATTATAAGCGAATCCCTCCCAGACTGAAACTGCCTTGCCTTTTTCACGGCATCCGCAAAAAATCCCGAGGAGCTATAATTTCCCATGTCGGTTTCATCGGAGTTGTTTTTAAGCGAATCGTGACCCGTGAGTATAAGTATATCCGGGCAATCTTCCTTCAGCACCTCCATTATAGCCAGGGGCTGACTGTCCTCAACTATAAGCCTTCCCGAGGCCGGAACGCCCAAAAGGTCATAATAAGACATACACATATTTAAAAAACCTTCATCCGAATCTATATGTAAAACGCGCCCCGGATAAAAAACCCCCGACATCTTTTCCTTCCTCTTTTTCAATATATCCTCAACCTTTTTCTGGGCATCTGAGCGGAAAAGTTTCTTGAATATAAAAAAGTTTTCCCTTAAAGCTCTTTTCAGGTCATCCAATGGAGCATCTGCAAAAAGCCTGTGGCTTATGCAATAAAGTCTTGCCGTTCCGTCGTCCTCTATGGATTTTACTATAAAGTTTAAATCATTACCATATTTCTTACGTGTTACAATATCGCCCTCTTTTATCATGGCACACCCGCATCATATTTTATTTATATATATAAATTTATAACTAAGGTGCAAAAAAAATAACTAAAAATAAGCCAGCAGGCATTAACAATCTAAAAAATAAAAGGATTTCCAAAGGCTGATGCTTTGAAAATCCCTTTATTAAAATATAATTTTAAATACGTTTATCTCCATTTAAGGCCTATAAGATCATGGGCTTTTATGCAACCAACAAGCCTTTCCCCAAAATTACGGCTTAATATGTCTTCTTTATCCAAAACTGATATACCAAGCTCGCAGGCTCTTTTATATGTACCCATATTTTTAGCTTTTTCACTGCCAAAAGCAACCACAACACTTTTTGAAAACCATCCTCCAAGCCTTCTTTTGGCTATCCAAATCTCATTTAAAGCGTCAGTATCCGCTTCCCTTAGTTTACATGATATGAAAACAGGGGTTGAGCCATCTGAAAGAATAACGTCTATTTCGTTTCCGGCTGAAACTACGCCATCATACACATTCCAATCTATCATAGCCCCTAAAAGTATATCGTCAAACATTTTTGCACGTTTTGCTTCTATGTAAACATAAAGCTCCAGCCAGCCTCCGTAGTTTATCATATATTGCCTGGACTGTGAAGAGGTTAACGAAAAGCTTATATTATTTTTGTTAAAGCTTAAATCCTTTATAAACCCGTTCTTCTGAAACTCTCCCATTATATATTCGTCGGGGTATATCATCTGTCCATTCTTATGTCTTATAACTCTGCGGCTTTTTATATCAAGCTCTTCTTTCTCGAAAGACGCAGCTACCGTCTGAAGGTAAGAACAGGTTACTTTCCAATCTTCAAGCTTGTTAAAAAGCACGTTGCACATATTAATAACGTCCTCATATATTTCAGGCTCCGGTGCTGCTTTCGAATTCCCTATTAAAGCAGCCCCTTTTGAGTTTATGAAGTCCAAAAGCGTAAGATTTGTTGTTTTCACTATTTTATTGTTGCGGTTTATATAAAGCATTTCGGATTTAGTTATATCTGTATATATAAGATCTACATCCATTTCGCTTCCTGCTTTGTATCCCGCCACGGTCATAAGCTCGCTTCCGCCGGTAAGCTCTATTATACAATTTTCATTTGATTTTATAACCTTAATCGTTTTCTCGTAAACATCGTTTATATCCATTATATTCACTGGATATTTTTCAAGCTTTATATTTGGGATATGGGCCTTAAAGCACTTTTCAAGGCTTGCAAAAAAATTCATATTTTTAAGCTCTCTGTCATATAAAAAAACGGTTTTTTCCGGCTTTAAAGTTAAAACAGCAAGTATGTTTTTAATTGTATCTTTATCGAAAAATTCTATTACTGTCAATGGTTTTGCACCTCCTTGAAGCTTTTATTATTCCTCCACAACAACCTTTTCTTCAAATTTTATTTCTTCTTTAGGCTCATCTTCCTTTTTGGAAAAAAAATTAAGCTTATTTAAGGCGTCTGGAGCAAGGTCTATAAGCTTGCTTAAAGCGTCCTGGTTTTTAATATTTACAAGGCGAACGCTGTCTCCCGTTATAACAAGTATTGCGCTTGGAATTATCTTTGCGCCGAGACCGCCGCCAATGCCCTGATTTTTGCCTTCGCCGCCTCCGCCGGCACCGACTCCAACGCTTACTTCTATAAGGGGCAAAAGGGTAACCCCGCCAACGGTTACAGCTTCCCCGACAACCGTTTTAGTGGATACGAATTCTTCCATCCTGCCAAATAAAACATCGATACTTTCGTTAAAACTGTTTCCCATTCAACATTCTCCTAACCTTTTAAGTATATTTTTATTATTTTAAACACAGGCTTCGTAAGCGCTAGTCTTAAGGTATAAAAACCCAAAGCCGAAAGCGTAATCCTGCCCTCGATGAAAATCTTGCCGTTAAGCACATTTTCACCTCTGAAATCACCCGAAACATTAATGTCAAGACCGGTGAACCCTTTTAAAACATATATACCGCCTAAAACTTCGCCCGTTAAAGCAGGGTCTGAAAGCCCAAAAGAGCCAAGAAGCTTAAAGCTTTTTGGGAACACCGTTTTAAGCACACTTTTTATAAACTTAATTACGTCTGATATAAGCTTTTTTCTTTCATCTTTTGGCATATTTTTGAAATAAGCTATATCTATTTTCCTTTTCTCCTGTTTCTCCTCCGCATCTTCTTCCGCCTTTTTTTCGTTTTCCTTTGAGGCTTTTGGAAGCTTTGCTTCCGGCGGAGGCATTTCCGCATGCGGCATTTTTATGCGCATATATTTAGGAGTTTCAGCTAGCTTATATTCCTCATCCTCAAGCTTTAAAAGCTTGTCCGAAGAAAAAAAGGGTGTCGCCTTTTTAGGCTCGGGTTCTTTTATATAGGGCTTTTCTTTTTTTTGGTCAACC
Source organism: Lachnospiraceae bacterium (assembly GCA_034925905.1). Classification (GTDB taxonomy): domain Bacteria; phylum Bacillota; class Clostridia; order Lachnospirales; family Anaerotignaceae; genus JAYFRL01. The sequence goes on along the minus strand of JAYFRL010000002.1, from coordinate 47,718 downwards.
GGTTTTTTCTTCTTCGGCTTTTTAAGCTTTTCAGGTTTATTTAATATCTCCCTTCCAAATATTTTAAAAGACACATCTTTTTTGAGTACCGTTTTAAAATCTTTAGAAAGCTCTGCATATATTTCAAGCTTAACAGCATGAAAAAGCCACGAAACCTTACCGTCCGCCTTAAACATTTCGTATTTTTCAGCATAAAGCTTATATTTAAGCGGAGAAACAAGAACTATAATTACCAATATAAGTATAATTGCCAATAAACACAAAATTATTAAGCCTATAATTTTTAAAACAGCAAGTAATACAGACATTTGATTCTCCCATCAGAAAATTTTCTCTATATCCTGCGCAAGCAACCCTCTTTTAAGGACATATTCATAAATATGGCTTAAAAGGGCATAAGCGTCTTTCTTGCCCATGGCAATGCCTAAAATAATATATCTTTCTTTATTTCGGTTTTTTAAAAGCTCGGAATGCTTTATTATTTCAATTTTAAAAAGCATATTTTTTTTGCGGCATATGCAAAAAAGACCTAAAACAGGAATATTTTTTTCTATGCCATAGGTCGCCGTATTTATATCTTTTATATTCCCGCTTACAAAAATATCGGAAACGGTTTCCATAAACGCCTCCTTACCCGCAAAAGGCTCTTTAACTTCTTACTTTAATATACCATTATTATATCCTTTTAAACTAGGCATGTAAAGAAAATAAAAGAGGCGCGGACTTATATAAGTCCGCGCCTCTTTTATTTTTAACCTCATACAGCGTCTCGTTCATTTGCATCTTCAGATTCTGAAAGCAATGCCGTTTCATATTTTTCAAGGACAGCTGCCTGTATTTTTTCTCGTGTTGTAGCGTTTATCGGATGAGCGATATCCCTGAATTCACCGTCTAATGTTTTCCTGCTGGGCATGGCTATAAAAAGCCCATTTTCTCTTTCGATTACCTTTATATCATGAACGACGAACTCATTGTCAAAGGTAACCGAAACAACAGCTTTCATTTTATTATCTTTGCTAACTTTCCGTACCCTAACATCCGTAATTTCCATAATGTCGACCCCTTTCCGTTTACAAAGCTGATTTTGGCATAATAAATAATAATATATATAAAGGCCTATATAATCGTCCCTTTGGCGATTATCACAGGCGAACCTTCTGATCCCAAAACAGTCTTCCCGTCGGAAATAACAACATCTTTATCGATTATCGCGTTTTCAACAATGCAATTGTTTCCTATATAGCTGCCCTCCATAATTATGCTTCTTTTTATAACAGAGAAATCCCCTGTATATACACGCCTGAAAAGCACAGAATTTTCAACGTGTCCGTTTAATATGCTCCCGCTCCCGCAAACAACATTTTTAACCGTCGCGTTTGGATTATATTTAATAGGGGGTTCATCTTTTGGCTTTGTGGCTATATACGGGTATTCCCTAAAAAAAATGAAACGCACGTCTTTATTTAAAAAATCCATGTTTGTATTGAAGTATTCGTCTATCCCGGCGCCTATTGAGCGCCAATATCCGTCAAACCTATATCCGTAAATCTTAAGGGTATCCAGATATCTTATTATAACATCGCGAACAAAATCGTATCCGTTATTCGGCGAAACCTCCTCAAGAAGACTTATCAAAAGAGATCTTGATATAATATATATCCCAAGAGAACCGTTGTTTGTTTTCGGATGCAGAGGTTTTTCCTCGAAATCCTCTATTTTCCCGTCCGCAGCAAGGGAAATCACACCCATCTTTGAAATATTTTTGCCTCCAAAGGATTTATAGACAATGGTCATATCCGCGCCTTTTTGCTCGTGAAAATCCACAACATCCCTAAAGTCCATTTTATAAACCGAATCCCCTGAAGCTATGATAACATAATCCTCATTGCTGCGCTTAAGGTATGTCATGTTTTGATATATCGAATCCGCCGTACCTCTGAACCAAAACGGATTTTCCCTGCTTATATAAGGGCCAAAAACAAAGAGCCCTCCCTGCTTTCTTCCAAAATCCCACCACTTTGAGGATGTCAGATGATCATGCAGAGTTCTTGAATTATACTGGGTTATAACAGCAACCTTATTCATATGGGAGGCGGACATGCTGCTAAGCGAAAAATCTATTGCCCTATAACAACTGCCCACGGGCATTGCCGCAACAGCTCTTGTTCCTGTGAGCACACCCAAACGGTCATCATTGCCTCCGGCAAGAATTATACCTATAGCCTTCATAAGCGCGCCTCCTCACAAATTATGGAACCGCCGCTTAAAAGGATGCCGTCTCCATAATCCTCTTTTTTTGTCTTTCCGTATAAAACACAGTTTTTGCCTATGGTGACGCCGGAAGGTATGTATGTTTTTTCACCGACAACCGTTATGCCTGTGTTGTATATATGAGGCTTATCGAAATTTGGAACATTCTCACCAATTCCTATTTTAACACCGTTTTCAACAACCGACTCTTCATCTATGATGCATCTTTCTATGTAGCTTCCCTCTCCTATGAAGGTATCTTTCATTATTATGGAATCCCGTACAACAGCGTTTTTGCTCACAGTAACGCTTTGCCCGAGTATCGAATTGTAAACCTCGCCGTAAACCTCGCAGCCTTCGGAAACAAAGCTCTTGCGGACAACAGCCGTTTCACCCGTATATTGGGGAGGCTGATGATCAAAATTAGTATATATTTTCCAGAAGTCCTCATAAAGATTAAACTCCGGGCATATGCCTATAAGCTCCATGTTGGCCTGCCAGAAGGATTCTATCGTGCCCACATCCTTCCAATACCCCGAAAACTCATATGCATAAAGGCTTTCGCCCTTTTTTATCATCGAAGGGATTATATGCTTGCCAAAATCACTGTCCGGATGTATTTTATTGTCTTCAATAAGAGCTTCTTTAAGCTTTGACCATGTGAAAATATATATGCCCATTGAAGCAAGGTTGCTTTTCGGTTTTTCCGGCTTTTCCTCAAATTCATATATCCTGCCGTCCGCATCCGTATTCATTATGCCAAACCGGCTGGCCTCTTCATAAGAAACCTTAAGCACGGCTATGGTTGCCGTACATCCTTTTTTCTTATGGAATTTAAGCATTTTTGAATAATCCATTTTATAGATATGGTCGCCAGAAAGAATAAGCACATATTCAGGATTTGTTTCATCTATGTAATCTATGTTTTGGAATATTGCATTTGCCGTTCCCGTATACCATTCGCCCTGTTCGCCTCTAATATGCGGAGCAAGAATCGTTATTCCGCCGTATTGCTTGTCTAAATCCCAGGGAATGCCTATGCCTATATGGCGGTTTAACCTTAAAGGTTGATATTGGGTTAAAATTCCAACCGTATCAAGCCCTGAGTTTACGCAATTGCTTAAAGGAAAATCTATAATCCTGTATTTCCCGCCAAATGAAACGGCAGGCTTGGCTATGTTTTTTGTAAGTATGCCTAGGCGGCTTCCCTGGCCTCCGGCAAGAAGCATTGCTATCATTTCTTTTTTCATTATGAGCAAGCCCCCTTTTATGTAATAAGAAAATGTCCATGGATAATATACACAATTTATATTAATATATTACCATATTATCATATATTTTTACAATAACAAATAGATATTTTAGAAAAAATTTTTACAAAGTTAGCGAAAAAGAGCTATATTTTTCTATTTTTCGCACTTTAATTATAAATAATATACAAATTATTTGCACGCTAACCATTTTAGATAATTATGGATATTTTATTTAAGTTGTATTAATAATAACACAAACAGCTTTAAATCTTCATAAAAAGTTCGACGGTATTTCCTTTCTTTACAATAAAAAAACAGTATGTAGTTATTAACCACATACTGTTTTTTATTTTTATTTAACTTCAACGTCCATACTGTTTTCATAATATTTAACCAAAGCGCATTGATCTTCGTTTATCATCCCATTATCCTTCATATAATCCATTTGTTCTTTAACCAATTGTGTAATAGGAAGGTCTACCTCTAATTTCTGAGCCATATCCAAAGCATTATCAATATCCTTAAGGTGAACGGCAATACGCGCAGCCGCGCTAAAATCTCTTTCAAGAATTTTAGGCATTTTTATATCCATAACTGTGCTTTGGGCAGCTCCATGCCTTATTGCTTCAAAAAGCGTTGCCGGATCAAGCCCGGCTTTCTTTGCAAACGCAAAAGCTTCACCCATAGCTATTAAATGGATACCAACCATTATATTGTTGGCCAGCTTTGCCGTGCTGCCGCAGCCGCTGCCACCCATGTATGTAACTGTTTTACCCATCATTTCAAGGTAAGGCCTGATTATATCAAAAATATCTTTGTCTCCCCCGCACATAATAGCCAAAGCTCCGGCATCGGCTCCAACCTTTCCTCCGCTGACAGGACAATCTAGAAAATTCACATCTTTCTCCTTTGCCCTTTGATAAAGCTCTTTGCTGATATATGGCGAAGTGGAGCTCATGTCAATTATTGTCGTTCCTTTTCCGGCCGCTGGCAGAATCTCTTTTGCAGTGTTATATACAAGATCATTAGTTGGCAAACACATAAATATTATACTGCAATTTTTATAAAGCTCTGCAGGGCATGATGCCGTTTTTCCTCCAACGTCCCGGAAAGCCTGCATAGCGTTTTCAACCACATCGTAACCCCAAATTATTGTGCCGGCGTCACATTTTTTAATCAGGTTTGAAACCATACCATGACCCATAACGCCTAAACCAACATAACCTATGTTTTTCATAACAAATTGCCTCCCATGCAAATAAAATAAATTCCAAATATTTTAATAAACCATGCTATGTCAGAATATATTCTATTTCATTAGGTTAGGCAAAAACATAGTGATTTGAGGAATATATGTAATAAGCATTAACGCAATAATTCCGGCAATAATAAAAGGAACTATTTTCTTGCAAATCTCCGGAACTGAAACCCCGCCGACATTGCATCCAACATATAAATTTACACCGACAGGCGGCGTAATAAGACCAATTGCCATGTTTACTGTTATAAACACACCGGCATGAACCAAGTCCACTCCGATACTCTTAAGAATCGGAAGCATAATAGGTATTAAAATATAAAATGCAGAATTTGCATCTAAGAAGCATCCGGCAATCAAAAAGATTATATTCATAATCAGAAGCAAAACATACTTGTTTGAGCTGAAGGCCATTAATGCCATTGAAAAATCATTTGCAATTCTGCTGGTTGTTAAAATCCAAGCAAACACTGAAGCGCAAGCAACGATATACATAACCGTTCCTGATGAAGTTGCTGCATCTATAAAAATCCGCCACAATGTTTTAAGCTTTATCTCCCTGTAAATAACAATTCCTACAAACAACCCATAAACAACAGCCACTCCAGCAGCCTCCGTAGGTGTGAAAATACCTCCGTAAATACCGCCAAGAATGATAACGGGAGTCATCAGTCCCCAAATTGCATCCTTAAAAGCATGCCAAATTTCTTTCCCTGAAGCCTTAGGCTGGCGGATAATATTTTTATTATTGCGGGAAACGATTATTGCCGCGATAATATAGGATACACCAACAATAATACCCGGTATAATTCCTCCGGCAAACAATGAGCCTACGGAAACATCCGCAATCGAAGCAAAAACAACAAAAGCTATGCTGGGCGGAATTATAATGCCTATAGCCCCGGAAGCACTCATAAGCGCCGTTGCAGTTGCCCTGTCATGGCCCGCATCCGCCATAGCCGGAATTAATATTGAACCGAGAGCAGCCACAGTTGCCGGTCCAGAGCCTGAAATCGCCGCAAAAAAGCAAGCTACAATAACACAAACAGATAAAAGTCCGCTTCTTGTATGCCCAACACAAACCTGAGCAAATGATACCAGCTTCCTGGAAATTCCCGCATGCTCCATAATTACGCCCGCAAGAATGAAATATGGAATAGCCAGTAAGGCAAATTTGCCTATAGCCGCATACATAACATTCGGAAACATCGAAAAATCAAATCCGCCTATAAATAAGCCGACAAGCGCCGAAAGACCAAGAGATACGGCGATCGGCACATTTAAAAATATAAGCAGGAAAAACAAGCCGAATAATACTAAAGCTAACATCAGCACGCCTCCTTCTCTTTTTCAATTTTTGCTTCTTTTTGAAGGCGGATAAATTGGCTTATACCCGATTGAAACGTGCGAATCAAAATAAAGCATGCACCAACAGGGATTGAGAGTCCCTGCACGCATGAAGGAAGGCGTAAAGCCGCCGTTTTAGCCCCATAGGCAATCTGCTGGGCAACCATTGCAATACCATATTTCAGCATAACAGCAATTGTAATTGCAGAACAAACCATAGAAAACAAAACAAAATATGACCTGACTTTTTTTGGCATTAAATCAGTGAAAAAGCTCATACCTAAATGTGCATATTTTTTATATCCCACCGCAATGCCAAACATACTAATCCACACAAACGCCATGATAGTCAGTTCTTCTGTGAATGAAATGGAAACCGTAAAGCAGTATCTAGCAACAACATTTACAAAATTCATAACCGTCATGAACGCCAGCAACAAAAATAAAACTACTTCCTCAATTTTGTCTAAAGCTTTTATTACATACTTCAAGCAACTTCACCTCCGGTTTTTTCAATTGTGTCTGGGTTTTAATTTTACAGAAAACGGAGGGTTTTCCTCCGCTTTCTGTAAAAACCGTTAAATCAATCAGCAAATTTATAACCGAAAGCTTCGAAAACTTCATCTGTAACAGATTCTCTGTAAGTATCATAAACAGGAGATATCAAGTCTTTGAAAGTTTTTGTCTCTTCTTCTGTAAGATATGTAATCTTCATGCCTTCTTTTTCAAAAAAATCAAGGTTGCTTTGTTCTTGTTTCCTGATTTCTTCTACCTGCATAGCACAGCCTTCTTCAGCAGCTTTTGTAAAAATTTCCTTATCGGCATCGCTTAATACTTCCCAAACCTTGCCGCTAACCGAAAGAACCAAGCAGTCATAAGAATAATCCCATTTTGTGAGATATTTTTGAACTTCATAAATCTTGCTGCTCATGATAGGATCGGTAGGATTTTCTTGTCCGTCTATAGTTCCCTGCTGCAAAGCTGTAAATACTTCGGAAAAGCTCATAGGCGTAGGGTCTGCGCCAAGAAGCTTTAATGTATCCATCATGGCTGCAATAGATGCTGAACGGAATTTAAGACCCTTTAAATCGGCAGGTGTTTTTATTTCACGTTTGTTATTCGTAATCTGACGGAAACCATTTTCGCCAAGGCCAAGAACCTTAACGCCTTTTGCATCAATAAGAGATTTAACCATTTCTCCGCCCTTGCCGCCATTGAAAATGATTTCATCAACGCTGTCATATCCATTCGGGAAAATCCAAGGCATAACAATAGCAAACAATTTAGGCTCTACAGCCGTAAAATTAACGCAGGAACGTAAGTCTACATCAATAGCCCCGCTCATAATCATTTCCGTACCTTTTACCATGTCTCCTGATGCCAACTGTTCATTTGGATAAATAGAGATGGTATAGCGTCCTTCTGTTTCTTCTTCCACTATACGCTTAAATTCTTTTGCAGCTACCATCCAAGCGCTTGACTCAGAGGTCGTTAAATTCATATTGAGATTAATTGCTTTTGTACTTGTGCTGCCGGAGCTGCTACTCTCGCTTTTATCTCCGCCGCTTGAACTGCACCCCGCAAGGGTTAAGGATATTAACATTACAAAACACAATACCATTGCCAAAACTCTCTTTTTCATTTTTCGACTCCTCCCTTTTATCTAATTGCTTTTTAAAACCGGCATATACCCTTTTCCTTCCCTCCTTTAGTTTACCCATTTTCTCCATTGTTCTGGTATATCCGGTTACGTTACAATTTTAGTTGCTGCTTGCATTACTTATATTACTCAAATTACCTGTAATACAAGTTGGCAGAAAAAAAAACCTGTCTCTAATAAAGTAAATGTTATCACTTGCTGAAATATGTCACCTCATAGAACAGATTATTATTATACAAATATTTTTGAACAGCTCTTATCTTCTTAGCTGCTAACAAATCATATATCTGCTGGTGCTCTTCCGCTATGGCAGAAAAAGTTTTTGGAGATTGCTTTGCCATTTCAGAAAGATATTGATGGTATGCTCCCTTATATCTTTCCATAATTTCAATAAAAAAGGGGTTTTGAGATGTGTGTATAATATACATATGAAATTCAAGGTCATAGTCTATAAAAAGAGGCAATTCATGAGAAGCGGCACATTTACGCATTAAGTCAACAAGACTTAAAAGGTATTTTTTATCTTTCTCGGTAATATTTTTCACACAAAGTTCCATGGCCTTGAATTCAACAGCTTGACGCAGCTCAAAGAAGTTCTTGAACGAATCTTTTCCAAACACGGAAATTTCGTCCCATTCTTTTGGAGCGTTTATATCATGCACAAAAGAGCCTACTCCCTGCCTTGTGATAACATAGCCTACGCTTTGCAGCTTCTGCAATGCCGCACGCACACTAACGCGGCTAACTCCATATATTTTGCAAAGCTGCGTTTCTGAGGGCAGCTTTTCACCTTCTATCAATTCCCCCCTGATAATTTTTAAAAAAATATCGTTATATACTTCATCGCTTAAAAGCAGCTGCCCTTTTTTAAGATGGCTCATCTCCCAATTTTCCTCCTGAGAAATCCTTAGTTGTATTTTATAAGCAAAAGCAACCGCTTATTCAAATTTTATTGTTATATCCACTGTCGAAATATACAAATAATTCAAATTTTCTATCTTGCTTTTGAGCAATTTGTTGCATTTCCTTCTTGATAAATATAACATGAGGTATTTTAAAAATCAATTGAGCACTTTTTATAAAAATTTATTGTTTTTGTATACTGTTCTACTTCCTTTTTTATCTGCATGGCATCAATAATTTAATAATGTTTTATGCGTAATTTACCGCAAAATTTATCAGTTTTCTCAAGAAATAAAGGACACAGTATCCAGAGCTAAGTCTGGATACTGTGTCCTTGTCTGTGCATATTTATTCTTTGTTTCCCGTCATCAGCTTCTTGTCTTTTGATTCATTGATCTATAATTACAAAGCCAATAGGTTGTTTGATAAACAATTTTCTTCGTTTTAAGCATGTCTATTTTTCAAATATCCCGCCTTCCACGCGCAGAGTAGCTGTTCTTTTAATATTGGCTATAACGCACTCCAAAAAATCAACATCATAATATATCTGTAATTCAAGCGCCAGCTTTCCATTAACTGATTAGCCATATATTTTATAATATTTTGGTGTTTGTTATACAATAAAGAAAGCGCGTATATACGCGCTTTCTTTATTGGCTTTATATTTTATTTACCTGCAATTCTATGATAGTTTTCGATCCTATCCGTAGCGTCTTTAGCCGCCTGACTAAAAAGTTCATCCGCAGAATCGGGGAAAAGCTTAAACAACGAAGAATACCTTACCTCGCTCATGAGATAGCCCTTAAAATCAGCTGTTGGGTCTTTTGAATCCAAAACAAACGGATTTTTACCTTCATCCTTAAGAACAGGATTATAGCGGTAAAGCGACCAATACCCGGCTTCAACGGCAAGCTTCTCCTGCTCCTGAGAGTGGCCCATTCCGCCTTTTATACCATGGTTAACGCAAGGCGCATAGGCTATAACAAGCGACGGGCCTGGATATGCCTCCGCTTCCCTTATGGCCTTTAATGTCTGGGTCTTGTCTGCACCCATGGCTATCTGTGCAACATATATGTAGCCATAGCTCATTGCCATAACTCCAAGGTCTTTTTTTCTCGTTTTTTTGCCGCTTGCTGCAAACTGCGCTATTGCGGCAGTAGGAGTTGCCTTTGAGGATTGCCCGCCTGTATTTGAATAAACCTCGGTATCAAGTACAAGCACGTTTACGTTTTCCCCGGAAGCAAGCACATGATCAAGCCCACCGAAGCCTATATCGTATGCCCAGCCGTCTCCGCCAATTATCCAATAGGATTGCTTAACGAAGGAATCTCTCATTTTATACAGCCCTTCAATTAACGGGTTTTTATCTTTATACTTTAAAAGAGCTTTTTCTATATCATCTGAATATTTTCTTGTGTCTTTATCATTATCAAAATTTTGGATCCAGTCTTTAAAAAGATTTTTAAGCTCTGACGGTATATCAGCTTCAAGAGCTTCTTTAACCTTATCAAGAAGCATGTTTCTCTTTGTTTTTGAGCCCAAATACAGTCCAAATCCATATTCTCCGTTATCCTCAAAAAGAGAATATCCAAACGCCGGACCATGCCCTTTTTTATTAGTCGTATATGCAACAGCCGGGGAGGCTCCCCAAACAGCGGTGCATCCTGCAGGACAGCACATAGTCATCCTGTCACCGTAAAGCTGGGTTATAAGCTTAACATACGGGGTTTCGCCGCAGCCTGCGCATGCGCCGGAAAATTCAATTAAGGGCTTAAAGAACTGGCTGCCTTTAACACTGGCTTTATTTTTTTCATCAATAGGCTCGTTTTCATAATCCTCAACATAGTTCCAAAGACGGATAAGCTTATCCCTGTTAGCTTCAAGCGGCTTCATATGAAGCGCTTTGCCCTTGGCAGGACAAATATTCTCGCAGTTTCCGCAGCCTGTACAGTCCAAAGCGGATATCGCAAGATAAAAGCTTTTCCCGGGAAAGCCTGTGGCAGGCTTTGTGACAAGACCTTCGGGTGCGTTTTTAACTGTTTCATCGTCAAGAAGCAAAGGTCTTATAACTCCATGCGAACAAACAAAAGAGCATTGGTTGCACTGTATGCATTTTTCGGAATCCCAGTATGGTACGTCTATGGCTATGCCTCGTTTTTCCCATTTTGATATGCCCAGCGGGAAGGTTCCGTCTTCACGTCCGTTAAATGCGCTGACGGGAAGGGCATCCCCCTTTTGGCGGTTCATGTCTATTATAATTTTATCCATGAATTCCGGCATATTGGGGTCTATCTTTATTTCTTCATCCTTAAGGGAAGCCCAACCTTCAGGGACATCTATTTTTACCATTGCCGAAATACCTTTGTCTATGGCTGCATTATTCATATCAACAACATTTTGACCCTGCCTGCCATAGGACTTTTTAACTGCGTCTTTAAGATATTTAACTGCATCATCAATAGGTATGATATCCGCAAGCTTAAAAAACGCAGCCTGCATTATCATGTTTATACGACCGCCAAGCCCTATTCCTCTGGCAATATCTATAGCATTTATAGTGTAAAAGCAAACATCGTTTTCAGCTATCCTGCGCTTTAAGCTGTTTGGCAGCTTTTCATCGAGCTCTTCTTTAGACCATTCGCAGTTAAGCAAAAACCTGCCGCCTTTTTTTATCCCTTCAAGAAGGTCATACTGATATACATAAAATTGATTATGACAGGCTATAAAATCAGCCTTCGTAACAAGATAAGGGGCTTCTATAACAGACTTCCCAAATCTGAGATGTGAAACCGTGAGCCCGCCGGATTTTTTTGAATCATAAGCAAAATAAGCCTGCGCATACATATCCGTATGGTCGCCTATTATTTTTATCGCTGATTTATTCGCGCTTACCGTTCCGTCCGAGCCAAGACCCCAAAATTTGCACGCCGTTGTTCCTTCAGGCGTAGGGTCTATATCTTTTTCATATTTAGGGAGAGAAGTATATGTAACGTCGTCAACTATTCCGACGGTAAAAGCATCCATTGGCTCGTCCTTTTCAAGATTTGCATAAACCGACATAACGTCATGAGGAGTGAACTCCTTAGAAGCAAGACCGAAACGTCCTCCAACAATCAAGGGGGCATTCTTTTGACCGTAAAAAGCGTTCCTTACGTCTAAGAAAAGAGGCTCGCGCGCTCCCGGTTCTTTTGTCCTGTCTAAAACGGCAATTTTTTTAACCGTCCCCGGAACAGCAGCTAAAAGATGCTTGACAGAAAACGGACGGAAAAGATGCACTTCGATTAGCCCTAAGTTCTCGCCGTTTTTATTTAAGTATCCTATGGTTTGCTTAATAGTGTCGCAGGCGGAGCCCATTGCAATTATTATTTTTTCCGCCGTAGGCGAACCGTGATAATTGAAAAGCTTATAATCCCTGCCTGTGAGTGCGTTTATTTTTTTCATGTTTTCTTCAACTATACCGGGAACAGCATTATGGAATTTGTTTCCCGCTTCCCTATACTGGAAGAAAATATCAGGGTTTGCCGTTATCCCCCTAAGCTCTGGATGATCCGGGTTTAAGGCTCTACCCTTAAATTCTTCAACGGCTTTCATATTTAAAAGCTTTTTAAGGTCATCATATTGAAGAACCTCAACCTTCGAAACCTCATGCGATGTTCTAAAGCCATCAAAAAAATGCAAAAAAGGCAGCCTTGCATCTATTGCAGAAAGATGCGCAACCGCACCAAGGTCCATGCACTGCTGCGCATTTGTTGAAGCAAGCAAGGAAAAACCCGTTTGGCGCGTAGACATAACATCCTGATGGTCTCCGAAAATACTTACCACATTTGAGGAAAGAGAACGCGAGCTGACATGGAAAACGCCCGGCAAAAGCTCGCCGGCTATTTTATACATATTAGGTATCATTAAAAGAAGTCCTTGCGACGCCGTATATGTGCTGGTTAAAGCGCCTCCCTGCAACGAGCCGTGAACAGTACCCGAGGCTCCGGCTTCGGATTGCATTTCCTTAACCAAAACTTTTTGACCAAATATATTCTTCTTTCCGTTTGCGGCCCATGAATCCACAAGCCCTGCCATAGGTGAAGAAGGTGTAATAGGGAATATCGCGGCCACCTCCGTAAACGCATAGGAGACATGAGCAGCAGCAGTATTTCCGTCCATCATTTGCATTTCTTTTTTCATTTACAATCCTCCCATATTATAAATTGTGCCTAAAGCATAATTTTATGATATGCCTTTATTTGTATGATGTCAACAAGCTTGTCACATGGTGCTAAAAATCAAAAAAGCTTATAAGCCCAAAAATATCCTCAAGTTCCTTTTCCTTTAAAATGTGTATATACTTATAATTCAGCTCTATAAGCCCCTTTTTTTCAAAATCATTTAATATTTTTGTAGCTGAAACCCTGTTCATACCGGTTGTTTCTGCAATCTGCTCATGGGTATAATATATTGTTTTTTTGCCCATTTTAAAATTTGAATATAGATAATAAGCTATTTTCCTATCGTTTTTCATAAACTGCGAATAAAAAATAAGACTTGAAAGCAAAGTTATTTTTTTCATGAAAAATGAAAGCAATATCTCAAGGTTTACGTTGTTTTGCACACAAACAGAGAGCAGACTTTTGCCGTCCATGCAATAAAAGACAATATTTGTAACCGCATCCGCATTAACTATCCTTAAATGTGTCTCGCTAAAAACTTCCTCTCCCACAAGGTTCCCTTTTTCAACAAAACAAAGCGTCCGTTCTGCTCCGTTTGGATAAAGCTATAAGCTCTAACCTTGCCTTCCGTAAGAAGATAAATATAATCCGCCGTGTCATTCTTTTGAAATATAATTTCTTTCGCTTTGAACCTTTTAATGAATCCGCGTTCTCTGAATATATCTATCATTTTGCTGTTTAATCCGTTTTCCAAGGTCTTCTCCCCCCTTTAAATAATTTTAAGATTAATCTCTTATGTATAATTTTAAAAACATTCCTTTTCAAAAATTGTAACATGCACTACAAATTTCTGCATTCTCTTTTAAAAATTGTAATAAATGCAACAATGTATTTTTTAACGTACAATATAATAAAATAAAGGCGCCTTATAAACAATATCCATGATTATTTTTAAGGAGGATTATTATGAGTTATTTTAAGACAAACGACGGCGTTGATATACATTATGAAATATATGGCAAGGGAAAACCGCTTGTTATGCTACACGGATGGGATCAAAGCGCAAAATCATTCTGTAAAAATATTGGACCTCTTTCTGGGAAGTACCAGGTTATAACCGTTGATTTAAGAGGCCACGGGGAATCTGGCAAGCCTTCTTTTGGATACCGGATATCCCGGCTTGCAAAAGACATTTATGAGCTTGTGGAATATCTTGATTTGAAAGAAATAACCATGCTGGGCTGGTCTATGGGTTCCTCTGTTATTTGGAGCTACTGGGATTTATTCAGGCCCGAAAGGCTTTCAAAGATGATAATTGTTGATGAGGCCCCTTTAGTCCTTACATGCAGCACGCATAAATACGGGTTTATAGATTACCCCCGCCTTGAAAAGCTTTACGACGCTTTGATTGCCAACCCAAGCGAAACTACAAAAGGCTTTGTTGATGCAATGTTGGTTACCCCTGAGGGCAAAAAAGAGTATGCAGACTGGGTTTTAGAAGAAAGCCTTAAATTCCCGTCAAAGGAATGTGCTTTTCTTCTTATGAACCATTGTTATACAGACTGGCGTGATATAATACCGACTATTAATATTCCCACTTTAGTTATCGCAGCTAAAAAAAGCGTTAACTATGTTGAAGCATTGGATTGGTCGCACCAGCATATTCCAAATTCCCAATTTGAAGTTTTCGACACAGGACATATGATGTTCCTTGAAGAACCTGAAAAGTTTAATAAAATAGTAGCCGATTTTATAGGCTGAAATAATAAAAACCCCCGTTTTTTGGGTGCGGCTTAGAGATTTATATTCCCGGAAAAATAGGGCGTAGTCGGTAGAGATATCGGCTATGCCGTTTTTTTTGTGCTTGTCTGAGATTTCGTCCACTCTGATAAAGTTCCAGACTATGCGGATTGCTTGCTGCCGCCGACCATTTACCCTTTCAGCTTTGTTGAAGAAGATTTTCTCAATGAAAGCCCGTATCACCTCTACGCACAATTCCTTGATATCCGGCAATTTCTTGCTTTTGTGAGGAAAGGCTCGATATTGAGGGATTTTTCTTTTACATCCATCAGTAATGAGCACCTGAAGTTCTGCAACACAGGCTTGCTTATTATGATGACGAAGAAAAGGTGCTGGTCTCATTCGAAGGCTTTTCTGGCTTTGAAAATACAAGTCCGATTGAGAAGTTAAGCATAATAAAGAACTACGTCTCCAAAAAGATACCTGCGTTTACGCTTGAACTGACTCTGAGTTTTAGTGGAGAGTTCCGAATCGTTCAGGCCTTCGCTTCCGTATTTGATGTTGTCTATTATGCTGCGGCACAGTATATGACCGCATCGCCCGATTATCCTCTGCCCTGGGAGACAGAACGGGTATCGGTTACTGCGAAGCCTGTGGCAACATTTTCATAAAGAACGGCTATCACCAGAAATATTGTGATGACCCGGAATGCAAGAAAGAACGAAATCGTCGGAAATCCAAAACTGCCTATCATCGTAAGATACAGGCAAAGACAGACAAGAAGCAGGCATAAAAGTAATTTAAACCCGCTCACTAACATTTCTAAACCCACATTTTCGTGATATTATTTTCATATCACCTTTCGATGGAGTTGCAAAAGACACAAACGATTACAAAGATAGTGAGTTCATGAATTGGAAAATATGCCGCCTTCGTTATGGGTTGGCGGAAGCATAAAAGCAAAGGCCCCGGAAACTTACTTCCGATGCCTTTGTCGCTACGGTTTCCCATAACATAAACATTCAATTATTTCAATCCACGTCCAACATAAAAAGGGTGTCGGACGACAAAAATTATTATATCAGAAAAAATGCCTCTTGACAATTGGATTATTTTGAACTAATCTAAAATTATTACATTAACATTCAATTTAGCTTATTTTTAAAAATGAGGGGATGTTTTGGAGGAACATGAAAAACGGTTCATTGCCCATATACGAAAATCAGATGGACATGAACAGACAGTTGCTGAACATAACAACGGCGTAGCAAAAATAACCTGTGATATCGGAAACCAGTATGGCATTGGCAGATTGTCCATGTTCATAGGCAGACACCACGATGACGGAAAAAACACGCAAGAATATCTTGCTTATCTCAAAGCCGCTGCGACTGGGGAAGCTGTTTTTCGGGGTTCAGTCATCCACTCTACTCACGGAGCTCTGTTAGCAAACAATCTGGCAAATCCTAAGGATACCATCGAAGAACTTACCGCAGAAATAGTGCGAACCGTCATTATGAGCCATCATGGATTGCGAGATTGCCTTTCCATAGATGGAAGAATTCCTTTTCAAGAAGCCATTGCGCACATTTCTGATTCATATGACGCAGTGGAACATATTGTGTACGGGCATTATGGGAAAGACACCATTGAAAATGAGTTTTGCGAAGCATGTGACGATGCCAATGCAATTTGGACCAAAATAAAGGAATTCGACAGTGCAGCGCAAGGATACGGCTCGTCTCATTTTTACTTGGCAATGTACATTAGACTGCTTACCTCAATCGTAATTGATGCCGACCGCACAAATACGGCTTGTTTTGAGGATGGAGTTGAGCCAAAAACGCCGGTGCCTTGCCAAAAGCGAAAAGATATGTGGAAATCATATCTAAACCATTGTGAAGCAAAGATAAAGCTGCTCCAGTCAGAAAAAGAACCGTCAGCGCTAGACCAATTTCGTGCTGAGATTTCAAAGGCCTGTGCAGAGTTTGACGGCGGAAGCAGTGGTATATTTCGTCTTGTTGTTCCCTGCGGTGCAGGAAAGACACTGTCGGTGCTGCGCTATGCGCTGCAAACAGCTGTACACTACGGGAAAAAGCACATTTTCTATATTGCTCCTTTTAACTCTATTCTGGAACAAAACGCAAATGAAATGGCGGCTTATATTGAAGATGACGATGCCGTCTTACGACATCACTCAAATGTAATATTCGATTCCAATGATGGTGAGAGCGAAAAAAAGTACAAGCTATTGACAGAAAATTGGTCTCAATCCCCTGTGATTGCCACGTCTGCGGTGCAATTTCTCAACACACTGTTCGATGCAAAAACCTCAAGCGTACGGCGCATGCAGGCGCTTGGCGATTCAGTAATTATCATAGACGAAATTCAGGCGCTTCCAATCAAAGTGCTGAAGCTGTTCAATGCGGCGATGAATTTCCTTGCTCAATTTTGTGCCACGGACATTGTTTTTTGCTCGGCAACACAACCGTTGTTGGACAGGCTGAGCGATTATCGCATTCTGCCTTTGCGAAGCATCGCTTGTGATAGTGAAAAGTATGATGAGGCATTCAAAAGAGTTGAAATCGTTGATTGTACCGAAGGAAACGGTCTTTCAGTCGAGGAAGCCGCAGACTTTATTCTGAAACAGGCACAAGAGGTGTCTTCTCTTCTTGTTATTTTAAACACAAAACCTATGGCTCGTAAAATAGTGGAATATATTCAAAAGACTATCGGTAATACAGATGCATATCGACTATTTCATCTATCCGCCAATATGTGTCCAGAGCACCGGAGCGTCGTTCTGACAGAGATACGTAACTGCCTGCAAAATAAAACAAATATACAAGGAATCATCTGTATCAGCACAACGCTCATCGAAGCCGGCGTCGATATATCGTTTGAGCACGTGATTCGCTCCTTGACCGGGCTAGACAGTGTTGTTCAGGCAGCTGGGCGGTGCAACCGAAATCGGGAAACGGAGTGCGGCATTGTCCCTGTCATCTATATTAGGGATGAGTGCGTTTACAACCTTGGTCATGTACATGGTGCGCAAGAGGTAACACGCGAAATCCTGCATAACATCCGTATAAACCCGCAGTATTACCCGGGAGGTGCATTGTCCAAAGCCGCAATGGATGAATTCTACACAAAATACTATCGCCCGCTCCAAAACGAAATGGCGTTTCCTTTGAAAAATGACCCGGAGCACACAATCCTTGACTTGCTGACTACAAATCCTTCTGGCCGCAAACGAAACAAAAAATCAGACAGCCTACTACTGAAGCAGGCTTTCAAAGAGGCCGGGGAAGCATTTGAAGTTATCGGGGATACGGGCAGCCAAGATGTTATTGTTGAATACAACGATGATGCCTTGATGCATATTGAAAAGCTGTTATCGGATCATCTGATTTCCGAGGCAAAAAAAGAATTGCGCTATTTGCAGCGATACACAGTGCAGTTAACCAACTATGCAATGCAAAAAATCGGAGCAGGCGTGCGCTTTGAAGAAAAAGCTGGCATCTTTATTCTGTCTCGAACTTATTACCATGATGAATTTGGAGTAAGTGATAATCCCAAACACTGATATATTAGGAGGTGGTCGACCTATGGAAAAAAAGCGAAATACCGTTGAATTTGAAGTAAGCGGAGATAGGGCACTGTTCTCAGACCCTGTTACCCGTGTTGGCGGAGAAAAGAGCAGCTATTACGTGCCAACCTATGAGGCTTTAAAAGGCATCCTAATGTCTGTTTATTTCAAGCCAACAATTATCTGGATCATTGATGCAGTACGAATCATGAACCCCATCCAGACAGCATCGGAAGGCATCAAGACAAGGAATTACAATGGCGGGAATGACCTTTCCATTTACACTTACCTTAAAAATGTTCATTATCAGGTTCGTGCGCACTTTGTTTGGAACGAGAACCGACCAGAGCTGACCGCTGACCGCAACGAAAATAAACATCACAATATTGCCCGCCGGATGATTGAACGCAGCGGAAGGCGGGATGTTTTTCTTGGCACACGAGAGTGTCACGGCGATGTGTCCCCGTGCATTTTTGGTGAAGGGGCAGCTGCGTATGACAATATTGATGAATTCGCGCTTGGCTATATGTTCCACGGCTTCACATATGCCGACGAAGCGGTTCGGGAAGCCGAATGCGGACACATGAGCGTCCGTTTTCATAATGTAGTCATGCGCAAGGGAATCATAGAATTCCCCGAACCGGATGAAATACCGGACAAGGATAGGCGAATTCTGCACAAAATGGCTATCAAACCATTCGGCGAAGAACTTGACAACTTCACCGGGCTAAAAGAGTTTACGGATGAGGAGGTTGGGCTATGAGCTGGGCATCCTCCCTCTGTTCTTTGTATGACGCAAACGCTTGGCGAGCCGGCGAGGTTGAAATGTGGAACGGGAAACATCTGACATTGATTCCCTTGGGATATGATACGATGAAAGCGCAAATTGAAATCACCATCGATGAATATGGGAACTTTATTAATGCCCGTACACTTGATAAAAAGGAGTCGGAAACAATCGTTCCGTACCCGGATCGCAGAACCAGTGTAAAAGCTCTGCCCTTATGCGACAGTTTGTCGTACATTGCTGGAGATTTTGTGGATAGAGTAACCCTGTATTTTGACGGAGAGACGGAAAAGAAGAAAAAACAGAAATTGGATGATATTAAGAAAATCTTTCCTTCATATTTGAAAAAATTATCCGCTTGGTGCTCTTCAGAATACGCACATCCTAAAGTAATCGCCGTTCTCAATTATGTTTCAAAAAAAGCACCATTGAGGATTTGTTAAAAAGTAAGGTGCTAACCCTGGATGATGCGGGGATATTGTCTGATAGAAAAAAAGTTCAAGGCACACGTATTGAAAAAGCTTTTGTACGCTTCCGAGTTTATTTGGACCAAGCCCAGCAGAATGATACCTCTGTGTGGTTGGACAAGGATGTACAGCATAGTTTTATTTCTTATTATTTATCAACAACAAAACAATCAGATATATGCTTTTTGACTGGCAATATAGTATTGACTGCAAAAACAAATCCCGTAAAAATTCGTGGTGAATGGGACACAAAGGCAAGCTTGATTTCATCAAACGATGATAAAAACTTCACCTACCGCGGGCGCTTCAAAACGAAGGACAAAAAAAGCGGCTACAATGAAGCGATGTCCATCGGCTATGAAACCTCACAAAAAATACACAACGCACTGAAATGGATTATTCGCAGACAGGGATATGTGTGTGATGGCTTGTGCATCGTGGCATGGGAAAGCAGCTTAAACAATATACCACATTTTTACGATGATGCTGCGACGATTATCGAAATGGCTGCAAGCAAAAGTGAAAAGGCAAAAATTGCCGAAAGTGTGCTGTTTGATGAGAAAGAATCAGTAATAACTGATACCAATTATGCCTCTTCAAAAGATTTCAATATGGCGATAGATGGATATTCAACAAAGCTAAGTGATTTGTCTTCGATGGTAGTTATGGCGCTTGACAGCGCAACCCCTGGACGTCTTGCAATGACCTATTATAAAGAACTAGCAACCTCTCGCTACCTTGAAAACATTCGCATATGGCAAGAGAGCTGCTGCTGGCAGCATGAGTATTTTAAGGATAAGTCCTTCTGCCGATATGAAGGTATGGCGTCTATAAGCGAAACGGCAAAAGCAGTTTATGGTACAGAGCAGAACAAACAGCTGACGCTGCGTCCTAACAGTGACGGCAAATGTCCCATGCTTCTTTCTACATTTGACCGGCTGCGTCCCTGTATTATTGACGGAGCAGCAATTCCACGCGATATAGTTCGTAGCGCAGTAGAAAAGGCATGCAATCAAATAGCCTATGAAAAGAAACTTAATTACCTCCGAGTTCTTCACATTGCGTGTTCTTTGGTAAAAAGATACTATTGGGAAAAAGGAGTGATTTTTGATATGAAGCTTGACGAACAATGCACAAATCGCAGCTATCTCTTTGGGCGCTTGCTGGCAGTTGCCGAAAAGGTTGAGCGTAGCACGTTTGAATATGGCGAAACGCGCACAACCAACGCAGAAAGGTATATGCAGCAATTCTCCCGCACACCGTTCCGCACATGGGAACTCATTCGCAGAAACACACAAATATACTTCAAACAGCTAAAACCGAGCAGCTGTGAGTATTACAAAAACCTTTACGGCGATATCACCGAGTTGTTTGAGGAAGGTGCTTTCGAAGAAAAAAAAACTCTCGACGGGAGATTTCTCCTTGGCTATGACTGCCAGCGAACGGCTTTGAAATATCAAAAAAATGATGACGCTGATAATACCGGCGAGGATGAACTTGTTAATATGGAAAGAGAGGGAAATTAAGATGGCTATTTTGCAAAACAAGATCGATTTCGCAGCAATCGTATCGGTAACACGCGCGAATATCAACGGTGATCCGCTTAACGGGAATCGCCCCCGTGAGGATTACGACGGTTATGGTATTTTTTCTGATGTGGCAATCAAACGAAAAATACGTAATCGCTTTCAGGATATGGGCGAGTACATCTTTGTTCAAACAGATGGAAGAGAAACGGATGAATATCGCAATCTGAAAGATCGTGCAGCGAGTGATTCACAGTTGGCAGCAGAAATCAAAAAAGGCAAGAATGCAGACACAGAACTGTTTGCCAAGATTGCCTGTGAAAAATGGATAGACGTAAGAGCCTTCGGTCAAGTGTTTGCTTTTAAAAAAGACACGAAAAAAGCAAAAGAGCAAAAAGATGAAAACGGGAGCCAACTGTCCGTCGGCGTTCGAGGACCGGTATCTATCCAACAGGCAATCAGCGTTGACCCCATTGAAATAATTGATATGAAGATTACAAAAAGCGTAAATGCCGAAGCCGGAAAAAGAGGAAAGGCTTCTGATACAATGGGCATGAAGCACTATGTAAACTTTGGCTTGTATGTGATTCGCGGCAGTATCAATTGCCAGCTTGCCGAGAAAACCGGCTTCACAGAAGAGGACGCAGAAAAAATAAAAAAATCCCTATGCACATTATTTGAAAATGACACATCTTCTGCTCGTCCTGATGGTACTTGCGTGGTATGCAGAGTATACTGGTGGAAACACAACGAAAAAACGCCAAAAGAAACCTCAGCGATGATTCAACATTCTTTGCAGATTACGGCCAAAGTTGAAGAGCCTGGTTCTTTTGCAGATTATGAAATCCCCACTCCACAGACTGCTTGTATCCCCCAAATCATTAATTTAATTTGATTATACAGAACAAAAGACCAGTCCAAGCAAGCATTAACCATGATGTAGGTGGTCTTTTGTTTTGCCACCGTCTGAAGATGTCACTCAAAAATTTACTTGTTTTCGTAAATCCCTAAGTTGCAGCATCTTTAAACGGAGGCTTTTGGTTCCTTAAATTTTATTTTAACCATATAAAACCTTCTCTTAATCAGTCCATAAAAAGTCCGCCGTTTATATCCAGCGAATATCCCGTTATCCAACCGGTAAAAGGCGAGGCTAAAAACAGCACACCTCCGGCTATTTCAAGAGGGTCTGCAAAACGGTTAAACGGAAGTTCTTTTTTAATGGTTTCTATTTCTTCTTTGCTTCTGCTTTTTTGGGCTTCAAGCCGAACCATGGACGGACATACCGTATTCACGGTTATTTTTTTATTCACTTCTTTAAGCGCAAGCCCACGGGAAAGGCCCAAGAGCCCTCCTGCTGCAGCGCAGTAATGAACTCCCGCGCCAATGGCATACCCTCCTGTTTTGCCTGAAACGGAACCTATATTTATTATCCTTCCGTATCCCGATTCTATCATGCCCGGAACAGCCGCATAGCAAAAACGGTATGCGTTGGTTAAATGAAGCTCTATCATACGGCTGAATTTTTCTTCGTTTGTCTCCGAAAACGGTATGTTTTCCTCAAAATCGCAGTAATTCACAAGTATTTGTATCTTCCCAAGGCATTTTTTAGTTTCACTAACCATATTTTTTATATTTTCTGAATCCAGAGACGTAAAATTAAAAATTTTGTATCTTACGCCTTCTTTATCAAGTATTTCTTTTATCCGTGCTTCGGCAGCGGCGTCTTTGGCGTTAAGCGCAATATCAGCTCAGGCCATCGCAAAAAGGCGTATAACTTCCTCTGATATTCCGTTTGAAGCGTCCGAAACAAAAGCAACCTTACCCTTAAGCATTGATTTGTCTATACAATCAAGATTTATTTTCATTTTTACGCCTCCTCACGTCATATATTTTCCGCCGTTTACATCCAGCGTTTCACCCATTATATACCCGGCCCACCTTGATGCAAGGAACAAAACGGCATAGCCTATATCCTCAACTTCTCCAAGGCGCGGAACAGGTATCTGGCCTATAATCCATTTTATCGTTTCAGGAGGCCGCATACTCACCATAGCTGTGTTTATCGTGCCCGGAGCAACATTATTTATGGTTATATCAAGCCCCTTGCGGTAAAGCTGCTGGCCGAGCTGTCTTGAAAAGGAAACTATACCTCCCTTTGCCGCGCAATAATGCGAGCCCGCCATATAGTTTGCCTGCCTTGCCCCTGTTGAGGCAATATTTACTATACGTCCGTAATTCTTTTCAGCCATAAACGGAATAACGGCGCGTGTGCAAAAAAAGACGCCTTTCATATGCACGTCAATCATCCTGTCCCAATCTTCTTCTGAAATCTCCGTTACATACTTATCCTGCAAAATACCGGCGTTGTTTATAAGTATATCTATTCCGCCCCAAAGCCTGTTTACTTCATTAACCATATCCAAAACCATTTTCGAATCCGAAACATCAACATGAAACGCTTTAACATCTCTTCCGCGGGCTTGAAATTCTCCGGCAGTATTTTTTGCGGCTTCAAAATTATAATCGGCAATGGCAACACTTGCTCCCGCACCGCTTAAAAAATCCGCAACAGCTTTGCCTATCCCCATTCCCCCTCCCGTAACTATGGCAATTTGTCCTTTTAAGTCAAACACTTTGTCATCCCTTATATTCTAAAAATAATCCGTTTCTCACAGCTTAGACCTCTATATACTAATTTAAGTCATATAAATAAATATTTATGTCTTATATACTTGACTTTTTGCTTTTTTTATGCCATCGTGCTTTTAGAGGTGGTAAACATGGGTAAAAACTTGCGGTTAAAATCCGCACGCGCAGCAAAAGACCTGTCCCAAAAAGACCTTGCAGAAGCTGTAGGAGTAGCCCGTCAAACAATGAACGCGATTGAAAAAGGCGATTACAATCCCTCAATAAAGCTTTGTATCGCTATTTGCAAAATACTTGGAAAAACGCTTGACCAACTTTTTTGGGAGGATGATGGTTATGAGGAACAATAAAAACGGTTTAGACGAAATGCAAAGAGGACGGCGCAACAGCATTGGAAGTCAAATGTTTATGCTGATGTTTTATGTGCTTCTGATTGATTCCGGCCTTTATGGATACGGTGTACGATGGCTGAACTATCCGGCCAATGTTATGGTTATTATTATGGTTTGTATGAGCGTCTACCTTGTAAGGCTAATCGCATTTAACGCATACCTTCCTCCAAAAGCTCAAAACAAAAAAACCGTAATAACCCTGATTATTTCTATTGTTTTTTCTATCACGCTTACACTGGCCTCTATCAATCTATTCGGACAACCTGCTTCACAAATTTCGGAAAACACAAACGACAATTCTGCGCTTATACTTTTTATAGTAGCCTCCGTCGGTTTGCTCAGTACATTAATCGTAGCTGTAGTAAAAAAAGTAACTAACAATAAGACTGATGAAGATGATTAAATCACAGCCATGAAAAGAACTGTTTTCATAATCAGGACATAAAAATATCCTGCCAAACGGCAAAGAAAAAAAGCCGTTGTTTTTCGTTTCCATGAAAGGCTTAGTAAGACGCGCCCAATTTATGGAGGTAAGCTTACGGACTTTTTTAACAGCGCGGCAAACAATTGCTTACCCTTGTGATTGCCTTTAGTTCAGGCCTTGCCGTATGGGAGTTATCAACCTTTTGGAAGGATGCGGGTCGGTCAACCCGGCGGCCAAAACGGCAAGGCTTAAATGAGGAAAGAATATATTTTTAAAATCAGATGTTGTCAAATAGCCGAATTTAATTTAAAAATGTTTTATCCATAAAGGCGTGCCGGAAGCCACATGGCTATCTGAGGCACAAAAACCAAAAGGACCAGCACAGCTGAAAGTATGGCCACAACATACAAAATATCCGGGAAGCTGTCTTCAACCCTTATCTTAAGTATCCTGCACATTGTAAACAGGCAAACTGCCAAAGGCGGGGTTGCCGCTCCTATGCATATGTTAAGGTTTATAAGTATTCCGAAATGAACAAGGTCTACACCCAAAGTCTTCATGATTGGCAGAAGAATAGGAGTAAGAATAAGTATTATGGATATTCCCTCCATAAACGTGCCAAGGAAAAGTATGAGTATCATCAAAAGAAGAAGAACGATATATTTGTTTGAGCTTATGGCAAGTATAGACGCTGCCATTGCCGAAGGAATATTGTTGAACGCAACTATCCACCCGAACGGAGCCGCGCATGCCATTATAAACATTATTGCCGAGGTTGTTATAACGGAACGCGTTGTTATGTTTATGAAATCTTTAAACTTAAGCTCCTTATATAAAAAGGTCGCAAGTATAAAGGAATAAACAACCGCTACAACCGCAGATTCCGTAGGAGTCATTATACCTCCCAAAACGCTGCCCAAAACTATAACGGGCATAAGCAGCGTGGGTATGGCGTCAAGGGTTATTTTTATTTTTTCTTTAACGGTATATTTAATGTTTGAAGAGCCGTATCCGTTTCTTTTCGATACTATTGTGTTGAAAACTATAAGAGCTGCTATGCACACAAGACCGGGCGTGAGGCTAGCCATAAAAAGCGCCCTTATGGATTGGTTTGACGCGCTTGCATAAACAACCAAAGGAAGGCTTGGAGGTATAACCGAGCCTAAAACCCCGGCGGCGGTTAAAACAGAAGCCGTATAACCCGGCTTATATTTGTTTTTAACCATTTCAGGCCCTACAATCCCGCCCATAGCAGCCGTTGTTGCAACTCCTGAGCCGGATATGGCTCCAAAGACTGCGCTTCCTGCGATTCCGGCGGAGCCTAAGCCGCCCGGCGCTCTTCCCAAAAGAAGATTGGCAAATTTTATAAGCCTGGGGGTGCAACCGTATGACATTATGTCTCCGGCTATTACAAATAACGGAAGGGCAAGCAGAGGAAAAGAGTTTAGGCCGTCAACAAGCTTTTGCGACATAATCGCAAGAGGCGCGCTTCCGCTTGCCATAAGAAATGCCATTGAGGAAATGCCTATTGCAAAGCCAACAGGCACGCCTATAGCAAGGCATACAGCCAGTGAAATAAAAAGTACTGCCGTCATGCTTTGTCACTCCCTTCGTCAAGATTTCCTTTTGAAAAGTCTTTTATTATGTTCACCGCAAAATACAGACACATAAGTATCCCGCCTATAGGAAACGAAATATAAACCGCACCCATGGGTATTCTCATACCCGAGCTGTATGCCTTCATGCCTACGGCCATGGTATCCTTGCTGTAATACATCATAAATATAAGAAAAACAATACACAAAAGCGAAGCAAAAGTATTTATATATTTTTGGGCCTTTTTAGGCATAAGCTCAACAAAAAAGGTTATCCTTGTATGCGCTCTTTCATCGGTAACTATAACGGAGCCCAAAAATACCATCCATATGGTCGAATACATGGAAAGCTCTTCCGCCCAATGAAATGCGCTGTTAAAACAATATCTAGCTATTACCTGAGCAAAAATAACCACTATGATAAGCACAAATAAAAAACAGCACAGGGCCCTTAATATTCTTATTATTCCGTCTAAAATCTTCATGTCTACCTCCGGATATCAAGTAAATCCTCATTTTCTGCCATATATGGCTGTGCGTGAGAGTTTAAGCAGCTCTCACGCACAGCTTTTAACAGGTTTATTTATTTGCGTATTTAAGAGCAAGGTCTACAAGGTCTGAGCCGTATTTTTCAGTGTAATAATCCCAAACGGGTTTTGTAGCTTCTTTAAAAGCTTCAAGGTCAACCTCGTTAATTTCCATGCCAAGCTCTTTAAGCTTTTCAAGCGCCTCGGCATCTTCTTTAATATTGATTTCTCTTTGGTATACCTTTGCTTCATCCGCCGCTTCTTTAAGCGCCTTTTGTGTGTTTTCGGGAAGAGAAGCCCAGAAATCATCGTTTATAACAAGGGTTGCTGCGTTATATATGTGTCCGGATATTGAGAGATATTTTTGAACCTCGGCAAGGTTTGCAGTTAATATTATGCCGAAAGGATTTTCCTGCCCGTCAACCGTTCCCTGCTGGAGGGCTGTGTAAACCTCGCCCAGCGTCATTGGAGTTATGCTTGCGCCAAGTCCTTCAAACATCTGTATGCGCAACTCAAGCGGAGAGCTTCTGAGCTTAAGTCCTTTAAGGTCCTCAGGCTTTGTTATCGGCTTTACATTGTTTGTGAAATGTCTGAATCCGTTTGCAAAGAAGCAAAGAGTTTCAAGCCCAAGGGGATTTATAATATCTTTTGCAAAAGCCTGTCCGAATTCTCCGTCGTATGCCGCATTTGCCGTCTCGGCGTCTTTCCAGAGGAAAGGAAGCTCCTCAACGTTAGCTCTGCCGTCAAAGTTCTGGAAAACAACAGCCGCCGAAACCAGACATGCAGGCAAGGTTCCCTGTATAACCTGCTGGAGGCCTTCATTTTCACTGCCTAAAACGCCGTTTGGATATACTTCTATTTTAACCTTTCCGTTTGTTTTTTCCGCAGTAATATCGGACCATTTCTGGAGGCCCTTATGTAACGCATGTGATTCGGCAAAAATATGAGCCACTTTTATTGTAGCTTCTTCATATTCGGAAGCTTCGCCTGTTTCCGTTTTTGTTTCCTTTTGGGCAGGAGCGCCGGTTTCTTTTTTATTAGAATTTCCGCATCCTGAAAGCGCACCCAAAACCATAGCTGATACTAAAATCAAAGAAATAAGTTTCTTCATTTTGTTCTCTCCTCTTTTTTATTATTAATCATTCAAGTTTTTGGGAGCAGGGGGAATTTCCTCTCCCGGTGTGCCTATGTAAGCTATAGGGACTCCAACATCCGCATCAACATTCTCATCAATAAGTATTTTTAAAACCGTTCCTTCAAACGGGCTTAACATTTCCTGGGCTAATTTCCCTGTTTCTATATCGGCCAAGGGTTCATCCTTTCTGATATAGCTTCCTTCCTCTATCTTCCAGCTTGTTATTATTCCGGAATCCATTGTTAAATCAAGCTTTGGCATTCCAACGAAATTTCCCATTTTTTATACCTGCCTTAAAATATTTTTTGCGCACTCATATATGTCGTTTGACTGGGTTAAAACCTTGTCTTCAAGCGACGGAGGGTAAGGAATCGGACTTTCAAACGCCCCGCACGATGCAAGCTTTACGCTTTTCCCTTCCGCCGACGCCGACTCCGCAATAAAGGCCGTTATTTCCCTTGCAACGGAAAACTTAAGATTTGCTTCGGTTACAACGACAACCTTACCTATCTTATATGCGGAAGACAGTATTTTTTCAGTGTCCAAGGGACTTAAGCTCCTTAAATCAATAACCTCGCAGCTTATGCCTTCTTCCTCAAGCCTTTTGGCAGCCTCAAGACATTTATAAACCATAAGCCCGTATGTTATTATACTTATATCCTTTCCTTCCTTAACAACATTTGCGCTTCCTATAGGTATCATATATTGGGCATCATCCGTAACCTCGGCTTTTTTACCGTAAAGGAGCTTATGCTCAAAAAATATAACCGGGTTATTGTTTCTTATGGCGCTCCTGAGCATTCCGTATGCGTCTTCCGGGTTTGACGGATATAAAACTATAAGCCCCGGAATATGCGCATACCACGCTTCCAAGCATTGCGAATGCTGGGCGGCGCCTCTTAAGCCCGCGCCGACGGGTATGCGGAAAACTATCGGCACGCTTTTTTGACCGCCATACATGAAATAAGCCTTTGCCGCCTGATTAACAATGGCGTCCATTGCGTAAAGAACAAAATCCTGAAACATAAACTCAACTATAGGCCTTAAACCGTAAAGCGCGGCGCCTACGCCCAAAGAAGCAAAGCCGCTCTCTGAAATAGGAGAGTCTTTTACCCTTTTATCGCCAAACTGCTGATAAAGACCCTTTGTAGCAACGAATGTTCCGCCCTCTTTCCCGATATCTTCGCCTATTATAAATATATCGGGGTCTTTTTCCATTTCTTCTTTTTGAACACGGGCTATTGCCTGTGCCATAGTAAGCTTGCTCATTTTATCACCTCGCTGTCGCTTTTAATTATCATTGGGCGAACACAAAAGACTTCATTTGCTCAAAGGTTGTTATATCGGATTTTATAGCCTTTTCAACCGCAGCTTCAAGTTCTTCATTCGCTTTCTCATATATTTCGTCTATTTCCTTTTGCGTAATTATGCTTTCTTTAAGCAGCTGCCCGGCAAATCTTTTTATCGGGCATTTTGCTTTCCATTCTTCTTCTTCCTCCCTTGTCCTGTATCCAAGCTCGGAAACACGCAGAGAATGGCCAAACCAACGGTAAGTTAAAAGCTCAAGGATATACGGCTCTCCGGCTCTGACATAATCGGCCGCCTCGCTGACGGCGTCATAAACGGCAAGTATGTCATTTCCGTCAATTGTTCTGCCTTTTATTTTATATCCTAGGGCCCTGTCTGAAACCCTTGGAACACAGCTTGAATTCTTAAAAGACGTTGTAACGGCATAAAGATTGTTTTCACAAACCACCATCAAGGGTAGCTTCCAAAGCGCGGCCATATTCATGCTTTCATGGAAAATCCCTTCCTGAACTGAACCGTCCCCGCAGAAATTAACTATTATGTCGTCCTTGTTTTTGTATTTTATTCCGTATGCAACCCCCAGAGATAATCCGAAATTAGCGCCAACTATCCCGTTTGAGCCCATTTCTCCAAGAGCCATGTCCGTAATATGCAAGGACCCGCCCATTCCTTTGCAGGCGCCTATGCTTTTTCCAAGTAGCTCGCCCACAACCTTTTCAATAGGGACCCCTTTTGCTATTGCATGTCCATGCCCCCTGTGGTTACTCATAATATAATCGGTTTTTCTTATGGCATGAACTGTTCCAACAGACGATGCCTCTTGGCCTACGGACATATGTCCGAGGCCAAACATTATTCCTTTATTGAAAAGCTCAATTATTTTATTTTCTGAGGCCCTGACCCTTATCATATCCCGAAGCATATCTACTTGTGTTTTATTATCAGGTATTCTCAAAAGCCCTTCCTCCTGTTGTTTGTTATTTTTAAACCGGCCGGGGTTTGAAACCAAAATATCATTTTATTGGATTCCATATTATCATATAGCAGCACTTTTTGTTTGTAAATGATAAAATAATTAATATTTTTTAGTTATAAAATACAAGTTTTATTTAATTTTACTATCTTTTTTGGAGTATTTAAATTTTTTTAACATTTCAGGACACGAAAAAAGAAAGCTTTAAATTTAAAGCCTTCTTTTTTCCTATATTGTACTTATATAAATACACTCTGTATATTGATAAATTTCGTCATAATTCTCAACATATTGTTTTTTAAAATTTACTGTCGGATTTATAAAATACCGATATCTTATATTTAATGCATACAATATCCTTATTCTCGATGCACAAAAATTTATGCTCATTTATTGTTTTCTTGCAAATAAACTGAAAAGCATTTTAAGAACCATTGGTCTTTAATATTGTTTATGGGGTCAAGCATAAGCTCGCTTCTTATTTTGTTCAGCCTAAAGATTACAGTGTTTCTATGAATTCCCATACTCTTGGCAGTCTCGGCTATATTAAGATTATTTTCATAAAGTACGCTTATGGTTTTTATTATTGCTTCCCTTGTTTTATAATTCATTTCCTTCGATGCAGTATCAAAAAAAGCGCAGAAAATTTCTTTAGGCACGGACCTTACGCAATATTCAAATAAGTAATCCGAAAGAAAAACCGTTTTTTCATCAAAGCTTTTAAACCCGCGAAGCCATGAAAGCATCTGCATAATATACTTGTAGTGAGACAAGGAACCTGAAGGAATTCCAACAAAAGCCTTAGAGCCGTATTTTTTATTTATTTCAGAAACAAAATCCAGTCTTTCTTTTTTGCAAAATATATTCGAATCGCCGTCAATTGCTTTGAAAACTATTATTTCACCAAAACGGGTTATATAATTAAAATCCTGATTTTTTTCTTTTTCAAGACTGTCATAAAGAAAACTTGCGGTTTCTCTGTTCAAACCACCGAAAAGTACAGGCAGACGCAGCAGAAACGGGTCATACCCCAAATCCCTTGTGGCTGACTCGGCTAAAACGCTGTTAAATGAATTTTCATACAAAATCATGTTAAAAAGCCTGTTTTTACTGTTTTCCCGAAGCTGCATCTTTTTTTTCAAAAGCTCATATTCCAGCATAGATTCTATTGATAGCTTAATCATATTCGCCTGACGTACAAGTTCTTCTCCTCTTGTTCCTGCCATACCTATAACCCCGGCTGGCTTGCTGTCATAATAAAAAACAATGTGTATCCCAGCTTTACAACCTGGAAAACTTTGGTTATCATCCACAAACGCACGCTCTTTGCCATTGAGCAGAAGCTGTCTTGCATCTCTGTTGTAGATACCCAAAATCTCAGGCTTGCTGCTAGCTATAACTATTCCATTTTCATCTGTTATCATCATACGATTATTTATATACGGAGTTATACGTTCTACAAGTCTCTGGGCAAGTTCTTTTTCTATCATGTTTTTCTCTCCCTGATTTTAAATATACGCCTAAACAAATAGACTTAAAGCCTTATACTTATCTCACCTGATGAAAGTGTTTCTCTTTTGCCATTCATATAGCGCACAACCAAATGGCAGCTATCGTCTATATCAAGAACATCGGCTAAAGTTTCTCCTTTAGGTAATAAAACAGACACGTGTTTACCTAGCGCAAGGCTTCTTTTTTTATATTCTTCCGTAAAACTTTTATCTTCCTCTATTCTAGCATAAATACCCATAAATTCATTTAAAAATCCGGCTGCAATTTTGTTTAACATATCATTCCCCCGGTTTTTAAAAATGCTTCCAGCAATATTTTTTATTTCATCCGGAAAACCTTCCGGAGGTTCGTAAACATTTATCCCTATGCCCAAAACCGCATAGCTTATATTCCCGCTTTCCATGTCAACACTTGCTTCCGTAAGTATGCCGCAAATTTTTTTGCCGTCTAAAAGCACATCGTTAACCCATTTTATGAGCGCAATCCTCCCGGAAACCTTTTCAACCGCCCTGCAAACGGCAACAGCCGCAGCTGTTGTTATAAAAACGGATTCTTCTGCGCTAAGGCGAGGCATAAGCAATATACTAAGATAAATCCCCGTATTTGGCGGAGAAAAAAACGTCCGTCCCCTCCTGCCCTTTCCTCCCGTTTGGCTTTTTGATATAACAACCTTGCCCTCATCCGCGCCAGAAGAAGCTGCCATTTCATTTAAAAGCAGGTTAGTTGACGGAAGCGACGCATAGACATTAATATCCATATCTTTTAGCTCAGGCAAAAGATATTTTTTTATGCCCGAAACAGACAAAATATCCCGTCCTTCCAAAAAGCAATAGCCTTTGCTTGGAACGGCTTCTATTTTATATTCTTCTTCCCTTAAAGCTTTCACAGCTTTAAAAACAGATGAACGCGTCACTCCTAATTCTTTGGCAAGCTTTTCTCCCGAAACGTAGACGCCTTTGCTTTTCTCAAAAAATTCCAAAGCCTTATCCTTAACAGACATATTTATCCTCCGTGCAAATATTTCAATAATTATAGCATAAAAAAAGCCGTTGTCAACCTCGCATTAAATAAAGGTTCACAATAGCCAAATAAAAAAAGCGGTGCTTTAAGCGCCGCTTTTTTTATGTTTATACATGTTTTTATCTGTTCGGGATATGGATAGCTCTCTTTTCAACTGCAAGAGCAGCTTCTTTCATAGCTTCACCAACCGTAGGATGAGCATGAATTGTTGTTATAAGCTCTTCAACGGTAGCTTCAAGGCGAAGAGCCAAAGCGCCTTCTGTTATAAGGTCTGTTGCACGGGGACCTATTATATGAACGCCAAGGATTTCTTCATATTTTTTGTCTGCAATAATTTTTATGACTCCGTCGCCGCCGCCCATAAGGAGAGCTTTGCCGTTTGCCACAAGCGGGAATTTTCCAACGATATAATCAATTCCTTCAGCCTTTGCAGCTTCTTCTGTGAGACCAACGCCTGCAAATTCAGGATTGGTATATACGCATGAAGGATTTGTTTTGCCATCGTAAACAGCATTGTGCCCCATAGCGTTTTCTGCTGCAATTTCACCTTGTGTTGAAGCAACGTGGGCAAGCATAACCTTGCCTAAGCAGTCTCCAATAGCATATACGTCTTTAACGCTTGTTTCCATTTTATCATTAACCGTAATTCTGCCTCTGTCGTTTGCAATGCCTGCAGCGTCAAGATTAAGGGCTGACGTGTCTGTTCTTCTTCCAACTGCAACAAGAACCTTCTCAGCTTCAAAGCTTGAAGCTTTGCCCTGATATTCAACATTAACCTTTGCGCCTGCAGCAGATTTTTCAACAGAAACAACCTTTGTTTCCGTAAGGATTTTAACGCCTGATTTTTCAAGCTTTTTCCTTATAATATTCGTAAGCTCACCGTCCATCATAGGAAGAAGCTTTGGAAGAGCCTCTATAATCGTTACCTGTGTGCCGAAGGTTGAATATGCTGTTGCAAGCTCAATCCCGATAACTCCGCCGCCGATAACAAGAAGTGTCTTTGGAACGCTCTCAAGGTTTAAAGCCCCTGTTGAATCTATGCAGTTTGCATTTTCTTTAACTCCCGGAATAGGAGGGATTGCAGGGATTGATCCTGCTGCGATGATTATTTTGTCTGAATTAACAGTTTCCTTTGATCCGTCCTGCTTCGTAACTGTAAGTGTTTTAGGTCCGGAAAAAGAAGCTGTTCCTTTTATAACGCTAACCTTATTAACTTTCAAAAGGCCGATAACTCCGTTTACAAGCTGTCCAACTATGGAAGCCTTTCTTTCCTGAACCTTTTTCCAGTCATATCCTACCTGAGGAATAACAAGGCCAATCTGTGCGCTTTCTTTTGCTTCTGTAATAATTTCTGCCGAATGGAGGAGAACCTTTGTTGGGATGCAGCCTACGTTAAGGCAGGTTCCGCCTATATTCTGCTTTTCGATTAAAGTTACTTCTGCGCCAAGCTGGGCTGCACGAATAGCTGCTACATATCCGCCGGGGCCGCCGCCGATAACCGTTACTTTCGTTGCCATTTTATTACCTCCCAAAAAAATAATCGTAGGAATGTCTGCCGCAGTTTTAAAGCCACGGCAGACATGTTTTTAGTTTCTTATGCTAAAAGCAAATACGGATTTTCAAGACATTCTTTAATCCTCTGAAGGAACTCTGCCGCAACAGCGCCATTAACAACCCTATGGTCAGCAACAAGGCTCAAATTCATCATAGGTTTTACAACGATTTGCCCGTCTCTAACAACAGGAGTATCTATAATAGCGCAAACGCCGAGTATTGCAAGCTCAGGCTGGTTAATAATTGGTGTAAAGGATTCAATTCCAAACATTCCAAGGTTTGTAATTGTGCAGGTTGCACCAACGAGATCATCCATGCTAAGCTTATTTGATTTTGCAGCCTTAATTTTTTCTTCCGTTTCAACTGCTATCTGAGAAAGTGATTTTGAATCGCAGCCTTTAACATTAGGAACTATAAGACCGTTGTCAAGTGCAACTGCAAGACCGATGTTTGCTTCCGGATGCATAATAAGGTCATCGCCAACAAGGCTTGAGTTAACTTCCGGGAACTCCATAAGTACTTTTGCAAGCACCTTCATTATAATATGGTTAAAGGAAATCTTAATTCCTGCGTCTTTAAGTGAAGGATTAAGCTTATTCCTTAAATCTTTGATTGCTGTTGTATCAACTGAAACATTGAATGTAACACGCGGAGAAGTGTTCCAGCTTTCTTTCATTCTGGTTGCTATAACTTTTCTCATACCTTTAAGCTTAACAACCTTTTCTTCTTTAGCCGAAGCTGCTGCCGGTGCTGCCGCAAGAGTTGCTGCTGCCAGTGCCGGAGGTGCAACAGGAGCTACGTTTGCGCTTGATGTTCCAAGAACATCAGACTTCATAACCCTGCCCTGAGCTCCAAGGTCTGCAACATTAACGCCCATATCTGCAGCAAGCTTAGCTGCAACAGGAGATGTTTTAACCTTAGGAGCGGAAACGAGGTATGCTTCAACGTCTTTAGTAACAACCATACCGTTAATCCCGGTTGCCGTAACTTCTGCCAGATTAACTCCTTTTTCCTTTGCAAGCTTCTTAGCTGCCGGAGTTGCCGGAACATAACCTGTAACCTTAACCTTATGCCCTGCTATAGCTTCTTCTATATCTTTAATTGAAACAGCATCTTTACCGCATATAGCTGCAACTTCTGCAAGGCTTACTCCCTTATCCTTTGCAAATTTCTTTGCTGCCGGAGTTGCCGGGATATAGCCTTCTTTAGGAGTAACTGCGGGAGCCGATACTGTAGGTGCTGCCACCGCTGCCACTGCTACTGCTGTTGCCGGAACTGCTGCCACAGGAGCTGATGCTGCCGAAAGAGTTGCGCCTGGTTCACCAATAGCGCAAACAGGTTCTTTGCATTTAACAGCCTGACCTTCAGCGCAGTATATCTTCAAAACAACGCCGTCGAATTCAGATTCAACTTCGTTTGTAAGCTTATCTGTTGCAACTTCAAACAAAGGCTCTCCTGCTTTAACTGTGTCGCCTTCGTTTTTGAACCATTTTGTAACTGTTCCTTCTTCCATTGTAAGGCCGAATTTCGGCATTCTAACAATGTCTCCTTCTGCTGCCGCAAGGGCGGGTGCTGCTGCGGGTGCTGCTGCGGGTGCTGCTGCCACCGGTGCTGCTGCCGCTGCCGAAAGAGTTGCGCCTGGTTCGCCAATAACACAAACAGGTTCTTTGCATTTAACAGCCTGGCCTTCAGCGCAGTATATCTTTAAAACAACGCCGTCGAATTCGGATTCAACTTCGTTTGTAAGCTTATCTGTTGCAACTTCAAATAAAGGCTCTCCTGCTTTAACTGTATCACCTTCGTTTTTGAACCATTTTGTAACTGTTCCTTCTTCCATTGTAAGGCCGAATTTCGGCATTCTAACAATGTTTCCTTCTGCTGCTGCTGGCGCTGCCGCTGCCGGCACTGCCGCTGCCGGTACTGCCACTGCTGCCGCAGGCGCTCCTCCATCATAAGCTTCGCCGGCTGCGCCTATAGCGCAAACAGGAGCCTTGCAAGGAATCGTCTCGCCCTCTGCGCAGATTATCTTTATTAAAACACCGTCAAACTCTGCTTCAACTTCGTTTGTAAGTTTATCTGTAGCAACTTCAAATAAAGGTTCTCCCGCCTTAACTGTGTCACCTTCGCTTTTATGCCATTTTGTAACCGTTCCTTCTTCCATCGTAAGGCCGAATTTTGGCATTGTCATTATATTAGCCATTAACTTACCTCCATTCCTTTTTCATTTATAACACTGTAAAAAAACCTATAAAAAATAGGTTTTATTCTCATGATACAAGAGCACATAAAACTTGAAGCATGGCATTTTATGGCAGTATAAAACAAACCAAGCTTTATACGGCCAAAAACTGTCAACTGCCACCAGACTTCATGCTCTTATATATAAAGGTGGCACCATCCAAAAGAGATATCGCCGAATAGCTTACACCCGTAAAAGAGCAAATTTTTGCTCTTGCGGCAGTTCCTAAAAAAATAGTGTAGCCGCTTATGTTTTTATTTTATCCATATCGTGTAACCGCTTAACGGGCCTATGCCTGCTTTTCAGAAGCTGTCGCATCAATAAAAGTCTGCCTCTAATAATCGGGTAGTCTGAATTATGTTTATGCGGCAATAAAGGCTTAAGCCTTTATTGCCGCTTTAAGGTTACATCATATTTTGGAAATTATAACATTTCCTTAACTTTTTTAACAATATCTTCTGGGAATATTCTGTATTCCTTTTCAAGTGTTGGTGAGAAAGGAATCGGGATAAACGGAGCTCCAAGCCTTGCTATAGGAGCGTCTAAGTAATCAATAGCTTCTTCTGCAACTGTAGCTGCTATTTCAGCGCCAACGCCACCCTGTTTAACTGCTTCATGAACAATAACAAGCCTATGTGTCTTCTTAACAGAATTAAGGATTGTTTCCTTATCCCAAGGAGAAATGGTCATAAGGTCAATAACCTCTGCTTCAATTCCTTCTTTTGCAAGAGTTTCGGCAGCAGCTTTGGCATCGTTCATTTTTATTGAATAAGAAAGGATTGTAACGTCTTTTCCTTCTCTAACAACCTTTGCTTTTCCAAGAGGCCATAAGAGTTCTCCGCCTGGGCATTCTGAATTCTCAGGAACGGGGCCTTTTTGCCTGTAGATAATTTTGTTTTCAAAATAAATAACCGGGTTATCGCTTCTTATAGCTGACTTAAGAAGTCCCTTAGCGTCTGCCGGGTTTGAAGCTGCAACAACGATAATGCCAGGAATGTGCATAAACCAAGCCTCAACAGACTGTGAATGCTGAGCAGCGCCACAGTTTGTAAGTCCGTCTGGTGCTCTAACTACCATAGGAACCTTAGCCTGTCCTCCGAACATATATCTTGCTTTTGCCATCTGGTTGAAAACTTCGTCAAGGCATACGCCAAAGAAGTCTGCAAAGTGCATATCTGCAACAGGTCTAACTCCTGCGAGAGCTGCGCCTACAGCACCGCCAACGATAGCTGTTTCTGATATAGGTGTATCTATAACCCTTCCCGGGAATTTTGCGGTGAGGCCCTTGAACTGACCAAAAATACCGCCCTGCTTAGAAATATCTTCGCCCCATACAAACACTTTCGGGTCTCTTTCCATTTCTTCTGCCATTGCTTCTAATGTTGCTTCTGCAAATGTAATTTCTCTCACTGTAGGTCACCTCCTAAATATATAAATCTTCAAATGCTTCTGATGGATCTGGGTTCTCTGAAGCCATAGCAAACTCTAAAGCTTCTTCGACAGTTTTCTTTGCGCCAGCTTTAATCTTATCAAGCTCAGCTTTTGTGAATTTCTTGTCAGCAATAACTTTTTTCTCAAATGTTGTTATAGGATCTGTTTCCTTATAAATTTTCATTGTTTCTTCATGGCTTCTGTACATTTCAGGGTCGCCAACGAAGTGTCCTTTAATTCTGTATGTCTTGCATTCGATAAATGTTGGGCCTCCACCTTTTCTTGCTCTTTCAACTGCTTTTGCAGCTGCTTCGTAAACTGCGAAAACATCGTTTCCGTCTACGATTTCTCTAGGCATATTGTAGCCCTGAGCACGGTCAGAAATGTCTTCAACTGCTGTTGTTTCATGGTAATTTGTTGTTGAAGCCCAGTTGTTCATTTCAAGAACGAATATTTCAGGAAGTTTAAATGCTGAAGCAAAGTTTGCGCCTTCATGGAATGTTCCACGGTTTGAAGCTCCATCGCCGAAGAACACAACTGAAACGTCATCTTTACCCTGCATCTTTGATGCAAAAGCAGCACCCATAGCGAGGTTGAAGCCGCCGCCAACGATACCGTTTGCGCCAAGCATGCCTACAGAAAAGTCTGCAATATGCATTGAGCCGCCCTTACCTTTGCAAAGACCTGTCTTCTTTCCGAAGACTTCAGCCATAGCTCTGTTAATGTTTGCGCCTTTTGCTATTGTGTGACCATGTCCTCTGTGAGTGCTTTCAATTTTATCTGTGTTTTTAAGAGCTGAGCAAACGCCTGTGGCAATTGCTTCTTCTCCAATGTAAAGGTGTACAAATCCTGGAATTTCACCTGCTAAGAAATGTTTTTCAACAGTTTCCTCGAAGAAACGGATTTTGCACATTGTTTCGTAAAAATGTACCATCAATTCTTTAGTTACTGACACTTAAGCCACCTCCCATAAAATTTAAAACATTCTTTATATACTGTAAAATTTCACGACCGCTTGTAATTTGTTTATTGATTAACAAACAAACTGCCAATCAGCCGTAATAAAAGTTGCGATTTTAGAGCCAAAGACCCGACATAGCCAAAAAAAAGCGTTCTTTTTCAAAATCAACGTTTAGTATAATTTTTTTTACACGCTGTCCCCGAAAGTAACGCCTAGATTTGAAGCACGGAAAAATCCGTAATATTAAACTGTCAATTTTTGCCGTATTTTCAGCCTAAACCAAGAAATGCACAAGCCTTAAACATAATAAAACCCATTCATTCCTTTTTTTCGCACTATTCTTATTATATAGCTTTTCGTTTATTTTTCAAGTGCCTAACCGCGATAATGTTATTTTGTATACAATTTTATACAATTTAAATATTAATTTTATATGCCGTTACACCGCTCTAGCTGTCTGTTTCCGTGAATCTTCCGTATTTCTTAAGAATCTGCTTTATAATTGCATTAACCGGATAAGTCCTTGGTATAACAAAGTTTGAAAGAACTGAAAAGAAAACTATAGACACTATGCCCCCGGCAAAGCCATTATTATAAAGGTTTACTCCCGAATAACCAAGACCCGCGTATTGAACCACGGAAGCATGAACATATCCGGCTATAAACCCTGGAATAACACCATAAAATCCGGTAACAGGCGCAAGCGTTGTGCAAAACATAAGCGCTATTTGGGCAGCCGGATCTTTAATGCTCCAAAACTTTGAGAACCCTGCTACAAAAACGCCAAGCATTACGGGCACAATATTGAAAGCGTGCTTCCCTCTCGCTCCAAAGCCCATAACAGCTAATATTCCTCCAATTGTAGGCCCGTTTAATTCTCCGCCCGTGATAAGTATAAACGCAATTCCTATAATTCCGTTTATTCCTATGTTTATAAGCACAGCGCCCGAATTGTGAAGGGTAATAAAATCTTCCTTGGGATGGCCTGTCCGGCAGAGTATTTTAAGATATTCCCAAAAAGCTTCCTTTCCGTCCGAAACAAAGCCCAATATTATAAGCACTACGCAAAGACCATAAAGCCACGAAGAAAGCAAGGCGTTATTCCCTGTTGACCAATACAAAACCGTATTAAACGAAAAGCCCATCGACTTAAGCATCGGAACCATCATCATTGCCAAAAGCCCGACTGCAAAGCCGCCGTTATAAAGGCTTAGGTTATGCAACAGCCTGTCCGTATGTTCGGCAAGCATAGGCATTATAAATCCTATTACAAGACCGCATATAACAGATACAATAACACCTTCCGCATTAACATTGTTGTAAAAAAAAGTGCTGCTTATAATAGGAGCAAGCGATGTTGAAATAAGCCCTACTTTTACATATTGCTTAAAAGGCTGTTTTTTATACAGGCAATAGACATATGTTCCCAAAAGTATAAACCACATATTGAAAAAGTTTTTACCGAAAAAAGAAAAGCCCGACATCAGGCCTACGATGGCTATAGAAGATCCGTCCATAGGTATATCGTTATAAAATAAAAGCGTAATGGTTAAAAGGGTTACTATAGACACATTCATAAAAGTCGCGCCTATAGATGAAAGAGCTATGTAATCAGTTATAAGAACTCCTTTTGAAATGGCTATCTTAAGGCAGCCTCTGGCTATCTCAGAAGGGCTTTCAAGGACAAATGCAATTAAACCTAAAAACACGGCATATACCATTATGCCAAAATACCAATCCCTGGATTTTTTCTCCGTTAAGCTATCCATATAGTCCTCGCTTCATAGTCCTTGCTTCATTTATTATTGGAGTTATAATTATAGCATTTTTATACAAAATTATCAATATGAAATTGCATGGTTCTAAAGGGGCTCACAAGGCTTTAAGCATGGTTTTTTACACCGTTTTAAAGCATATATAAATATGGCCCGCCACACATTTAACCTGCCTGTTTTTTCATAATTTCAGACGTCTTCTTTTCTGGAAGCAGAACAAGCCTCCTCAATCGAAAAATTTTTGATTTTAATTTACCATCAAAATTAAAAATGAATTACCCAAACCTATTTAAGCTTTGTATATAACTCTCTGGCAAAAGCCCTTGCTCTTTCTTTTTTATCTTCGCTCTCAAAAGGAACATTGTATCCCATGTTCCTTTCGCACAGCATCCCCAGATATTCAAGCCCTGAATGATTTGAATAACGCTTTATGCCTTCTTCAAAAAGATCAGCTCCTCTTTCAGGCTTGTATCCGCATGTGGTTATAATGGCAATTTTTTTGCCTGCGCAAAGCGCCGGGCCTGCCTTACCGGAATAAAACTTATTCATTCCGTATACGAATCTGTCTAAAAGAGCCTTCATAGGCGAAGTACAATACCATGAATATATCGGCGTTGCAAGGATAGCAAGATCGCTATCCTTGAATTTTAAAAATATTTCCTCAACATCATCCTTTTGAGGACAGTTAAAAGAGTTCCAATCCTTCTGGCAGTTCAAACAGCATATGCACGGCTTTATATTTTTATCATAAAGCCATATAAGCTCACAATCGACACCGTTTTTCCTAAGCTCGTCCATAAAAGGAGTAACAAGGGTTATTGTGTTCCCGTTTTTTCTGGGGCTTCCCATAAGCACGCAGCATTTCATATAAATCCCTCTTTGCATATTAGAATATTTATTGTTAATATTATATACCTTGAATATTAAAAAACAAATAAAAAAAGGCTGAAGGACTCAGCCTCTTTCCTAAGGCTATTATTTAGCCTCGCATACTCCGCAGTTCCCCGTTGTCCCTAATCCGCCGCAGAATAACAAAATAAGTATAATTATCCAGCAGCTGTCCATCCCGCTCCCGCAGTTGTTTGTACAGCAGTTATTGCTCTGGCAACCGCCGCCACAGAAAAGAAGAAGGAGAAGAATAAGCCAGATTCCGCTATCTCCCTGTGTTCCACATAAGCATGACAACATAAATATTACCTCCT
This sequence comes from Lachnospiraceae bacterium, assembly GCA_034925905.1. Taxonomy (GTDB): domain Bacteria; phylum Bacillota; class Clostridia; order Lachnospirales; family Anaerotignaceae; genus JAYFRL01. The sequence continues at coordinate 6,084 of JAYFRL010000002.1, read as the reverse complement.
AAATTTTGTTTGGCACATTAAAATTATATGCGGGGTATTTTGGGAATTTGACTTATTTTTAAAATTTTTAAAAGTACAAGCAATTTTTTGTCAAAGGCTTGTATGCTTTATGTATTTTTAAGAGCGTATTAATCCATGAAAATACCTGAAAACATAAAAACCGCGGAAACCATGTGGCTCCCGCGGGAAATTATTATTTAAAACTTGGTTGTTTATTCTTCGTAGGCAACAGAAGCATCAAAAAGCTTCTCAACCTCTTTTGAAGCTCCTTTGCCTATCTTTGAAAATATTACAGCCGCAATAATGCCTGCGGCAAAACCGGGCAATATCTCATAAAGACCAGTTTCGGAAAAGAAAACAAGCCAAAGAGCATCAACCGCTCCTCCTGCAACGATTCCAGCAACAGTGCCTTTAAACGTAAGCTTTCTCCAAAACAGGCTAAGCAATATTACAGGACCAAAAGCTGCGCCGAACAAGCCCCATGCGTTTTCAACAAGATCCATAATTGAACCTGAGTTTGGACTTGAAGCTATTATCAAAGCAGCAACGGAAACAAGCATAACAACCGCACGACCAATTAAAAGCATCTCTTTATCCGAAGCATTTTTGCGGAACACCGGCTTATAAACATCGCTTGCAAAAGCCGAAGCAGAAGCAAGAAGCTGTGAATCCGCCGTGGACATAGCCGCAGCAAGTATTGCCGAAAGCATAATTCCTGAAATAAGGCTTGGGAACACTTTACGTACCATTGTTATGAAAACAAGGCTGCTGTCTTCCAAGCCTACAAGTATTTTGTGCGCTATAAGACCTACGGCTACAGAGAAAATAAGTATGAGACAAGTCCACGTTGAACCTATAATCCGGGATTTCTTAACCTCAAACGGAGATTTTATAGACATATAACGGATTATAATATGAGGCATTCCAAAATAACCAAGACCCCATCCAAGTCCGCTTAATATGCTTGAAACACTGCTCCAGTCAAATTTCCCGCTCGGAAGAAAATTCCAATAATTATCGGCAAGCACCACTGCCTGAGCACCAGGGTCGGCTTTCACAAAAAACAAAACCACTATAGGCGTTGCCATAAGGGCAAAAAGCATTAAAATACCTTGGAAAAAATCCGTCCAGCAAACAGCAGAGAATCCTCCAAGAAATGTATAAAGTATAATTATTGCGGCAGCAATATACATAGCTACCGTTTGGTCTATTCCTATAACCGTATTAAACAATATTCCGCAGGCTTTTATGCTTGAAGCAGCATATATAGCATATACAACCAAAAAGAGAACAGCGCAGATTATCTGCAAAGCTTTGCTTGAGCTTTTGAAACGGTTTGTAAGAAATTGAGGTATTGTTATCGAATTATCGGCAACTATAGAAAACCGACGAAGACGCGGCGCAACAAAAATCCAACTGAGCACAGTGCCTATACCAAGCCCTATGGCAATCCACACCTTACCTAACCCAACCGCAAAAATAGCTGCCGGCAAACCCATAAGCACCCAAGAGCTCATATCTGAAGCTCCGGCGCTTAAAGCCGCAACCATTCCGCTCATTGCACGTCCGCCGAGGAAATATTCCATTTCCCCTCCGCCTTTGGTTTTGTTATAAAAAACAAACCCTATGGCCAACACAATAATAAAATACAATATAAAGACTATAAGTTCAGCAATATTCATACCGTTTCCTCCATATAAAATAAGTATACACAGGAATAAATATACATCTAAATCCCATATTTTTCAATATAAAATTTCAAAAAGCTGCTTTTTATGCATTTTTTCTGCAACAGGATGCTTTATTGGCATATCTTTAAAGGAATGAGCCTTAGCTGATGTTTGTCTTTGCAAACCTATAAAACATCCGTCTTTTCTTTTGGAAAAGCCTCTATAAAAACGACCGTATGAGATTATATGCAAAAAATTTTATAAAAAAAACTAAAACCCGAATTTAACCTAGCTGATTTTTTATTCAATTTTTTATTGGATTATACAATTAATAGCGTAAAAAAGCCCCGCTTAAGCGGGGCTTTATGTTTAAAATTATTACAGTATTTTCTTTGCTCCTTCATAAACGTCCTTTGGAAGAACCCTGCACATATCTTCAAGGTTTGGAGCAACCGGAATCGGAACAAAAGGACCACCCAAACGAACAATAGGAGCTTTAAGATATCCAAAAGCTTCCTCTGCCACGGTTGAAGCAATTTCTCCGCCGAATCCGCCTCTTTTAACTGCTTCATGAGCAACCAAAAGCTTGCCTGTTTTCTTAACGGATGCCAAAACGGTTTCCTTATCCCATGGGGAAAGAGTACGAAGATCTATTACTTCTGGGCTGTAGCCTTCAGCCTCAAGCTTCTTTGCGGCTTCAAGGGCTCTGCTCACCATAATTCCGTAGCAAACTATTGTTATATCTTTTCCTTCTTTTACTATATTTGCCTTGCCGAAAGGAATTGTATAGTCTCCTTCAGGAACTTCGCCTTCCATGGCAAAAAGCATTTTATGCTCAAGGAAAATAACAGGATTGTCGTTTCTTATAGCTGTTTTAAGAAGGCCTTTGCCTTCCGCCGGGCTTGAAGGCATAACAACCTGGAGCCCTGGAACATGGGCAAACCATGCTTCAAGAGAATCTGTATGGTGAGCTCCCTGCATCTTAAGAATACCATCGGGGCATCTTAAAACCATGGAAACCTTTCCCTGTCCGCCAAACATATATCTTGATTTGGCAGCCTGGTTAACTATCTCATCCATACATACAGGAAGACAGTTTGAAAAACGCATATCCATAACGGGTCTCATTCCAGCAAGAGCCGCGCCAACACAGCTGGCAACTATAGCCGTTTCGGAAATAGGTGTATTGAGAGTACGGCTCATATCTCCGATTGCCTCTCCAAGGCCTGCGTAATGCCCCATAGAGCCGCCAAGACCCAAAAGATCCTCCGCCATAACAATTACGGATTTATCTCTTAACATTTCTTCTTTCATTGCATCCCAAGTAGCTTGTTTATATGTTATAACGCTCATAGTATCACCCCTTATCAATCATAAAGATCTGTATACAACTCCGACGGATCCGGATACGGACTGTCTTCGCCAAATTTTTGAGCCTCAGCGATAAGCTTCGGAACTCTTTTATCTATTTCTTCAAAATCCGCTGCCGTGAGCCATTTTTCAGCTATGCAGCGTCTCTTGAAGTTTTCAAGGCAGTCATCAGCAACGAGCCTTGCTTTTGCAGCTTCGGGATCACGGTATGGCTGTTTGTCTCCGATATGATGACCTAATATACGATATGTTTTGCATTCAAGAAGACCGCATCCGTTGCCCTCGCCTTTTCTTGCACGATTAGCCAAAACCTGCATGCCCTCACGAACTGCGAAAAAGTCATTTCCGTTTACAACGTATCCCGGCATATTATAAGCCTGGGCACGAACAGCTATATCCCTAACAGAATGCTGACCAGCATCAAGATGGCTTGTGCTGCAAGCCCAACCGTTATTTTCACAAATAAAAATTACAGGGAGTTTCCAGGCTGCCGCCATATTTGCAGCTTCATGAAATGTGCCTCTGTTTGAAGCGCCGTCACCAAAGAATACTACCGAGATTGCACCTGTTTTCTTATATCTTGATGCTAAAGCCGCACCAACCGCAAGGCCAAAGCCCCCGCCGACGATTCCGTTTGCTCCGAGCATGCCAACAGAAAAATCGGCTATATGCTGAGAACCGCCCTTGCCATGGCAATAACCTGTTGCTTTTCCATAAAGCTCAGCCATCATAGGGTTAAGCTCAGCGCCTTTTGCAATTGTATGTCCATGACCTCTATGCGTGCTTTCAATAAAGTCTTTCGCGTCAAGACAAGAGCATACTCCAACCGCTATAGCCTCTTCGCCCACATAAGCATGAGCATTTCCGAGAATTTGCCCTGTTTCGCGTAATTCCGTAGCTTTAAGGTCAAACAAACGGATTTTTAACATTTTTTCATAGTAATCAAGTAACTGCTTTTTTTCATACATAAATTTTCTTCTCCCCTTTACTATAGATTTGGGATTCCTGAAATACTTATTATTGTACACAGGAAAGCTTTTATTTATAAAATTCGACTGCAAAGCATGGCCGAATAACAATGCAAACAGATTTGCGGTTTACTTTAAAAACCCGCCCGCCTCGGCTTAATTTGCCGCACTTTTTTAAAAGGCGGCATTTTTTAAAATAGTATAAGCAGTCATACAATCATGATATCAGCTAAATGTTAAAATATCAACCAAATATGAAAATTTTTGATAAAAATAAAGCGGTTTGTGTATACAAAAAACATTGATAAAATAGGTCTTTTTATAATTATCGGTATTGTAAAAAGCTTTCTTTTCGTTGAAATAGTTTTTAATTTTTAATGCAAACAAAAAATGGCACGCTTTTAAAAATCTCAAGATTTTTTCTAAAAAAAACTGATCTTGTATGGATAAATAAACATGTCTCTTTTTTTATAAACTATACTTTTGTTTTATTTCCGCTCTTACTTGCAAAGAAAATTTTCTATATTATTTTATTTGCAGCTTGTTTTTAAACTTTTTGTACCGGTTAAATCTATTTAAAAATCCTTTTAGCTTAAGGAATATGCAATAATTTTTTTATATTTAAAAAAAGTTAACCCTCTTAATAACAATAGCTGTTATTTTAGAGCTTTATCACATTATAATAAATATTACAGCATCGTAGCACTCATTGCAGCATTTTTAATAATAAAACCTCGCATATAGAATTTTTCTATGTTAAATTAGTACATCTGTTTTTTGTACTTTTTAGTTATATTGCTATATACCAATCCTTTATTGCCTACATCAAACATGATATTTTTCAATATATCAGCATAATATTTATTAAATATGTAAAATAATATAGTGTTATCTTACTGAAACCAATTGTTATTTTGTGCATTTTGATTTATAATATATAAAAAAATATATAGTGGGGTTTTCATACTTTTTTATTTTCACAAAGGGGGCTTTTGCATGACATTGCAACATATAAAGTATATTATTTGCGTAGCCCAATGTGGCTCCATAAGCAAAGCAGCAAAAAAATTATACATATCGCAGCCAAGCCTTTCCGCCGCCATAAAAAAAGTTGAAGAGGAATACAAAATAATGATCTTTGCGCGCTCGGGAAAGGGCGTAATTTTAACACATGAAGGCGATGAATTTATAAGCAATATAAAGCATATAGCCGAATATACTGAAATGCTCGAAATGAAATATTCGAAAAACAGCCAGTTTCGTATGAACTTTTGTGTGGCTACGATGCATTATGAATTTGCCACGACAGCTTTCATACAGCTACTTGAGACAATACCGGACAATTACAATTTTGGAATTTTAGAAGGAAAAATAATAGAAGTTATGGAAAATGTTAAATCCGGTGTATCAGATATAGGAATATTATGCTTTTCAAAAATAAATGCTTCCATTATATTAAAAGAGCTTTCAAATAGAAGCCTTGTATATAACCCTTTAATAGAAAGAACCCCCCATATAATAATCCGGGCCAGCCATCCTTTAAGCAAGCTTCCTTATGTTACATGGGAAAGCCTTAAAGGTTACCCTTTAGTTTCTTATTATCAGGGTATTGAAAGCTCGCTTAATTTTTCAAGTGAATTTATTTATCCTGTTGATACCGATAAAATAATTTATATTTCGGACAAAGGTGCAATGTACAATATATTGTTAAACACTGATGCATATATCATAGACTCTGGAGTGCTTTCAAATTCAAGTTTTGTAGGCAAAATCATTACAAAATCGATTGCAAGCAGCGAACCTTTAAACATAGGCTGGATATGCCAAAAACGGGCTTCAATAAGAGAGCTTGACGCAAAATATTTAAACCTTCTTGTTGATACAATCAAAAAATCTGTGGAATAAAAAAGCGCGGAAAAATGCACCGCGCCAGTGTTAATGGACATGAAACAGAAAAGCCTATCGTAGGATATCGTGGAATTACGCGAGCTGGCGTCGTTTTTCAAACGGCGTCAGTTTGTTTTTAAGCTGAAACCTCTCATTGTTGTAGAAATAAATGTACTCCTCAATGCGTT
>JAYFRL010000022.1:0-26832 GCA_034925905.1 Lachnospiraceae bacterium | reverse complement strand
TCCTTTTGTGTACACAACTCTCTTAATATTTTTCCTATGTCTGCTTTGATTTTGCCATAAATCTCTTTTCTCCGATATTTTGGAGCAAATACAATATGGTATTTGCATTCCCATTTGGTATGTGCTAAGCTGTTTTCGTCCCTTGGACTACCTCCATTTGTTTTTAATTTGTGCGGTTGGGGAACCTCACCTATTATATCAAATGGAGGCCTTTTTCTGTTCATCGCTAAAGCTCTTTGGAACTACCGGCATAGCCGGTAGTATTCATTATACAAAAAAATGACCTGCCTTCACATTATCCTGAAGACAGGTCATCCCACTGAAAATGGTTCTGTTACCTCTTTCATTTTACCTCTTTCTAAAGCCTTTTAGCTTTCTTCATTTACCGTTTCCTAAACGGTTTCTTTCCGGACACTATGGACTTCTTTCCTTAACCTTAAACTACATACCCGTCTTAAATTTCATGCGGACTCTAAACAAAAACCATATGTCCTGTTTTTTTATTTAATTCTTCATCTAACCTTTTTATGCATCTGCCGCCAAACTTTTCTATTATTATAATTATCCAAACAAACTTTTTTTAGGGAAAAGCAAAATTTCTTTAAAATCCGCTTTTTTCTTAAAACCACCGCAAAACATACTTCCTTTACAATATGCCCTGCTTATCCGGCAGACACAATTTTATTAATCACATTTTTTTAGCGGTGACCCCCTTTTTAAATTTTCAATAAGGAAAATTTAATATAGTAATCAAAAAGCTCTGTAAGATAAAATCGTTTAAAGAAACTGCCAAACCGAATTAATTTGTTATTTTGCAGCTTTAAAATCTTTTTAAACTTAAATCCATAATAATTAACTTGCCAAATAGTTTTTTTAACTCCTTTACCAAACTAAATTTACAAACTTAACCCAAAAATTTTAATCACAAATAAATCTTAATCCAATAAAGCAAAACCATTTTTAAACAATTTATAAGTTATTTAATTTTATCTTACATTTAATGCTTTTTGTAATTACAGTATACCCTTTGCATAATGATAAGTCAATATAAATATACGGTTTTATTAATAATTTGCGGTTTTAACAAATTGTACTTAAATAAATACAGTCCCGTTTGTGCATACTGCTAAATTTGTTCTTTTTTTATGTATTCCCCTATTTTTTCAATATCCTCATAATAAGTTGCCTTAAGGCTTTTATTATATATAACGGCTGCAGGGTGGTAGAGCGGAAAAACATTAAATCCGTTTGAAAATGAGGCTTGCCCGTGCAGTTTTCCTATACTTGCGCCTTCATCCTTAAAAACAGCCTTAAGCGGAACATTCCCCAGTGTTATTATAAGCTTTGGCCCTATTATGTTAAGCTCTTCAAAAAGGAAAGGGAGAAAAAAGGATATCTCTTCCGCGTCCGGCGGACGGTTAACCGGTCTTCCAGTTTTTTCGCTCTTTTTAACAGGACGAAGCTTAACTACATTTGTTATATATATGCCTTCTCTTTTAAGCCCTGCGGAAAAAAGAAACTCTGAAAGGTTTTTGCCGGCTTTGCCCACAAACGGGCGGCCTTCCCTTTCTTCGTCCCCGCCCGGGGCCTCGCCTATCATGACTATGGCGGATTTGGGGTTTCCTTCCCCGAAAACGAGCTTTTTCCCGAGCCACTTTTCATCCGCCTCTTTTTGAAGCAGAAGCTTTAAGCTTTCAAGCCTTTTTTCCTTCATTTTAAAACACCTTTCCTTTTATATGCACCGCAAAACGCAAGCGGGAAAATTTCATAAACCTCCGCAACCGACCAGTTTGAAAAATCCTCATACTTTTTAAGCTTAAGGCGCAATGTGTCTCCTCTTTTAAAAAGCGCGACAATCTCGGGGTCAAAATAAAGCCTTATAAAATATCCTCCTTCTCCTTCTTTTTTAAGCACAATCGAATTCCTGCCGAAAAATTCAAAGACCTCAAATTCATCGCTTAAAAACAGCACATCCCTTTTTTCCGTGCTTTTCATGAAACGGTAGCCGTCTATATCAACCACAATAGGATTTACAGACATTAAGGGATTTTTGTAAAATTTAAGCATTAATTTTTTAAGACGTATTATACGCCTAAGCTCGGGGAATATATCCAGCTCCGATGAATTTAATGCGAAATTTAAACGCGAACCATATTTTAAATCACAAAAATTAAAAAAATCGGTTATAACGCTTTCCAAGGAACCTATAATGTTTTCTTCCGGCTGATAAAACACGGACGGAAGCCTGCTTAAAACAAGCTTAAGCACAAAATCCTTGTCGGCTTCGTCAAGGTCGATTGAAACATCGTTTTTAAGGGCAAGCACCAAAAGCCTTAGTATCCTTGAAACCGTCTCATAGGTTTCGATTTTTGCGGCGGCTAAAAAGTTAATGTAGGCATTAAGCGCGCAAATCATATTTGCCGACAAAATATCACGTCCTTAATAAATCATATATATTTACACCAACTTTTGTCAACCAGATAATTTTAATCGATGCTTTCATATGTTTTCCATGGCCGCAAAAAATATTCCGCTTATAACATAAAAACATAAAAATACGCATTGTAAACTTAATATAAATAAACTTGAGCTTTTGATAAACATTTTATAAAAGTACTTCCTTTATGTATAATAAACCCATAAAGAAGGGCTCCTTTTGATTGCAAATAAAAATTTTTGATGCTATCTTATAGGCACAAAGTATGATTTATCATATGAAAAGGAGGTATTAACCATGAACGAAAAGTATATGGAAAATTTAAAAAAACAGCTTTTGGATGGAGAACAAATACTATGGATGGGCAAACCCGAAAAAATCAACCTGGTGGAAGGGCCGTATAAATCATCTTTTATAGGCAGAATTATAGTATGTTCTGTTATTGCCTGCATACTCCCTTTCCTTTACTGTTCATCCGTGGGTGAAAAAGGGTCTATAAGCATTCCGGTTTTGATTGCTTTAATCATTGTTCCTCTTATTGCAATCATAATCCCGGTACTTGAGAAAAATAAACTTGAAACAAAATGCAACTGTGTTATAACAAACAAAAGAGCCATATCTTTCTGCGACGATCCTGCTTTTAGTTCTATTTTAAAGGTTGTTGACTTAAAAAACGTAAATTCCATAGACGTTGAAATCCTCTCAACAGGAAAAGGCATTATATATGTTGGTGAAAAAGAAACAAACTCAAAAAGAACCCGCCTTTCGGCAATAAACGGAATCCAGGACAAACAAGGGCTTACCTCGGGGCTTGTTTTCTACAGCATAAACGATCCATACAAGGTTTGCGATAATTTCCCGAAAAACATAAGAAGGGCTTTTTAATAACTTTTACGCCGAAAAAACCCGTTAAAGGATTAAATACATAATAAACTCATTCATATGCCTTACCCTTTTAAAATGGTCGCTTTTAATTGCAATGAAACAAACCCCTTGATTTTCTCCATAAAAAGACACGCTTAAGCGTGTCTTTTTATATGCTTTTCAAAAGGTTCTTTTTTGCCCAAGCAAAACATAGAATTAACAAAGCTATTTTGTTTAGAGAGGCAAAAATGGAAAATAATTTTGATAATATTGAGCTTATAAGTGAGCTTTGCAAAGCCTTTGCGCCGGAGGCTGAGGTCGATAAGTTTATAAAAGACGCCCTACTTATAAAAAACCTGCTTGACATGCAGCCAAAAAACGATATTAAAACCCGCGAGGAGGAGCCTAAGCCTCTGCCTGAAGCGGAAAAACCATATATAAATCCATATTCGCCCACAAAAACAATGAACATTTTAAACGCGGCAATACCATATTTTAATCCGTCCCTTGGACGCAGTATGTATAGTGCAATGCGGGTATTTGAAATAATGCGTATGGCTTCTATCCCCGACATATATATGCAAAGCCTCAGCGAAACAAACCCCCATGCGCAAAACCGCAAAATGCTTGATGCAATAGGTCCATACCTTGAACGGGATGAAAAACGCAATATGGAAATACTAAAAAACATGCTGGAAATAAAAAAATTATTATCTGAAAGATGAGGTGCTTTTGATGGAAAAAGATATAACAAAAATTTTAAGTGACCCTGCCTTCGACTGCATAGAAACTGCTGAAAAAGCGGATTTTATCAAGCTTTATACAGATATCCAGGGTAAAAGCGCAAGGGAGGCAATCGGCATCTTCTTAAGCCGGAAAGACAGTTTAACCGGTGGCAAGCCCCTAAACGAAGCAAAGCGGAAAGCCATTGCGGAAGTGCTTAAAAGCGCGCTTTCGCCTTCCGAAAGAAGCGAACTTGAAAAGATGATGATAGTTTTTGAATCAATGCGCCGTACTTAAACATCGGCGCTTTTTTTGTTAATCCAACACTTGAAAACACTCTCCTGTTACCCTATAATGTTTTTTGAGGTGAAAAAAACATGATAATGGGAAAATGGTATGATATAGACGAAAATAACGCGGATTTTAATGAGGTTGTCCGCATATCCGGGTTTGATTTGGATAAAAAATATATAGGCCGTGTAATCGTTATGTATGACGACGACGTTCCTGCGGGCGCAGGCAGACTCCTGCTCGAAAAAGAAATCTTTGTTATAGATTATCTTTATGTTTCAGAAAACCACCGCAAAAACGGCATTGGCGACCTCGCGCTTAGAATGCTTATAAGAAAAGCCTTCGACAGCCTGGGCAATGCTGTTTATACAGCCGTTCCGGCCACGCTTTTCCCCTTTTTCTTAAAGCTGGGCTTTAAGCCATGTGACGGGCTTTTAAATAAAAACGGCACAGACTTTTATCCTCTTGTATGCGTAACAGATGTTGGAGGTCATTGCGGCGGAAAATAAAAGAAAGCAAAGGTTGAAAAAATGGAAAACGATAAAAATAAAAACGCTAACGAACTAAAAGATGTGCAGGCTACCGAACCTGAAACAGAAAAAAGCAGCTTCCAGCCCGATTTAAAAGAAGAAAAAAAAAGACAAAGGCGCATAAAATTTATTGCTGTTTTGGCATCTTTATTTGTAACCGTTCTTTTCCTGGGCTTTGCAGCTTTAATAAACCAAGATTTTCGGACTGTCCTGCTTTCTTATTTCCCAAAACCGACTACTGCGGAGGAAAAGGTTGCTAAAAAATTTATGGGTTCGGATGCGGACGAGCTTGAAGAAAAAAACAACAACTATATTTTTGCCAAGCGTGAAATTGTAAGCCTCTCGCTTGAGGAAAGCTATGAAGACATATCCGGTCAGGCTGTTAGCGTCTATGCCTTTAGCTACCATCTTTTGCCTAAAGACGCTTCAAAAATGACAAACCTTGAAGGCCGCTTTAAAGATTCCCAGGGCTATATAACCCAGGAAACGGAGGAAGGAAACCCGCACCTTATAATGAGCACAGAAAAAAAGCCTTCCCTTTTAGGTGTTATTTATGATTCTGAAATAGAAGCCGCCGGTAGCCTTAAAAGCGCAGTTACAACATTTTTTGAGGAAGAGGCCAAAAGTGAATCCGTTAAAACGGGAGATAAATATTCAACATATATAAACCGCGACCTTGGTTTTTCCATAGAGGTGCCAAACGAAATATGGGAAAAGATAACAGACATCTCTCCTTCGGACGATATCATAGAAAAAGAGGACTCTCTTGCTTTCACATATTCGGATAATCCGGCAGACGAATCTTCTTCGTTTGTGCTTTTCTGGATAGAACGATATGAAAAATCAGCTTTAAGGAGTAAGGCTCTCTTAACCCGCGAGGATAATAAAGACCGTGTTATGCTGGACGAAACAGGCACTTATTTCTTTTGCATCTCAAATGCAAAAGGAGAGCTTGAGGACGAAAAAGCAAATGAAATATATTCTTCTTTAAAGCCTTATCTGGAAGAAATATCCGCAAGCTTTAAAATATTAGGATAAAAACATAAAAAAGCGGACGCTTTAAGCATCCGCTTTTTTATGTTTTTATCCTTTCCTTGCAAAGCTCTGCCCATTCGCCCGAAGTAATAAGCCGGACACCAAAGACTTTTAACTCGTTAATCCCTTTTTCATATATCCCGGAGATAGCATCTTCAATCAAAGCCAGTTTAAAATCCCGTTCGCTGGCCTCATAAATTGAAGTCCTTGGACAGTTTGGGAAATTACAGCCCAAAAAAACAAGCGTATTTATATTCAGGCTTTTTAAGAATTCTTCAAGCCTTGTTCCATAAAATGCGCCGAAGCGCGGCTTATACATAGCCCATTCGCTTTCTCCCAGCTCATAAAAAGCCCCGGACAAAAGAAGCTCCGCGTCCAAAATAAGCCCGCTTTTTTTACCCGGAGGCAAAAGGTCTTTTAAAATCCCAGCTCCTTTTGTTCCCGCCTTAACAGGGCAAAAGCCTTCCCCTATGCCTTTCCTGCGGAAAATATCCGCGTTGCTTCCGTCTGCTTTATAAAGCCTGACCACATGGATAATAGGTATGCCAGCCTTCCTTGCCGCACAAACGGCCAAAGACATGTTTGCCCTAAGCTCATATGTTCCTTTAATTTCGGAAATCGCTCCGGGAAGAACATAATCGTTTTGCACATCTATTGTAATCAGCGCCGAATTTTTATAATCAGGTTCAGTATACATATTTTATTCCTTTCCTTAAACTCTTTCCCTAATTTTTAAGCTTTGACTTTATCCACTCTATAAGCATGTATATTGAAAAGCTCACTGCAAAACCTACGGCAAAGCTTAAAAGCGCCTGAACAAATATAGACGGATAGGTTTCATTATAAAGCCAGGGTCTTGTAAGCCTGGGGATTACAACTCCGCCCAAAGCGTTTCCAAAGCCTATGGCAACAGCAAACACCCCGGATTTTTTAATGGTTTTTTTAATATCCATAAGAAAAAACCCCTCGTTTTCCATTGAAATTTTCTTTAAACCAATATTTTAATTTATTATAGCATAAACAAAGGTCTTCGTAAACCAACGCAAAAACCTTTTGGGGGTTCGCCGGGGCAAGGTATAAAATAGTATACAGCCTTTATTTTTAAGCCCTAAAGCCTTGACGCCTTGGTATTAAAGTGATAAACTTTTTTGAAGATAAGATTATTTTTGCTTAATTATTTTATACTTTTTATTTCTTAATTCTCTTGTTTTTCAAGAGAAGTTTTTATATCTAAATAATTATCTAAGGAGTGAAAGTTTTGAAAGAACTTATACTTGGAAACGAAGCCGTTGCCAGAGGTCTTTTTGAAGCAGGCTGCAAGGTTGTTTCCAGTTACCCCGGAACACCTTCAACCGAGATAACCGAAGCCGCTGCAAAATATGACAGTATTTATACTGAATGGGCCCCTAACGAAAAAGTAGCTATGGAAGTTGCTTTTGGCGCGTCTGTGGGCGGAAGCCGCAGCTTTTGCGCTATGAAGCATGTTGGTTTAAATGTGGCCGCAGATCCTCTTTTTACTCTTTCATATACAGGAGTCGGCGGCGGACTTGTTATAGCCGTTGCAGATGACGCAGGAATGCACAGCTCGCAAAACGAGCAGGATTCCAGACACTATGCCATAGCAGCTAAGCTGCCTATGCTTGAGCCTTCGGATTCGGCAGAAGCGCTTAGCTTTACAAAGCTGGCGTTTGAAATTTCAGAAAAATATGATACTCCCGTTCTCTTGAAAATGTGTACCCGCGTTTCCCATTCCCAAAGCCTTGTTGAAATATCCGACCCTCTTGATATTCCAAATAAGGAATATATTAAAAATCCTGCAAAATACATAATGATGCCGGGCTACGCAAAGCTCAAGCACCCTATAGTTGAAGAACGCACAAAGCTTTTAACAGAATATGCTGAAACAACCCCTTTAAATAAAGCCGAAAAAACCTCAAAACAGTTAGGAATTATAACATCAAGCACAAGCTACCAGTATGTTAAAGAGGTTTTCGGCGACAGCGTAAGCGTGCTTAAGCTTGGAATGGCAAATCCTATGCCTGAAAAGCTTATCCGCGATTTCGCCGCTTATGTTGATAAGCTTGTGGTTGTTGAAGAATTGGACGGCATAATAGAATGCCATGTTAAAGCTCTTGGTCTTAAGGTTTCGGGCAAGGATATCTTCCCTGTAATAGGCGAGCTTTCTCAAAACCTTGTGGCCGAAAAGCTTGGCGGGAAAGTTCATTTGGGGAAAACGCTTGAAGAGGCTTTGCCTGTGCGCCCGCCGGTTATGTGCGCAGGATGCCCCCACAGAGGAGTTTTTTATACGCTTGCAAAGCATAAGCTCACTGTTTTCGGGGATATCGGCTGATATACGCTTGGCGCCCAGCCTCCCCTTTCTGCAATAGACACCACTCTTTGCATGGGCGGTTCAATATCCGGACTCCACGGCTTTAATAAAGCTGGCGGTAAAAACCACGAAAAAAAGGCCGTTGCCGTTATAGGCGATTCAACCTTTATGCATTCAGGAATAACTGGGCTTATAGACACTATATATAACGGCTCCGCCGGCACAATCCTTATTTTGGACAATTCGATAACAGGAATGACTGGTCATCAGGAAAACCCCACCACAGGGCATACGTTAAAAGGGACGGTATCTCCAAAGGTTGACATTGAAGCCCTTTGCCGCTCCATAGGAATAAACCGCGTAAAAATTGTTGACCCTTACGACCTTAAGGCTTTGGATGCAACAATAAAGGAAGAGCTTGAAGCTCCTGAAGTTTCCGTTATAGTTTCAAGGCGTCCATGTGCGCTTTTAAAATATGTGAAGCCAAAGGCTCCTCTTAAAATCGATCCTGAAAAATGCAGAGGCTGCAAGTCCTGCATGAAGATTGGGTGTCCGGCAATAAGCATGAAAGAAAACAAGGCCACTATAGATTCAACTCTTTGCGTTGGGTGCGGAGTCTGCAGCAATCTTTGCGCTTTCGGCGCGTTTGTCTCTGGCGATGGAGGTGCGGCATGAAAACAAAAAATGTTATGATAGTTGGAGTTGGCGGACAAGGCAGCTTGCTTGCAAGCAAGCTTTTCGGAAAGCTTTTAACCCAAAAGGGTTATGATGTCAAGGTTTCCGAGGTTCACGGAATGAGCCAGCGCGGCGGAAGCGTTGTTACATATGTGCGCTACGGAGACAAGGTTTATTCTCCTATAATAGATAAGGGCGAAGCAGACCTTATAATCGCTTTCGAGCTTTTGGAAGCTTCACGCTATACGTCTTTCCTTAAAGAAGACGGCGCAATAATAGTTAACACCCAGGAAATAAACCCTATGCCTGTTATAACCGGCGCGGCAAAATATCCTTCCGAGCTCGAAGCTAAAATGAAGGCTTTGGGTATTAAGGTTGACGCTATGGATGCTCTTAAGCTGGCAGAAGAGGCCGGTTCTCCAAAGGCGGTAAATATTGTTCTTATGGGCAGGGCATCAAAATATTTTGATTTCCCCGAGGAAGAATGGATAGAAACCATCAAAAAATCCGTACCTGAAAAATTTGCGGAAATGAACATAAAAGCTTTTAAGCTTGGAAGGCATAATTAAAACATAAAATAACTATAGGAGATTTATAATGGAAAAATACTATCAAAAAGAAATTGAAACCCTTCCTGTTTCGTCCATTAAAGCGCTTCAGGAAGAACGTCTTATAAAAACAGTTAAACGGGTGTATGAAAACGTGCCGTATTACCGCAGCAAAATGGAAGAGGCCGGCGTTAAACCAGAAGACATAAAATCCCTTGACGATTTAAAAAAGCTTCCCTTAATGTATAAAGCAGACTTACGAAATACATATCCATACGGTCTTTTTGCAGTACCTATGAAAGACGTTGTGCGAATCCACGCTTCAAGCGGAACAACCGGCAAACAAATCGTTGTGGGCTACACGGCGCATGACCTTGACATATGGGGCGATGTTTGCGCACGTGCGCTTGCCGCTGCAGGAGGAGACGAAAACGATATCGTTCACGTTTCCTATGGCTACGGCCTTTTCACGGGAGGCCTCGGGCTTCATGGCGGAGCAGGGAGACTCGGCGCAACCGCCATACCCGTATCCAGCGGAAACACAAAACGCCAGATAACTATTCTTGAGGATTTTGGCCCAACAATACTTTGCTGCACTCCGTCTTATGCTATGTATATAGCCGAAACCCTTGAAGCATCTGGTGTTTCGAAAGACCGTATATCCCTTAAAGCAGGAATATTCGGCGCTGAACCATGGACTCAGGAAATGCGTGCATCCCTTGAGAAAAAGCTCGGCATTAAAGCCTATGATATATATGGCCTAACTGAAATAATAGGTCCCGGCGTTGCTTTTGAATGCAGCAGCCAAACGGGAATGCACGTTAACGAAGACCATTTCATAGTTGAGGTTATAGACCCTGTTACTCTTCTCCCCCTTCCCGAAGGCAGCCAGGGCGAGCTTGTTTTTTCCTGCATAACAAAAGAAGCCTTCCCTATTTTAAGATACCGCACAAGAGACATAGGAGTTATAACCCGGGAAAAATGCTCCTGCGGGCGTACCTTCATAAAAATGTCCAAACCTATGGGACGTTCCGATGATATGCTCATTATAAGGGGCGTAAACGTGTTCCCGTCGCAGATAGAATCTGTTCTGATTGAAATGCTTAACAGCGCAAATTACCAGATAGTCGTAGACAGGGAAAACAACTCGGATTCCATAGAGGTGCTGGTTGAAATGACGCCTGAGATATTCTCCGACACGGTTAAAAACATAACCCGCAAGGAAAAAGAGCTTGAAGAAGCTTTAAAATCAACGCTTGGCATAGCGGCAGACGTTAAGCTTCTTGAGCCGAATTCTATAGCGAGAAGCGAAGGCAAGGCAAAACGTGTAATAGATAAAAGAGACTTATTATAAGGAGGTATTTGGCATGACTATAACACAGTTATCGGTTTTTGTTGAAAATAAACCGGGAAAGCTTGCAAACATAATAAAGCTTTTAGCAAATGCAAACGTGGATATCCGTGCGCTATCAATAGCCGACACATCCGATTTCGGCATACTCCGCATAATAGTTGACGATACGGAAAAGGCCTTGGCTGCCATTAAAGCCGGCGGATTGCTTGTTTCAAAAACAGACGTTCTTGCAGCTAAGGTTTCGGATAAACCGGGTGGGCTTTCCAGCCTTTTAACAATGCTGCATCAAAAAGGCGTGGACATAGAATATATGTATTCCTTTATTGCTCATGATAAGGGCAATGCATATATGGTTTTGCGTGTTGAAGACACTGCAAGGGTTGAAGCTTTTCTTGCCGAAAACGGCTATGAAACCGTTGCCGAAAAAGATTTCGACTGATAAAAAGGAGGCCTTTTATATGCTTTTTATCTGCTACCCTAAATGCAGCACCTGCCAAAAGGCAAAAGCTTTTTTAGACGCCAAAGGCGTTAAGTATGAATTCCGTGATATAAAAACGGATAATCCCACATATGAAGAGCTTAAAAGCTGGCTTAGTTTAAGCGGCTTGCCTGTTAAAAGCTTTTTTAACACAAGCGGGTTAAAATATAAAGAGCTTTCTCTTAAGGATAAGCTACCGGGCATGACAGACGAAGAAGCCCTGCGCCTTCTTTCAACCGACGGAATGCTCGTTAAACGCCCTATTTTAGCAGATGAGCAAACTGTTTTGGTTGGCTTTAAGGAAAAAGATTGGAATTTTTAAATATTAAAAAGACTTTGGTTAACCAAAGTCTTTTTTTTAGTCTATATCTTCCTCTATTTTATCCGGCGGAACCTCAAGCCGTTCAGGATGTTTTATAAATTTCTCAAGCACCTTAAGCGCACTTGCCATATAAGCCCCATCCGTTATCCTTTCGTCTATAACCGCTTTGTAATCTATATATTTTCTGCTTTCCGATTCCCCTTTCAGATTTATAAAGTTTTCCCTGTATCTTTTGCCAAAAACCAAAAAAACAGGCACGTTTCCAAAATTATATATATGGTGGTAAACGGGCGGGATATCTAAAGACGCAAGATTTGAAATAAAAAAGCCGGCATGGAACGGAGAGGCTTTATATATGAACCTCGGCATTATCCCAAAATAATCTAAAATTTCAATCGTGTTTACAAACAGCCTGAATATTATCGCCGGCATCCATATCAAAGCGCGGGCAAGAGCGTCAAGCGCGGTGGTGTCTCCTTCTTCCCTTGCTCCGGCTATGGCTTCGTTCATTTTATTATAAACGTCCCATATGGTATCCGAGGGTTCAAACACAACTTTAATCCCCGTTTCCTGGCTGTTTAACTCGCTTCCCTTTTTAACCATCATGCTCATGGTTATATCGTCCCTTTTAAATATCCTTTGCCCGGATATAAAACGGTTCATACCGGGTCTTTGAGAAAGCATACGCACATAAGCGGCAATAAAAACATGCATAAAGCCAAAGCCTGGCATATTGTTTCTAACCCTTGTTTCTCTTATGTATCTGTCTAAGCGTCCAAAATCTATACGGTTTTCAAAAAACACCATTGCATCCGTTCGTGTGCGCATTATAAAAGGCGAAACATAACACATTGGAGAAAGTGAGCGGATTCTCCTGCCATCATACCTGTCCCCGAAGCGCTTTTGTTTTTTATCCATTGCTAAGCCTCTCTCCTTTTCCAGCTAAAAATTCCAAATTTTCTGCTTTTTTAATTATAGCAAAATTCCTTTATATTTAACACACAAATATTTATACAACCTTTATATAATTTTTATATAAAGGTGATATAATTAATGTGAGGTGGGTCTAATGAGTATAAAAACCATGTTTAAAAAGCTTCCGCAAACCTCGTTTTCAGAGGACTTTGCAAAAACAATATTATGCTTTCTTCTGACAACCTTTATATCAACCGCCCTTTTAGGCAAAGAAAATTCTACAACAATAATAAGCATACTTTATATACTTCTTGTTGTTATTGTTTCAAGGATTACGGAAGGATATCTTTTCGGAATTTTTTCGTCTGTTTTAAGCATTATTTTTATAAATTATTTTTTCACATATCCGCTTTTAAAATTTAACTTTACAATGTCGGGATATCCTTTTTATTTTTCGGCAATGCTTGTTATAGCAATAATAATAAGCGCCCTCACCATACAGGTTAAAAAACAAATGCAAGAATCCATAGAAAGGGAACGCAGATCCGATGCCTTCAGCGAGCTTAACAAAAAACTGCTGGTAACGCGTAAGCTTAAGGATATACTCTCACTCTCGGTTGAATACCTGTTTTTTATATTTAAGTCTACAATAATAATAAGTGTTAAATACCCCAAGTATGACACCTGCGTTTATAATCTCGAAAAAAAACAGGACGAATGTCTTCTGTCAGACCCTATAGAAAATGAAGCGTCAAACTATTCCATCACCTTTCAAAAAACAACCGGCGCAGGCACGCCCTATTGCCCAAACGCAAAGCTTTCATATCTGCCTTTGGTCGCTTTTGGCGAAGTCTTCGGCAGCATAGGCATATTAAGCAATAACGACGAGTTTCTTTTAAGTTCAGATTTTAAGCTTTTTGAGACTATGGTTTCCCAAATAGCCCTTGCAATAAGCCTGCAAAAAAGCTCTGAAGAAAAAGAGGAAGTTAAAATAGAAGCTGCAAGCGAAAAAATGAAAAGCACACTTTTGCGTTCCATATCCCATGATTTAAGGACCCCTTTAACCTGTATAATCGGTTCTTCGTCAACCATTCTTGAAAATATGGACAATATGGACAGGGAATGGCTTTTAAAACTTATTTTGGATATTAAAAACGAATCCCAATGGCTTTTAAGAATGGTTGAAAACCTTCTTGCAGTTACCCATATAAGTGAAGATATGACAAAAGTGGTTAAAGAAGAATATGTTGCCGAGGAAATAGTTGCAGATTCTATAAGCCGGGTTAAATCACGTTTCCCAGACAGGAAAATATCCGTTAAAGTGCCCGATGAAATTGTTTTGGTGCCGATGGATGCAACGCTTATTGAGCAGGTTATAATAAATCTTGTGGAAAACTCCCTTTTGCATGGCGGAGAAGACACAGAGGTGTCGCTCGTATTTTCAAGGGACGAAAAAAACGCCATATTTGAAATATTTGATAACGGTTTGGGGTTTTCAAACCCTGACGCCGGAGTTTTTATAGACTATGAGGAGTTAAAAACCACTTCTCACAGCGACAGCAATAAAGGCCACGGGATAGGTCTACCCATATGTATGACTATAGTCAAGGCGCATAGGGGCGAAATGGAATTTAAAAATAATGAACACGGCGGAGCTTATATAAAATTTACTTTGCCCTTGGAGGTAGATGAAAATGAATAATAAGGCAACCATAATAATTATTGAAGATGAAAAAGCCATCGGAAACTTCATTTCAACAATGCTTACCGCGGCGGGTTATAAATCTATAACCGCGCTTACGGGACACGAAGGAATCTCCCTTATAAATTCACATTGCCCTGATTTGATTTTGCTGGATTTAGGGCTTCCAGACATGGACGGTTTAAAAATAATAAAAGAGGTGCGCAGCTATTCTTCAATCCCGATAATAATAATATCCGCAAGGACATATGAACGCGAAAAGGTTGAAGCCTTAGACCTCGGCGCGGACGATTATATAACAAAGCCCTTTGGTTCATCCGAGCTTATGGCAAGGATAAGAACATCCTTAAGACACGCAAATAAGGTGCTTACAAAAGAAACGGGCAGCCAAACCGTGTTTAAAACAGGCGATCTTTTGATGGATTTTGAAAACAGGCGCGTTTTTGTAGGTGAAAAAGAAGTGCATTTGACACTTATAGAGTATAAAATACTTGTGCTTTTCGCAAAATATGTCGGAAGGGTTTTAACCTACGAATATATAATAAACTCTGTTTGGGGCAATTACGCGCAGAAAAACAGCCAGCTCTTAAGGGTTAACATGGCAAATATAAGGCATAAAATAGAAGAAAACCCAGGTGAGCCAATATATATAAAAACAGAAGTCGGAATAGGCTACCGCATGATAGATTATAATTAAAAAGCGTTTTAATATAAAAAGACAAATTTTCAAAAAATTATTTTGAAGATTTGTCTTTTCTTTTTATGTCTCTTTGCACAAATTTTAATGCTTAAATAGACATGGCGTATAGCGTCATTATATGATATACTTTGTATAAAATATTTTAAAACCCGCTATACTCTTGTTATATGAAAAGTTAAAAGGAGGGTCTCTTATGGATTATGTTTGCGTATATTTTGCAGACGGCTTTGAAGAAATAGAAGCTGTCACAATCATCGACCTTTTACGCCGTGCTGAAATTAAAACATATATGGTTTCCGTTTCTGAAAGTTTAAGCGTTACCGGCGCTCATGGAATAGAAATAAAAACAGATATGCTTTTTGATTATGAATTCTGCAAAGATGCCGTTGCCGCAGTTTTGCCCGGTGGAAGCAAAGGAGTTTTGACACTTAAAGAAAAAAGAGAACTCATAAGCATAATTTCCGAATTTATAGACAACAATGAAAAAACAGTTGCCGCTATATGCGCCGCTCCAACAATTTTGGGCGACCTTGGATTGCTTAAAGGAAAAAGCATAACCTGCTATCCCGGGCTTGATAAGCCGGAATGGGGCGCAAAAATAGAGCACCGCGCGTTTTCCGTAGACGGCAACCTCTTAACCTCACGGGGTCCCGGAACAGCCGTTCCTTTTGCCCTTAAGCTTATAGAGTTTGTCGCAGATGAAAAAACTATGGACAGGGTTAAAAATTCCCTGGCGCATTAAATCTTTATATGCGAAAAAAACTCATGGATATTATATGAATTTATCCTCATGCTGCCCATTTTTGCACAGGCATTAAGAACTTTATTAATTTCTATATCATATATATATGAAATGTCCGCGGGCGAATAATTATTTGGCAGCCCTCTTTCAAGCTCGCGTGTAAACATGCGGCATATGGGACTTGTGCCCTTTTTCATTATTTTGAAGAAGGCTGTTCGGTCTATATCATATATTTTTTCGGCTTGCATAATTTCTTTTATTTCGTTTTTTGATATGTAAAGGAGATCCGAAACTTCATTTATCCCTATGTTTTCGGTATTTGATTTCATAAAAATATCTATCTCTTTGAGCTTTGGCATTATCTCCGCTTCATATTGGTCCCAAAAGCTCTTATAGCATTCTTCTTTACTGGACTTCATGGCATACGCCTCCTTCGATACGATTATATCAGCAAACTGTATCTTTTTCATTAGTAAATGAATTCCAAAACGGAGTGGTTGTATGAACAAAATAGAAAAATATTTTAAAACCCGCCAAAACCTTATAAATCAATACTTAAAAGGCGATTTAACTAAAAAAGAATTCTTGATTAAAAATTACAACGCCGTTATATATAGCGACATCGGCCCTTTTGAGAATATGGATTCTGTTTTGAAGGGCCTTTTCAATTACCAGTTTTATAATGCTTTGGCAAAAGAAAGCAAAGCTTTAAGCTCAAGAGAAAGCTTAGACAGGGACGTTAAAAATTCATATTTAAGCGAAGCTAATTATTATTACAGAAAAAAAGACGACGCCACCCTTTCCATATTAAAAAAGCTTGATTTTAAAGGGGTTAGCGCATATCATGTTAAGGTGCGCTCAAAATACCTTAAAAACAAGCTCATAGAAATAATAATCGAAGATTATAACATGATTCTTCACACAACAAACCCTTTTATAGAATCAAAGCTTAGAGAAGAAAATGTATTGGACGAAAAACGCCATTCCGTTATAGACGGATATGTAAATCAAAAATATTAAAAGCGCGTATATACGCGCTTTTAATATTTTTAACCCATATGTAACCAAAACTAATATTTTTGAAGGATAATATTAAGCATACCAAAGCCGCCTCCTCTTATGCATATGCATATAAGGGAGGCCTTTTTAAACCTGAACAGATAAACTCTAATCAGAATAAAGCAGCAAAAGAAGCGCCAAAAGCCTCATATCCAAACCGCCTCGGGAAGAAGCTTCCCTTTCTCTCATTTTTATGTCCGCATTTTTTATTTCTTCAATTGTGCCTTCTTTTTCATAAGCAAGCTTTGTTTCAGCCACATTTATATCTGTAGCTTCTTCTTTTTTTACAGCCGGTTCTTTTTTCAAAGAAGCTCTTTCAATACCCCTAAAAGGCATCGGTATCTCCTGCCTGTATAAAGGGTCCATAAAAAACACCTCCGCACTTTTGTTTTTTTGTTTTTTTCTTTTATACATTTATATTTTGTATCCATATGCATTATTCTCATTTTGTCGCATATTTTTTATGCGCGTTTTAATTGCTTTTTTCGACAAGTGAAACATATTTTCCACATTTTCTATATTCGGGAATGCCTTTAAAACCTATAAACTGTGCATAACCCTGTGGATAAAGTGGATAACTTTCGCATTATGTATACAATAATCGCTATCTTTTTTTTGCTCTTTAAATGAATAACTTATGTATATCTTTTTATACATTCATTAATAAAACTGAATTAAAATCATTTATATATTTATTTGTATGAATTTAATTCAATTTTATATTGACATCTTCATGTCTATAGTTTAAAATATGAATATAATTCATATTCAGAGCTCTTAATTGCACCAAAGTAATATTTTTAAAAAGGAGGATAAAAATGATTTGTCCGAATTGTAAAACAGAAATGCGGATAGAAAGCAAGAAAACCGTTATCACGGGAGACACGGCTTTAGACGAAAAAACAAAGGTATATACCGTTTTTTCGGTTGCATGCGTAAATCCGGCATGTGCCGATTATGGCAAAAAAACGGAGGTTTCAAACCTTATCTATGAAAGCGGAGATATTTAAGGAGGTGGCATTTTGAGATTCAATTTACCTGGAAGTGTTTCCAGGAATGTGCTCGTTATAGACAATTTCAGAGGTGTTGATTTACATAATTCTCCTGCAAACATAGATATGAGCAGAAGCCCCTACGCTCCAAACATGATTAGAGACGTTCCCGGCAAGGTGCGCAAGCGCATGGGATATGCCCTTTCTTTGGAATATGAAGGAAAAATAAACGGCGTTTTTTACTTGGGTGATAAACGCATTGTGCACGCGGGCGAAAAGCTTTTCGAATCAGAGCTTGGGAGCGCAAACCCTGCAAAAGAGGTTTACGACGGGATGGCGGACCAAATTTCAAAAGCATGGCAGATAAACAGCAAGCTATATATAATGGACGGCAAAAACTATATAGTATATGGCGAATTTGAGAATCCCGATTATGAAGACTCCATGCCCGTTTCCGAAAAAAAGATTTATACGGCAAAGCCCGTTTCCGAAACAGCTTATGTGCCTACGATAGTTATCTCCCGTTCTCCTACGGGAGGAGGAACAACCTTAGAGCCTATAAACCTACTCCAAAGCAAATGGACGGAAAGCTTTTTGGGGGAAGCTTCCGTTGAAGAATACCAGCTTACAACAGACGAGCTGGATCAAACCCCCGTCACGGCAAGAAAGCTAAATTCAAGCGGAGATTGGGTTGACCTTACGGAAAACACCCATTTTTCAGTAAACCGCCAAACGGGAACCATAACTTTTTTAACGGCGCCCGGAGAGTCTCCTGTTGCCGGACAGGATAATGTTGAGATAACAGCGTCTAAAAAACGCGGAGAAAAGGAATATGTTTCATTTAGGTTTGCAGGCGACGGCCAAGAGTCTTTGTTTTCCGTAAGCGCGGAAGAACCTACTTCTTCGACGCCTATAGTCAAACAAATGGATTCCCAGGGAAATTTTACTACGCTCAGCTCCTCTACGGATTATACATATGACGCGGAATCAATGACGGTAAGCTTTACGTTGGCGCCTCCTTTGCCTCCGGACGGGTATGAAAGCAACATAGAAATATCCGTTGAGGTCTATAAAAATTCATATATAAGCCGTATAAACAAATGCTCCGTTTCTGTGCTTTATGGCGTTAACGGTGAAAGCAACAGGATTTTCGCAACAGGCAACCCGGATTTTATAAACCGGGATTTTTATTCCCAAATGGACGACCCAACATATTTCGGTGATATATGGTATTGCACTTTAGGTCAGGACGAAGGCGGGATAACAGGCTACGGCATAATAAACAACTATCTTGCCGCATTTAAAAGCTCGGATAAAAAGGGTCAAAACGTGATTATGCGCAAAGGAACCCTTTCAGATGACACGGCTTCCTTCCCTGTTATAAACACTCTTAAGGGTGAAGGCGCGATAGCCAAAAACGCTGTGGGCTACCTGGGAAACGAATCTCTGTTTTTAACAAGCTTAGGTATAGCCGCCATAACCTCCGAGGATATAACCGGCGAAAAATATTCGCAAAATAGAAGCTTTTATATAAACAACTCCCTTTGCGCGGAAGAAGACATGGAAAATTCCTTTGGCTTTAATTATAAGGATTTTTTCATACTTTCCGTAGGAAGTAAATTTTATATATTAGACGGGCTGCAAAAATCATATGAAAAAAACATGCCTTATTCCACATACCAATATGAATGCTATGTTTGGGAAAATATAAACGCCCGCATACTTTTTGAGGAAAAAGGAGCTCTTTGCTTCGGGGATGAAAACGGGAAAATATATAGGTTTTATCAAGACCCCGAAAACCCTGAAAACTATAACGACAACGGCAGCGCAATAGACGCCGTTTGGGAGCTGCCGGATATAAATGGCAAAATATTTTATAAAAATAAAACCTTTAAACGTGTAGAGGTTTCTCTGGCCTCGGCCATAGCTACAGGAGTTAAAATTTTTGCGAAAAAGCGCGGGATATGGTCTGAAATTTTCGACGGCGGGGCAAAGGCGAGATATCTTGATTTTAATTATGTAAATTTCGATAAGCTTAATTTTTCAAGCGACACAACACCCAGAACTTTAGGCGGAAGGATAAGCCTAAGAAAAGCGGACAAGCTTTGCTTTAAGCTTGAAAACTCAAGTTTAAACGAGCCTTTCGGCATATACGCCGTGGCCTTGGAATACACGGAAAACGGAAACTATAAAATTTAGGAGGTGAAAAAATGAGTTTTAACAAAATAGAAGATTCTGATTATCAGAATAAAGGCGTGCGGGTTAAAAGCAACCCCTTAGGCGTGGATGCCACAACCGCCCAAAGATATTTCGACGAGCTTTCCTTAGACGTTGTCATCCCCAAGTTTAACCTGCTTGTTGACGACTTAAACGGTTTAAACCTGTCCGGGCGCGTTGCGTCCGAAGATATACAGGCTATAAGGATTAATGCAGACAATGCCATAGAGGTTACCGAAGACGGAACCATATGGGAAGCCACGGGTTCAAGCGGACACGTTATTATTGACAAGGACGGAAACGAGCTGCCCCAAAGAAGCAGAATGCAGTTTTCAAATTCAACCATTTCAGATATAAACGGGGTAACCTTTGTTGCCGGTATAAAAGGCGACAAGGGTGATAAGGGCGACAAAGGGGACAAGGGCGACAAGGGTAACAAGGGCGACACTGGAAACCTCGGCCCCGTTATGACGCCTTCAATAAGCTCAAGCGGTGTTTTAACCTGGATAATAGAAGAAACGGCTATCCCGCCTTCGGCCGTATCCATAAGAGGCCCCCAAGGACCCCAGGGCATACAGGGGCTTCAGGGGGCAACCGGGGCAACCGGCCCTCAGGGGATACAGGGCGTTCAAGGCCCTCAAGGCATTAAGGGCGACAAGGGTGACGACGGTGCGGACGGGCGAAGCTTTTCCGTGCTTGGTTTATATGCCACTCTTTTTGATTTGCAGACGGCTCACGCTTCGGGGAGCGCGGGAGACGCATATGCCGTTGGCACAGCCTCTTCAAACACTGTTTACATATGGAGCGCGGACGCCTTAAGCTGGGTAAACATCGGCGCTTTGCAAGGACCACAGGGTATTCAGGGACCACAGGGTATTCAAGGGCAAACAGGCTCCCAGGGTATTCAGGGCATACAGGGCATTGCAGGAGCAGACGGAAAAAGCGCATACCAAACCGCGGTTGAAAACGGCTATTCAGGAACGGAAACAGCGTTTAACGAGGCTTTGGCCCTTGTAACGGAAAGCGTCGAAAAGGATTTTAAGGTTCTCTCATCGGCTCCGACATCTGCCACAAGCGGAATTTTAGGACAACGTGCTATGCTTTCCTCAACAGGTGACACGTATATATGCACAGCCGCCTCATCGGGAACCTATACCTGGGAAAAGCTTGCAAAAAATGCCGATGTCGCTGCTCTTTCGGAGGATTTAGGCGGGCTTTCCTTCTCCGTGGCAGACGGTGTTTTAAGAATAACATACTAAAGGAGGTTTAAATATGTCTTACATAGATGTGGCGGACAAAACAACGCTTGATACGGTGGATACAAACGTATCGGGCTTAGATACAAAAATAGGTGCAACAACAGACAGCACAGGAACAGTTACCACAGGAACAGTTATGGGGAAGCTTAACAGCATTATGAATAAGCCGGCTTTTTCATCTACAATTGGGCTTCAAAAGGGAGATATTGGCTTTGACACTTCAACAACAGGAAATATTTTTTCCCTTTCCGGGGCGGGAGAGATATATCTTTTGCGAAGCGCTACCGTTGCAAATGCCAATTCATTCAAAATAACTTTAGACGGTACGGATGTTTATAACGGTACCTTAACTGATTTTACCTTAGTCCAAAAGCTTATAAGCGTTGCCGGTTATCCCGTATCCCACTTTTTTAAATTTCATTTCACCAATTCTTTTGTTATAAACGTGTCCGTGGCACATACGATAGCTTCTACTTTATATTATTTGGTTTATTTTTATTAAAAGGGGGTTTTAAAAATGGCGATACTAAGTAAAACCGAAACACTGACAAAAAACGGAACAACCTACATAAAAACGACATATTATGAAATAGATGAGCTTGGCGGTGAAAATATAAGGGCTACTGTTGAATCTTTGCCTTATACTGAAATCGCAGAGGAAGCAGTGCCTCCAACACCGCTTGAACGAATAGAAGCCAACACAGACTATCTAGTTATGATTATGGAGGTGTAGCATTATGGAACACAGCGAAAATTTCAGTAAAGTCAAGGATTATTATACCCGCGGGCTTTGGAGCATATCCCAGCTGCAAAAAGCGGTGGATAAATGGATAACGCCGGAGGAATACGCGGAAATAACCGGCCACACATACAGCTAAGAAAGGAGGATTGACCATGGAAACCAAAAGAGGCTTTTGGGAAGAAGGGATGGCTGAATATACAGACTTAAACGGCAAGACATATGAAGTTGACCCTAAAACCGGAATTTATTCGGGTGAAGGCGGCAAACTTTACAAGGCTGGCTCAAGCGTACCTTTGGACGGACGTTTTATAGAGGTCACAGAAGATGAATCCGGAAACAAAAAATTTATTATCAAAGATAAAAACGGCAGGATATACGAAAGCGGAGTTAACGAAAACAACGAAAACCTCAGACGGAGTGATTAATATATGACAATTGAGCATTTTTTAATGTCAGTTATCCCGTCTGTTACGGTAGGCCTTTTTATGGCATATTTTAACCACTCCCAAAAAGAACGCGATAAAAAACTGGACAGCCATGCCGAAGCAAGAAAGCGGGAAAGCCTGCTTGCCCTTGAACTGCAGATGGCAACAGCAAAAATGGCTTTTGCAACCGCCATAGCCATCAAACGCGGCGTTGCAAACGGAGAGGTTGAACAGGGAATTTTGTCTTACAATCTGGCAAAGCGTAAATATCTTGATTTTTTAAACGAACAGGCAACAAATCATCTTACCGAATAAGGAAGGAGAAGCAAATGGACCAATTTTATAAAAATTTAGCAAACCTGCTTAAGGTTAAAACCCTTGTTACAATAGCCGTTCTTTTCGTATTTGCGATTTTGGCCATAAAAGGAACTATAAACCCCGAAAGCGTTATGAATATCGTTATGATGGTTATATCGTTTTATTTCGGTACGCAAATTGAAAAATCTCAATAATAAAATGGCTGTTTTAACTGACAATAAAATTTAAGGCAGGTGAAAAAAAATGAAAATATGTATAGACGCCGGCCACGGCGGAAAAGACAGCGGCGCAACAAACGCTAATCTTTATGAGAAAGATGTAAACTTGGATATAGCAAAAAAATTAAATGCCCTGTGCCTTTTGGCCGGATTCGAAACAGTTATGACAAGAGAAAACGATATATACCATTCGCCGTCTGAAAAGGCCGAAAAAGCAAACCTTTCAAACGCCGACATATTTATATCGATACACTGTAATTCCGCAGCAAGCGTGCTTGCAAACGGAACGGAAACCTTGGTTTATTCCACAGGCGAAGGAACCACATTGGGGGAAGCCATACAAAAAGCCCTCATTTCAAGACTTGAGTTAAGAGACAGAGGTATTAAACAAAGAAGCGATTTAATTGTTTTAAATTCAACAAAAATGCCTGCGGTGCTGGTTGAAGTAGCCTTTATAAGCAATCCTTCTGAAAAGGTTTTGCTTGCAAACGCAGATTTCAGGCAAAACGCAGCAACGGCAATCTTTGAAGGAATCTCCAGTTTTTTTAAAAAAGGGGTTGAAAATGTGACAACAGAGGAAGCTATTTTAAAGCTTAAGGAAAAGGGGGTTTTACAAAACCCTGAATATTGGATTAATGCAAGCAATTGTGTGCTTTATCTTCCTGAGCTTTTAAAAAACATGGCAAATACACTTGTGTAATAAAAAAAGCCTGCCTTGCGGCAGGCTTTTTCTGACCGAAAAATCGGTCAAAGGGGTCTCAGGAATCGGGGGCGAATCCTGAGCTTTGGGGTATATAATTAATATAAAACAAACCGTGGAAACCACAGCTTCTTTTATATGATAATATCTATTTCCCATTAAAAACTTTTTATACATCAATTAAAAAATTATTATAAAATTTGCTTTTGCTGTTGTAATTAAAAAACGGCGTGGTATAATATCTTTAATAAAAATAAACGGCAATGATGAAGAATAAGTTCTCGTTTCTTATCAAAGAGAGCCGGGTTTTTGCTGAAAACCGGTATAAGAAAAAGGATGTTCCGCCTTCTAAGCCGCCCGCAAAAAGCGGGAAGGGTTCTGCCCTATAAAGCAGAATTTAAAGAGGCTTATTTTTTTAAGCAACTTGGGTGGCAACACGGGTTGATATGCTCGTCCCTTGGATTTTTAGGGATGGGCTTTTTTGTTTGCCACACACAAAAAAAACAATTCCGGGAGGTATTTTAAAATGTTAGATCCAAAATCCTTAAGAACAGATATGGAAACGATAAAATCTAAGCTTGCAAAAAGAAATAAGGATTACCACCTTGAGGTTTTTGTTCGTCTGGATTCCGAAAGACGCTCTCTTATCCAAAAGGTTGAAGAGCTTAAAAGCAGGCAAAACGCAGTTTCAAAAGAAATTCCACGTCTTAAGGCCGAAGGCAAAGACGTTTCTTCTATTTTTGCCGAAATGAAAGAGCTTTCTGACGCCATTAAGGAAGACGATGCAAAAATAACTGAAATAGACGATAAAATATCCGAGTTTATGTATACCGTGCCAAACACTCCGAGCGATAAAGTTCCAAGCGGCGCTGATGATTCGTTTAACCTTGAAATACGCAAATGGGGCGAACCAACTAAATTTTCCTTTGAACCAAAGCCACACTGGGACCTCGGGGAATCCTTAGGTATTTTAGACCCTACAACCGCAGGGAAAATAACCGGGGCGCGCTTTACGGTTTACAGAGGCATGGGTGCGCGTCTTGAACGCGCTATAATTAATTTTATGCTGGATACCCATGTGTTTAAGCATGGATATACAGAAATTTTCCCGCCGTTTATGGTAAACAGAAAAAGCATGACAGGAACGGGCCAGCTTCCTAAATTTGAAGAAGACGCCTTTAAGGTTGCCGGAACTGATTATTTTCTTGTCCCCACAGCCGAAGTCCCGGTTACAAATATGTATGCCGACATGATTTTGGATGGTAAAGACCTCACAATTAAGCACTGCGCATACACAGCCTGCTTCAGGGCCGAAGCCGGAAGCGCCGGAAGAGACACAAGAGGGCTTATACGCCAGCATCAGTTTAACAAGGTTGAAATGGTTAAGTTTGCAAGGCCTGAAAATTCATATGAAGAGCTTGAATCGCTCACCCGTGACGCCGAGGAAATACTTAAGCTTTTAGGTTTGCCTTACAGGGTTGTTTGCCTTTGCGGGGGAGATTTGGGCTTTAGCTCAGCGCAAACCTATGACATAGAGGTTTGGATGCCAAGCTACGGACGCTATGTTGAAATTTCAAGCTGCTCTAATTTTGAAGCCTTCCAGGCAAGGCGCGCAAACATAAGGTTTAAAGATAACCCTAAGGACAAAGCCCAGTTTGTGCACACCTTAAACGGCAGCGGTTTGGCCGCAGGGCGCACAACGGCTGCAATTATGGAAAACTTTCAAACTGCGGACGGAGAAATAATAATCCCCGAAGCTTTAAGGAAATATATGAACGGCGCTGAAAAAATAGCAAAATAAAAATTTAACCCGGGGCATCCCCGGGTTTTTTTAATCTTTATATTCTTTTTTATTTTTCTTCCTTAAAATCATAAACTCTATTAAAAAGCCTGATATGACCCCGCCTAGATGAGCCACATTGTCTATATCCGGTTCCAAAAACCCCATGGCTATCCCAATCAACGCAAGAACCATCATTGAAAAAAAGGTCAACCCTTCCACCGAGCGGGAGCTTTTCTTTGCAAGCGCCAAAAGAGCGCCTAAAACCCCAAAAACTCCTGCGGAAGCGCCTATGGAGGTTCCTCTTAAAATTATTGAGCTTAAAAATCCGCCGGCTAAGCCAGACGCCAAATATATAATTGCAAAAGCTCCTCTTCCCATATATTTTTCACATCTTGTGCCAAAAAGATAAAGCGAAAAAGCGTTATACAAAAGATGATAAACATCCTTATGTAAAAACATAGATGTAAAAAGCCTGTAATATTCTCCGTTTAAAAATATCCTTTGGGAATTTTTTGCGTATCCGTTTATTATGCAGGCTTCATTTCCCGAATAATACATATATATTAAAACAAACCCATTAATGGCTATTATAAAATAAGTTAAAAACGGTATTTTAATCTTAAGCTCAAGCTCCGACAAAGAAAAAGCTTTTTTTATCCTTTTGGAAAGCTCTACTTTTGGTTCCTCTTCTTCATTAATCGCTCTTTTAAGCACATCCTGTATATTTAAAATTTTATCCGCAGAGCCTTCGGGGATTAAAAGCTTTTTGCTTTCAAGGTCTACGCACCAAAAAACGGAAAGCGGCTTTGCATCGGGAATATATGGCTTACTTTTAGCAAATTCAAAAAAATCGGCTATGTTTTTTTTACCGGCAAATACGTTTATATAAATAAGCCTGCCAATATGATTTTCCTCGGCAAACTTATTGAATTCTCCGGCTAAGTTTCTGCTCTTTTCGGCATATTGGGAAACATCTAAAACATCTGCGTTTATGAGTGCCACCACATATATTATCGGGCTTAAATTTTTAAAAAGAATTATGTCTTCCGTTTTTTCTTCTATACGGTTTATGTTTAAATCGCCCAAAATTCTGAATTCTTCAGAAATAAGGTCTAAAGCGGCGTTTATTGCAAAATCTTTATACATAAAATCCCTCGGCATTTTTTCTGCTAATTAATTTCTGTTAACTATAGTTCTATATTGAGAGTATACCATAATTAAATATTTTTCTATAAAAATCTTAAGCTATAATAAATTTTCATGTTAAAATTTTAATATGAAAATCTGTAAAGCCATAAATTTTTTTTATATCGGCTTTTTATTTTCAGCTTTTTATTTTCGGCTTTTTATTTTCAGCTTTTTATTTTCAGCTTTTTATTTTCAGCTTTTTATTTTCAGCTTTTTATTTTCAGCTTTTTATTTTCAGCTTTTTATTTTCAGCTTTTTATTTTCAGCTTTTTATTTTCAGCTTTTT
>JAYFRL010000018.1:0-112398 GCA_034925905.1 Lachnospiraceae bacterium | reverse complement strand
GAGCCAGGATCAAACTCTTGTGTTTATATCCTCGCCAGTTTGCACTAGCTTGTTTCTTTCCTTTGCCTTTTTAAAACTCTTTGTCTTTTGACTTGGGTTTTTTGGTTCATTCATCTGTTCAGTTTTCAAGGATCGGAAAATGCATTTTTTGCCCGACAATTTTGGTTCGAGCAAAATTTATGTTATCATAACTGTATTGCAATGTCAACTGTTTTTTATATTTTATTTTCAATCAAATAGGCAAAAAATATATTTTTATCCATTTGAATTTTAACAGTCACGAATATTGATTATACTCATAAAACGACCTTTGTCAACATAAAATTCAAATTTTTTAAGAGCTAATTTTTAGGAAGCAACAAAAGAGCTGTTTTAATGCTCTTTTGAGATTAAAACAGCTCTTTATAAAAATTACTTGCACTTATCGTTCTTATTACTCTGTTTATTTGTTTTATTTGCTTTGTTTGAAACGATGTCGATATCTTCAGCAAACTCTGCCATCTTTGAATTTTTTTCTAAAGAATTGTCATTTTTATCAGGCATCTCTTTCTTATATTTATCCAACGCATTTGCCTCCCTTCGATAATTGTTGCAGGCCGTAATAAAACCTTGCAACAATTATTATTCTATAACATAAAAATTTTTATACCGCTTTTGAAAATTTTATGTTATTTAAGGAAGCTTTTCATTCTCAATAGTTTGTTTTATTGTCTTTTTTGTCTTTGTTCAATATATCTGTAAGGTCCGTTTTTGCTATATTATCTCTCATGGAAGTATCTGCTCTCATGTTTCTAAGACTGTAATAATCCATTGCGCCCATATTCCCTGATTTAAGAGCTTGAGCCAATGCCATAGGAACTTCTGCCTCTGCTTCAACAACTTTAGCATTCATTCTTACAACTTCAGCTTTCATTTCCTGTTCAAGAGCTATTGCTATTGCACGGCGTTCCTCAGCTTTTGCCTGAGCAATTTGTTTATCGGCTTCAGCTTGTTCAATCTGGAGCTTGGCTCCTATATTACGTCCGACATCAATATCGGCTATGTCAATTGAAAGAATTTCAAAAGCAGTTCCTGAATCGAGACCTTTTGCAAGAACCGTCTGCGAAATTTTATCAGGGTTTTCCAAAACTTCTTTATGGCTTTGAGATGAACCTACTGTTGTAACTATACCTTCGCCAACTCTGGCTATTATGGTTTCTTCTCCTGCCCCTCCGACAAGCCTTGCAAGGTTTGCGCGAACGGTAACTTTAGCGATAGCCTTAACCTCAATACCATTTATAGCAACTGCTGATATCCAAGGCGTTTCTATTATTTTAGGCATAACGCTCATTTTTACGGCTTCAAAAACATTTCTTCCGGCAAGATCTATAGCCGCAGCACGTTCAAACGATAAATCAAGGTTTGCCCTGTGCGCCGCTATTAAAGCATCTACGACATTATCAATTCTTCCTCCAGACAAATAATGCGATTCAAGCTGGTCTGCCGTTAAATTCATTCCTGCTTTATCGGCCTTTATAAGGGGACGTATGATTTTTTCTGGACGAACACGGCGGAGCCTCATTCCAATAAGAGAGAAAACACTTATTTTTACTCCTGCAGAAATTGCCGATATCCAAAGACCAAGTGGTATAAAATTCAAGAAAAACATAACTAAAACTACTACTATTATGAAAACAAAAAGCCCACCAAAAGCATTAGAATTTAATAAATATTGCATACTCTACCTCCTATTTTTTATTTTTTACGCACAACAACATTCTTACCCCTTACCTCTACTACAATAACTTCGTTTCCTATATCTATATACCCCATTTCAGAAAAAACATCAACTATCCTTCCCTTAAAACTTGCCTTCCCATATGGTTTAAGAGGAACAATCGTAACTCCTTCGGCACCTTCAAGGTCTTTTATTTCATTTTCATTAAAGTCTTTTACTATATCGTTTGAATTGTTTTCAAGAACAAATTTTTTATATCCATTTTTTTTAAGAAAAATTTTTATCGCAATAAAAACTACCACTGCCGTAGCTATAAAAGCAAGAGTAGCAACAACAGGGCCATATCTTCCTGAAAAAATAATTACAGATGCAGCCATAAAAGCTATACCTGAAATGCCAGGTATTCCAAAACCGGGCAAAAAGAATTCTATACCGATTAAAATTAGGCCAAAAATTAAAAAACCTATAGCATATTGCAATCCAATCGTCCTCCTTAAATTTATTATAGATACGGATATGATCCTGTATAGTATTCATAAAATGAGTATTTTAATTAAAGTATAAACTAAAATCACAAAAATATCAATTTATTCATTTTTTTGCTCAAAAAAAGGCATCCTTGTTTTTTAGGATGCCTTTTAAAAATTTATTACTTATTTACAACACAAATCGGATTCCCGTTTAAGAAAGATTTAAGGTTATCAACCGAAACTTTCATAAGCCTTGCTCTCGAAGCAGAAGGAGCCCATGCTATATGTGGGGTAATTATGCAATTAGGAGCTTTTAAAAGTATATTATCATCTTTTATAGGCTCAGTTGAAACCACATCTGTTGCAAAGTGACCAACTTTCCCGGATTTAAGAGCTTCATACATATCATCTTCAACAACAAGCTGACCTCTTGAGGTATTTACTATGAAAACTCCATCTTTCATCTTAGAAATTGTGTTCTTGTTTATAATTCCTCTGGTTGATGGGAAAAGAGGACAGTGAAGAGAAATAACATCTGAGTTTTCCAAAAGAGTGTCAAGATCCACATACTTTATATTTTCCGTTTCGTTCGCAGGATTCGGAAATTCATCATAAGCTAATATATTCATGCCCAAGGCTACAGCTATATGGGCTGTCCTTTGGCCTATCTTGCCAAAGCCGATAATTCCCATTGTTTTTTTGTCAAGCTCAACCAAAGGGTATTCCCAAAAGCTCCAGTCTGGGTTTCTTGCCCATTTCCCTGCTTTAACAGCCTCGGAATGATGACCTACATGGTGGCATATTTCAAGCAAAAGGGCAATTGCAAACTGAGAAACATCAACGGTTCCATAGGTAGGAACATTTGAAACAACAATGCCTTTTTCTTTCGCCGCATCAACATCAACAATATTATATCCCGTTGCCAAGACTCCTATATATTTTATATTTGGACATTTATCCATTGAAGCTCTTGAAATGATGCTTTTATTCGTAAAAACCGCGTCGGCATCACCTATGCGCTCGGCAACAAGCTCTTCAGGTGTTCTGTCATAACATATAAATTCGCCTAATTCTTCATATTCTTTCCAGCTTAAATCTCCTGGGTTTAACGTATATCCATCCAAAACAACTATTTTCATAAATATGCCTCCATATACCTTTACATGTACATTTTTCAAACAAATAAAGTATAGTCTTTATATTTTTCCGTGTCAATAGATTATGTATTTTTCGGAATACAACACAATTATTCCCGGCAAATGGAGGTTGTTTTGGATAAATCTTTTTATATAAAACGATCTGGAGCAAAATGATTTGTATTTTATATAGACAAAATCACTATAACTATATCCCTATTTCAAAATATAATATAAACTTTTAAACATCAACAGATGAGCAAGGTTTATATACAGGAACAATTATTTTTTGATTTGGCAAAATATTTGAATTTTTCATATGATTAAAATCCATAATTATATATACATATTCTTTTGTTGTATATAAAGGACTGTTATATTCTTCCGCTATATTCCAAAGATTGTCTCCATTTTTGATTTCTACGGACTCATAATGAATTTTATATTCTATTTCATTCTTGCCAAATGCTATTGTTTTTACGCAAAATAATGCCGTTAAAAGCACTGTCAAAATAAGAACGTATTTTTTCATAAGCTCACCCCTTAAACGAACAATTGTTCTTTATTGAAAGTATATATGAACATATGTTCTTTGTCAATCATTTTTTTAAAAAAATTCGAACATAGGTTTGATTTTTTTGGAAATATATGCTATACTGTTAAAAAATTGATTGGGCTTAAAAAGAGGTGATTCTGTGGACGATTTATCGGCGAAACAAAAGGAAATTTTAGAGTATATGATTAATGAGGTCCGCTTAAAAGGCTATCCGCCTTCCGTTCGTGAAATATGCTATGCCGTAAACTTGAAATCAACTTCAACGGTTCATGGGCATTTGGCGCGTCTTGAAAAGAAAGGCTACATTAAACGTGACCCCTCAAAACCTCGGGCTATTGAAATTTTCTCGGATTCTGATTTTGAGTCCCCGAGAGAACGCGAATACGTTGATGTCCCCATAGTCGGCTCAATTACCGCCGGAACACCAATTCTTGCCGTTGAAAACATTGAAGACACCTTCCCCATTCCCATTGATTATGTCAACAACGACGAAGTCTTTATGCTTAAAGTTAAGGGAGACAGCATGATAGACGCCGGAATATATAACAAAGACCTTATACTCGTTAAAAAGCAATCTTCTGCTATAAATGGTGATATAGTTGTTGCTTTGATAGACGAATTTGCAACAGTTAAGCGTTTTTTTAAAGAAAGCGGTCATTTCAGGCTCCAGCCCGAAAACACGTCTATGTCGCCTATAATACTTAAAGATGTAACTGTCTTGGGAAAAGTTATAGGGCTTTTCAGGAAAATGTAACTAAGGAGTTGTATATATGTTTGACTATATAAGAGTCGGAGCGGCATCGCCAAGACTTACCGTTGCTGATTGTGTTTTTAATTCAGATGAGATTATACGCGTAATAGAAGAAAGCGATAAAAAAGGCATAGACATCCTCGCTTTTCCTGAGCTTTCAATAACATCGTATACATGTGGGGACCTCTTTTTCCAGTCTGCTTTAATAACTTCCGCAAATAAATCGCTTGAAAAAATTGTTGAAGCAAGCAAGGGTTATAATATGCTGATACTTGTAGGCATGCCTATCGCAACTGATAACCAATGCTTTAATTGTGCTGTCCTCATTTCTAAAGGAAGAATTTTAGGGATTGTGCCTAAAACACTTCTTCCAAACTATGGTGAATTTTACGAAGAACGATGGTTTTCATCTTCAGAAGACCTCATATCTGAAAATATAACATTATGCTCCCAGATAGTGCCTATAGGCGCAAACATCGTTTTCTTAGCAAAAAATGTTCCGGGAATGATTGTAGGAGTTGAACTTTGCGAAGACCTTTGGGGTCCCATACCTCCAAGCTCTTTTTTGGCGGTTAAAGGCGCAAGCATTATATTAAACCCGTCTGCCAGCGATGAAACAGTTGCAAAATACGAATACCGGCGTTCGCTTATAAGCCAGCAGTCCGCACGCTGCATACTGGGATATGTTTATGCCGGCGCCGGAATAGGCGAATCTACTACCGATCTGGTTTTTTCAGGCCATTGTCTCATAGGGGAAAACGGGAAAATACTTAATGAAACCAAACGCTTTTCAAAAGAAAGCGAACTTGTTTATTCTGATATAGACCTTGAAATGCTCGTTAACGAAAGAAAGCGTTTTTCAAGCTTTATGTACCACACAAAGCACCTTAAAAAAATAGAAGCTCCCAGAATTATAGAGTTTGAACTTATCCGTCATGAAAATGAAAACCTGGCAAGATATATAGAAAAATCTCCGTTTGTTCCAAACGATTGGGCTAAACTTTCCGAAAGATGCAAAGATATATTTGATATACAGGTTGCAGGGCTGGCCAGAAGAATATCCCATTCCTCATCAAAATCCGTAGTTGTTGGAATATCGGGGGGGCTTGATTCAACGCTTGCTCTCTTGGTATGTGCAAAAGCCTGCGATTTTTTAGGTCTTCCCCGTTCTGCCGTTAAAGGAATAACTATGCCGGGCTTTGGCACAACAGACAGGACATATAATAATGCCGTAAGCCTTATAAAATCACTTGGGGCAACCTTTAGGGAAATTTCGATAAAAGAATCCTCTTCTCTTCATTTTAAAGATATAGGACATAATCCAAATGTCCATAATGTAGTTTATGAAAACACTCAGGCAAGAGAACGAACACAAATACTCATGGACATTGCAAATATGGAAAACGGCTTAGTTGTCGGGACGGGCGATCTTTCTGAGCTTGCTCTCGGATGGGCTACCTATAATGGAGACCATATGTCAATGTATGGAGTTAATACAGGCGTACCTAAAACATTAGTAAGAGTTTTGGTAAAATTTGTCGCCGGAGAAGATTATGTTTCGGATGAGGTTTCAAAGATACTGCTTGATGTCCTTAATACACCTGTAAGCCCAGAGCTTCTTCCGCCTGATGAATCGGGCAAAATAAATCAAAAAACAGAAGAGCTTGTCGGTCCTTATGAGCTTCATGATTTCTTCCTTTATTATATTGTAAGATATGGTTTCCCACCGCAAAAAATATACTTTTTGGCCAAGGTAGCTTTTAACGGGATCTATGACAATAAAACAATATTAAAATGGCTAAAAACTTTCTATAAAAGGTTTTTTGCCCAACAGTTTAAGCGTTCATGCTTACCGGATGGACCTAAAGTCGGTGCAATCTGCCTTTCACCAAGAGGAGATTGGAGGATGCCAAGCGATGCATCAAGCAGAATATGGCTTGATGAGCTTGAAAAACTAGAATAGCTATGAGAAAGAAAAATTTTTTTCATATATATGTTGCTTTAATAATGTTTTTTATGGGTATGCTTTTTCTCATTTTTGCTTTTAATAATCAAGAATCCTCTTTTTTTTGGGGAAATAACGTAACCTATTCATGTTGTGTCTTATATATAATAATAATGTCAATTTTTTTTGTTCTTGCATTCAAAAAACAATCATAACCACCCGCTTAGCGGGTGGTTTTCTGAACCTATAACGCTTTGTTGCCGTCCTGCGTTCGGACACTGTTCAAGCCTTTTTGCTTAACAACATCTGATACTAGATATATCCGTTTTACTTTGTTCCGTCATCTGCCGCTATATTTCCCTCATACGTCATTCTAAGGAACTTTGGTGACAAAATATATCCCGCATTTCCCCCGGGAAGAGCGGCTCCGGTATTTGCCAAGACCGGACTATCTTCACGTCCGGTTTATTATCATAAAAGCATAGACCCTTCGCTTCACTCAGAATTGTATGCTATAAGCTTGCTTCCACCACCCGCATAGCGGATGGTTTTTTGTTTCGCACACTCCGCGTGCCGAACTGACTGAAGCCGTAAAAACAGAAGGACGGTTTTTGAATATTCAAAAACCGCCCTTCTGTTTTATATCTTTTGTTTTAAAATCTCTTCGTTCCTAACAAGCTGTTTTATTCTTCGGCTTTAGCTTCTTGCTCTTCTTTGAGCGGTTCTTCTGCTTTAGCTTCTTTAAGTTTATCTTCTTTAAGTGGTTCTTCTGCTTTAGCTTCTTTAAGCTCCTCTTCTTTAACAGTTTCTTTTGGTTGTCCATCTTCGGCTTTAGCTTCTTCAGGCTTCGGAGAATCAACCTCTTTTTTTGAAAGGCTTATCTTCTTTTGCTCAGGATTAACTTCAAGAACCTTAACCTTTATAATCTGACCATTTGAAAGCTCATCCTCAGGCCTTTCAACACGTTTATCGGATATTTGAGAGATATGTACAAGTCCATCAACACCCGGCTCAAGCTCTATAAATACGCCAAAGGGAACCATACGAACAACTTTGCCTTCAACAATCTCTCCCACAGGATATTTTTCAGCTATCGTGTCCCAAGGATTTGATTTTATATCTTTAAGTGAAAGGGAAATTTTCCCTTTTTCTCTGTCCACATCAATAACAACCGTTTCAACCGTCTGTCCTTCTGATAAAAGCTCCTTCGGATTTGAGATATGCCCCCATGACATTTCTGAAATATGGATAAGCCCATCAACTCCGCCTAAATCAACAAATACTCCAAAGCTTGCAAGCCTGCTCACAACGCCTTTTATTTTGTCTCCAACCTTTATTGCCGCAAAAACAGCCGCTTTTTTCTCGCTTGTTTCTTTTTCTATTAAAGCTTTGCGCCCTCCTATTATACGGCGTTTTGATTTGTCAAGCTCTATTATATTAAAAGAAAGTTCCTGGCCTTTAAATGCGCTTAAATCTTCGATATATCTGTTTGAAACCTGAGAAGACGGGATAAAAACGCGGATACCATTTGAAACGGCAATAAGTCCGCCTTTAACAACTTCAATAACTTTCCCCGTAACAACTTCTTTGTTTTCAAAAGCGGCTTCTATATCTTCCATTCCTTTTTGGGCTTCGATGCGCTTTTTCGACAAAAGTACATTGCCATCGCCATCGTTTACTCTTACAACAAACACTTCAATTTCGTCTCCCGGCTTAATTGTTTCGCTGGGCAAAACACTGATATCGCTGCAAAATTCGCCTCTAGGAATAATACCGTCTGATTTATATCCAAGATTAACCGAAACTTCCTCGTTAGATATCTGGATTACTGTTCCTTTTACTATATCACCTGTATGCAAAGAAACAAAAGACTGATCTAAAAGCTGTTGAAATGTAAGCTCCTCACCCTCCTCGTAATTTTGAACTGCCCCGTTTTGAGTCCCACTCATAACACTTACTACCTCCTTTATTGTTGCCGGCGGTGTAGATGCACCGGCAGTTATACCAATTTTATCATTAATCTCAAAGTAATTCAACACCAAATCTGCAATTGTTTCAATATGAATTGCAAACTTACAGTTTTTTTGGCAAATTTCAAACAACTTTTGAGTATTAGAGCTGTTTTTGTCACCTATAACCACCATTTTATCGACTTTTTTTGATAAGCTTATAGCCTCGGCCTGGCGTTTTTCAGTTGCAGAGCATATGGTATTGTATATGTCAATATTGCATTTGGTTTTAAGGATTTCGGTTATCTCATCAAATTTTGTAGTCATAAATGTTGTTTGTGCCACAAGCGTATATTTTGAATTGTCAAAACTAACGCTTCTAGCCTCTTCAACATTATCAAGAATTAACGCGCTGTTTTCACACCAACCGTTTATACCCTTTACTTCAGGATGGTTTTTATCTCCGATTATTATTATTTTTCTGCCTGCATTATAGTTTTTTAAAACTATACCATGTATCTTTTCAACAAAAGGGCATGTACCGTCTATATAATTAAGACCTTTTCCCTTAATTTGGTCATATACTTCTTTTCCAACTCCGTGTGAGCGTATTATTATTGTACCGTTTTCTATACCACAAATGGAATCCACGGAAACTACACCTTTTTTTGCAAGCTCGTCCGTAACTGTTTTATTATGGATAAGCGGTCCATATGTGTATACGTTATCTTTACCTGATGCATTAAAAGCCTTTTCTATGGCACGGTTAACTCCAAAACAAAAGCCTGCGGATTTTGCGACTGTTATTTCCATATTATTCTACCTCAACCTTTAATTTTTTTATTTCGCCCATTATCTTGTCTGTTATTTCGTTCAAAACAGGCGTATTAAGGCGCATACCCTGATATTCTTCCATAGAAATAGGCTTACCGTAGTTAATATATACCTTTGAAAAAAGCTTATAGGTGCTTGAAACTCCTACCGGGATAACAGGAGCGTTGTTTTTTGCGGCAAAAAGAGCAGCCCCTGCCTTCGCAGCAACCGCATCATCTTCTCTAACTCTTGTTCCTTCCGCAAATATCCCTAATATTT
The DNA here is from genome assembly GCA_034925905.1 of Lachnospiraceae bacterium. GTDB lineage: Bacteria > Bacillota > Clostridia > Lachnospirales > Anaerotignaceae > JAYFRL01. Next base: position 102,782 of record JAYFRL010000018.1, on the reverse strand, counting down.
CTCCTGATTTAAGAACATTTGTCGCCTGCTTATATGAGGCAAGATCTGCCCTGCCTCTGTCTACGGGGAAAGCTTTTAAAGCAAGGAAAAAATGCTTAAGCCCAAAAATTTCAAACAGTTCTTTTTTTGCCATAAACCTAGGGATCCTGTCCATGTATATGCCAACGACAACGGGGTCATAGTTGCTTATATGGTTAGATACCAAAACAGCTTTTCCTTCTTTAGGTATGTTTTCTGTCCCCGTAACCTTTACCCTGAAAAAAAGCTTGAAATATAGCAAAGCCATTGCTTTTATTATTTTATACATTATTCCATCTCCTTAAGACGGGCTTTTGTTATGTTTATTATTGTATCACAAACCTCGTCTATCGTCATGTGAGTTGTGTCAACCTCTATAGCGTCATCAGCCTTTCTAAGGGGATTATATTTTCTATTCATATCGTTAAAATCTCTTCCTTTTATTTGGGTTTCTATCTCTTCCAAATCAGAAGAAATGCCCATCTGGTCAAGCTCTTTTTGGCGCCTTTTTGCTCTTTCTTTAACATCGGCTGAAAGATATATCTTTATTTTGGCGTCCGGCAAAACATTTGTGCCTATATCCCTTCCATCCATAACAACGCTTTGGTTCTTTGCAAGCTCTCTTTGAAGACCTACAAGATATTCCCTTACAGTAAATATAGTTCCGACATCCGAAGCGCCCTGTCCTATTTCCTGTGTTCTTATCTTAAGAGTAACATTCTCGCCGTTTAAAAAAATTATCTGCCTGTTGTCCTCAAGTTCTATTTTAAGCGATATTTCGTGCAATACATTTGAAACGGCAACTCCATCTTTTGTGCTTATGCCCTTATTGATGCAATAAAGGGCAACGGATCTATACATTGCGCCTGTATCTATATATACGATGTTTAAAACTCCGGCAATCTTCTTTGCAACCGTGCTTTTACCCGAACCTGCGGGTCCATCTATGGCAATAGCAAAAATATTCATGGTATTGTTCCTTTCAATTAGTTATTTCAGGCAATATCAGGTCTTAAAACCTTTGAACCCTTTAAATAAACATGCTTCACATCTTTTTGAGACATTTGGCTTTCAGCCGTAAGCATGATTCTTATACACATCTTTAAGCTTCCTTCAACATGCATTTCCTGAAAACACATTAAAGCAGCATCTCTTATTCCCATATTCCTTGCTGAAACCGCCGGATAAGCGGCATCTATATCACCAGTTGAAGTAAATATTATGTTTTGTATATCCTCTTTTTGTATATTATTCCTATCCAAAATTTCCTTAAGCAGTTCTTCTGTAGCCGCTAAAATTTCTTTGCTTTCGTTTTTTTCTACTGTTGTTGCTCCCCTTATTGAAACACTGCCCACGCCTATTCCCTCTTTTCGTTTACTCCGCTGCCCGCCGCATAGCCTGTCGAAAAAGCTATTTGAAGGTTAAAGCCTCCCGTGTATGCGTCTACGTCTATAAGCTCTCCTGCAAAATAAAGCCCTCTTATTTTTTTCGATTCCATTGTTTTTGGATTTATCTCATCGGTTGAAACTCCGCCGGAGGTTATAACGGCTTCATCAAAGCCTTTTGGACCTGATATTGTAAGCGGAAGAGCTTTTAAAAGAGAAAGCAGCTTTTTTCTTTCTTCTTTTGTTATATCATGAATCTTTTTCTCCGGGGATATGCCTGAAAGATTTATTATCACAGGTATAAGCTTCTGCGGAAGAAGATCATCCAAAGCGTTCTTATAATCTTTGTTTGCATGTTTTTCAAAATCCCTTAAAAGCCTTAAATCCAGTGTTTTTTCATCTAATGCAGGCTTTAAATCTATAAAAAGCCTGATGTTGCTTTTGCCTATAAGGCTTCTGGACGCACTTAAAATAACAGGACCGCTGACGCCAAAATGGGTAAACAAAAGCTCGCCAAAATCGGAATACACTTCTTTGCTTTTTTCATCCTTAAAGGTTACACCTACGCTTTTAAGGCTTAACCCCATAAGCTCGGAAACCCATGCTTCTTCCGTCTTTAAAGGCACAAGCGACGGATTTAAGGCAGTTACTGTGTGCCCTACGCTTTTTGCAAACCTATATCCGTCACCCGTAGAGCCTGTGCCCGGATAGGAGAGCCCTCCTGTGGCTATTATAACCGCATCTGAAAGAAACTCTCTGCCATTTGAAAGGAGCACACCTTTAACGGACGAAGCATCAAAAATTAATTCCTTAACTTCGGATGAGGTGTGCACATGTACTTTGTTTTTATATACATATCTTTCAAGCGCCGACACAATATCTTTTGCCATATCGCTTTCTGGGAAAACTCTTTTGCCGCGTTCTTCTTTAGTGGGAACGCCAAATGAGTTTAAAAGCTCCCTAAGCTTTGCATTATCAAATAAATACAGTGAACTGTACAAAAAATACGGGTTGCCAGGAATGTTTTCCATAAATTCCTCAACATCACCCGCATTTGTGACATTGCAGCGGCCTTTGCCGGTTATATATATCTTTTTGCCTAAAATATTGTTTTTTTCAAACAAATAAACCTCGTTCCCAAGCTCGGCGCATCTTCCTGCTGCAAGCATTCCCGAAGCACCACCGCCGACAACTATAACTTTTGACATATTAAATACCGCCTGTTATATATTTTCAAGATGGGCCTTATCATTTAAGGTTCTTAAAAAGAGCTCTCCATTTACGGAATCTATAACCGTAACGGAGGTATTGTCAAGCCACAGCTTTTTATACATTGTTTTCGGAAGGCCTAAAATATTTATAACCATAAGCCTTAAAACGCCGCCATGCGAAACAACCATTATATTTTTATCATCATTTTCAAGAATTATTTTTTTAATACCGTTGCACACTCTTTTTTCAACAATATCAAAAGAACCGTCTCCCGGAAAAGGAGTTGCATACGGGTTATTAAAAAAATCCATGTAAGTTTCGCCATATTCGCTTTGAAGCTCATGTATTGTCTTCCCTTCCCATTCACCGAAGTTTATCTCTATAAATTCGTCTAATAGTTCAATATTCATATTCTTCGGTTTTGCAACGGCGTTTGCCGTGGCAATAGCGCGTGAAAGGGGAGACGCATATATTTTGTCTAGATTTATTTTTTTAAACCTTTCACTTAAAAGCTTAGATTGAGCCACGCCTTTTTCTGAAAGCGGAATATCAGTTATGCCCTGATATCTGGCTTCTATGTTCCATGCTGTTTCTCCGTGTCGTACGAAATAAATTTTTGTCATTACTTTCATCCTTTTATCATTTATAACATAATTATAATTCCTAACAGCTGATTTTGGCAATACAAACTTAAAAAGCTCCATTAAAAGGAGCTTTTTAAGTAAAACAAGTCACTCTATTCCCAAATGGAATTCCTGAAGCGATTTTACAGCCTTTATGGGGGTCGCCAAATCATCCTTTATCCCTTTTAACGAAGCTTCTGCCGCTGCAATTGTTGTCATGTATGGAATCCTGCCCTTTATGGCGGCCTTCCTTATATAGCTGTCATCATTTGCGCCTTGCTTTCCAATCGGGGTATTTATTATCATGTCTATTTCCTTGTTTGCTATAGCGTCTAAAATATTGGGGCGTCCTTCATGAAGCTTCTTTATCTTTGAGGCAGGTATGTTATTTTTGTTTATAAGGTCATATGTACCGCCAGTTGCCAGTATTTTAAAGCCGCACTCGCTATATCCCCTTGCAAGCCTAACAATCTTGGATTTATCCCTTTCGTTTACGCTTATAAGAACCGTTCCTTTATCCGGCAATTTTGTATTAGCCGCTTCCTGAGCCTTGTAATAAGCCTCGCCAAAGGTTGCCGCAATGCCTAAAACCTCGCCTGTAGAGCGCATTTCCGGACCTAAAACGGGGTCTACCTCAGAAAACATGTTAAACGGGAAAACGGCTTCCTTAACTCCGAAGTGTTTGAATTTCTTCTCTTTCATGTTTTCTATCTCAACATGGTTGCCTAAAATTTCCTCCGTTATTATGCCGGTTGCTGTTTTAACCATATTTATACCGCAGACCTTTGAAACAAGCGGAACTGTTCTTGAAGCTCTTGGGTTTGCTTCAAGAACATAAACCTTATCGTCCGCAATAGCATATTGAATATTCATAAGACCTTTTACGTCCATTTCCTTGGCAATTTTCTTTGTATAGTCCTTTATTGTTTTAAGATTTTTCTCCGAAATATTTATAGAAGGCAATATACATGCCGAATCTCCCGAATGTATTCCTGCAAGCTCTATATGCTCCATAACGGCGGGAACAAAAACATTTTCTCCGTCACTTATGGCATCAGCTTCACATTCCATAGCGTCATCCAAAAAGCGGTCTATAAGTATCGGTGTTTCGGGAGTTATGTCTACAGCCTTATTAACATAATCTGTAAGGCTTGCATCGTCATGAACAATTTCCATGCCACGTCCACCCAAAACATACGACGGTCTTACTATTATCGGATATCCTATTTCCCCGGCTATCTTAAGAGCTTCTTCAGCGTTTTGCGCCATTCCCGATTCAGGCATAGGTATGCCTAATTTCCCCATTATATTATTAAAGAGCGCCCTGTCTTCAGCAAGAGCTATTGTCTCCGGGGCAGTTCCCAATATATTGACCCCCGAAGCTTTAAGCTCACCTGCTATATTAAGCGGGGTTTGGCCTCCAAACTGAGCTATAACGCCTTTTGGCTTTTCCTTTTCGTAAACAGACAAAACGTCTTCCATTGTGAGCGGCTCAAAATAAAGCCTATCTGACGTATCATAATCCGTTGAGACAGTTTCGGGATTGCAGTTTATTATTATTGTTTCAATCCCAAGCTCCTTAAGCGCTTTGGATGCATGAACGCAGCAATAATCAAACTCTATCCCCTGGCCTATCCTGTTTGGACCTCCTCCAAGTATCATAACCTTGGTTTTTTTATTGTCGAACTCTTCTTCTTTAACGGAATCGGTGTTATATGTGGAAAAATAATATTTTGAATCTTTTGTCCCGCTAACATGTATGCCTTCATATTTTTGGACTATGTTGTTTTCAAGCCTCTCTTTTCTTATCTCTTTTTCAGGCAAATTTATAAGGCTTGCTATATATTTATCGGAAAACCCGTCTTTTTTTGCTTTCTCAAGAACATTAAGCGGCAATTTACCCTTATAAGAAGCTATTTCTTTTTCTTCATCCGCTATTTCAGCCATTTGTTCTATAAAATATTTTTTTATCTTTGTAAGCTCATAAAGCTTATCTATGGAAGCGCCTTTCTTAAGCGCCTCATACATTATAAACTGCCTTTCGCTGCTTGGATAAGCAAGTTTTTTAATAAGCCCGTCAAGGCTTAAGTTTTCAAAAGCTTTTATATTCCCAAGACCATAGCGGTTTGTTTCAAGACTCCTTATAGCCTTTTGGAAAGCTTCCTTATATGTCTTCCCTATACTCATAACTTCGCCCACAGCCTTCATCTGCGTTCCAAGCTTATCTTCTACGCCTTTAAATTTTTCCATTGCCCAGCGTGCAAATTTTATTACAACATAGTCACCGCCGGGGACATATTTATCAAGTGTCCCAAATTTTCCACAAGGCATCTCGTCAAGGTTTAAACCGCAGGCAAGCATTGCCGAAACAAAAGCTATTGGAAACCCCGTAGCTTTTGAAGCAAGCGCCGAAGACCTAGAGGTTCTTGGATTTATCTCTATTACTATTATCCTTCCCGTGGCAGGGTCATGTGCAAACTGGACGTTTGTACCTCCTATAATGTTTATTGCCTCCACAATTTTATATGACTGTCTTTGAAGCTCAGCCTGTGTTTCCTTCGATATGGTAAGCATCGGCGCAGCACAAAACGAATCTCCCGTATGGACGCCCATAGGGTCTATGTTTTCTATAAAGCATACCGTTATCATGTTGTTTTTGGAGTCTCTGACAACTTCAAGCTCAAGCTCTTCCCAGCCTATAACAGATTCCTCTATCAAAACCTGGTTTACAAGGCTAGCCTGGAGGCCTTTCTCGGCAATGGTTTTAAGCTCGTCTATATTATAAACAAGCCCGCCGCCGCTTCCGCCCATTGTATATGCTGGTCTGACAACGACAGGATAACCCAGCCCTTCTGCTATTTTAACAGCCTCTTCCACACTGTAAGCAACATCGCTTTTTGCCATGTCTATTCCAAGAGTATTCATCGTATTCTTAAACTCTATTCTATCCTCGCCGCGCTTTATAGCTTCTATATCGACACCTAAAATTTTAACGCCATATTTATCCAAAACACCGGCGTCATAAAGCTCCGCACTCAAATTAAGACCTGATTGCCCGCCCAAATTTGGTAAAAGCGCATCAGGTCTTTCTTTTTCGATTATTTTTTCGAGCCTTTCCACATTTAACGGCTCAATATAAGTAATATCCGCTGTTTCCGTGTCTGTCATTATTGTCGCTGGGTTTGAATTCACCAAAACAATTTTATAACCAAGACTCCTTAAAGCTTTGCAGGCTTGAGTTCCCGAATAATCAAATTCACAAGCCTGGCCTATTATTATTGGGCCTGAACCAATAACAAGTATTTTGTTAATATCCTTTCTTTTTGACATTTCTTTTTCCTCCCATGCTCTATTTTTCATTTATTATATCAACAATTTCTGCATCCAAAAAATCAATAAGTCTTTCGGGCTCTATTATTATCTGAAGACCCCTTTGCCCCGCGCTAATGCTAACCTCATCTATAAGAAAAATATCCTCTTGTATAAAGGTTGGGTACTTTTTCTTCATTCCTATGGGTGAGCAGCCTCCCCTTATATATCCCGTAAGCGGAAGAAGCTCCTTAACATGTATCATTTCAATATTTTTATTTCCGGTTACCTGTGCAGCCTTTTTAAGATTGATTTCACAGTCAACAGGTATGCAAAAAACATTTATTCCTGTTTTGTCTCCTTTTGTAACCAATGTTTTATACATTTTGCTGCAGGGCATACCCATCTTTGCAGCGGCTGATTCGCCGGAAAGGTCGCTTTCATCGTACTCGTATTCTGCTGTTTTATATGGTATCTTTTCTTTTTCAAGCAAGCGCATAGCGTTTGTTTTTGTCATTTTAACCATCCCGCATATCCAAAAATTTTCAAAGTATATTTTACATAATTATATCCTGAATTTCAATAAGAATATAAAAAATATTCGATTCCATATAATACCGGTTTAATTTTTATCCTGTTTCATCGCATTTTTATGCTTCATAGATTTTTCCAATGCATATTTATTCATTTTCTATGCAAAAATATTAATTTTAAAAAGTCTTGCCTTTAAAAAAGAATTTTCGGCTTAAAAAATTACTGTTTTTGTTTCAATACTATATAAAATACACAAAAAAATATCAGGTTGACCTGATATTTAAAAGCTTAAGCACCTATTTTAAATTCCCTTGCATAATAGAAAAGATATTGCTGGGCAAAGCCCGCAAACGCTCCAAAATTGCTTTTGGCCAAAGAATGTATCTCATTTATGGACACGGCTTCATCTTCAAAATAAAGGTGTGACATAACACGCTTCACCCAAACATCAGTTGGGAAAACCTCTTTCTTACCGCATGAAAAAAGCAAAATACAATCGGCAACCTTAGGACCTATTCCTTTAACAGACATAAGCGTTTCCCTTGCTTTTGAAGTTTCCATGCAGTTAAGTGAGTTAATGTCTATTCTCCCGCTTTGTATGAGCCTAACGGCATCTATAATATATTTTGCTCTAAACCCGGCTTTGCACTCCATAAGGTCTTCCTCTGATGCGTTTGCAAGAGCATCGGCAGACGGGAAAGAATATATATCCCTTCCATCTGAGCTTGTAATATAACTGCCATATTTTTTGCTTATGTTCTCAATGACTTTTTTTATCATTGGTATCCTGTTGTTTTGCGAAATTATAAAAGAAATGATGCATTCAAAGATATCCTGGTTTAATATCCTTATCCCCGGCGCAAAGCTAACTGCATCAAGCATAACCGGGTCAAACTTTGAAACCTTGTCTTTTATTTCAGAATAATCCCTGTTTAAATCAAAATAATCCATCCATATTTTTTTAAACTCATTTTCGGAAACATCAAAAAAAGTTATTCTTCCGTCTTCTTCCTTGATTTTAAGCAACCTGCCGAAAGCCACAATAGCATAGGCTCCGTCAACGGTTTCAAAAAAGCGGAAACATTGACCGCAGTTTAATGTTTCATAAACTGAAAAACTGTTATATTCGGTTATAACAACATTGTTATTCTCAATGGTATATTCCATTTATCCGTTCCTTTTAATATTCATCCGGTAATATGAATATCGGTTTATTGTTGCCTTGATTTATAAGTAAATTAAAAGCTTCTTTTGTGCTGCCAACAGCTTTATACTGCCATTCTCCTTCGGCCCTTGTAAAGAGATAACCGTTGCCTCTGAAAAGCTCCACATAGCAATGTGTGCTTGTGCCTGCAGTATATATTACCTGATTTATGTTGGTTATAAGCAAATTGTCAAACAAGACTTTATTTATATCGGCAAAATCAGTCTTTATAGTATAATCTGCAATTGTGTATGTAGGAACCATATCAATATTATAATCAGGGATTGATTTGTTGATAGAAACTAAAAGCCTGGCTTCTATTTCAACGTCGCCCATAACAACTTCCCAAATATTATCTGTTTTCCTTAATATATATTGCCTTAAATCAGCCTTATTAGAGTTTGGCGAAAGTATAACCATTGCATACTTGTTGTCACAAATTATGCTCCTTACAGAATATGATTCGTATTTTCCTTCATACATTCTTACAAAAGTTAATATCCTTTCATATTCGCTATTATCTTTTGTGAGCCTTTTTATGCTTCCATGGTTTTGATTATATTTATACAAAAGGGTATTATATTCACTTTCAAGTATTATTCCGCATCTTCCGCTAGCCGAAGATATCATATATTTTGATTCGGAACCATATTTTTTGGCTGTAAAAACAGTTAATCCTTCTTCTGCCTTCTTAACGGAAACACCCGAATATGCTTTAAGATCTGAACCGTATACAAGCAAAACAGAAACTGCTTCATCTTTATATTGGCTGCTTAAGCCTTCATTGTCACATAAATACTTAACATCTATAGACCTTTCAGCCGCCTTGTTATAAAGAAGGCCATTTTTAGATATAAGCCTTGTTTTACTGAAATATTCAGTATAATAAGCCTGACCAGATTTTGCTATAGCCGAAAGTGCAGACCAATTTTCGTCATATGAAGTTACAACCGAAGAAGTTTGTCCGCTTGTGCTTCCTTGGCTATTAGATTCTGCATTTCCAGGGTTAACTGAGTCGGGTTCATTATTTCCCGAATTTGGGTCTTCAATATCATTATTTTGTTCCTGGGTACTTTCTTCGCTCTGGGTTTGTTCTGAATTTCCCGGATCTTCTTCCGTTTTATTCTCCGGTTCTTCTAAGGTTGGATTATTTAGGTTTTCAACCGGATCAGAGTTTAAAACCAGCTCCTTTGAATTATCCTGGCATGATACTGACAAAAAAACCGCAAGCAAAAGAATTAAAGCTAAAAAACCCCTATTCTTCATCATCTTCATAATCAAAATAATCATTCCTTTTATCAGCAATAGCTTCATACACAGAATTGAGCTCTTCTTTATGCAGCTTGATTAAATTAGAAATCTTGTTTTCCATTTCTTCTTCGGAATCAACAAAATCAAACTCTATTATCCATGTAGGGTTATAGCAATCTTCATCTTCAGATATAGACGAAACAAAAGGCAATAATGTTTCAATATCATAATAATCATATATTGCTTGAAATTCCCAGTCGGAAACATTTCTGTCTGTGGAAAGTTTCATAACAACTTTATATTTTCCGTTTTCCGATAAATAAGCATATGTATTATATATAAGCTCTTCGCCTTCTTCTATTTTGTAGCCTCCAAGCTCTTTGTCTAAAAATCCGGTTTTTTCATCTTTAAGCATTATGACTATTACAGTCTCTTCCATATGTATAAGCTCCTTAAAGGATAAAATAAATACAGTTTTGAACATAGATAAATATATTATAATACCTTGGGGCAATAATTGCAACCAAAGCAGCTGTTTCCTATATTTAACTTTTGCTAAAACTTATTATTGGGCTTTATAGACAACCTTAAAGACATGCCTATAAACCACGGTATTTTTTAATTTCAAAAATCAATTTTTTATACAAAATCAAAATTTCACTGGGTATATTTTCATTTTAAGATAATAAAAAAAGAGGCCAGCACCTCTTTTTATGGTTTTTTATATATTTACAGTTAAAGCTATGCCTATTGCTCCCCTGCCGACATGAGTACTTATGTTTAAAGGCAATACGTCCATTTCAATGTCTTTCCCAGGAAAGGCTTCTTTAAGTTCTTGCTCCCAACTCTCACAGTCTTCCGCAAGCCCTGCATATGCCGCATGAAGCGTAATGCCTTTTTGGGCGGCAGATGCGGCAAAGCGTGTTAGCATGTCCTTTTGAATGGCATTTATTATTGCTTGTCTTGATTTTTTATGTCCACGGATTCTGGTATATGCATCTATTTTCCCGCCTTGGATTTGAAGAACGGGCTTAACATTTAATATTTCACCTATAGCCGCCCCCGCAGGAGTTATCCTTCCGCCCTTTTTAAGATATTTTAAAGTTTCCACGGTTATGTAAATACTTGAATCCAAAGCCGTTTCTTCAAGTATTTTTTTTATTTCGACTCCTGTCATACCCTGAGCGGATAATTTTTTTGCATCACGGACGGATTGCTTTTGGGTAACAGAAATCCTTTTATTGTCTACAACAAAGATACGGCCCTCAAAATCACAGCTTAACGATGCAGCAGTATCATAAGAACCGCTTAATGCACTGGACATAGGTATGTGAATAATCTCATCATACTCATTTAAAAGGTTCCCCCACAGTTCAATAACACTTGCCGGAGAAGGCTGTGACGATTTAATATCTCTGCCTTCTTCCTGAAAACGAAAAAAATCTTCGTAGCTTATAGATATTCCTTCTTGGTATTCCTTGCTATCAACCGTAAATAACATTGGCACAACAAAAACGTCCATTTTTTTAGCGGTTTCTTGTGAAATTCCGCTGTTGCTGTCTGTTGTTATAGCTATTTTTTTCACATTTTCCACCGCCTCTTAGTCTATCCTTAGGTCTCCCATAAAGAACAGTGCAACCGTTCCTGGTCCTGTATGTGAGCCTATTGTTGTCCCAACGCTGTTTATAATAACTTTATCCTTCAATTGAGGAAACTTGCCTTCAATCAAACCCTTTACTCTTGAAGCATCTTCATAGCATGCCGAATGGCTCATAAAACATTTCCCTGGATAGTCTTTCCCATCCTGAATATGAAGTTCCATCATCTTAACTATTTCTTCTATTACTCTGCGCTTTGTTCTTATTTTTTTTCTGGGAATAAGCTGCCCAAGGTTATTCATATTTAAAAGAGGGCAAACTCCAAGTATTGTCCCGACCATTGCCGCTGTGCTTGTAATTCTTCCCCCTCTTTTATAGCTTGTTAAGTCTGTCGAGAAAAACCAGTGGTGAACATTCAGCTTGTGTTCTTCTGCCCAAGCATAAGCTTCCTTAAGACTCGCACCTTTATCCCTTAAATCTGCGATATAGTCCACAAGCATCCCATAGCCTGATGAAGCCCCCAGCGAATCCACAATTTCTATTTTACGTTCCGGGTACTTTGCCAAAAGCTCTTTTTTTGCTATATTGGCAGAATTAAATACACCGGAGAGCCCTGAAGACAAACAGATATGCAAAATATCTTTGCCTTCTTTAAGGTATGGTTCAAAAAAAGTTTCGAATTCATCACTGTTTACCTGCGATGTTGTTGGTGTAGCTCCATCTGCAATCAGCTTATAAAACTTATCAAAAGGTATTGTTTCACCTAAATCATCAACATAATCTTTGCCTCCCATATGGAAATGGAAGCAAACATATGGAATCTCTCTCCTTTGGAAATATTCTTTTGCCATGTCCGCTGTTGAACAACATGTAAGTACAAAATTATTCATATATCCTCCATCCTCTCTATCGTTTAGATTTTAAACACATTAGATGATATCTCAAAAGAGAAGCTTTACTTATCTTATTATGTCCATTTCTTATATTTAATAAAAATTATGCTATAAAATACAAATATTAATATTCTATAAAAATTATGTCAATAAATAATATATACCAAACTGTACTAATAAAGCAAGCATACTCTTTCAAAAAAATTAAAAGGATCTTTGCTTGTTTTGGATTAAATTAATAAATAAAAAGTATAAATCCTAAAATCAAATCTTATTAAAAATATCTTCATTTAAACCAAAAAAGCCCCAAGCTTCTGGATTACTGTAAATTTTCGTAATTCCGGGTTCTTGGAACTTTTTTTAAAAAATTAATATTATTATTAATTATTTCATAGCCTTTGCAACTTCATCTGCGAAGTTTTCTTCCTTTTTTGCAAGGCCTTCGCCTGTTTCAAATCTTTCAAAACGTGTTACCTTTATGGGAACACCGATTCCTTTTGCAACAGATGCAAGATAAGAAGCAACCGTCATGTCTCCGTCTTTAACATAAGCCTGCTCAAGGAGGCAATATTCTTTAAGCTCCTTCTTAAGCCTTCCTTCTATCATCTTGTCTATTATGTTTTCAGGCTTCCCCGCATTCTTTTCGTCATTTAAAGCCTGATGCTTTAAAATTTCTCTTTCTTTTTCGATAAACTCAGAAGGAACATCCTCCTGTGCAATAAATTTTGCGTTTAATGCGGCTACCTGCATGGCAACATTCTTCCCTGCTTCCACAAGAGCGTCACAAGGCTTGTCGCACTTAAGCTCAACCATAGTTCCTATTCTTCCACCGCCATGAATATATGGCACAATAACCCCCGTATCTTCCTTTATAAACTTGGAAAAACGTCTTATTTTAAGATTTTCACCTATAACCGCAACCTGCTGGCTCAATGCTTCCTCAACAGTTAATGCGCTGTCAAGAGACCATTTATCTTTTAAGAAAGCTTCTATATCCTCCGATGTCGTCTCAGCCGCCTGCTTTGCAACTGCCGCAACATAGTTTTTAAACATTTGGTTTTTTGCAACAAAGTCTGTTTCGCTGTTTACTTCTACAATAGCCGAAACCTGATTGTCATCAGAAACAAAAATATCAACTATGCCTTCCGAAGCTATACGCCCTGCTTTTTTTGCCGAAGCCGCAAGACCTTTTTCTCTCAAATATTCTACTGCTTTTTCAATATTACCATTGGTTTCCATAAGAGCTTTTTTGCAATCGAGCATTCCGGCTCCGCTAATTTCCCTGAGTTCTTTTACTAATGCCGCTGTAATAGCCATAAAATAACCTCCATTAATTTATCTTATCCGTTAAAAAGGCTTCAAGCCAAAATATAGACTGAAGCCGTTGGCATATGCCTTAAAAAACAATATTACTGCTCAGCAATTTCCGCTTTTCCAGCTTCAACTTCCGCTTCTTCAGTTTCCGCTTCACTTTCAGCTGTTCCAAGCTGTTGACCTTGTTTTGCTTCTATAACGGCATCCGCCATCTTTGCAGCTATAAGCTTAACGGCGCGGATAGCATCATCGTTTCCTGGAATAACATAATCAATTTCTTCCGGGTCACAGTTCGTATCTACTATTGCAACAATGGGAATCCCAAGTGTGTGGGCTTCCTGAATCGCTATTCTCTCTTTTCTTGGGTCAACAATAAACATTACGTCTGGAATCCTTTTCATTTCTTTAATTCCGCCAAGGTTTTTATCAAGCTTTTCTTTTTCATGAAGAAGATTTGCAACTTCTTTTTTCGGAAGGACTGCAAATGTTCCGTCTTCCTGCATTTTTTCAAGCTCTTTAAGCCTTGCTATCCTTTTTTTGATTGTTTCAAAATTGGTAAGCATGCCTCCAAGCCATCTCTGGTTAACATAAAACATTCCGCATCTTTCCGCTTCTTCTTTTATGGAATCCTGAGCCTGCTTTTTTGTTCCAACAAAAAGAATTTCTCCACCGTCTTGGCTTAATTCGCTTACTGCAGAATAAGCTTCTTCAACCTTTTTAACTGTTTTTTGAAGGTCGATAATATAAATCCCATTTCTTTCCGCAAAAATGTACTCTGCCATTTTGGGATTCCAACGTCTAGTCTGATGTCCGAAATGAACACCTGCTTCAAGTAATTGTTTCATTGATATTACGCTCATATGCGTACCTCCTGTGGTTTATCCTCCGCATTTCCCCCGACGAAAACGACTTTTTTTAAAAAAGCACCGGCTTTCTACAAAGAAATGCGTGTGTTTTTAGTTACCTGTGGTATTATATCACAGCAACCCCTATATTACAAGGATTTTTATTACAATTGCAATCGTTTTTTCCTTGTCTCTAAATATTAAATTTCAACAAAAGGCACTCCAACATAATCTGAAATACCCAGTGCAATAGCCCGTGCAATAACCCATATATTTTCTCTTAACCAGGTATCATCCTCAACATTGTCATGATATGCCGTTTCAATTAATACGGATGGGGCATCTGTATTTTTAAGCTCTCTTAAAGAAGCCGTAGATAAAACACCCACATCTTGAGGATAAGGATATACCTGTCTAAAGCGCTCTCCCAAAAGCTCGGCCGCCTTCTTGCCTTCTTCGCTTTCGATATAATAATATACATCAGGGCCTCGCAAAATACCCTTCAGCTCTTCAGGAGCTGCGTTTGAATGAAGTGCAAGATGAAGGTCATAGTCTCCCGCGTTTGATGCTTCTATAGCCTGGCTTAAAGTGAATTCCGGATCACTTCTCCCATAAGTTATCCCCATTGCGTCAAGATATGGGGTAAGAGCACTGGCCAAAAGATTCATACGTTCTTCTTCATTTCCTCCTGTTACACAGGGATTATACTCTTGTAAAGACGGACTCAAAAAAATGCTTGCCATATTTTCACCACCATTTTTTATTATTATATTTTAATCTGAAAATATGTTGTATGTTTTATAGTCTATTTTTTGTCTGTGTCAATAAAAATAAAAGTGTTTTTTAAGCAAGTTAATTAAAAAGCAAGCTCTTTTTGTCTGAAAATTGCACATATTTTATAAATGTCTTTTAAGAAAGAACAGTTGTCTTTTTGGAGTACCTATATGACCATAAAAATTTCTGCAAATTATCTTTTTATACAATATAGTAAAAATATTTTGTATATTTTTTCACATTCATCACCTCTTGTTTTTATTTATATAATATTGTATAATATATATAATATAATACAAGGTGCTATATTGTAGAACAATTTCTTATTTTTAAGGAGGATTTTAAGATGGCAAACTTAAGAAAAGCAACTATGGACGGCAACACCGCTTGTGCATATGCTTCATACGCTTTTACGGAAGTTGCAGCTATTTTCCCTATCACTCCGTCTTCTTTAATGGCAGAGCTTATAGACGAATGGAGCGCAACGGGAGTTAAAAATATCTTTGGCCAAACAGTTCAGGTTAAAGAAATGCAGTCCGAAGGAGGTGCGTCCGGAGTTCTTCACGGTTCTCTTCAGGCTGGCGCTTTAACGTCCACATATACGGCAGCTCAAGGACTGCTTCTTATGATACCCAATATGTATAAAATAGCCGGCGAACTTTTACCGGGTGTTTTCCATGTAAGTTCACGTTCAATTGCCAGCAATGTTTTAAGTATATTTGGAGACCATCAGGACGTTATGTCCACAAGGCAAACCGGCTTTGCAATTTTAGCTGCAAGTAATGTTCAGCAGTGCTATCACATGGCGATAGCAGCTCACGTTGCCGCAATAGACGGAAGTCTTCCTTTCCTCCACTTTTTTGATGGGTTCAGGACATCACACGAAGTTCAGAAGATTGATGTTATGGATTATGATGATTTAAAAACCCTTGTTGATATGGATGCCGTTAAAAGCTTCCGCGACAACGCGCTTAACCCGAACCATCCGGTTGAACGTGGTATGGCCGTTAACCCTGATATATTCTTCCAATTGAGAGAATCGGGGAACAAATATTATAAAGCTCTCCCTTCGATTGTTGAAGCTGTAATGAATAAGCTTAACGCTCTTGCGGGAACAGACTATAAACCGTTTAACTATTATGGCGCTCCAGATGCAACAGATGTTATCATTTCAATGTGTTCATCCTGTGACGTTATAAAAGAAACCCTTGATTATCAGCTTAAATCAGGCAAAAAGCTTGGGCTTGTAGAGGTTCATCTTTATCGTCCGTTCTCTGCTGAATATTTACTTAAGGTTCTTCCTAAAACAGTTAAAAGAATAGCCGTCCTTGACAGAACAAAGGAACCCGGCTCGCTTGGAGAACCTTTATACCTTGACGTTAAAACTGTATTCTCGGATATTGAAAATCCCCCTATGATTATAGGTGGACGCTACGGTCTTGGCTCAAAAGATTTCACACCTCAGGATGTCATGGCAGTCTATGCAAACCTTGCAAGCAAAAAACCGTTAAAAGCTTTCACTGTTGGAATAACAGACGACGTTACATATCTTTCTCTTCCTAAATATGATGAGGATTTTGATTCGACTCCTGAAGGTAATGTAGCATTCAAATTCTGGGGTCTTGGTTCTGATGGAACCGTAAGTGCAAATAAATCCGCAATAAAAATAATTGGTGACCACACAAATTATTATGCCCAGGCTTATTTCGCATATGATTCTAAAAAATCCGGCGGTCTTACAATTTCACATCTTCGCATGGGACCATCTCCGATAAAAGCTTCTTATTCCGTTCAAAAAGCAGGCTTTATTGCATGCCATAACCAGGCATACATTACAAAATACGATATACTTAAGGATATCAAAAAAGGCGGGCGTTTCCTCCTTAACTGCGTTTGGACACCAGAAGAGCTTGAAACCGAGCTCCCTGGAAAAATAAAAAGGCAGCTCGCTAAAAACAATGTTGAGTTCTATACGCTTAACGCCATTGACCTTGCAAAAGAAATAGGTCTTAACGGACGTATCAACATGATAATGCAAGCAGCTTTCTTCAAAATATCAAAAATATTGCCAGAAGCAGACGCTATCAAATATCTTAAGCAAAGCGTTGAAAAATCATACGGCAAACAAGGTCAAGATATAGTTGACATGAATAATGCCGCAATAGATAAAGGCGTTTCAATGATAAAGCGCATAGAAATTCCCGCTTCATGGATTGACGCAAAAGATGAAAAGGAAATTACGCTTGAGGTTCCCGAATACATAAGAAACGTAATGATACCTATGAGCCGCCAGGAAGGAAATGATTTGCCTGTCAGCGCATTTTCAGGACGCGAAGACGGAACCTTCCCTGTAGGTGTAACCGCTTACGAAAAGAGAGGCGTTGCCATAGATGTTCCCACTTGGGATGTAACAAAATGTATCCAGTGTAACCAGTGCTCAATAGTATGTCCTCATGCCGTTATACGTCCAACCCTTCTTAATGAGGAAGAAGCAAAAGCCGCTCCTGAAGGTTATGATATGAAACCGGCAACAGGTTTCCCGGGACTTATGTATCATCTTTCAATCTCAGCTTTAGACTGCACAGGCTGCGGTGTTTGCGTTAAAACATGCCCTGCAAAGGAAAAAGCCCTTGTAATGAAATCCCTTGCAGAAATAAAAGACGAGGCTGTTAAAAATTGGGATTACACAATGACAGTTGAACAAAAAACAATTGAAGACAAGCAAAAATTTACCGTTAAAGGAAGCCAGTTCTGCCAGCCATATTTCCAATTTTCCGGCGCATGTGCAGGTTGCGGCGAAACTCCTTACGCTAAGCTTATAACACAGCTTTTCGGCAACAGAATGTTGATTTCAAATGCAGCAGGATGCTCACATATCTGGGGAGGTTCTCCTGAAACACCTTATTGCACAAACAAAAAAGGCCAGGGCCCTGCATGGGGATGCTCACTCTTCGAGGATAACGCAGAATTCGGTTATGGAATGCTTATTGGCTCAACGGCTGTGCGCAACGGCTTAAAGCTTAAAGCCGAAGAAGCTTTAAAAAATTTAAAAGACGGAAACCTTAAAGATAAGCTTACAGCATGGCTTGAAGGATTCGACGATTCAACAGGCACAAACCAAAGAGCCGAAGAACTTAAAGCCGCCCTTGAAACCGAAAAAGGGAATAATGTCCTTCTTAATGAGCTTTATGACCGCAACGACTTCTTCATTAAACATTCGCAATGGGTATTTGGCGGGGACGGATGGGCATATGACATCGGCTACGGCGGACTTGACCATGTTCTCGCATCCGGTGACAATATAAACATGATAGTTTTCGACACCGAAGTTTATTCAAATACCGGTGGGCAATCGTCAAAAGCCACACCTACCGCGGCAATTGCACAATTTGCTGCAAGCGGCAAAAAGACAAAGAAAAAAGACCTCGGAGTTATGGCCATGAGCTATGGTTATATCTATGTTTCCCAGATAGCTATAGGCTCAGATAAGGCTCAAACCCTTAAAGCTATTCAGGAAGCAGAAAGCTATAACGGTCCATCTCTTATAATAGCTTATGCTCCATGCATAAACCACGGTATAAGAGGCGGAATGTCCGGCTCTATGGAACAAGAAAAACGCGCTGTTGAGGCCGGTTACTGGTCACTTTACAGGTTTGACCCGAGAAGAAAAGAAAAAGGTGAGAATCCGTTTGTACTTGATTCCAAGAAACCAAGTGCAAGCTTCAGGGAATATCTCATGAGCGAAGTGCGTTATTCTTCTCTTCTTAAAAAATTCCCGGAACATGCCGAAGCTCTCCTTGAAAAAGCAGAAAAGGACGCAGAAGACCGTCTTGAAACATATTATAAACTTGCCGGAATTGAATAAAGTAAAACCTACATATCCTCTTTGCTTATGCTAACCCCATTCCTCCAGCATAAGCAAGAGTTTATAATATACTCACTCTTAACTTAAAAGAATTGCTCAAGAAAAAGATCGCAACCTTAAAAACATTGCGGTCTTTTTCCTGTTTATAAAATTTTTAGAAGCGAAAAATCAAGATAATCGGCCGAAACCAAATCAAAATCTATCCCGTAATACTTCCCTTTAAGACTTGAATCAAACGAAGCTCCACCATGCAAATGTCCGTAAATAACCTTTTTAACAAATCCCGAACGCCTTATGTTTCTGATAAACTCAGATTCCTCTTTTTTGTCACTTGTAGGAGGAAAGTGCAGCATGGTTATTATTTTTTTATACCCTGCATTTATAGCGCTGTTCAAAGAAAGGTTAAGCCTTATTTGCTCTCTTTTATATATTTTCTCGTCATGTGTGGAAAACCCTTCATATCCGGGGCAAACCCAGCCTCTTGTTCCGCATACCGCATAATCCTCATAGCTATAATAATTGTTTTTTAGAAACATTATTTCGGGGAACGCCTCTTTAAGCTTTGAAGCCGAATTAAACCAATAATCATGGTTGCCGGAAACAATTACTTTTTTACCCGGAAGCGAATTTATAAGTTCTATATCTTTTGAAGAATCCTTAATATCTATACCCCAGGAAATATCTCCCGCTAAAAGAACCATATCGTTGTCTTTAACGGTATCTCTCCAGTTTTTAACTATTTTTTCAGTATGGTTAATCCAATTTTTGCCAAAAATATCCATAGGCTTAGGAGAATTTAAGCTTAAATGGAGATCGCCTATCGCATAAAGACTCATTTATCCCTCCGTTAAACTCTGTATACTTCGCGCAATATATTAAGATTATCATTAAATTCTTTCAGATTTTCAATATCGCCTTTTTCCCATATACAAACAAACTCATTGTTTAACCTGTTCATTTCTTCAAACCCGACAACAACATAAAGAGACTGTATGCTGTCTATTATCTGGGTTACAAGATTTGAACATATATTATTCTGTCTTTCGGCATCCATTATTTCGCTGCGTATCGTCGCCATCTCATTGTCTAAATTTGAAGCCGCTTTTGCACAGTCTATAAGCCTTTTTTGAAGTTTTTCAGGTATGTTTCCGCTATATTTGTATTTAAGAGTGTGCTCTATTGTAGCCCAAAAATTCATTGCAAGGGTTCTTATCTGTATTTCGGCAATAATTTCCTTGTCTTCACCCGCAGTATGCAAAAAATATTTCACTATTATATGATAGCTTCTATATCCGCTTGGTTTTATGTTTGTTATATAATCACGTTCCTCAATAATTTTTAAATCTTTTCCGTCCCGTTTTCTTATGATATCCACAACCTTTGGGATATCCTCCTCAAACTGGCAAATAAGCCTTATCCCGGCTATGTCCTCTATTTTTTCCGGAATATCCGCATCGGGAATAAGCTTTCTTGCCGACTTTTCGAGTATGCTAGGCACTTTTTTAACCCTGCCCGAAACAGATTCGATCGGCGAATATACGCCTCTGATTATATGCTCCTTTATTATGTTATTGAACTTTACAATCAGCTCTTCCACGGTTCGTTCATATGGAAATAAAAATTCGTTCCAGTTTATAACATCCATAACATTCACACCCTTTTTAAACATTTAAAGTTTTAAAAAGAAGACTTAAATTTACCCGCAAAAGATTTCATGTCTCCCGCGGCGGTTAAAACAGCATCTGTTATATTTGCCCCTCCTATAAGCCTTGAAATCTCTTCTATGGACTCATTATAATCAAGCTCAAGAACATTTGTTTTTGTTCTTTCACCTTCGGTATTTTTTTCAATCAAAAAATGCACATCCGCCATAGAGGCTATCTGCGGAAGATGGGTTATGCATATTATCTGGCGGTTTTTTGCTATTACAGCCATTTTTTCTCCTACGCTCTGAGCGGTTTTGCCGCTTACTCCGGCATCTATTTCATCAAAAATGAAGGTTTCTATATTGTCTGCGTCTGCAAGAACACTTTTCATCGCAAGCATTATCCTTGACATTTCTCCGCCTGAAACTATCCTTGAAAGAGGTTTGATCTCTTCTCCTTTATTAGGTGAAATGAAAAACTCAACCTTGTCCCATCCGTTTGCGGAAAACTCATGCTTTTGCTCTATACTGACCTCAAACCTTGCATCCTTCATTTCCAGGTCTCTCAAATTTTTCTCTATGTCTTTTTCTATTACCTTTGCAGTTGCTTTACGTATATCCGAAATCCTGCCGCACACTTCTTTTATTTTAAGCAACAGTTCTTTCCTTTCGGCATTTAAAACGGCAAGCCTTTTTTCACCCAAAACCATATTTTCAAGCTCATTTGAAATTTCACTATGGTATCGGATAATTTCTTTTATTCCGCCTCCATATTTCCTTTTAAGCTTGTTTATGGCGTTTATGCGTTCCAAAACATAATCAAGCTCGTCCGGGTCCGACTCAAAGCTATCTTCAAGGGATTTCATTTCTCTTGAAACATCGTTTATCTGTGTATAAACCGAGTCGAGAACATTCGCAAATTCACTAAATGCAGAATCTATTTTTGCCATATCATACAGCATGCCTAAAGCTTTTGATATCTGATCCGCCGCGGAAAGGCTATCGCTTCCGCCATCATAAATAAGGTTTAGGCTTTCTTTCGCAAGCTTTTTAAGCTTCTCGGAATTTGAAAGTATATCCCTGCGCTTTGAAAGATATTCTTCCTCATCTTCTTTAAGCTCAAGACCTGCTATCTCATCCTTCTGAAAGCTTAAAAGCTCCATCCTGTGTTCTTTTTCTTTTTCGTTTTTGGAATATTCCTTTATTTCTTTTAATATTGATATGTATTTGGCGCAAAGAGCTTCAAGCTCTTTTTTTTCATTCAAAAGCGATGGCGCACAAAATTCATCAAGCAGCTTTATGTGACGCATAGGATTTAGAAGGGATTGATGCTCATGCTGCCCATGCATATCTATGAGCATGCCGCCTATTTCCTTAAGCATCGAAGCCGTAGCGCTGCGCCCATTTATCTTGCAAGAGGTTTTGCCTTGGGAATTCATTGTCCGAAGTATTATAACGATATTTTCCTCGTCTTCGTCTCCTATCCCGACAAGCTCAAAAATTGCCCTGGCTATTTCTACGCTCGGAGAAAAAACAGCTTCGACGCTGGCAAAATCCACGCCGCTTCTTATAAAATCCTTTCCGCTTCTCTCGCCAAGGGCAAAGTTTAATGAATCTATAACCATAGATTTCCCGGCGCCCGTTTCGCCCGTTAATATATTAAACCCCGGACCAAACTTTATTTGAGCTTCTTCAATTAGCGCAACATTTTTTATATAAAGCTGTTCAAGCATAGTACGCCTCCGAAACTATATTTCCGATTTTCTTATAATACGATAAAGCTTTTCTATAATCATGGTGGCCTGCTGATGGCTTCTCACAATACAAAAAACCGTGTCGTCTCCGGCTATCGTGCCTAAAATTTCGCTGTTTTTCATATTATCAAGCGCAACTCCAACAGCCATTCCCATACCTTCAAGCGTTTTAACAACGATTATGTTTTGAGCATAGTCTATCTTAAGCACAGCCTCTTTGAATACTCTTATCAGTCTCTCGGAAACCTCCGAATCGTTTGTGCCCAAGGCGGAATATCTCTGATGCCCGTTCTCAGAGGCTATTTTGGTAAGCTTAAGCTCCCTGATGTCTCTTGAGACAGTTGCCTGAGTAACGTCATAGCCAAGGCTTTTAAGCTTGTCTGCAAGCTCGCTTTGGGTCTCTATAACATTATTTTCAATCAATTCTAAAATTTTGGCATGCCTGGCAATCTTCATATATTCACTCACCTTTCAAAACTAATTTTTGCCTCAAGACATCATAGAATCCCAAACTGTTTGTTTTAATTATAGACGTTTGATATTTTGAACGCTTTACCTGCACAACATCCGAATTTTTAAGGCTTATTCCCTGCTCCCCGTCCATCCTTATCAAAAGCTCTCCTCTATATCCCCTGTCAAATTGAACGGTTACAACATCGTCAGCGGAGATAACAATGCTTCTGGCATTAAGCTCATGAGGACAAATAGGCGTTATAACAACTATTTGCGCATTCGGTTTTAAAACAGGGCCTCCGGCAGAAAGGTTATAGGCAGTTGAACCGGTAGGGGTTGAAATTATAACTCCGTCCGCCCTGTAAGTATATAGATATTCATTATTTATAAACAAATTTAAGCTTACTATTTTTGAGAAAGAGCCTCTGAATATACAGACATCGTTTAAGGCTAAAATACCTCCCTTTCCCTTGCTTGAGATAAAACCTTCAAGAATCATCCGCTTTTCGATTTTATAGTCTCCTTTAAGCACTTTCTCCAAAGAGGTTTTCGCACCGGACTTTTCAACATCCGTAAGATAACCTAAGGTTCCAAGGTTTATGCCCAAAAGAGGAGTATCGTATATCGCAGCTTTTCTTCCCGCGCCTAAAATTGTTCCGTCGCCACCCAAAACCACTAGAAAATCAGATTCTTTATATAAGTCCTCTTCCGAAACAGTATATTTTACCATGTTTAAAGGCTTTGCCATGTTTTCAAGCATTAAAAGTTCTGTGCCTTTTTGTTCTAAAAAGTCTGCTATGGTTTTGGTTACTTTTAGACCTGCATCCTTATCGAAATTTGAGATTATGCCTACCCTTTTCAGAAACACCACCGCCTTCAAATACTCTCATGAGCCGTATTGACAACAAGCCTTGCCTTTTCATATGAATCTTCTTTTGAGATACCGCTATGGTTTTTAATTATATAAATAAGATATTCTATGTTGCCCTCAGGACCGCGTATGGGCGAATAACTTATACCGACAATTCCGAAACCGTTTTCAAGCACAAAATCAACTATGCCGCAGATAACATTTATATGAACATCCTTATCGCGTACAACACCTTTTTTGCCAACTTTTTCCCTTCCCGCTTCAAACTGGGGTTTTATAAGGCAAACCACACGCCCGGTTTCTGAAAGAACGCCTGAAACGGGTATCAAAACCTTTTTAAGCGAAATAAAAGATACATCTATAGAAGCGAACTCCGGAGAGTCTGCAATATCATCCCTGGTTACATATCTTACGTTCATTTTTTCCATGCAAACCACACGGCTATCGTTCCTTAAGCTCCAGGCAAGCTGACCATAGCCAACGTCTATTGAATAGACCTTTTTTGCCCCGTTTTGAAGCATGCAATCCGTAAACCCACCTGTTGAAGCGCCTATATCCATACATACTAAGCCTTCAAGTTCTATCTTAAACTCGTCTATCGCTTTTTCAAGCTTATAGCCTCCACGGCTCACATATTTCGGCGAATTATCCCTAACTGTTATTTCAAGCGATAAGTCTATTTTTTCTCCAGGCTTGTCTGCTTTAACTCCGCCCACATAAACCTTGCCTTCCATAACAAAAGCCTTTGCAAGCTCTCTTGAAGGAGCCAGCCCTTTTTTAACAAGGATAACATCCAGCCTTTCTTTTTCACTCATTTTAAGCTTCGTCCATTTCTTTTATTATTTCTTTTATTTTCTTAGCAACAGAAACGCTGTCCAAGCCATATTTTTTAAAAAGCTCGGCTTGGGAACCATGCTCTATAAATTCATCTGGGAACGCAAAATTATGTATCTTTCCATTAAAACCAAAATTGTTTGCACATTTTAAAACAGCTTCCCCAAAACCTCCGCTAAGCAAATTGTCTTCTATTGTAAAGATATATTTATTTTCATCTATAACGGATTTAATCAAATCTTCGTCTATGGGTTTTACAAACCTGGCATTTATAAGGGTTACTGAAATTCCTTCTTCCCTTAAAATATCACAGGCTAAAAGCGCCGTTTCAAGCATTGTGCCAATTGAAAAAAGCACTGCCCTTTTACCCTTAAACACAACTTCACCTTTCCCATATTCCAAAGCCGCAGCTTCTCTATGAAAAGCAGTACTCCTTGGATAACGTATGGACACGGGAGAATTTAAAGAGCAGGCCATTTTAAGCATATCTGAAAGCTCCTCTGCTGAAGACGGAGCCATTATCGTCATATTTGGAATCGGTGAAAGAAACGAAAGGTCAAAAACCCCTTGATGCGTCTCCCCGTCTTGACCTACAATTCCCGCACGGTCAACAGCAAAAACAACATGCAAATTTTGCATTGCAACATCGTGTATTATTTGGTCATAAGCCCTTTGAAGAAATGAAGAATAAACCGCAAAAACAGGCATAATTCCTTCCTTTGCAAGGCCTGCGCAAAACGTCACGGCATGCTGTTCGGCTATCGCCACGTCAAAAAATCTGTCTGGATATTTGATTGAAAACTCGCCAAGCCCGGTTCCCACAGCCATAGCTGCCGAAACAGCAACCAATTTTTTGTTTTCCCTGGCAATCTCAACCATTGCTTTGCCGAAAACATCAGAATATGTTTCTTCCTTCGATTTCATAGGCTTCCCTGTCTTTAAATCAAAGCAAGAAACCCCGTGGTATTCGCAAGGCAACCTTTCGGAAAATTTATAGCCCTTGCCCTTAACCGTATAAATATGAAGAAGGACCGGACCTTTCATTTCTTTAACTTTATTAAAAATATCCACAAGAAGCTTTATATCGTGTCCGTTTATGTCGCCTATATACTTAAATCCCAGCTCTTCAAACATTATTCCAGGGATAAGAAGATATTTTATTTTGTCTTTTGTTATTTCAATTGCTTTATCTATACTTTTTCCGACAACCGGGATTTTTTCAAGCGCTTTGTGAACTCCTTCTTTTGCGCCTAAATATGCAGGCGCAAGCCTTATGTCGTTTAAATGCCTTGAAAGAGCCCCGACATTTTTGTCTATAGACATCTGGTTATCGTTTAATATAACTATTAAATCCCTGTTGCTTCTTCCGGCATTGTTTAACGCTTCATAGGCTAGCCCGCCCGTCATTGAACCGTCGCCTATAACAGCGACAACTTTGTTTTTCTCACCTTTCATATCCCTTGCAGCAGCCATTCCCAAAGCTGCGGAAATAGAGGTTGAGCTATGACCCGTGTTAAAAGCGTCATGCTCACTTTCAGAGGACTTTGGAAACCCCGAAATTCCGCCTGTCTGCCTTAAAGTTTTAAATTTGTCTTTTCTGCCTGTAAGTATTTTATGAACATAAGCCTGATGACCAACATCCCAAACAATTTTATCCTTCGGGGAATTAAAAACATAATGCAAGGCAATTGTAAGCTCCACAACCCCTAAGTTTGAAGCAAGATGCCCGCCAGTTTTTGAAATTGTATTAAGCAAAATACCTCTGATTTCCCCAGCCAGCGTATCAAGCTCAGAAATCTGAAGCTTTTTGAGATCATCAGGTGAATTAATATCGTCTATCAATTTTCGCAAATAAATTCACCGTCTTTCAACTCTGTTATGCAAATATAGCTATAATCATGCCTAATATCGCACCGATAACAACCTGTATAGGTGTATGGCCTAAAAGTTCCTTAAGCTGCTCCTCGAGAGTTACTCCGTTTATATTCAAAAGAAGATTTATTGCCGTTGCATGCGTTCCTGCAGCACGGCGCACTCCGGCCGAATCATACATAACGATAAGGGAAAAAATAACCGAAAGCGCAAAAAGCCCGCTATCAAAGCCATATATTCTCCCAATTGAGATTGAAGCCGATGTAACAAATGCCGAATGAGAGCTTGGCATTCCACCCGTACTGTATATAAGCTTTAAATCAATAGTCTTGTTTTGAAAAGCGTTTATTACTATTTTCATGGCCTGCGCAATAGCCCATGCCAAAACTGCGACCCATATAGTTTTATTTAAAATAATTTGTGAAAACCACATTTTTTTCACCTCTGGCTAAAGACCCCTAATGGTTTCTTTTTATAAGATAGCGGGTAAGCTCTGCTAAGAAATCCATACTGCTGCCCATCCCTTCAAATATTTCCACAGCCCTTTTAGAAAGAACGGCCGTGTCTTCTTTTGCTTTTTCAAGACCAAACATCGTCACATAAGTTGTTTTGTTGTTTTTTTCATCGCTTCCTATGCTTTTGCCAAAGGTTTCAAAATCCCCTATAACATCCAGAATATCATCCTGTATCTGGAAAGCAATGCCTATGTTTTGGCCAGCCTCATATAAAAGCCTTATCATATCTTCATCTGCTTTTGCAATATACGCTCCGGCTTCAAAAGCTCCTGATATCATTGCCGCAGTTTTGTTTTTATCTATATACCGCAAAGTTTTTTCATCTATCTTTTTCC
Organism: Lachnospiraceae bacterium; assembly: GCA_034925905.1. Classification (GTDB taxonomy): domain Bacteria; phylum Bacillota; class Clostridia; order Lachnospirales; family Anaerotignaceae; genus JAYFRL01. The sequence goes on along the minus strand of JAYFRL010000018.1, from coordinate 75,678 downwards.
CATCGTTTATAACATCAACAACCTGACCGCCGAGCATGCCTTTTACTCCGGCCGCCCTTGCTATCGCTTCCATAGCTTTAACTAAGGAAACATCATTATACAAAACGCAGGCCTTGCTCATGACTTCAAAAGCCTGGTTTAAAAGAGCATCCCCTGCAAGGATGGCTATGTCCTCACCGAAAACCTTATGGTTTGTCAATATCCCCCGTCTGAAATCATCATTATCCATAGCCGGTAAATCGTCATGGATTAAAGAATACGTATGTATCATCTCAAGAGCGCAGGCAAAAGGATATGCCCTATTGATATCTCCACCTAATGCCTCCGTCACAGAAACTAAAATTATGGGGCGAAGCCTTTTGCCTCCGGCAAAAACACTATATCTCATAGCTTTAGCTATAATCCCCGTTTCGTCATCAGCTTCGGATGGAAGATAAAGCTCAAGTTTTTCATCAATATCTTTTGTTTTTAAAAGAAGCTTTTCTTTAAAGCTCATTTTCATCCTCCCCGTCAAAAAAAGGCTCAAGCTGTGCCTCGCCGTTTATGTTTTCTTTAAGCATAAGTATCTCGCTCTTTGCGTTTTCAAGCTTTTCCTTGCAAAAAGCAGCCAATGTCATACCTTCTTTATAGTATTCTATGGATTTATCCAAAGAAAGGTCTTCATCTTCCAGTTTTTTAACTATTTCTTCCATTCTTGAAATTGCATATTCAAAATCAAGCTTCTTTTTTGCCATATCAGTTCCCCTTTTCAAGAACTTCAGCTAAAATGCTTCCGTCCCTCATTAAAACCTTTATGGGTTCCCCTATGGAAATCTTTTTTGTACTGTTTATAAATTCACCTGATTTTCCATATAAAACAGCATAGCCTCTTTTCATGACTTCAAAAGGTGAAAGAGCCTCCATGCTTTTTATGAGAGAGAAAAACCGGCTTTCAGATTTTCCGATTTTAAACTTTATTTCTTTTTCAATGCCTGTTTTCATGGTGTCAACATACATATCCCATTTTCCAAACAAAACTTCGGGGCGCTTAAAAACGGGGCGCATCAAAAAAGAATCCAGATTATTTGATTTTTTGTTTAAATTACGTAAAACAAAAATGTTCATTGTGTAAACAATATTTTTTATATAATCAGCTGTTTCATAGCTGTTTTTAACAGCAAGCTCAGCTGCTGCCGACGGGGTCGGCGCTCTTAAATCTGAAGCAAAATCAGTTAAAGTGTAGTCGGTTTCGTGGCCTATTGCTGAAATAACAGGTATATCAGACTCAAAAACAGCCCTTACGACGCTTTCTTCGTTAAATGCGGAAAGATCTTCGTTTGAGCCTCCGCCCCTGCCTAATATTATCGTGTCAGCCTTACCCCATTTATTCACAGTTTTAAGAGCTGAAACAATGCTTTCCGCCGCAAACTCTCCTTGAACCAAAACGGGCACAACAGCTATTAAAACACCTTTATCGCGCCTTGATATAACATTTATAACATCCCTTACAGCCGCTCCGACAGGTGAAGTTATAACGGCTATACATCCCGGATGTTTGGGGATAGCTTTTTTCCTGGAGGCTTCAAAAAGACCTTCTTTTAAAAGCTTTTCCTTGAGAAGTTTAAGCGCCTCACCTTGAGAGCCTTCACCGGGGTCTTTAATATATTCGCAGACAAGCTGAAACTGACCCGTTTTCTCAAAAACGGAAATATACCCCAAAACTTGGACAGATATACCGTTTTTCAGCTCAAAATTTAAGCTTAATGCCGACATTTTAAACATAACGCAATTTATAACTGCGGTTTTGTCTTTAAGCGAAAAATAAATATGACCCGAAGAATGATACTTTAAGTTTGAAATCTCGCCTTTAACCAAAAGGCTGTTTAAAACAGCATCATTTTCCATCATATTTCTTATATACTTATTAACCTGGGTAACGGTATACGCAGCCATACGCCTCAAACCTTTCCAAGAATCCCGTTTATAAACGCCGGAGCCTCATCAGAGCTATATTTTTTAGCTAGCTCAACGGCTTCGTTTATGGCAACGCTTATTGTTATATCTTCTGAAAATTTCATTTCATAAACAGCGAGCCTTAATATCGCAAGGTCTATTTTGGACATTCTTGATATGTCCCAGCCTATAGCCCTGCTTTTTATAAGCTCATCAATTTCTTCTATATGAAAATTGGCCCCATCCACCTCTTTTATTATAAAAGACTTTTCATCTTCCGTAATTTCAGGGTTTTCAGAGAAAAAAACCGATTTTATCTGTTCTCTTTCTGAAGAATCAGCAAATTCCATTTGGAACAAAAGAACAAAAGCCCCTTTGCGCGCACTCCTTCGGCTCATAATTATCCTCCAATATGCAAAAACATTTAGATTTCTTCCTGTTTTTGCTTAGCCGGAACTATATCAGAAACATTTACGTCTATTTTGGTCACAGAAAGACCCGTCATGTTTTCAACGGCATTTTTAATCTTCTTTTGAACTTCAAGAGCCGTATCGTTTATTTTTATTCCAAACTTAATCGAGATGTCTATTTCTATGGAAACCTCGCCTTCGTTAACAAAAACCTTAACACCCTTTGAATTGCTTTTTTTGCCAAAAAATTCCGCAATTGTATTTTTAGAAGCACCTGCTGCCGCTTCAACTCCTTCAACTTCCATTGCCGCTGTTCCTGCTATAACTGCTATAACTTCGTCAGCAATCTGTATCTGCCCTGCTGGAGACATATTTTGCTTGTCTGTATTCATATTGTTTTCCTCCTTAAAAAGCTATATATTCAATCAGATTATCCTAAAATAGTCATCATACGTTTAATTATTATACCAATAAATTCATATTTTTGCAATTCATAATATGATTTTGAGCTTTTTTATGCAAAAATAATCATTTTTATGTTTAAAACTTATACATCAATGTATAAAGTTTTAAGTATGTATTTATAATTTAACCTTAAACTCAAAAGAGCAGAGAATAATATTCCCCGCTCTTTTTATGATTTAAGAGTCATCCCTGTTTTTATGTAGAGGTTATTGTTGCTTTTTATATATTGTAATCCTTATTTTGTCGTTTGCAATACCTGTCTTTCTCTTTACTATATCCATAATCTGAGCCGTTTCGGCTTCTGTAAGACTTTCCTTGTCTATAACCACATCAACCGTATTGTCGTCTATACGCACATAAGCTTCTTTAAAGCCTTTTGCCTTTATCATAGCCTCGGCTGCCGCTTCTTTTTCTATGCGTTTCTGAAGTTCCAGCATGCTTTCAGCACAGTTTACTTTTTGTTCCTTTTCCACGTTTTTATTGTTTATCATTTCTGTCAAAATATCCTTTTCTTTTGCTCTTTCCTGTTCGCGGTCAAGCTTAGCCTGAACAAAATATTCCGATGCGTCAAGCGTTGAATTTACAAAAACCGCAGCCCCCGTATCATCGGCAGAAGTTGTGGAAGCGGCAACAGCTTCGCTTCCGGTGTCTCCAATGGCTTCCGCAGTTATTGGGTCAAACTCGGAAGATGCTATTTCTTCTTCTGTCATATCGTCTGCGAGTGTGGTTATTTCTTCTTCGTCGCCTAATATGGCATAATTGCCCAAGGTTTCATCTGATTGAAGAGCTGTTTCATTTCCCCTTTCAGAGCTTTTTGCTTCAGAAAAATTCAAATAACCAGCAATTGCTATCATTATCATAAGTGTAGTTACAATTATATGGTTCCTTTTTATTGTAAACATTTATATCCCCCTTCATTTCATTTTTAATACTTGTATTTTATGAGCCGGAACATTCAAAAGCGATTCAACGGCTTTTGAAATGTCACTTTTAACCGTAGGATTATCTCCTCCTTCCGAAACTATTAAAACACCCTCTATACGAGGCGAAATTTCTTTTGAAACCAACGGCTGGCCATTTTCGCCAGAGCCGTCTATTATAACCGTGCTCGTTTCCATGCTTTCTTTAGACGTTATTCGCCTGTCTCCCGACGAACCGGCTTCATTAACCGATTCCGTATCCTTAGATTCGTCACTTGCAAAAACTGTTTCCGCGCTTTCCGCCTGTATTATCATCACCTTAACTTCCCCCGCTCCTTTTACATATTGAAGAATATCACTAAGCCTGTCTTCTAAAGTTTTTTCGTTCCACGCATCGGTTTCTTCAACGCTTTTAAACGCAGCTTCAGTTTTTTCCTCTTTATCAGGAGACGAAAAAAAGGTATTCCCTATTATCAAAAGAATTACCCCAAATGCAACGGCTGTAAAAAGGTTAAGCCTTGTCTGCTTGCCGCCGTCTTTTGACATAAGCTCCTTCAGTTTTTTAAATTCCAACGCTTTCACCTCTTTTGTATGTATACATTTTCTTTTCCCACACCGTAGTTTTTTGATAAAATACTATATACTTCTTTTTCTTCTTTGCTTTCTTCGTTCTCTTCCGTTTCATAATCAAAATAATTGCCGATTTTCACCTCAACTTTAGGAACATAAACGCTGCTTTCCTGTTCGGACGCAGACATGTTTATTTCCACGCTTTTTATGGCCCCATAACTTTCTGATGAAGGATCATTGTCTATTTCAACTGCTGACACATTGGCGTTTATGCCTTCGGAGTCAAGGCTTTCTTTTATGCTTTCGGATATATCGTTTCTATATATATCCTCGACAAGACCAGAACCGTAGCCTTTACTTATATTGAAAGATGAGCCTAAAGAATCTGCGGCGGATTGAAGCTTAAAATCATATTTCCTTATAATGTCCGACGCCGAACCCTTGCCAAAAAAACGCATTATAGGAGAAATCATAACAAGCATGATTATAAAACCCAAAACTATGCTTATGTATTTTCTATAATTTTCCTTCGGCATAAGCATTTCAACAAAGGCTGAAAACACCAAAACCGAAATTATTGACTTCACATATCCTTCCAATTCCACAATTATAAAAAGTACCCCCTTAAAACTATAATTATGCCAGTGTCATCATAATAATTACCGAAAAAACAAACATGGTTATTACAGTTACAAGAGCTCCGAGAAGCATTATTGAAAAATCCGCCGCAACTCCCAGACATTTTATTATTCTTTCCTCACATATAGGCTCTATTAATGCTGCGGTCAGCTTATAAAGCAGTATAAATACCGAAAGCTTCAAAACCGGGGTTATGCATACCGCAACCACAAAAATTATCGCGGCAACCCCCATGCTGCTGCCAACTGTTTTTGAAAGCTCGGCTGCCGTTAGAAACGCACCGTTTAAAACATTTCCAACAACAGGTATCACTCCTATTGCAGTTTTTGCCGCTCTATCCGCAAGTTTACCAAAAGCCGGCGTCCCAAAGCGGCATAATGAAACAACGGCCATAAATATGTATGCGCTCCCTTTTAGAATCCAGCTCATACCGTCTTTCATAAGCTCTGAAAATTTGGTTAAAATATTTTTTTCGGATATGCAGTTTATCATGCCAAAGGTGGTGGCCAAAGTTATGGCCGGTAAAATAAAACTTGATATAATGCTCGTTATAATCCCCGAAGCGCCTATTATAATAGGTCCCGTAACGGAAAACTGAGCTATATTGCCTGAAGCAAGAGCTATTGAAACAAAAGCCGCCAGCATAACCTGGGTTATATCAAGTATTTTTGAAGCCGTTTCGGAAACAATAAGCGCTTCCTCCGAAAATGAAGCCGTTATTATCGTTATTATCACTATATAACACACATAAAACCCAAGCTCGCCAACCGCTTTACTTGAAAACCCGCTGGAGAATATTTTTAAAAGCGCCCCCAAAAGCGCTATAACAACAAGCCGTTTCATTGTTTTAAAATGAGTATTTACCTCTCCTAAAAGGGCGTTTTTTATACCGTTTAAAAAAGCTTCTTTAATTTCATTGAAATCCCCGGAAACAAGGCTTTTTACTATAGCGTAAAAATCCATTTCCCCATCTGTTATCTCAGAAATATCGCTGCTTATTTCTTCTATTCCTATCGACCTTAAAGCCGGCTCAACCAGCGTTTTGCTCTCAGAGGCCATGACTCTTTGGGGACAAACCAAGAAAATAACGAAAATGCACAACAAAAGCTTTTTTATCATTTGAAAAACTCCTTAAATACTCATAATTAAATTCATGAGAAATATAATAACGGGGGTTGAAACCATCATTATAAGCACTTTCCCCGCAAGCTCTATCTTTGAGGCAATGGCCTTTTCTCCCGCGTCCATACAAAGCTCCGCTCCAAACTGGGTTATATATGCTATGGCTATTATTTTTACAACTATACCGACATAGCCTTTGTCTATCCCGCCGTCATCCGCTATATCCCCAAACATCTCAAGTATCCCGCCAACTCTTGTAAGGACAAACAAAAATATTATTATACTTGTCCCAACGCCGACAAGCACGCTGTATTCCGGGCTGTATTTTTTAAGCGTTACCGAAAGCACAGTGCCTATTATCCCTACTGATACAACCTGGTATATCTCCATATGATCACCTACAAATTAAATATCGTTTGAACTGATATAAAGAGCTTGCTTATGTATTGGATAACCCAGTATAATACAACAACAAGGCCGGCAAGAGTTGTCATCATTGCCTGCTCCTCGCGCCCTGCCCTTATAAGAACCTGGTTTAGCACAGATATCAATATCCCGACAGCCGCAATCTGAAACACAATGTTTATTTCCATATAAGCCTCCTATATTAAAACTACGGCTATTATAAGCCCCGATAAAACACCCATACTCATATAAAGCTTTGAGCTTACCAGGCTTTTTGCTTTCAATGCCGATTTGGTTTCTTTTATGTATTCTTCAAACAGCATTATGCTCCTTTGCTGCCGGATCTTATCAAGATATCCAAGTGTCAGCCCAAGCGCGCAAAGCTCTTCTTTGTCTTCCTTTGTAAGATAAGTGTTTTTAGTTGATTCCAATATTGCCTCACACCATATGTCTTTTATTGTTTGTCCTTCTTTTCGCTCTATTTTATTGCTTACAGCTTTGAAAATATCTGATGCCGGAGGCTTAACCCTTGAAGCCGTTTCAAAAAAGGCCTGCGGCAGCGGCATAGCCACAAATTCTATCTGGCTTTTTAAAACCGACATCGCCTTTTCAAGCTCAGAAAGCTCCAAAATCCTATATTTATCAATATTGGAATATATATATCCCAATAGGGTTGTGGAACAGATTATTAAAACCGAGCCTAAAATTTTTATTATCATTTTAGTTCCCTCAAAGCTCCGTCGTATATTTCTTCTATCGTTCCAAAACCCTTGTTTTTGGAAAGCACTATATAGCGTTCAAATGCGCCCGTTTTAACAAGCTCAGATAAATACGGTTTCTTTGACACGTCTGTGATATCCTTGCCGTGCACTGTGGCTATAAGCTTTATACCTGCGTTTAATATCTCTCCTATAGCAAAAATATCATCCTTGCTGCCTATTTCATCCACCGCAATAACATCGGGAGCAAGGCTTCTTAAGACCATAAGCATACCTAAAGCCTTTGGACATGCGTCCATAACATCCGTTCTTTGCCCGATATCCCTTTGGGGTATGCCCATATAGCATCCTGCTATTTCACTTCTTTCATCTATTACGGATACGTTTTTACCTGCATCATCCGAAATTTGCCTTATTATATCCCGCAAAAGAGTTGTTTTCCCGCAGCCAGGCGGGGAAATAATCATTGTATGCAAAACTTGTCCTTTGTTTAGGATATATTTAATCGCTTCATCTGCGCAGCCCTTTATTTCATGGGAAAGTCTTAAGCATATGCCGTTTATCTGGCTTATGGTTTTTATTTTTCCTCCCTCTGTTACAACTTTCCCGGAAAGCCCTGCCCTATGTCCTCCTGAAATGGTTATAAAGCCTCTTTTTATGTCTTCGTCAAAGGCATAAGGCGAATAGTTGCTTATTAGAACAACTGTGTTTTCAACATCTTCCTGCTCTGTTATATAGCTCCCTTTTCCGCTTATGCTTAAATCTCCGTTTTTGTTTATGTAAACTTCTTCCCCTCTGTATATGATTAAAAGCGGTTTCCCTGTCCTAAGCCTTATTTCTGTTATATCCTTAAAATCATTTTCATTTATTCCCGAAAAAAGTTTCCGTATGTTTGCAGGAAAATTCATTAGCAAAGCTTCTCTTTGGTCCATTTCTCCTCCTCCTTTTTTTAATATCTATGTACAGGCTTTAAATTTTATTCAACAAAATATAAAAAGCGTTTGACTTATGACGACTTTTAATTTATAATGTGGTAAATATTTTAAAAGCTATGATAAGAATAAGTAACAGCTAAAATCTCCTGACAGAAAGTTACTGGTTGATGAGAAGTGCGAGGCAGGCTTAGCTGTGAATACATCTTTGAGCTTCACTCTGAACGCTTTTGCAAGTAGGAAGTGACGTTTTTTGCACACGTTATAGTGCCGGAGTATCGTTTCGACTGTACTTTGCGAGGCAAATTAAGCGCAAGCTGTTTGCAAATTAAGGTGGTAACACGAGAATAACCTCTCGTCCTTTTGGGACGGGAGTTTTTTGTTTTTCGGCCGAATACTCCATGCTTTTAAATTTCCCATTTTAACTAGGAGGAAAGAAAAATGATTGTAATTATGAAACGTTCTTCAACAGAAGAACAACTGTCCAATGTTGTAGGTATTATAGAAGGCTTGGGTCTTAAGGCTCATGTCAGCCACGGAGAAGAAATCACTCTCGTTGGCGTTGTCGGCGACAAAAACAAGTTTATAGAAAAAAACCCCTTGGACCTTCCCGGTGTTGAAAGAATAGTGCATATAAGCGAAACTTATAAGCTTGCAAACCGCTACTTTCATCCCGACCCTACCGTTGTAAATGTTAACGGTGTAAAAATAGGCGGGGATAATTTCGTTATAATGGCCGGTCCGTGCGCCGTAGAATCAAGAGAACAGCTTTTACAGTCCGCAATTGCAGTTAAAAACTCAGGCGCGCAAATTCTCCGGGGCGGAACATATAAACCGCGTACCTCCCCTTATTCCTTTCAAGGCCTTGAAGTGGAAGGCCTTAAATTCATGGCAGAGATAAGAGAAATAACAGGTCTTTCTGTTATAACGGAAGTAACCAGCGAACGTGCTGCGGAAGCTGCTGCCGGATATGTGGATATCCTTCAAATCGGAGCAAGAAATATGCAAAACTTTGAACTGCTTAAATACGTCGGCAGGCTTAATATGCCCGTAATGCTTAAAAGGGGAATCTCGGCTACCATAGACGAGTGGTTGAATGCCGCCGAATATGTTATGAGCGAAGGCAACGAAAATGTTATACTTTGCGAAAGAGGAATAAGAACATATGAAACCAGCACAAGAAACACCCTTGATATAAGCGCAGTGCCGGTTATAAAGAAAAAATCTCATTTGCCTATAATCATCGACCCAAGCCATGCTTCGGGAGTAAGAGAATATATCGCACCTTTAAGCCGCGCAGGCATTGCAGCCGGATGCGACGGGCTTATGATTGAAGTGCACCCAAATCCGAAGGAAGCCCTCTCGGATGGACCGCAGTCCCTCGCACCTAACGATTTTGAAATTCTTTGCAAAGAGCTTAAACCTCTTATAAAGCTTATGGGAAGGAAGTTTTAAATGAACAATAAATTCGGAATAATAGGTCTTGGGCTTATAGGCGGCTCTCTTGCCAAAGCGCTTAAGGCAAGGCTATCCTCACCTTATATAGCTGCATTTAACAGAAGCGAGGCCCCTCTTAAAGCCGCTTATGACGATGGAGTTATAGACGCATATTCAAACGAGATAAATGATATTTTTAAGGATTGCGGCTGCATATTTATATGCACACCCGTGGATATGATATATGAATATGCAGATAAGCTTTTGCCTATAGTTTCTGATGGCTGTGTTATATCCGATGTGGGGAGCACAAAAAAATATATAGCGGATAAAATGAAATCTTTACCCGAAAATATATATTATATAGGCGGCCACCCTATGACAGGCTCCGAAAAAACCGGATATGCAGCTTCAAAGGAGCACTTGTTTGAAAACGCTTATTATATAATATCTCCGGCTGATAATGTCCCTAAAGAACTTGTTTCAGATTTTACGTATATAATAAAAACCATCGGTGCTCTGCCCTTGCTTATGCCTCCCCTTCTCCATGACCGGGCAGTGGCAGGAATAAGCCATATCCCTCAAATAATAGCCTCTGCTCTCGTAAACACTGTTAAAGAAGCAGACGGAAGCGAAAAATATATGCACACTCTGGCCGCCGGAGGCTTTAGGGATATAACAAGAATCGCATCCTCAAACCCTGATGTTTGGGAAAGCATTTGCTTTTCAAACCCAGAATATATATTAAGCCTCTTAAACAGCTTTGAAGGCGTGCTTGAAAGGTTCAAAACCTCTTTAAAAGAAAAAAAAGAGAATGAAATACATGATTTCTTTGCTTTAGCCAAAGAATACAGAGATTCATTCAAAAATATAAATTCAGGCAGCGGTTTTTATAAGGCATATGAGATATCTGTTGATGTTATAGACAGGCCGGGAAGCATAGCCTCAATAGCGCTTTTGTTCTCAGCTAACGAAATAAATATCAAAAACCTCACGATAGCCAATAACCGTGAGCATGAAAACGGCGCTCTTATAATAGCGCTGGGCAGCGAAAGCGACAGGCAAAAGAGCTTATCTGTTTTGGAAGAAGCTTCTTTTGAAGCCCATATCAAAAACTAGGAGTTTTATCATGGATTATAATGTAAAAGGAAAACAAAACTTAAAAGCTTCGTTAACCGTTCCGGGTGACAAATCCATATCCCATAGGTCGGTTATGCTTGGCTCCATAGCCACTGGAAAAACGCATGTGAAAGGCTTTTTAATGGGAGAAGACTGCATTTCAACCATAAGCTGTTTCAGACAAATGGGAATTAAAATAGAAATTTCAGGGACTGACGTAACAATTTACGGAAACGGTCTGCATGGTCTTAAAGCTCCCGAAGAAACGCTTAATGTTGGAAACAGCGGCACAACCATACGCCTTTTAAGCGGTATACTTGCCGGATCTGGTTTTAAAAGCCGGTTAACCGGCGACAGTTCCATACAAAAACGTCCTATGGACAGAATATTTACCCCTCTTTCGCTTATGGGAGCTAAATTTAAAAATTTAAAAGACTCTATACCCGAAGGCAAGCTTTTTGCACCCTTTGAAATTACGGGAAGCGCCCTTAAAGGAATAAGCTATGTCCTTCCCGTGGCAAGCGCGCAAGTTAAAAGTGCAATACTGCTGGCCAGCCTTTATGCCGAAGGTGAAACAAAAATAACCGAGCCGGAAGCAACGAGAGACCATACGGAAATAATGCTTAACCACATGGGTGCAAGCATAATAAAAGAAGGGGCTGAAATTGTATCCGGCGGCGAAGTCATTTTAAACGGATGCGAAATAGACGTTCCGGCAGATATTTCATCGGCAGCGTATTTCATGGTTATAGGCACAATATGCAAAAACAGCGTGATTACCATTAAAAACGTAGGCTTAAATCCGACAAGAACAGGAATAATAACCGCTCTTCGCCAAATGGGCGCAAATATAGAAACAACCGGGGTTAAAACCATATCCGGGGAAACAAGAGGAGATATAACCGTTTCTTCGTCTAAGCTTAAGGGTATAACCATATCAAAGGAGCTTATACCTCTTTTGATAGACGAGATACCTGTTTTGGCAGTTGCTGCCTGCTTTGCAGAAGGAACTACAATCATAAAAGACGCCGAAGAGCTTAAGGTTAAAGAATCAAACCGAATAAAAGCAATGGTTACCGAGCTTAAGAAATTTGGAGCCGACATAACCGAAACCGGTGACGGAATGATAATAAACGGCAAAACGCCTCTTAAAGGCACAAAAGTGTTAAGCTATAACGACCACAGGATCGCGATGTCTCTTGCCGTTTTAGGTCTTGCCTGTGAAGGAAGCACAACTGTTTTGGATTGCAAATGCGTTAATATTTCTTTCCCCGGATTCTTTGATATTATAAACAAACTTTAAGGCGGTAATATTATGAAAAAAACTATTATAGGCTTTGGAGACAGCTTAACCTTTGGATACGGAGTTGGCAGCGGAATGTCCTTTATAGACAAGTTAGCGCCTCCTCTTTCCGAAAATTTCCCGTCTTTCGAGTGGAAAATCATAAATAAAGGCGTTAACGGGGACACCACAAGAGACGCTCTTTTCAGGCTTAAGGAAGACGTTTTAGACCTTAAGCCCGACTATGTTACCATACTTTTTGGAACAAACGATTCATCCTTTAACGAGGACGCTTATATTTCACCTTTTGAATTTTCGGCAAATCTTAATAAAATTGCGGCATCAATAAAGGAGATAGGCGCAATCCCCATATTTATAACGCCTCCGCCGATTATAGACTCTGATTTCATGCCCTATAATACAAATGACCGCATAGAAAAATACTGCTCTATTATATCTGAAGCAGCAGAAAAATGTTCATGCCCTATCCTTGACTTAAATGATTTTATGTCGAGCTTCTGCGGAAGCTCACTTGAGGAGCTTCTCCAGCTTGACGGGATACATATAAACGAAAAAGGCTATGAAATAATAACCGAATTTATTATCGGAAAGCTTTCAAATATAATCGAAACGAAATGAGTTTTTAAGAAAGTTTTAATATTTGCAATTTTTAGTGCTATAAATTGAATTGATAAAAAATGTATGGTATACTAAATTTTATGATATTATTATTTTTTTTACAATTAAGGAGGGTAAACATGAAAAAAAGAATTTTTTCATTATTACTTGTAGTAGCTATGGTATTCTCGCTTAATACCTTCGCATTTGCCGAAGAATCAACCGCAAAGACATCAGCAACAAGACCTGATTCTTTTATAGCGGTTCAGCTTAACGGAGAATACCTTATATTTCCTGATATGAAACCTGAATTCAAAAATGATACAACTTACATGCCTTTAAGAGCTTTCCTTGAAGCTCTTGGAGCAGAGGCTTCGTATAACAATGCAACAGGAATTGTTACTGCAACAAAGGACGACTTGAAAATCGAGTCAAGAATAGGCAGCACCAGAGTTATGGTTACTGAAAACGGAAAGGCAAAAATTGTTGAAACAAGCTCCGCTCCATATATATCGAACGGAAGAACTATGATTCCAGTAAGATATGCTTCTGAAATTTTTGGGTTTAATGTTGGATATGACAACTCAGAAAAAACAGTTGTTATCATCGACACAAGCAAAATTGCCGATTCTTTCACAGACAGCTTCACGCTTATAAACAAATATATGGCTCTTTCAAAGAAAATAATCGGCGAAAAGAAAGCCTTTAACGGCACAATGGACATTGCAATTACAGATAAAATTACAGAAGGTTCTCCCGTAATCAAAGCAACAGGAACTTTCGACTCGGTTATAAGCCAAACAAAGGCCGATATGAATGTTACTTTGAATTTCGACGAAAAAGCCCTTGCAGCAGTTATGAGCGAAGAATCCGAAGAATCACAAAAGCTTATCTTAGATGTACTTTCAAACTTAAAGATGAATCTTCTTATGGATATCAACGAAGGAACTTATTACTATCAATATCCTTCCGTTGCTCCTCTTATGGGATATTCAAGCAACACATGGTTTAAGCTTGATATGAACAGCTTGCTTGAGGCCTCCGGTATTTCTATGTCAATGCAAAGCCTTGTTTCTTTAAACAACGAAGGCTTTGAAAACTTAATGGGAAAAGCTTTCTCTTGTTCCACTCCTACAAGCGTTAATGATTATAAGGATATGCTTGCAGCAGTTTCCATGATAGAAACCATGCTTGGAGATTCCGCTTTCAGAAAAGTTGGAGATAATTATTTATCAACCTATGAAACAACCTACAAAGGTACTGATATAGCTATTTCCATAAAACTGCTTATGGACAGTTCAAATGTTAACGGTTATGAAATATCCGCAACAGTTAAAGACAGTTCATCTCTTAGCCTTTCATTAACATCAAAGCTTGACAGCAAGCTTAATTCAACTCTTGACATGACATTCGGGGTTCCTGATGTAATGGATATGTCTTTAAATATGAATGCACAATATTCCGACACAACAAAAACTCCTACAGGTAAACCTGCAGATGGCAGCGAGATAATTGACCTTGCAAGCATTTTATTGGGTACAACAACTCAATATTAAACAAACAAATACAAAAACAAAAAAGCAACATTTTTTAATGTTGCTTTTTTGCTGCGCAAATTTTAATCAAAGATTAAAAAATCTATCATTGTTTAACCATAACCACCCGTAAAACGTATAGTATGCACTAAACCTATAAGGCTTTATTACCAGCTTGCGTCTAAAGATGCCGGCTTGAACACTGTTTAAACTTCTTTACTTAATAACTTGCTCCATCTGATACTCAAAGATATATTCGTTTTTACTCTGTTCCGTCATCTGCCGTCATATTTCCCTCATCAGTCATTCTGAGGAATTTTCGTGACGAGATATCGTCTTTCCCCAGGGTAAGGCGGTTTCGGTATTTGCCAAGATTGTATGCGGAATTATCTTCAGCATCTAGGTTTATTATCATAAAGACACAGATTCTCCTCTTCGCTCAAAATGATATGCTGTAAGCTTGCTTCTACCGCCCGCATAGCGGGTAATTTTTTTGACTGCACACACCTTTGCAAGCTCAGCTTGGCTTCAAGCCATAATAAAAAAGCCCGCCTTATTTAGCTGGGTGCTCGTAAAACAGTAATCCAACAAAATTACGATTACGGGCATCTGTCAGGCGGGATTGGCTGAAAATGGACGGTATTCGGGAAACCGAGTACCGCCTATTTTTTTGCCCATTTCAAACGCAATAGACTTAATCGGAATTTTCAGATATAATGTGGGCAAATCCATCCTATTCTTTTCCATCCGAGATTTTTTCAAAAAATCTCAAAAATTTTTGGAAAGATTGGAACAAAACAGCCTTTCTCGTGCCATGTATAGTAGAGGGCTTAATTTGAATTGATTGGAGGTGACGCTATGGAGAAGCAGCAAGGCCCGAAAGGTTTTCTCGTTGTGCTGCCCGGTGAAGTCATCGAGATACCGCAGGACAGCTACAAATCGTGGCTGACGCTCTTTTACAGTTTGCCGCAGGAGTTTGTGAGCAAGCGCCCGGCCTACATGAGCATACCCCGCTGCCCCTATGAAGTATTGCGGACGGACAAGTACGATGACCTTATCAACTCGGATACATTTCTTGAAGTGGTGTGGGACAGCTATTCATGGGTAGCGTGGCAGTTTTTCAATGTGCCGGATAAGGGCGGAAAGCACCGGGAGATACCCGGCAGCAGAGCACAGTATTCTGGCGATTTTCCCCTGTGGCGAATGTCATACAACCTGATCCCCTATATGCGGATGAAGTTTGAAACCAACGGCTTGTCATTCCAAAGCCTTTACAACATCCCGCAGGGAATGGAAGTGCCGTGGCTCACCTATCAGCAATTCGGAAACCTTGTAGGCAATCTCACAGACAGGATTGTGGCAGAGCAGCACTGGCAGCCTGTTATCGACGAGATATGGAACAACAGGCAAGTTGCGGACTATGACAACCGCAACAGCGTAGTCAAGACCGACTTCATGCGGAAGTGGCATCACGACAGAAAGAGCAAGCCCTTATCTCTTGAACAGATACAGGAAAGCGGCGGTGCGCTGGACAATGAAACGCTGACGGAGATACCAGACCCAAGCGCGGAGTTTGAGAGCAAGATATTGTCCGAAATACAACTCGATCAATTCCGGGCAACGCTGACTGATCGGGACAGAGCGATTTTGCGTATGCGTATGGCTGGCTGCACCCAACAGGAGATTGCCGACAAGGTAGGCTTCAAGACCGCCAGCGCGGTATCGAAGCACATCGACAAGCTATCTGACAAGTACCGGGATTTTGTGGGCGCTGAATACGAAAAATATCTCGACAGCCTATCCAAGCCAAAGCAAAAAAACGAATGAAATAGCACATCAAGAGCAGTCACGAAAAATCGTGGCTGCTTTTTTTCGTGCGGAAGGAGCAACAGCGTATGAGCAAAGAGCCGTTTGAAGAACTGCCTGATGTGATGAATGTGAAGCAACTTGCGGTGGCGCTCCACCTTTCGAGGGCGGGCGCGTACAACCTTTTGAACAGCCCGGATTTCCCCACGTTGAAAGTCGGCGGGCGCAAGCTGGTAATGAAAAACGACCTGCTGGAATGGCTGAAAAACCACACCAACAGGCCGGAGTAAAAATCATGGTCAAGAGCTGCAAAAAAGCGGATTTAACGATTGGAGCGCATCAGACGATGAGTTTATTCGTCCGACGGGTTTCTATTTGAAAATCGCTGTTTTTCCCAAGTCAAGAGCGGTCGAAAACAGCCGAAAAACGCTCCTGTTGCGTAACGGGAGCGTAGAAAGGACAGAAAATGAAAACAGGCTTGAAAAAGCGCGACAAGACTACCGAAATCTACTTTGACGAAGCAAGCCCCGTCATTGAGATACACACCCACAACACCGACCTCAAAAACCGTCTGACCGCCTATGCCGGACGCTTCCCCGACCTATGCAAGCAGACCGATGAGGACGCGGAGCAGGGCTACAAGAGCTTTGAAATCGTCAAGGCGCGTTTCAGCTTCCGTTTGACCGCGCCATACAGCGAGGAACGGCGGGAAGCCGCCCGGAGATATGCGAAGGAGAACAACGCCGCCGACAGGCTGAAATGATGAGTAGAATTATTCATTTTTTCGTGGTATAATTTGCTCAAGAATTGGTTCCATTTCGTGCTAATTTGTGCATAATCGAGAAATTGTATTTGAAAAGAGTGATTTTGAGTTTTACAACGAACTCTATTATAAACATAAGTAGAAAAATTATGGTAGGAGGGTAAATATGGGTACTATTGATTTAGAAATTAGTGGTGGTCAGCATGGGCGAATAGCAGATATTAAAGCGGAATATGCAAGGATGCTATCGCCGCTAATAAACCAGTTAGGAGATACTGAAAATGGCTTAACAAGTATGCCGCTTATGAAAGGAAGCAAATTTACCGGGAATTGCTATGCCGGAAAACCTTTTCGCCTTTTGTTTATAGGCAGGGCAGTAAACGGTTGGGAAATTGAGTTTAAGAAAGACTCCATAGAGGCAGTTATCGACCAAGTCTTTGATAGCGCCATTGACACCGGATACATCAGCAAAGGAAAAGTCTTTGATAAGAACGAAAAAGAAATATACAACTACAATAAATCTCCGTTTTTTCAGCTTTGCCATGCCGTATTAAATCAATATGGCATCGACGATAACTGGTCAGAACACATGGCGTGGACAAACCTCTATAAAGTAGCCCCTTATAAATCCGGCAATCCAAGCAATAAGCTCATTCGTGAAACGCTGAATAGCTGTGCGAGGATTTTGAGAAAAGAGATTTCTTATTTGCGCCCGACCCATATTATTTTTATCACTGGCGATTGGTGGTATAAGCCGATTGGAAAGGGATTAAACGAGTACGCCTTTGTAGACGAAACAGGCGTTGACTTATATGAAGATGCAAAGCAAGTCATTATAGGCAGTGGCATAAGCGATGCTTTTCATTTTCACCCCAAGATTGTGATTACACAGCGGCCAGAGAGTGCGAAAATCTCAAGAACAGAACACGCAAAAGCAATCTTTGACGCCTTTGCTGACATTGAAAAAGGTGAGCAGAATTGAAAAAATACATTCTTTTTATCGTTGCTCTGTTGGTTTTTCTGACCGCCTGTCAAAGCGAAACTGTACCAGCGGTTTCTGCGGATTTACCCATCAATGACCCGCCTGTTGAAGAACAGCAAATAGACAAGCCAAGTGATGTTCCAAAAGAAAACTCAAATAGTACAGCACCGCCCATCAAAGTTAGTCTTGAAGAAACAATACAAAAAACCTTGAATGATAATCTGAACGCCATGCTTGATGTTACCGAGCCTATCAGTTGCTATATCAATGCAGATGTTAAGTATCGTGAAATCCTCGTCAACTTGTATTGCTATGATAGCAGCATCAATGATGATTGGTGCGATGTGAACTCAAGTATGTTTCTGCTGGAAATGGTATTGCAGCAGTTGAACGAAAACCTTGATAGCTTAATGGAGTACGGCTCAGATATAGTGAACGCCTCCTTTGAAAACTGTATTATGATACGCTTCGACTATTATGACGAAGAACGCATTAACGCTCAAAAGTTGACGGTTGCACTACTTGTTGAAGATGGCGCTCTTTATCTTGACCCCGATCAAGGAATATCGTTTACCGAGTTTACAGGAAACTATATAAACGGCGCGCCGAGTTTTATCTATGACCCTAATAAAAACCCGGAAATATACAAAAGCGACTATTTTCCATTTGAAAAATCTGGTGTCTGGTATGATAATGCTAGTGTGATTACAGATGATGCATACAAATATGTGAGTAAAAACTAAACACTTTTTCACCGAGAGCAGCCGAGAAATCGACTGCTCTTTTCTTATGCCTATGAGCAGAAAGGAGCGACTACCCATGACGAAACCGAAAGAGAAAACCTATGACGAGTTGACCGCCGAAATCGAGGAAAAAGAGAAGAAAATCCGGCAGTATCAGAACAGGGAGAAAATCATCAAGCAAAAGCTATCCCGCGAGGAACGCAAGGAGCGCAACCACCGCCTTTGTTCGCGGGGCGGCTTTATTGAAAGCGTCGTGCCGGAGCTTATCACCATGCCGGACGAGGACGCGCAGACCTTTTTCCGTCTTGCTTTGACGAGTGAGCCAGCGCGGGAGTTTTTGAGAAAACGAGCCGAGGACGCGACAAGCTAAAAGACCCTTTGGAACAAAGGGCGCACTTATACACCCTAACGGGTGTCGTGCGTCCTCTGGAAGCCATTGCATGGAGCTATGGCGGCTTTGCCGCAACAAGGGGGCTGCACCCCTTGCGCCGCTTGCGCGTCTACCCCTTTGTGTACCCCACGAAAGCGAACACCTTGCTGCGGCAAGCTATTTACTTTCATGGGGTTTTATTATCGCCCGATCGGAGGTGCTATCTATGGCGATATATCATTGCAACATCAGTATCGTGAGCCGGGGCAAGGGCAAATCAGCCGTTGCCGCAGCCGCCTATCGAAGCGGTGAAAAGCTCACAAACGAATGGGACGGAATGACCCATGACTACACCCGCAAAGGCGGCGTCGTGCATACGGAAATCATCTTGCCGGAACACGCCCCGCCCTCTTTCTCTGACCGTTCTACCCTTTGGAACAGCGTTGAACTTTACGAGAAAGCGGGCAACGCCCAGCTTGCGCGGGAGATAGACGCAGCCCTGCCAGTCGAGCTACCGAGAGAGGAACAAATCCGGCTTGTCCGGGAGTTTTGTTCCTCGGGGTTTGTTTCAAAGGGAATGTGCGTCGATTTTGCCATTCACGACACAGGCAAGGGCAATCCCCATTGTCATATCATGCTCACCATGCGCCCGTTGGACGAGCGCGGCGCGTGGGCGGCGAAGTCGAAAAAGGAATACGACCTTGACGAAAACGGTGAGCGCATACGGCTGCCAAGCGGCAGCTACAAGACGCACAAGGTTGACCTTGTGGATTGGAACGACAAGGGCAACGCCCTCATTTGGCGCGAAGCGTGGGCTGATGTTACCAACGCCTACCTTGAACGGGCAAATCGCCCGGAGCGTATCGACCACCGCAGCAACGCCGAGCGCGGCATTGACGAGCTGCCCACCGTCCACATGGGCGTAGCCGCCTGTCAGATGGAGAAGAAAGGTATTGCCACCGAAAAGGGCGAGCTTAACCGCAATATCCAAAAGGCAAACCGTCTTATCCGGGAAATCCGGGCGCAGATCGGCAAGCTCAAAGATTGGATTGCCGAATTGTTCAAGGCGCGGGAAGCTACACAGGAACAGTCAACCTCACCGCCTATCGCAAATCTGCTCATGCAGTTTTTAAGCGTTCAGAGAGAAAAGAGCCGGAAGTATTCGCAGGGCTGGCAGCGGCAACACGCCGCCGATGAACTGAAAACCGTATCAAAGGCGGTGGGTTATCTTGCGGCGCATGGCATTACCACACTTGCTGAGCTTGACGCTGCTCTTTCCTCTGTCAGCGACAAATCCAGCGCAATCCGCGACAGTATGAGAACCGCAGAAACCCGCATGAAAGAGCTTCAAAAGCTCATTGAGAACGGCAAGAATTATCTGTGTTACAAGCCTGTTCAAGACGAGTATAAGCAAATCCGCTGGAAAGGCAAACAGGAGAAATACGCCGAAGCTCACCGCGCCGAGCTTACCATCTGGAACGCCGCCAACCGCTTTCTTCATGCCCGCTTGCCGGAGGGCGTGAAGTCCTTGCCTATCTCCGCATGGGAAAAGGAACACGCCGAACTGAAAGCGCGGCGCGAAGTGGAATATGCAAAGCTGAAAGACACCCGCGCCGATGTTTCCGAGCTTCAAAATATCCGCCGTTGTGTGGATATTGCACTCCGAGCCGAGCAGCCGGAACAGGTGCAGACCAAGAAACACGAACAGGAACGATGACCACCCACTTCGGGACAATTTGTCCCGAAGCAACATGAAACCGAAAGGACGAAATCACCATGAAAAACGATAAAAGAGAAGCGGAGTTTACCCCGGAGGAATTGGAGGAAATACGCCAATGGGCAGAACAGGAGGAAGCTGTCGGGGACACTCCTGGCGAGTACCGTTTTACCAATCCCGACCCCTACGCCAAATGCGAGCCTGTGCCAGAGGAACGGCGCAACCACAACTTCTGGTTTGGTGAGGGCGGGCATATCCATGTGAAAAATCTTTCCGCATATTGGATTCCCGAATTGACCGTTACGGAAGAAATCGCGGGGACTGTTTACACCGTCACCGGCAGCTATGAGGGAGCGGAAACCTTTGTCCGAAAGTTGGAGCGCATTACCGCCAAGAAGTTTACGGAAAAGATGGAGGGACAGGAATGACAAACGTTCAAAATCTTGGTACAATAGAGGCAACCAATCCTGTACTGACAGTTGCTCCACTAAAGGAGGAAACAGAAATGTTTGGAGCAACAAACAAAATTACCGCGCTGTATTGCAGATTAAGTCAAGAGGATGAACGGCTTGGCGAATCCCTGTCAATCGAAAATCAAAAGGGCATCTTGCTTCAATATGCACGCGAGCATCACTTTCCGAACCCGACCTTTTTTGTGGACGACGGCGTTTCGGGTGTGACTTTCGACAGACCCGGATTTCAAGCCATGCTTGCTGAGATTGAAGCCGGGAATGTGGCGGTTGCCATCACAAAGGACCTCTCTCGACTGGGGCGTAATTCGGCACTCACCGGGCTTTACACCAACTTCACCTTTCCGCAGAATGGGACGCGCTTTATTGCCATCAACGACGATTTTGACTCCGCTGATGCCAACAGCGTCAACAACGATTTTGCCGGAATCAAGAACTGGTTTAACGAGTTTTACGCCCGTGATACCAGCCGAAAAATCCGGGCTGTTACCAAAGCAAAAGGTGAGCGCGGCGTACCGCTGACCGTCAATGTTCCTTATGGCTATGTGAAAGACCCGGAAAATCCCAAACGCTGGGTGATCGACCCGGAAGCCGCCGATGTTGTGAAGCGCATCTTCTCTATGTGCATGGAGGGACGCGGCCCGCAGCAAATCGCCAACCAGCTCAAAGCGGATAAGGTGTTGACGCCGACTGCCTACAAAAAGCAGCAAGGGCGCAAAACACCGCACCCGGAGCCGGAGAATCCCTATGGCTGGGGCGACAGCTCCGTTGTCAACATACTGGAACGCCGGGAGTACACAGGCTGCACCGTCAACTTCAAAACTTTCAGCAATTCCATCTGGGACAAGAAGCAGCGAGAAAGTCCGGTTGAAAAGCAAGCCGTTTTCCACGACACCCATGAACGCATTATTGCGGATGATGTATTCGACAAGGTACAAACCATCCGTCAGCAGCGCCACCGCATGACACGCACAGGCAGAAGCAGCATCTTTTCCGGCTTGGTCTACTGTTCCGATTGTGGCTCGAAGATGTATTACGGCTCATCCAACAACTACAAAACGGATCAGGACTTTTTTGACTGCTCTCTCCATTGGAAAGATAAAGAGAAATGCGGCGGTCACTTCATCCGTGTTAAGGTTTTGGAGCGCATGGTCTTAAAGCATATCCAAGCGGTCATGGGGTACATTCTACGGTATGAAAGTCATTTCCGCACCGTCATGGAGGAGCGGATGCGCCTTGAAAGCCGGGAGCAAATCCAAATCCGCAAAAAGCAGCTCGACCGGGATGAAAAGCGTATCTCCGAATTGAAGCGTTTGTTCATCAAGATTTACGAGGACAACGCGGGCGGACGCTTGAGCGACGAGCGGTTTGATATGCTCAGCCAAAGCTACGAAGCGGAACAGAAGCAGCTTGAAGCAGAGGTCATCACCTTGCAGCAGGAAATTGAAGTACAGGAACGACAGAACGAAAACATCGAAAAGTTCATTCAGAAAGCTCACAAGTATGTGGGGATTGATGCCTTGACGCCCTATGCGCTGCGGGAGTTGGTGTCTGCAATCTATGTGGACGCGCCGGACAAGAGCAGCGGCAAGCGGACACAGCATATCCACATCAAGTACGACGGTCTGGGATTTATCCCCTTAAATGAGCTGATGAAAGAGGAAACGGCGTGACCGATGTCACGCCGCTACCCTTGAAAACACATTGCTTTCAGGCTTTTTCGATTTTACTGTTTTACGACCACCGGGCATTGCAAGGCGGGCTTTTTTATGTATAAGCAATATTAATCTATTATCTTTTGGCTGCTATATAGCTTATAGTTCCCTGAAAGCATGTAGCTTGTTGTGCATACTATTCCAAAAAGAAGAATCTCGCTTGTTCCAAAAAGCTCTATTGCAAGAACTATGGAGGCTATGGGACAATTTACAGCCCCGCAGAACACGGCTATAAGACCTAAAGAAGCCGCAATATCCGTCGGAACGCCTAAAAACGAACTTAAAAAGCTACCTAGCGTTGCTCCAATAAAAAACGAAGGCAACACTTCCCCGCCTTTATATCCGCTTCCAACGGTTATAGCAGTAAATATTATTTTAATTAAAAAAGCAAGGGGAAAAACCGGCCCTATCATGGCACTTGAGATAAAGGCCATTCCTGCTCCATTATAATCATAAGACCCAACAAGATATGTAAGTGCAATTATTATTATGCCTCCTGTAGCTATTCTTAGCTCTTGGTTTTTTATAAACCTTTTAAAATAATACTCTCCCCAATGCATCGAAAGGCAAAATATAATGCTTACAGCCGCAGCAACAGCACCTATTGCAACAACTTTTAAAACAAGTATTGGAGACAGGTTAATTTCGCTTGTGATTAAAAAACGTGTTGGAGTAACTCCAAGGCTAAGAGCTATCCAATAAGCAACTAATGATGCCGAAACACATGGCACTAAATATGAATAATAAAAATACCCTACGTTTGCAACCTCAAGAGTAAAAAACGCAGCTCCCAGAGGAGTTCCAAAAAGAGCGGAAAAAATCGAAGCCATTCCGCATAACGTCATCATTCTTATACCTTTTTCATCCAGTTTTAAAAATTTCCCTATGCCATAACCCATGCTTCCGCCTATTTGAAGGGCGGCTCCTTCTCTTCCTGCGCTTCCTCCGAAAAGATGTGTTATAAAAGTACTCAAAAACATTGCCGGGGCAAGCAAAACAGGTATTTCTTCTCCACTTTGAATAGAATCTATTATACAGTTCGTTCCTTTTCCGCATGTTTTCATCAATCTATATATTATAGATATCAATATTCCGCCTATAGGAAGCAACCATATTATCCATTCATTTTCAGTCCTGGTTTTTGCCGCCATATCTACGCTTACATGAAAAGCTGTTCCGATAAGTCCCCCAAGCGTACCTATGCCGGCCGCCACAAGCACAAGCCCTATGAAAGTGTTTATATGTAAGCCAATCCTTTTAATGCCCCTAACCAGTACTTCCACTATCATTTCTCCTTTCAACTCCACATATATTTGTTATATCACTCATACGGACCTGTGTCAAATAAAGGAATGCTATTTTTGTCTGGTTTTGTCGATATATATTCTAACTATGTATTTTAATAGTTAAAAACTATATTTATTAAATTAACACCCCGCTTTCTCTCCGCATGATCCATATTGAATTTTTCTTAACTTAAAATATTTTATGTATTTTTTAAGATACAATTTTAAATCTTTTTTGGTTTTTATATCCCAAGTCATATCCTGATAATTACTTCATATTTAGCTGTTTATGCATTATATACAAAAGCTTCTCATTGAATTTTTAGTCTGTTTTAGACAAAATAAAGAGAACAATTTTGCTAAATTGTTCTCTTGAAAATACACATATATTATGATAACATAATGAAAATATTTGTATTACTTTGATTGTATACAATATTGTATATATGATTACATTCTATTAATGTACCATTTTCGGTACTTTAATGATTATTAAAATCCATATTGTATTTTTCAGGAGGTAACTTTATGAAATCATCCAGTTTTGATTTGGCTTACACCACAATACGTTCTATGATCGCTGATAAGAAAATACTGCCCGGTCAACAAATAGTTGAAGGCAATATTGCTAGTCAGCTTGGAATAAGCCGAACGCCTGTGAGAGAAGCTCTAAGAAGACTTCAGGAAGAAGGTCTTATAGAGCTTATTCCCAACAAAGGCTCTTATCTTAAAATTGTCTCTTTTGCCGAGCTTGCATATGGTTATGAAGTTATAGACGGGCTCTTAATTTCAGCATATAAAATACTTACCGAAAAATCTATAAACGGAACTCTGGATATGCACTCTTTTAGCAAGCTTGAGGAGTATGCAAATCTTATAAAATATCATTATGACAATAAAAACCTTCAGCAATGGATAATAAATGATATTTTGTTTCATAAGATTGCTTTCGATATGACAAACAACCCTATTTTGATTAAAACCTTCAACAACCTGTCGTTTTTAAACAACCAGGTTCTCTATTTTGTAACACCTGCCGTTGTTGATAGAAATCTTTCCACAAATGATCATTTCCTGCTGCTTAAATACGTAAAAGAGGGAAACGTAGAAGAAGTTTTAAAGGTTGCACATATGCATATAGATAGAGTTACAAAGCAAATAAAACAGCTTGTATAGCCATGTACCCTAAAAATTAAAAACCAATATGTTCTTATAACATAAAAAAATACAAAAGGAGTGGTAATTATGAACGAAGTTGATTACATTGCATCGTTAGTTGAAAGATCAAGAAAAGCGCAAAAAATTGCAGAAGGATTTTCTCAAAGAAAGGTTGATGAGCTTGCGGCAGCCATTATTTATACCTTCTCAAGAGAACCCTTGGCAAGAGAACTTGCAGAGCTAACTGTAAACGAAACAAAAATGGGAAGAGTAGATTCAAAAATGGGCAAAATGATGAGCAAAATGCCGGCTGTCCTTTATGAAGTTCTCGATGTTAAAACAGTTGGGATAATAGAAAGGATCCCTGAAAAAGGAATTACAAAAATAGCAAAACCGCTTGGCGTCATAGCTGCTCTCATACCCAGCACAAATCCCGAGGCAACTCCCCTTTTCAAAGGTGTATTGGGCTTAAGGGCAAGAAACTCGCTTATTTTTGCGCCCCATCCGAAAAGCAAAAAAACCACAGGTAAAGTTGTGGACATAATGAGAGAGCTTCTTGAGAAAAACGGAGCTCCAGCAGATCTTTTCATATGCATAGATGAGCCTTCAATATCCCTTTCAAAAGAACTCATGAGACAGTGCGACATAACTATGGCAACAGGCAGCGGAGACATGGTTCGCTCGGCTTACAGCTCCGGAAAACCCGCATATGGAGTTGGTGCAGGAAACGCAGTAATCGTAATAGACGAAACGGCTAACCTTCCCGAAACCGCCCAAAAAATAAAAATAGGAAAAACGGGAGATAATGCAACGGGCTGCTCCGCAGAAAACTCAATTGTTATACAAAAGAACATCTATGACGGCATGTTGGCAGAGCTTAAAAAAGTTGGAGGTTATCTTGCAAGCCCCGAAGAAAAAGCTAAGCTCCAAGCAACGATGTGGGTTGACGGGCATCTTTCACGGGATATAGTTGCAAAGCCTGTGCTTGATATAGCAAAGGCAGCCGGGATTTCCATTCCTGAGGATACAGCCTTCATAATGGTTGAAGAAACAGGAAAAGGAAAGGGTTATCCGTTCTCCGGAGAAAAGCTTTCACTTGTTCTCACAGTTTATAAATATGACGATTTTGACGAAGCCATTGATACAGTAAACACTATCCAGAGATATTCAGGCTTCGGCCATTCATGCGGTATCCATTCTTACAACAAAGAACATATTGAAAAGCTTGCCTTAAATACATATACCACAAGAGTTATCGTCCGCCAGCCGCACGGAGCTTCAAACGCAGGGGCATGGCACAACGGCCTTGCCAACACATTTTCCTTGGGCTGCGGAAGCTGGGGCGGAAACATAGTTTCTGAAAACATAACACAAAAGCATTATTTTAATATCACTTGGGTTGCTGAGCCAATCGACAGAAAACCTGCTACGGACGCCGAAATCTACAGAGACTTACTGGATAATGTAAAACTCCTCTGATTTCTGGCATATAACCCTTTAAGTTTTAACCTTTATTCCAAGGAGATGAAAAAATAATGATATTTAAGTTTTCGGTTCACCCCCAGGTATATGAAATGCCTGATTTGGAGTCATTTTTTGCGGAGTTTAAAATAAATGAAAAAGACTTGCTGTTCATAAATAAATTCTCATACAACGACTTTTTCAAGGACATACCTCTGCCCTGCCATATATTATTCTGTGAGGACTATACAACCGGAGAACCCAGCGACTCTATGGTTACAGCCCTTCTCCATGACATTAAAAAGCTTGACATCGACAGAATCATAGGCGTTGGCGGCGGAACTGTAATGGATGTTGCAAAACTGCTTGCCTTAAAAGATGCCGAATCGGCAGACGATATCTACGAGGATAAAATCCCTCTTGTAAGGGATAAAAAGCTTGTGCTCGTGCCCACAACCTGCGGAACCGGCTGCGAAATGACCGCCGTTTCGGTTATAGACAGACCAAAATATAAAGCTAAAATAGGAAAACGCATCGAGTGCAACTTTGCGGATGCAGCGGTTTTAATCCCTGAGCTTTTATCAAAAATACCTCATCGGGTATTTGCTTTTTCATCAATAGATGCTTTGATACATGCAATGGAGATATACGTTACTCCGTTTAGCAGCAGTTTTAGCCGCGTTTTTTGCCTTGAGGCCGTTAGAATGATAGTAAAAGGATTTATGGATATGGCTGAAAAAGGCATGGATTACAAGTACGAAATAATGGATAAATTCCTTTTGGCAAGCTCATATGCCGGAGTAGCCCTTTCAAACGACCCTTGCGGAGCTGTTCATGCAAGCGCGATGCATTTCGGAGGAGAGCATCATGTTGCCCATGGTGAATCAAATTACCGTTTCCTGGTAGCTGTGTTTACAGTATATTCAAAGCTTAAACCGGAAGGCAGAATTGCCGAGCTTGCAGCTGTTATACGTGAAGTTATGGGTATAGACACTGACCTTGTGGGAACATTTAAAGCTCTTGATGAGCTTTTAAACAAGATAACTCCAAGAAAACGCCTTAGGGACTACGGAATACCGGAAGATAAGCTTCCCTATTACGTTGACAAGGTTTATGAAACCCAGCAAAGAATTTTAAGAGGAAATTATGTTCAGATGACAAAGGAAGAGTATCTTGAAATCTATAAATTGGCTTATTAAAACCAAGGAGGTCATCACATGCCGCGCAAAATAGAATTTGTAGAAGTCGGGACAAGAGACGGATTCCAAAATGTCACAGATTTTATACCAACCGAAATAAAAATAGAAACTCTGGAACGGCTTATTGATTCGGGTGTTAAAACTATACAGTTTTCATCTTTCGTAAGCCCAAAAGCCATTCCTCAGCTCCGTGATGCGGAAATTATCGCAAAGGAAACCCTAAGCAGGCATCCCGAAGTTAGTTTTATGGCTCTTGTGCCTAATTTAAAAGGCGCCCAAAACGCCAATGCCTCCGGAGTTAAAAAAGTAAACTACGTAATATCGGTCAGCGAGTCCCATAACAAAGCAAATGTTAACAGAACCGTTGACGAATCCTTCGCAGAGCTTAAAAAAATAATTGATGAATTTGGAAAGGACTTTGTTACCCTAGATGCCGCAACGGCTTTTGGTTGCCCTTTCGAAGGTTATACCACTTATAAAAGCCTTAAGGAATTCATACTTCGGGGAGTTGCCCTTGGAATTAACGAGTTTTGCATTGCCGATACAATAGGCGTAGCCACACCAAACCAGGTTAGAGAGTATATGTCTAATCTGCTTAAGGATTTCCCGGATAAAAAATTCGGGGTTCATATACACGATACAAGAAATATGGGCATGGTTAACAACCTTGTTGCCATTGAAGCAGGCGTTTACATGATTCAGGCTTCAATCGGCGGCTTGGGCGGTTGCCCTTTTGCTCCGGGAGCAACGGGGAATACTTCAAGCGAAGACCTTATATATATGCTTAATAAAATGGGCTATGACACAGGCATAGATTCAGACAAAATTATTGAGACGGCAAAATTTGTTAAAGATAATGTTAACGGCAACTTCAGCGGACACCATATCAATATAACAAGAAAATATAATTAAATAACACTACAAACTAAAATCTAAGGAGGATATTTCAATGAAAAAATTAGCAAAGCTTATTTCTCTTGTTGCAGCAATTACCCTTGTCATTTCGGTTTTTTCGGGATGTGCCCAAAAAGAGACCACAACATCTTCTACAACTCCGGCAACTACGCAAACAAAAGAAGAACCGGCAAAAACAGAGGAAACAAAAGACACTTCTGAGGAAACGATAACATTGAAATTTGCACACGTTGTTGCAGATAACCATCCTTATAATCTTGGAGCATTAAAATTCAAAGAACTCCTTGAAGCCAATTCACCGGAGCCCGTAACCGTTGAGATATTCGCAAACGGCGCTTTGGGTGGAGAACGCGAGCTTGCAGAAGGTCTCCAGATGGGAACCTTAGACATCGCACTTATCCCTGGGGCAATAGGAAACTTTTCAAAAGCTTTCTCAGTTTTGAATATCCCGCATCTTTTTAGGGACAACGACCATGTTTATAAAGTTTTAGACGGAGAAATAGGGCAAGAGCTTGCCGCAGCACTTCCTGAAGAAGCAGGCTTCAGACTTCTTTCCTACTGGGAAAACGGCTGGCGTAATATGACAAACTCAAAAAGACCTATATATTCTCCCGAAGATGTCAAAGGGCTTACAATGCGTGTTCCTGAAGACAGGGTTTACACAGCATATTTCGAAGAGCTCGGGGCAAATGTTGTTGTTATGGCTTTCACGGAATTATACACCGCTCTTCAGCAAAAAACCGTTGACGGACAAGAAAACCCAGTTGCATTAATAGCAACAAACAAATTATATGAAGCGCAGAAATACCTTTCACTTACAAAACACTTCTATGGACCCGCACATGTTTGCATTTCCGAAACAACATGGAAAAATCTTTCTGATGATATGCAAAAAGCAATACAGGATGCAGCATCCGAGGCCTGTACATATGAAAGAGGCTTAATATCCGAATATGAAAGCTCCTACCTCGATGAAATCAAAGCTGCCGGAACCGAAGTTAATGAAGTTGACAAATCCTTGTTCCAACAGTCAGCTGAAAATGTTTGGGCAAAATTTGAAGACGAATATGGTGACACAATAAGAAAGATACAGGCAGTTAAATAATTAAATTTGTTTATAATTCTTTCCTCTCATAATAAGATGCCTACGGATATAAAAACATATCCGCAGGCATCAAACTCAAAACTAGGGGGGCTTTTTTTGAAAATACTATTTAAATATATTGGTAAAATCGAAGAGTGTATACTTCTTGTAACTTTCCCGGCAATGACAATAATTACTCTTGCTGGTACAACCGTCAGATATTTGCATCTGGGTTCTCTTACATGGAGCGAGGAAGCCGCAAGGTATCTTATGATAGTCACAGCCTTTGCCGGAATATCAATGGGCTTTAGGGAAAATTCTCATTTAGGTTTAAGCTTTTTTGTTAATGTTCTTCCAAAAGGCGCTCAAAAAGTTATATTTGTAATAAGAACCTTGTTGATTGTTTTATTTGGCTTGCTTATATCATATTTTTCGTTTTCAATGATACAAAAGCAAATGGCCCTTACACAGCTTTCTCCAGCCATGAGGATTCCTATGTGGATAATCTATGTGCCTATGTTCCTAGGCTGCATACTCCTTACAATAAGAACAGTGCAATCTGCAATCAAAAAAGGCTTCTCTGATAATCAGGAGGTGCTTTAATATATGAGTGCCATATTGTTTTTGTCTCTGGCAATTTTACTTGTTATAAACGTCCCCATTGCCGTTTGTCTTGCTCTTGCATGTGCAGCGGCTCTTGTCTACGGAGGAATGGGCAGCAACATCATAATAATTCCTCAGAGGATGTTTACATCCATGGATTCTTTCCCGTTCATGGCAGTTCCTTTTTTCATGCTTGCCGGAGGGATAATGGAGTCCGGAGGGATGTCGAAAAGGCTTGTAAACTTTGCAAAGCAGCTTGTAGGCTTTCTTCCAGGAGGTCTCGGAATAATAACTGTTGTTGCTTCGGGATTTTTCGGCGCCCTCTCCGGTTCTAACGC
The DNA here is from genome assembly GCA_034925905.1 of Lachnospiraceae bacterium. Classification (GTDB taxonomy): domain Bacteria; phylum Bacillota; class Clostridia; order Lachnospirales; family Anaerotignaceae; genus JAYFRL01. The sequence goes on along the minus strand of JAYFRL010000018.1, from coordinate 44,963 downwards.
CGCAACCGTTGCAGCTATCGGCGGGATAATGATCCCGGCTATGGAAAAAGACGGGTATCCTTCCGACTATGCCTGCGCAATTTCGGCTTCGGCAGGAACTCTTGGAGTGGTTGTCCCTCCCAGCACACCTATGATTACATATGCCGTTGTAAGCGGCGTTTCAATAGGAACAATGTTTATTGCAGGTTTTATTCCCGCACTTCTTATGATAATTTCATTAAGTATAGTTCTTTCAATAATGGCTAAAAAATATAACTTCCCGTTGATACGGATAAACAGAAAAGATTTATGGAAATCCTTTAAAGAAGCAATATTTGCCATAATCATGCCCGTTGTTATTTTAGGCGGGATATACGGCGGTATATTCACGCCAACAGAATCTGCAGCTGTTGCCGTTTTATATTCCATAATAATAAGTATGTTCGTTTACAGGGAGATATCTTTAAAAGACCTTAAAGGAATAATTATTAAAGCCGGAAGAGCAACCGCTGTCGTGCTTTTCGTTATTGCAACTTCAGGCGCATTTTCATGGCTTTTGGTTTCGCAAAAAATACCTGATGCAATAGCAGCCTTTGTTTTGGGTCTTTCATCAAACCCGGTAATCATTATGCTGCTTTTAAACATAATCCTTTTAATTCTTGGCGTATTTCTTGAAACCAACGCCATTATACTTCTTATAACCCCTATGCTTTTGCCTATCGTTTCAAAAATAGGGGTAAGCTATCTTGAGATAGGTATAATCCTCGTTGTTAACACTTCAGTAGGTATGCTTACACCTCCGATGGCTTTAAACATACTGGTAGCCTCAGGCATAGGAAACCAAACAATAGAAAAAATAGCTAAAAAAGTCGTACCTTTCCTTCTTGTTTTGATACTGGATATTTTTATAATAACATTCGTACCTGGGTTTATAGAGTTCCTTCCAAAGCTTATGGGGCTTATATAAACTCATAAAAAAAGCTCTGCATATGCAGAGCTTTTTATTTAACATAGTTTTTCTCACCAAGCCTAAGGCTCGGATATGCATTAAGATCCATTTTATCACGCCTGCCATTTATATATTCATAGTAAGCAGCCGAGGCTATCATGGCAGCGTTATCCGTACAAAAAATCGGGGCTGGAATATTTAAAGAGCACCCTTCTTTATCACATGCATCCTTCATAATGGCTCTAAGCGCCGAATTTGAAGCAACTCCGCCGGCAAGGGCTATTTTTTTAATTCCTTTCATCTTTGCCGCGCTTATCGTTTTATCCACCAAAACTTTTATAACAGCATTTTGAAAGCTTGCAGCAACGTCATTAACATTGACCGGAATCCCTGTCATGTTGCATTTATTTATATAGTTTAATACAGCAGATTTTATCCCGCTGAAACTGAAATCATAAGAGCCTTCCTCAAGATATACCAACGGGAACTCCACGGCATGCGGGTTTCCATCCTTTGCTGCCTTGTCTATTTTAGGTCCTCCCGGATATCCCATTCCAAGAGCTCTGGCCGTTTTATCATAGGCTTCGCCAACTGCATCGTCTCTGGTTTTTCCCAAAACCTCATATTCCAAATAATCCTTAACATGCACAAGGTGCGTGTGCCCCCCGGAAACAACCAAAGCTATATAAGGTGGCTTGAAATCAACATTTTCAATATAATTTGCGGCAATATGTCCTTCTATATGGTGTACACCAACCAAAGGTTTTTTAAGCGCAAAAGCAAGAGCTTTCGCTTCCGAAAGACCGACCAAAAGCGCACCTACAAGACCGGGGCCATAGGTTACAGCTATTGCGTCTATATCTTCAAATGTCATATTTGCATCGTCTAAGGCACGTTTTATAACAGAATCTATGTTTTCTATATGATTTCTTGAAGCTATCTCAGGAACAACGCCTCCGAAAACCTCATGCAACGCTATTTGGGAAAAAATAATATTTGAAAGAAGGTATCTTCCGTCTTTAACCACAGCAGCCGCTGTTTCATCACATGAGCTTTCTATGGCAAGTATATTTAAGTCAGTTTTCATTCTTTTCCTCCAAATCAGTAAAATCCACATCCTTAACAATTATCGAAAGGATTTTCTTCTTCTTGAAACTTCTATGGGATGCGGATGAATGGAAAACAACCTTATGGCTATGTTTTATCTTGTATTTATTAACCATAAGAACATAAAGCGAGCCATACGAAAGCACTGGGAAAACAAAAAACAAAAATGCCCTGCCTAATATAGGTACAAAACAACATAAAAAGCAAACGAAAGCTCCCAAAAAATAATACAAAGATGTATATCCTTTTATTTTTAAAACATCTTCAAGCGCATAGCCTACAAATATTGAAAGCGGAACATAACCGAAAAGCAGCAAAAGTCTTGTCGCCAAAAACACGGCAACAGCAAAAGGCGCCCCTATAACAGAAATAAGGAGCAAGAATAAAAAAACATCAACGGAGAGATATATCATAATTCCGTATTTTATGACCTTCATTGGCGTATTAACAAGAGTCATTGCGCCCTGCTCCATATCAGGCTTTAAAACAAACATCATAAGAGCACCAAAAAGGGATCTTAAAAACAGATAGCCTCCCAAAAGCAACCATGCAGGAACGCTTTTTAACGATTTTATAATATCGCCGATATTAAAAGCTTGTATCAGATATTCCGCAAAATTCATCACCCCTGCGGAAGCTGAAATTAAAAATTCAGGGTAAAGAGACGTGTTACCCATAAAAAACAAAAATAGCACCATTATCGAAACAAAAATAGCGCCAATATATTTTTTTAAGAATTTCATACTATGCCCCGCTCTTTATTTTTTCTGGCTGTTATGAACTAAAACAAACTGAACTCCGAAGAGTAAAAGAGTTAATGCAAAAATAAACAAATCCGCATTTGAAAGCATTCCGTTTAGGCTTTCAAAAAAGCTTGCTAAAGAAGTATTCGCATAATTCAAATGAATTTCTATATACTCCACTGCTGGCATCAAATTTCTTGCAATCTTGCCCATATACGGGCTTTGGATAAGCGAATCCATTATAGAGTCCCTGAAAATAACAAGCACCGTTCCGGCTCCGAAAAGAACACTAAATATGCCTATGAGTCCTTCGTTTGTATCGGGCTCTGGTTTTATAGGTTCAACCAAAACTATGCTTTTCATAACCCTTGCTTCAAAACCGTCGGGAACTTTATATTCAAAATTTTCAACCATATTTACGCTTATTCTATTGTAAATATAAAAACTTTCCTTGCAAATACGGCACTTTAAAATATGCTCGTTCAAAAGCTCAGCTTCCTTTTCCGAAAGCTCTCCATCGATATATTTCATTATGTATTTTTCAGCCTTATTGCAGTTCATTTTTTTACACCTTCCCTAGAAGCTAAAATATAATCCTTCAGCATTTTTCTGCCCCTGAATATCCTGTTTTTCACTTTTGAAAGAGGTTCGCCCATAGCATCCGCTATTTCCTGATATGCCATACCTTGCTTATGATAAAGAACAATTGGGATTCTATACATATCAGGAAGTGAGTTTAAAGCATTGTTTATCTCTAAGCTCTCCTCTTTATCCATATATTCTCTTTCAGGAGTGTCATAATCCGGCGGATCATATATCATATCGTCAAGGCTTATAAGTTCCTGTTTTTTCTTTCGTCTATAATCTATAACATGATTCGTGGCTATTTTTATTATCCAAGTTGAAAACTTGAATTCCGGCTGATATTTGGCAAGATTTTTATATATCTTTATAAAAACCTCCTGGGCCAAATCAGCAGATTCCCATGAATTGTTCACCATTCTTAAAATAATGGAATAAACAAGATTTTTATACCGTAAGACAAGCTCGGCAAAAGCGTTTTCATCTCCGGCAAGGGTTTCCTGAACCAGTTCATAATCTTCTTTTTTTGTAAGCATAATTATCCCTTTGTCTAAAAGTAAACGCACGCTTTAAAGTAAGTACGTTTCAAGCTGCTAATTGTCTGGTTAATAAAAAAATCAGGTTGCTTTATCAAAGCATATTGTTTTTGTCATCCTATCGGTTCCAATAACAGTATTTTCAAATATCTCCGAAGCAAAACTTGAATACTCCGCCGGGTCCAGAATCGAAGGGCTAAAATGGGTAAGCCAAAGTTCTGAAACTTCTGCAAGGTGCGCCATATTTGCCGCCTCCGAAAAAAGCATATGCTTATATTCGATAGCCTTTGGCAGCTTTTCATCATCCCCATACATTCCCTCGCAAACAAACAAATCACTTTTTCTTGCAAGATCAACTATTTCGTATTTTGGTCTTGTATCCGTGCAATAAGTAACGGAAATACCTTTCCTTTCGTTGCCCAAAACCATTTCCGATGTATATTTTATGCCGTTTAAAATGGTTTCTCCTTCTTTTTGGAGCTTTGACCATATTGTTTTTGGAACATTATTTGCTTCCGCCTTCTTAACATCAAACTTTCCTCTGCGTTTTATATCTACTCTGTATGCAAAAACATTTATCCTGTGATCTCCAAGCACGGGTTTTATAGTGTATCCGTTAAAATTAAATGTTTCCCCACCGTCTGCTTCAATAAATTCTATGTCAAAGGAAATTTCGCCTGCAATAATCAGAAGGCTTGATATAATACGCTTTAAACCCCTTGGCCCTATGATTACCAAGGGTTCTTCCCTGCCGGAATTTGCTATCGCCAAAAGTAACCCGGGAAGACCCGTAACATGATCTGCATGAAAATGGGTAATGCAAATAACGTCAACAGTTTTAAAACCCCATCCCTGAGATTTCATTGTGACCTGGGTTCCTTCTCCGCAGTCTATAAGTATCATTCTCCCGTTATATCTCAAAAGAAGCGATGTTAAAAACCTGTTTGGAAGGGGCATCATTCCTCCCGTTCCAAGCAAACAAATGTCCAGCATAAAAGTCTCCTAAATAATATCATTGGGTAAAATTGAATCGAATCTATTTAAAGCCATAATTAAACAAATTAATCAATAAAATAATACCATATTCAAATTTTAAAAGCAATTATATAACTAATTTTGTACCTATTTTGAGTATTGTATAACAAAAATATCTTAATATTTAATTTAAGCATATCCTTAGGCTTAAAAAGCAAGCTGCTCCCCACTAAAAGCGGCAATCTCATATCGTTAATTTTGTATTGACATTTTTATATTGCCAATGTTAATATTTATATGCTTGGGGGTATAGTTCAGCTGGGAGAGCGCTTGAATGGCATTCAAGAGGTCAGGAGTTCGAGCCTCCTTACCTCCACCAAATGGACATTACACGAACACCTACTTTTTTAAAGGCGGCTTTGCCGTAACGGTGTGGTTGTAGTGTCAACAAGAAGACAGCAGTCAAGGTAATTAACCTTGGCTGCTGTCTTGCTATTCTGATGTTACATTTTCGTCTTGCAGGGCATTCATTTTGAATAGTGCACCGAAGACAAGGCCAAATATCTGAGCGGCATCATCCGAATTGAGCTTCTCATTATGTTCAGCAAAATATGATTCATTACCAAATGTAAATGCTGATATGTATGCTTCATCGTAAGGTTGATTTAACTTATCTTCAGCTTCTTCAAAATTTTTAAAATCAAGCCCCGACCAAGACATCGCTATGCGATTCGTTTTTTTCTCAGTAAAGTACATTTGCAACACTCCAGCGCAATATGTCTTTACGACCTTATTACATGCGTGTACCATCAAAACACTAATAACATCGTCTTTTGACATTAGAGAGAGTTGTTGTAATAACATATCCATTTTTCTTGTATCTATATATTGATGCTTTACGACATTAAATGCAGCCTCTGTTTTTCGTTCTTCGGTAATAAAAGATTCATAGGTTCCTTGATATATTTCTGTTGATTTGTAGGCATTTATGGTATCTTGTCCTATATATTCATCAACAAAATCTTCACTATATGGATCCGTCATAGAATCAAAACACCGATATAAAATTTCTTCATCCATAAGTAGAACCGGAAACGGATCTATGGCTAATCGCATTACGGCCAAGACACCAATGCATCTTTTGAGGTAATATTCAAAATTTTTAATAAAAGTCTCCTGTGGTCTGTTGTTAAATGGGTGATTACGTGAGATATAAAAGTGGCGCAGTCCTTGCTTGTGAACATATTTATTTAATTCAGCACTCAGTTCTTTTGCATCAATGAAAAAGTCGTCCATTTTTTCTTTCATATCTGCAAATACATTACCACGTTTTGAGAGTAGGCTTAGCATCTGCCCCTGCATCGGAAAGCCCTCAGTTTCTTTCCAAGCTTCAGTGAATTTCACTCTTTCTTCTTCGGGCATATCTGATAAAAAAACAATTGTAGTTGATATATCAACAGCGGAACGCAATGAATAATAGGCACAGTCGAAATAGCCCTTTTCAAACAATTCCATTGCATTGATAAGTTGCTGCTCTGCTTCCATAATGAAGGTATTGCTCAAACTCCATACGTCCATCCTGCCAGACCAGCTATTCTCAATGTTGATTAAATCCATATAGAATTTTTCTTTATTGGGAAGAATGACTGGGCGGATATTTTTTTTCTGTCTCCATTCAATAAAGCCATTACTCATTCTTATCACCATCTGTATTTGAACTGCCAAATGGCAGCCAGTCTTTATGTTCCACTATGAATTCATTGATTAGCCTACAAAGGAAGGACGAAACCTTATAGTAATCCTCCGTTGCTCTATGTAGTACATACATTGCTGGCGGGCGTAGCGAAAATCCAAAAGAAGACATTGAGGTTATACTCGGTGTAACTTTATGAGTCATCTGATTTCGGAATTCATTGAGAAATGCATGATTCCCTTGCCAAGGATTATCATCCATGTCCGTATTGTCCAGTTCATCTATATAGGTTTTAATTTCTTTCGCGATCTCAATAGAATCGCTACCTGATGAAAACCGCTTAAAGTAGCGGTTGTAATATATCTTATCAACTTCAAGTCCAGTATGAAATATTACATTGCATAATTGAGCTAACAAGTCCCAAAGAATGCTTACGCGATAAATCATATTTTCAATATGATACATTGCAACAAGTTCTCTTTCAGTGAGTTTGGTAAACGATTCATAGTTTTCTAGCGTTTCGGGCAAATCGCAAATTACGGCTTGTGAAAAAGAGTATTTTATCTTTGCGTCAAGGTCTACTATGGAGTCGTATATTGCAGAAACGGCGTAATAGTCGTTAATACGTTGATCTTTGCTTGCTATGCCAAAAATAAATTTCCCATCTTCAAGATGAATGCTAAATGCATCAGGAATGCAAATTACTGAACTGATTAATTCTTCAAGGTACTCTCTGCCTTCCAGTGCCATGTTTTTCACCTCCTGGTAGTTTGAAATTATATCATACAATTCCATAAATCGCAGTAAGGAAAGAGCAATCAGGGCCATCATGCTTTTCCCTGATTGCTCTATTGGTTTATCTATTATTCTGCGTTTTCTGCTGTTCCTGCCATTCCTTGAATTCCCGCTGCCCCTGCTCGCTCTCATAATATTTCCGTATCTCCGGTACAAGAAAACGGGCGAAGGACACAACGATTTCCTGCGGCAACTCAATTTCATCTTGTTGCTCGTCGTGTTTTTTTTCATCCAGTGTCTTTTCTCGGTATTCAATTATCAAGGTGCCGGATGTCTATCATTTTCGATTCCGTCTCCAGCATCCAACAAAACACCCCTCTTTAGAGGGGTGTTTTTAATTATTCGTCGGAAAACCGATACCCAACTCCCACCTCTGTTAAAATAAAACGCGGATGGGTAGTGTCTTTCTCCAGCTTGCGGCGTAGATTCGCCATAAAAACCCGCACGCTTTTACTGTCTCCGCCCTCATATCCCCAAATCTGCCGTATAATAAAATTGTGCGTCAGCACCTTGCCCTTATTTGCAATCAGAAGCAGCAGAGTTTTATACTCTGTCGGAGTCAAATGAATTTCGCTGCCTTCTATAAGAACCTTCCGTTTCTCATAATCCACAGTTAGCCAATCGCAGGAAAATTTCGTGTCGCCTGTTCCTGTTCCAACCTTTTGCAGGGAACGCTCCACCACGCGGATTCTGGCCATAAGCTCACCCATATGAAAGGGCTTTGTAATATAATCGTTGGCTCCCAGGTCAAGAGCAGTAATTTTTTCTTTTTCCTGCCCGCGTGCCGATACAATAAGAATTGGTACATCAGAAAATGTCCTGAGTTCCCTTAAAAGGTCTATTCCATCCCTGTCGGGCAGCCCGAGATCCAGCAAAACAATATCGGGGCGGTTTGAAGAAAACAGAAACATCCCTTCGTCAGCCGTTTCGGCTACCAGAACATTATAATTTTCTTTTGCCAGCGAGATGTCAATAAAATGCGAGATGTATTTATCGTCTTCAATAACAAGAATCGTCAGCTTTTCATCCATTTGTTTTCTCCTCCATAGGTAATGTGAAGGTAAATACAGAGCCCTTCGGAATATTATCCTTTACATGGATTTCCCCTCCGTGTGCCTCAACAATGGCTCTGCATATGGCAAGACCAAGACCAAGACCCCGGCGTCCATCCACAACCTCGTCACCCTGTGTTACAAAGCGTTCAAAGAGATGGGCTCGGATTGCCTCCGGGACGCCATCGCCCGTGTCGGCCACGGAAACAGTAAGCTTATCCCCGGTTTCCACAGTCAGCGTAATCCTGCTGTTCGGCGATGTGTGACGGACAGCATTTTCCAAGAGATTAATAATCACCTGTGAAATCAGCTTTCCGTCCATCGGTGCGGTTACAACCTCATCAGGCAGTTTCACCTGAAAGCTCCGACCGCGGATCAGCCGTTCCGTGTGCTTTACAGCCTCGCCAATTACATCGTCAATTACTTCGTCTTGCTTATGCAGAGCAATCTTTTGCTCGCTAATACGGGTCATATTAAGGATATTCTCCACAAGGTCAATAAGCCATACGATCTCCTCACTGATGTCGGAGGCCAGTTTCATACGCTCGGAATCGGTCAACTCACCATAGTTGTCAGCAAGGAGATTCCCGGCGCCAGAAAGGGCGGTTAGTGGACTTCTGAGGTCATGGGCAACAGAGCGCAGAAACATTCCGCGCTGCTGTTCACGTTCCATTGCAAGCCGAATCTTCTCACGATCCGCCACAAGATTTTCCCTTTCCAGAGCAATTCCAAGCTGTGTGCAGACAGCCTGCACAATCAAAACCTGCTGTCCACCCGGTTCCTTGCCCGAAATAACCAGCCTGCCAAGCGTACCGGAGCCGCTTCTAATCTCGTATCCCTTGTCTTCATTATTCTGCCCCAAATAAATTTCGCAGTCCAATCCAAGATATTCCCTGACAAGATCCTTTGCTTTTTTGATGACACTCTCTTTTCCGCTGGCAGAAAGAAAACCGGAAGCAATTTGATACATGATTCTGGCGTTGCGCTCATTCTGGCTTGCCAGATTCATCTCTCTTTGCAGCTTTGAAGTAACCGTGCCGGAGACTATTCCAGTTGCCAAGAAAAACATAAGCAGCATCAAATCGTTTGTTCTGTATATAAAGAATGAATAACGAGGTTCCGTAAAGAAAAAGTTGAAAGACATAACCGAAAGGAGTGCCGCACCCAAAGCCCAGCTCCGGCTGCTGGTAAGCACAGCCGTAAACAGTACGCTAAGCAAAAAAAACATTATGATGCTTTCATTGTCAACGCCAAAAAAACTGATAATAAGCGAACAGCCTGTAGCCAAAACCATAACAAGGATTGTTTTTGCCGCATTCTTTGCCGTACCAGACACCTCCCGGACCGTTTATTTTTTGTTCATTATTTTTAGAATGTCCTTTTGTTCTCCCGCCACAATGATATGCTCTTGTGCGTTAAAAACATGTTCAGCGTTGATTAACGGAAGAATATGCTTCTCAACACGTACGCCAATAACATTTATCCGATGTTTCGTGCGAACATCCAACTCCCGGACGTTACGCCCAACCCAATCTTCAGGCGGTACTATTTCCATAATAGCATATTCAGGAGATAATTCAATATAGTCAAAAGCTCCTCGAGCCGAATAACGTACTGCTGTACGATGTGCCATATCCCGCTCGGGATAGACAACATCGTCCGCGCCGATTTTTTTCAGCAATTCCGCATGGATTTCCCGATCCGACTTTGCAACTACATAAGGCGCACCCTGCTCCTTCAGCAATGATGTGATTTCCATTGATGACTGGAAATTGTCACTTATGCAGACAAAACACACATCAAAGTTGCGTACTCCTAATTCAGAAAGCACATCCCTATCCATGCAATCCCCCACCTGCACCCGTGTAACAAATGGTGTCATCTTGTGTATTGCCTCTTCATTTACATCTACAAGCATTACCTCGTTTCCCAATTCTTTAAGCTTCACAGCCAAATTAGTACCGAAGCGCCCTGCTCCTATTATAAGCATCGATCTCATTTTTAACCCATCCTTTCACCTAACCGACAATGATTTTGCCAACAGGATTCCGTAATTTTCCACTCTTGTCTGCTCTGGAAACAGCCAAAAAAACCGTTAAGCTTCCAACACGCCCTGTATACATCAGTGCAATAATAGCAACCCTCGACAGTGGGGACAAATTCGATGTGATTCCGGTCGAAAGCCCTACTGTTCCGATGGCAGACAGACACTCAAACATAGAATTTGCAAATGCCTGACCCTGTGTGCAGAGTATAAAAACACCCACAACTGTAACCATCAAATAAATTGTAACACCACAGAATGAGCGCCGCAGCGTTTCATTGTCCAGCCGAAAATGCCAGATAGAAACATCCTCCCGGTTGCGTAAGGATGCAATCACCGCCGCAACCATAACTACAAGCGTGGTGACTTTGATTCCTCCGCCTGTACCGCCGGGTGCGGCTCCAATGAACATCAAAATCATCGTGATAAGCTTTCCTCCGTCTGAAAGAGAGGCTATATCCACAGTGTTGAAGCCAGCCGTTCTCGGTGTAACCGATTGAAAAAATGCGGACATAAATTGCTTGCCGGCATCCATTTGAGCCAGTACCCCATTCTTTTCAACGAGCAGAAACAAAAGGGTGCCGGAAAAAATCAATATTAATGTTGAAACCAGTACAGTACGGGTATGCAATTTAAGCCTGTATGGGTGAAACCGACTTTCTACAAGGTCGTTCCAAACCACAAAGCCAATCCCTCCTATAATTATAAGCATAGCAACCGTAACAACCACCAAAAAATCACCAGCAAAGTATGTCAAGGATGAATACTCCTTTAAAGCTCCCATAAGATCAAATCCGGCATTGCAAAAAGCAGATACCGAATGAAAAACAGAAAACCAAATTCCCCGTCCTACTCCGAATAAGGGAATAAACCTTATTGCCAGAGCAGCTGCGCCCAAACCTTCAAAAACAGCCGTTCCAATCAGGGTTCTTCGCACAAGACGAACAACTCCGCCAAGCTGCATAGAGCTGACGGCTTCCGCCAGCAGAGAACGCTCGAGCAATCCAATCCGCCTTCCGACTGCCAATGAAAAAAGGATGGCAACAGTCATAAATCCAAGCCCTCCAATTTGAATTAGCAGCAAAATAATAGCCTGACCAAACCAGGTAAACTGTGTCCATGTATCATACACAACAAGACCCGTCACGCAGGTGGCAGATGCCGAGGTAAATAATGCGTTTAAAAAAGATATCCCCGCTCCGCTACGGCTAGCAATCGGCAGGCTGAGAAAAACCCCGCCCACAAATATTATAAAAGCAAATCCCACCGCAAGGATTCGCACTGCACTCCACTGTTTTATGTCCATCTTCCGTCGCCCCCAAGTTCTGCCAGCAAAGAATCAATCGGCTCATTTGCGCTAAGAATCCGTTTTACTCCCACCGACTTAAAAATTTCGTAAAAACTAGGCTCATTGCATCGCGCAATAATATAAATTCCAGGATCTGCACGCTTTGCCGCATTACAGATCACCATGTTTTTGTCATCGTTTGCCGACAGAGCAAAAATGGCGGAATAAAATCCGTCTTCCGGAAAAGACGGTTCTGATAAAGCTCTGCATTTTATTCCAAACTTTTGAAGCTTATCTGCGACATCCGGCGCTCCATAAACCAGCGCACCCTGATTAACCCGTCCCTGAAGGCTGTCAATGATGCCACCCCTATCAACAAAGCGGTCTATACGGCACATGATAGCATAGCCAAAAATCGCTACACACAGCATAGAAACAATTAAAAGCGCTGCCATGACACTTCACCTACCTCTCTGTTTGTAACAATAACAAAAAAGATATCATGATAGTGTTTTGATTGACGCTGCCATATAATTTTTTTATAAAGATTAAATATGCTTTTCTCCCCGTTTTTATCCTTCCCTCTTTCGCAGGTCAAAAAGCTTCTCAGCAAACAGGTTAAGCACATTATCAAAAATCTTCCTCAGCAGAAATACTATTATACACAAAAAATCCCCAAAACAAGGAAAAAATATACACACCTTCATTCATGAAACTTCCTCGGGTATGGATAAAACCCTTAAAGTAGCTCCTATATAAACATCAGGCATTAAAAGGTTAACCCAATTTCTTTTTAAAAACATTTGCTTATTTAGTAATATTACAGTCTTTCAGCTTAATGATTGATTTTTTTAATTATTGTTGCTTCGGTTGTCGCCTTCGACTCCAAGCTTTAAACTGTGCAAATTGAAAAAGGTGTAAGCAGCTTAATATACGCAAAAATCCGTATATTATCTATACCACAAAGTCTTCTGGTCTAATTCAATGCCATCATTATATCACACAATAACATATCTACAACAAAAACATTTTATAAACTTCATAACATATGTAATCAATATAAAATCCTTCCGAAAATAAAAGCTTTACCTGCATTTATAAAAACAGATAAGCCGGCGTTTTTGCGCCGGCTTTGATTTATTCATTTTATATAATTCCCTAGGCGGCAAATGTTTTACCAAGTTCCCTGCATTTTTTAAGTCCCTCTTCATCCGGGGCTTCGTTTATTATAAGACCTTCTCCGCCAAACACTTTTGCTCCAACACCGTCGCAGCGATCCTGCCAGTCTCGCATCCATTGGCCATCACCCCAGCCGTAAGAACCAAAAAGGGCAATCTCTTTGCCTGAAAGTCTCCTTTCCAAAGAAACAAACATCGGTTCAAACTCCGATTCCTCCAGCTGTTCAGCGCCCATAGACGGGCATCCGAAGGCAATTTTATCATAATTTGATACCATATCAGCTAAAAATTCATATGATGTAAATATGGATACTTCCCCTCCGACATCTTTAACACCATTTGCAATTTCCTTAGCCATAGCCTCTGTATTTCCGGTTCCACTCCAATATACGATTGCAATTTTTTTCATAATAACATTCCTTTCTTTTCTTAATTACAATAGTTTGTTTCATTATCAAGACATCACAGTGAGCTCAAGCACATCTGCACCTTTTTTAAACAAAGCCTTATAGATATTCATGCATTTCTTGTATTGCTTAAACAGCTTTTCAGCCATAGGCTTCTTATCATAAACCTTCCACGCGCCGCATAAACTAAAATTTTCCCCTTTGTTTTCAATAAAACCCTTCACGTCATGCAATGGATATCCTAAAAATATCCCTATCTCATGGGGAAACGGTGAGGCACTTAAAAACCGTTGTTTAAGCCGGTTGATATACATATCCAAACTATCCCCCCCGGCAAACCCGCTGTTATACAAAAAGTCGTTTATATCTTTGTCCGAAAGCAATTTTGAAAGCATAGCCGGTCTAAAAACATATATTAGCCCGCTTCTTGGTTCTTCCTTAAGAATACAAACCCTTACGCCTTTTTCTTTAAGCTTCATATCCAATAAATATATAATTTCATAGACGTTTTCACCGTTTTCGGCTTCATAGCGGAAAAGGCTGCCCACCTTAATACCTGCCAAAGTGGGCGCACATTGCTCTATCAGACAACTTTCAAATTTGTTTTGCACAGCAACCCTCCGAACAATGATTTTTAAGAATCGCTCTAAGCGCACATAAGCTGCTGCTATGGCAACGCTCTATGCAGGCATTACATTTTTTCGCCTCGTCTAAGGCGGAAATAACCATTTTATGTGATACTGTGTTTGTAAAAAGTATATACAAATCGGCACTTCCGAGTTTTTTCTTTATTTCTCCGCTTGCCTTTGTAAAAACCTTTGCACGTTTATAGCCATGCTCAAAACAAGTTTCCTGATATAATCTTTCCATGCGTTCATTGCCGCCAATAATAATTACGCTCATTAATACCCTCCTTCTTTGGTCGATACGTGGTTAGTTTCAACTAACTATCGGGCAAATTATGTGGTTAGTTTCAACTAACCACATACATCTTAGCATGGTGAATAAAGTTTGTCAATATTTAATTGTGTTTTCTTAACTCTATCCTAAAATCGTTTCAACTAACTTTTTTAATATAACCGTAGCTTCAGCTCATATCTTGTAAGTGTTTATACCAAAATAAACCTTTAACTATAAAGAGTATAGTTTATGTGTTACTAACGCACGAAAATAGCCGCAAAACATATAAAAATCCTTCCTGACACAAAAAGCACCTCCGCCCTATTCATTAATAAGCATGAGCGCATCGGCAATATCCTTTTGTATCAAAGGTTGCATGCTGCTTTTATATTTCCCCGTATTTGCATTTTTTAGCGCCCTTAGGATATCTGATGCCAATTCCGGTTTACACTTTGCAATCTCTGGCAAAGCTTTTATGCACTGTCTGGATGTAATAGGCTTTTCATCTTCAATATGCTTTAGGTATTCATCAATAATTTCGTCAATTTTATAGTCAGTATCCCATTTGGCGTTTGCGGCAATTAAAAGCATACCTCGAGTGCGGACATAAGAATTTCCGCTAAAAAGCATTTCCGCAAATAAATCAAAATATGGATAAACCGCATCCGAAATTTCACATTCCTTTTGCAGCTGTTGCAAACATGCGTAAGCAGCATTATTATCCTTACTTAATAATCCATCAACCAAAACAGCAATATCCTCCAAAGTTTATCCCTCCCGCATAATATAAGTCCAATTTGAATACACCAGAAATGTTTTCCCAAATATAAATTCACGTATTATAATTTTTTATCTATCCTCAAAAAGTTATAAATACATTGACGAAATTAAACACAGCATAACAACAAATCAAAGAAAAAACAAAAAGGATTTTTATTTTGGTAAAATCTAAAAAAGACTGCCTCGTAGAATAATAGCTGAAACTCCGAAAAAGCATTGTGAAATCAGATAAGCGCCAACCTTATAGTAGTCATTGCACAAACCAGCATATAAATTGATTGAATTAAAGAATATATATTATTTTAGATAAAACTAAAACCTTATAAACGTAACATTAATGCCTTGTTGTCTTGGTTTACGTTAAAAAACGGGCTTTGCATCTGCTTATGGCTATTTCTGCCATACCTTTATTGCAAACGCAAAACCCATTTTCATATGTTCATGTTAGTATCAGGCTTTAGCTTGTTTGAAAACCTGCCAAAGAGCCCGGCTTATGGCTGCTCCAACTATAAAGCATACCAACGCCTCCACCGCACCGTTTAAACCTACAAAGGCGATAACAAACGCAAATAAGTTTGCTCCTCCTTGCAAGCCCATGATAAAATCGCTTTTACCAAACAGAGCAATAAGAAAGCTCATAAAGAATATCGTGTTAAACAGCGCCCCGCAAAGGCTTGCCGCAGCACAAGCAGCGATATTAGATGAAAAAACACGGGAAAAAAATTTAAAGCAAACGCCTGTCAGAAATCCCATAAGAACACGTGGAACAAAGCACACCGCAAATGTTGAAAAGGGATTGATGGCAAGAAGAGTTGCCCCAAAAGGGCTAAGGCCAAAGCATTGTATAAAGCTTGTAAGTCCGAATATAGCGCCCAAAAAAGCCCCCGAAGCAGGTCCCATTAAAATTGCTCCGACTGCCACAGGAATTGTGATCAGCGTGATTTCAAGGCCTGGGGTTTTCAGGTAACCAAGTGGAGTAAAGCTCATAATAATAATTATGGCCGTGAGAAGAGCAAGCCTTACCATCTTTTGAACGGCGGCTCCTGTTTTTGTAAAGCTATTCATTTATCATACCTCCTGCTGCCTCTCCGAAAACCGGATGAAGCGCTTTATTTAAAACCGGTACTTCCCGGTTTTATTCAAATGAATTATTGTTCATTTTATAAATGATATAAAGCCCTTTTAGCATAAGATTAGCGTCATAATAAATAGCGTGGCTGCAATATCCGATAATAACCGGAGCAAGCCCGCCTGTTGCTACAACAGTTGGATTTTCGCCGATTTCATTAGCTATACGATCAATCATACCGTCAATCATCGCACAGGTTCCAAAAACAATGCCGGATTGCATACAATCAATGGTGTTTTTACCTATAACCTGCTTCGGCGCTTCCAAGCTTATTCCAGGGAGCTGTGCAGTCCTGCCTTTAAGAGCTTCCAATGAAATCTGCAATCCGGGAATTATGGCCCCTCCTAAAAAATCGGCGTTGCTATCGATCACGGAGATAGTTGTAGCCGTTCCCATATCAATGATAATAATAGGTTTTTTATACTCAGAAATTGCCGCAACCGCAGCAACCACAAGGTCACTTCCTGTCTGTTTGGGATTATCAATTAAAATATTAAGCCCTGTTTTGATGTCAGGTCCAACCTGTAAAGGAACAATGCCAATAAGAAGCTGCACAGCTGCAGAAATTGCATTGGAAAGCGGAGGAACAACCGACGATATTATTGCGCCTGTAATATCCCTGATATTAGTATTATACAGGGACAATATGCTTCCAATTTCCACCGCATATTGGTCTGATGCTTTCTTATGGTCAGTTGAAATACGCGATACAAAGAAAATCTGTTTTTCATTTAAACAACCCAAAACAATATTGGAATTGCCGATATCAACAGCAAGGATCATAAAATTACCCTCTTTAAATTATCGGTTATCTACTAAATCCACATTATTATACATTTAAACCTAAGCATACGTCAATATTTACAAGAAGGTTCCCAAAAAAAAACAAAACCTCACAAGCTTTTATCCTTAAATTAAACCTTTTGTTTGGGTATAAGCTGTTTTACCATAAAAAATCCCTGACCGCTTTATTAGCTTTTCATCTAATTATATCAAGGCTTAACATGTTTATACTCTAGGCAATAAATGGATATAATATTTGTATATCTTTAATCATTCCAGTATCATTTTCTACTGTTAATTGAAATTTTTTCTAACGCCTTCCTAGTTCAATTTTGTTTTTATTGCATCTAACCGGTTAAACGCATATAATTAATTGTAATAAAATATAATCTTTGATAATACCGGCTGAATTTCTAAGATATACCTATATTAAAAGCTCTAAAAACAGGGTGGTCATTTAGTAATTTTAAACCACGAGGCTCTTGATTTTTAGTATTTTACTGCCCCCGACACATAGCCTGCTATTAAAACTAAAATAAGGAGGAAATTCTCCATGAATTTTGTGCATAAAAAGCTTTTCAACTTGAACGAGAGAATTTTATCCGTTATTGTTTTTTCACTTCTTTTTTCTTGGGTTCTTTCATTCCCGTTTGAAGGTCAAATTCTTTATGCGCTCACAGATTATTATAATATAACCCCGCACCCGATGATATTTAGCGACATATTGGGAACTTTTTTGGGCCTCTTTCTGGGCGGATTCTTTATAAGAAACATGAGGGCTGCAAAAAGGCTTATCCTTTTTTCAACTTTTATCTGTATTATAATTTCTGTTTTATTTTTGTTTCCTCCAAACCAATTTTGGTTGCCAATCCTGATTTTAGGCTCTTTCTTAACAGGCTGCTGCGTTTCGGCATGGGGTTTTTATTTCAGAAGCGGAACTCCAAAAAACGAACGCATAAAAACAGCCGCAGATGGGCTTATATATTCCAATATACTTATGATTTTTCTTAACATGGTAGCAATTCATATTTCGCCCCAGCTTGCTTTAAAAATTTCAATAGTTATTCTTGCGGTATCCTTTTTGTTTTCTTTAAAATTACCTTCATATCCAAAAAGTTCGTCTTCGTATAGCAAACAAAAAAACAGTGTGAGCATTGCAAAACCTTTTGCTCTTTTATGTTTATTTATAGTAGTGATTACTATAAATTCCGGCTTGATGTATCAGGTTCAGGGGCCGGCCTTTTCACATCTGGAATGGCTCACAAGCTGGTATTGGGCAATCCCTTATATTGTCGCCCTTTTTATTATGAGGAATCTTCCACGCAGAATAAACCGCTCTTACATTCTTTACATAGCTATTGCAATGATTGGCTTTTCATTCATTTTCTTCATGGTGCTGGATCTTTCTGTTTTAAGCTATTTTATTGTAAACACACTTATGCTTGGCGCCTGCGGGGTTTATGATTTGTTTTGGTGGAGCATTCTTGGGGAAATGATGGATTTTAACAATAACGCCGCAAAAATACTTGGAATAGGTCTCTCAGCCAATGTTTTTGGGGTTTTGCTCGGGGGGTTAATAGGAAATGTGATTGCTTCCTCAAATCTGCCAAACTTAAACTCCACTATGCTAGCCCTAGGGGTAGTCTGTATAACTCTTGCTATCCTCCCACCGCTTCATAAAAGACTGACCGTATTGTTGAAGGACCATGCATATTTAACCATGCTTTCCGAAATGCCTTCTAAAGATCAAGACAAAATTATGCATGATTTCATAACCTTAGGTCAGCTTACCGACCGTGAAAGCGAAATAGTGGGATTATTACTTCAAGGGAAGACTTATAAAATGATTGCCGGGGAATTGTATGTTAGCGAAAACACAGTAAGAACACATATAAAAAATATTTATTCAAAATATAATGTTCAAAGCCGGGCGGAGCTTATGGGCTTTTTGCTTAAAATCTAAATCATATTTTAATGCGCCTCAAGGATAGCATTCCAACATAAAAAAGCGCCTCACATAAAAATGTGAGGCGCTTTTTTTGCTTAAATCACACTATGTGGTGATTTAAGGAAATTTTAATACGATGTAATATAATAAAGAGCCCATATTCGGAGGTGAATTTTTGTTTGAAAAAACTTACTCTATATGCAAACTGCCTTTTGGCTGCACTCATACTTGAAGTAATAATTTTTACAGGCATAATTATATCCCAACCTCTAAAATGGGAGCTTTTTGCAGGGCCGCTTTTAGCAGCCGCATTAATTACCGCATTGTTTTTAATTACCGCATTCAAAAACATAAAAACCGCACAGCTTATAATTGAGAACCAAATCATGTATGTAATGCCTATGGTTTTTCAAATGCAAAAAAACGGCAAAACATCCGAACTTTTTGCAAGAGATTTTGTGGAAGTGTTCGTTTCATGTTTTGGCATACTTCTTGATTCAAAAATCATAAGATTCAAT
Source organism: Lachnospiraceae bacterium (assembly GCA_034925905.1). Taxonomy (GTDB): domain Bacteria; phylum Bacillota; class Clostridia; order Lachnospirales; family Anaerotignaceae; genus JAYFRL01. Next base: position 25,577 of record JAYFRL010000018.1, on the reverse strand, counting down.
CAAAACGGCATACGTTTAAAAAAAGTTGAGCTTGGTCGGGATTTTATACTGCTTACTTACGGCACAAATCTGAAAACACAAACCTCAAGGATTCTGCATTCGGAAACCGAAAATAGCGTCCTCTTAAAAATCGCCGAAAAATTCCGATACGAAACAGGTATTATACCCTCAATTATTGATTAACCAAAAAATATTTTTAATATAAAACCCTGCCACTATAGTTTTTACATGAAAAACAGGAGGAATTTGAATTAATAAACATTTTATTTAGCAATCGGTACAAAAACCACAAAAGGCTCAATAAACGCCAATGCCCCAGCCAAAGACCGGGCTCAAAAAATCTTATTGATTTAGTAAAGTATCTATTAATTCTTTTTGTCACACAAACTTTAACAGGAGGGATAAATGTGTATTGTAAAAATTGTGGCGCTGTTATATCGGAAAACACAAAATTCTGCAATTCCTGCGGACAGCCGGTTTCTAATGATTCACCGGTGCAAGCAGGCAAAACAGGAAAAATCGGTTATTCAAGCAAAGTAAACGACCCTGCTTTTGCCGCATATCTTAAAAACTCTAACCGCTGGTCCGCCATATTTTCGGTTATTATAGCCGTCATTGCAGTTGTCGGATTTTTTATCGCAGGAGAAATGGGCGTTGAGGATATGGAAAACCCCCAAGCTCTTTTTATTGGGTTCGGGATAGGAAGTATGTTTCTCTTAATAGCATTTTTCCAAATATTGGGCAGAAATCACAGCAAAACCTGGGATGGCTCCGTTATTGACAAAACCATTAAAAAGAAAACACGTCAGCAAAGAACCGGTGACGACGATTATTACACCGAGAATTACACCGAATATACCGTTTTTATAAGGGAAGACTCCAACGGCAAAATTCACCGGCTTTCCTTTAATGATGACGACACTGTTTATAATTACTATCAAATTGGCGACCACGTTCGGCATCACGCAGGTTTAAAATCTTATGAAAAATATGATAAATCAAAAGACAGCATAATCTTCTGCAATGCCTGCGGTACGCTTTGCAGCATAAACGACGACATATGCTTCCGATGCAAATGTCCGCTTTTGAAATAACCGTTTTTTGGAAGGACTTATTTTATGGATAATTTTTGTAAAAACTGCGGCACCCAAATCAAAAAAAAATCACTCTTTTGCAGTTCTTGCGGGGCAGATTTAAACAGAGGCGTCAAATCCACGGAAGCATACGTTAAAAATTCAAAAATTAAGCCAAATAAAATTGTTTGGAGGGTATTTTTAATTATTTTATCAACCATGTTGATTTTTATAGGAGCTGGATATGCGGCTCTTGCCATTATGGGTAAAACCTCAAATGCAAAAGTTATAGGGATTGAACAGGTTGCCTTCCTGGCAAACGACAGTTCAACCAGAAATCCAGCCAGATATAAGCTTTCTTACGAATTCGTGGCAAACGGCAACCGCTACACCGGTTCTGTAACCCGTGTATTCGAGGGAGGAAGCCAAATGAAGAGCTCTGTTCCTGTGCTTTATTTGTCTTTTTGGCCACACATAAACACCGAAGACAGAGGCTACGGAACTCTTATTTCTCTTTCAATAATTCTACTTGGCGCATTTATATTGTTTCGCTCTCTTAGAAACAGGAAATAAAGGATATCCCTTAATAAAACAGGAACATTTATCTTAAACTTATAACAGAAAGGATGATTTTATTATGACAAAAGGAAAATTTGGATTAAGCCTTGCTTCAATCGCGGCTATAGCTTTTGCCTTCTGCGTATTTCAGCAGCCTCAATCAGTATTGCTTATAGCAGGTTTTGCTCTCCTTGCGGAAAAAGAGGAATGGTTAAACAGGCAGGTTTTTCAGGCTCTTTTTCTTACAATTGCATATTACATAACAAACCTTGTCTTGGGATGGATATTTAGAGGATTGGCTCGATTTTTCGGATGGATTGAGGTTTATAAGGTTCAAAACGGTTTGCTTACCATAAATTCAGTTGTAAGCAGCCTGCTATATATTGCACTTGTTGCGCTTTCAATAATTGCCATTCTTAGGTTACTTCGCGGTCAAGAAGCAAACCTTCCCTTTATTTCAAAATTTGCCGTGGGAGACTTGACATCTGTTTTTGAAAAACCCACAAAAGCGAAAACTTCCGGTCAGTACGCAGCCGCACCTCCGGTTCAAAACCCTCCTCTTAATCCGCAATATGAAGCTAAACCTCAAAGTTCTGTTACAAATACGGAAACCTCTCCAGAGATAGCTTTAGAGACCACGGCTGCAGCGGAGCGTGTATGCCCTTCCTGCCACGCTCCGCTTAAGGAAGATTCCAAATTTTGTACCCAATGCGGCACAAAAGTAGAATAATAATATAAGGAGGATTTATTATGTTTTGTGAACATTGTGGCAACAAGCTCCCGGACGAAGCAAGATTCTGCGACAACTGCGGCGCAAAAATTGAAGAAACTAAACCTGCTTATGAAAAAACAGCTCCGGCTTCACCGAATTCCACACAAAATTCTTCTGAATATTATACAAGACCGGATGACAATCCCTACGCAAGCACACAGTATAATCCATATTCTGCTCCGGCCAATGCAATAAACTCTGTTTTAAGCGTTGGAAATTATATGCTGATGTTTATATTGATGTATATACCTGTTGTAAACATCATACTTCTTTTTGTTTGGAGCTTTGGGAAAAACGCGAATCCAAACAAAAGGAATTTTGCAAGGGCTGCCCTGATTTTAGGAGCTATTGGTTTAATATTGTGGGTTTTGGCCGGCGGAGTTATAATGGGAACTTTGCAGGGTATTATGGGTAGCCGCTATTATTAATAAAGAAACGGGGTTTAATATGAATGACTTTCATGAAACCTTAAGCTGGAAGATAAGTGTTCCTATATTTAAAAACACAGTTATTTTAAAGCAAATTGGAATAGCAATCGGAATACCTTTTGGCCTTGTAATACTTATTATAGCAATTACGTCAGGAAAAAGTGTATATGCCCTGTATGCAATTGGCCTGATAGTTGCGCTGCTCTTTCTCACATGGGTTTTTATAATGGTTATATACAGAGGAAAATATGACGCGGAATTTGTGCTGGATAAAAAAGGCATTTTATACCGCACACAAGAAAAACAAGCCAAAAAAAACGGGATATTAAACGTCATAACTGTAGTTTTAGGCCTTGCTTCCGGTAAACCTTCGGTTGCGGGCGCAGGAATGCTTGCTCAGTCTAACCAGGAAGTTTTCATCAGATGGGCTCATATAACAAAGATAAAATATAAACCACAAAACCACACTATTCTGCTTAGAGGTAAGCTTACCGAAAATATCGGTTTGTTTTGTACAAAAGAAAACTATTCTTTGGCTGAAAATTTTATAAAGATAAAAACAAAGTTCTGAAAGGTATGGTATTATCAAAAAAATTTTAATCCCGGTGTTTATTATACTGTTTTTTGCAATTTTTGCCCAATACGCTACCTCAGACATAAAACCGAATAAAACTGCGGAAAAAGAATTAACAGGTCTTTTTTCCGGCACTTCAGGCAGCTTAATCTTTAGCGAAGGGAAAAAAGTTTCTGTAAGCCTTTCAGATGATTTTGTCTACATTCTAAACGGGAGAGCAAATAACCAAACATACGGCTATGTTTTTATACTGGGGAATGAAGAAATCTCGTATGAAAGGGCTGAAGCCTTTTACCTTAACGACGGAAGCGTTGTTTTTTCAATGGTAAGCTGCACAACCGAAAAAGATAAAATCACTTTTCTGCTTGAAGACAAAAAAAAGCCGTTTTTGAAAGAGCAGAGGATTGATACTCAGTATTAAAAGACCTGCAATCATAGGAGGCATAAAAATGAAACACGGTATAATCGCTCGTATATTAATTTCTCTTTTAGGTATCTCCCTGATATTGTGGGGAGCCGGGGAAATATCACTTGCAATAGCCGGGGAAAAAACCTCAGCCGTAATAACTAACATAAGACGTGAAGGCGGAGAACGCTCGGACGGAAAACCCGGGCGGTATACTTATAATATAAGCTATACCTTTAGCCTACCCGGAGGGAAAAATATAAATGGGCTCGCAAAAAAAATAGGAAATTCCGTATATCTTAAAGCAGATGGGACTTCAACCGCAAACATAAAATATTTGCCCGCCTTTCCATATCTCAACAGCATGAAAAACAACCTTGAATTGTTAGGCGGAAGCGTTATTTTTATTATCAGCGGAACAGCTTTGATTTTTCTAGTCAACAGGAAACAAGCGACGCGCCAAAGATAAAATATTCTAATGCCTGTTTGATTTTAATGCAATTAAGCAAAGCTTAAATTCATGTACTCCACAAAAAATGGCATCCCCCGAGATTAAACGGGAATGCCGTTTTTTTATAATCTAACTGCAGGCTTTATAATGTCCAACCAACAGAATCGTTTTGAATTCTCCAAAGCTTATTATAAAGACCGTTTTTCTGGGTTAAACTTTCATGCGTGCCCTCTTCCTTAATTTTTCCGCCTTCCATAACGATTATATTATCTGCAGCTCTAACCGTTTTAAGCCTATGTGCAATAACTATAACGGTTCTTCCTGAAATCAATTCTCCTATTGCCTTTTGCACTTCAACTTCGTTCTCAGGGTCTAAAGAGGCTGTTGCCTCATCCAAGAGAACAACAGGAGCGTTTTTAAGCATAGCCCTTGCAATTGATATCCTTTGCTTCTCCCCGCCTGAAAGAGTGCAACCGCCTTCACCCACCATAGTATCAAAGCCTTTGGGCAGTTCCATTATAAAATCATAGCAGCATGCCTTTTTTGCAGCCTCAATCATTTCTTTATCCGTTGCGTTTTCTTTTCCGAAGCGTATATTGTTTCCAACAGTATCCTGAAACAAATATACATCCTGAAATACCATAGATATCTTTTCCATCAGCTTTTCGGGGTCCATGCTGGATTCATCGATGCCCCCGAAGCTGACCCTTCCCTTGCTTGGGTCATAAAACCGCGCGCAAAGCTTCATAATTGTGCTTTTCCCACTGCCGGACGGGCCCACAAGGGCCGTAAGTGTTCCCTGCTTCATCGTAAGGGATATATTATGCAGCACTTCTTTTTCTCCATATCCAAAGGATACATTTTCAAATATAATATCTGTGTTTCCGTTAGGCGATTTTGTTCCGCCCATTTCAGCTTCGTTCATAAGATGCAATATACGCTCGCCTGCGCGTTCATCATATCTAAGCTCCGCAAATTTCATGAGGGCAGAGGTAAGCGGATCATAAACACGCGAACCAATAACAAGGAACATAACAAAGGTTATAAGATCAAGTTTCCCTCCTATAAGAAGATATGTGCCCGTAAGCACCATCAATGTTAACCCTGAACGTATAAGCGTTATTGTAAACAGCAAAACCGGTCCCGTGAGAGCCTCATATCTTATGCTCTCTTTCATTTGCCTGCGGAAAGAAGCCTCAAGCCTTTCAAATTTTTCTCCGACCATGCTATAAGCTTTCATAACGCGTATTCCAAGAAGATATTCCTGTAGGCGGTTGCCTGCGTCAAGCTTTGCTTTCATCTGCCTGTCTGCCATGCGCTTATTTGTTTTATCATTCAGCCACAAAATAATTATTGAAACAGGAAGAGCTATAAACATGGATAAAGACATGCGCCAATCAACAAAAATAAGCGAAATAAACGCCAGAAAAGGCATAACGAGAGCTCCGAAAAGCTGAGGAACAATATGCGATATGGCCGTTTCAACAAGCGTAAAATCTCCCATTATCATGTTTGCAAGATCCCCCGGATCCCTGCTTGTTATATATCCCAACGGCAATTTCCTAAGATGCTCCGCAAGGCTTGCACGACCCTTTGCAGAAATATTATAGGCATCGCGGTAGCTGCTTCTGTATGCAGGTTTTTCAGCTAAAAACATAACTATCATATAAACGAAGATGAAGCCTATCATCATCCAGATTTTTTTCATATCCAAACCTTTATCGGGACTTGCAAATGAATCGAAAACCATGCCAATAATCTGAATTGAAATTACAAACGGGACAACATTGACAAGATTAGAAAGTACCGTAAATAAGATCGGCTTAAGCAATTTTTTTGGCTGACCAACCGTTATATTATCTAACATTTTCATGCTTTTTCGCCTCCTCTTGTGCTAAGTTTCCATTGGTAAGCACTGGTATAGGCTTCCCACATACGTTTATAAAGTCCATCTTTACCCGTTAATTCATTATGCGTTCCCGTTTGCTTTATGCTTCCGTTTTCAAGCACTATTATTTGATTAGTATTTTTAATTGACGAAAGCCGGTGCGCTATCATTATAACGGTTTTGTTTTTTATAAGCTCTTTAAGAGCCAATTGCATTTTATATTCATTTTCAGGATCTGCAAAAGCTGTGGCTTCGTCCAGCACAAGAATGGGCGCGTTTTTAAGTATTGCCCTTGCAACGGAGACTCTTTGCTCCTCCCCTCCCGAAAGGAAAACTCCTCCTTCGCCTATAAGCGTGTTATATTCATGGGGAAGATCCTTAATAAACGCATGGCATTGGGCTGCCCTGGCCGCGGCATATACTTCTTCGTCCGCAGCGTTTGGGTTGCCTACTTTTATATTCTCGAAAAGAGTGTCATAAAATAAAAATGTGTCCTGAAACACAAAAGAAACCGTATCCATTAGTTCTTCCGTTTTTATATCTTTTATGTTGACGCCGCCTATTTCAATTTCACCCTCCGTTACATCCCAGAAACGCGGAATAAGATTTGCAACCGTTGATTTCCCTCCGCCCGAAGGACCCACAAGCGCCGTTATCTCTCCCTCACGTGCCGTAAAGCTGATATTTGACAGTGCTTCAACACGTGTTGCTTCTTCTTTGTTTTCATATGCAAAGCTTACGTTTTTAAAGGTAACATCATAGCTTTTAGGGATTTTCCCTATTTTAGGCTCTTTCACAGGTTCTTCGCCATAAATCCTGTCTATACGGCTGACGCCTTCAAATATTTCCCTCGTGCCCGAAGCCAGCATCGTAAGCTTATAAAGAGGCGAAGATACTCCGGGAACCATTATTATAAAAAACAAATATACAAGAGCAAACGCCATATTTTGCGGATCCCGGCTAAGAATCAAAAGCCCAACCGGAAGTATGAATGTTAAAAATGAGTTTAGCATAACCGTAAAAAATGCCATTCCGTTTTCAAAAACATCACAAAAGCTCAAAGCAAGATCCCTATAGGCATAAAGGTCTTCATTAAATCTGCGGAAAGAATGTACTGTTTGGCCAAATACTTTTACAACAGGGATGCCTCTTACATATTGAATGGCAGAGGCATGTATCCTTTCCAAGGCATCAAAATACGCTTTCGTAGATTTTTGCGCACTTTTTCCGAACATCATTGAGGCCTGCAAGCCAACGCTTATAATAAAAGCCGCAAGAACTGTAAACGACATCCAGCCATCTAGGGTGAAAAAAATAGCAAACATCATAATTACTGTTGCTGCCACATTTACAAGGTCGGGTATTGTATGTGCAATAAAAAGCTCTATTTTGTCTACATCCTGCTCAAGATTTTTTTTGATTGCGCCGGTTGTGGTATTATTCAAAAATCCAAGAGAAAGCTTCCCTATATGGCGGGAAAGCCCCATCTTAAGACCATATAAAATCCTAAATGCCGCCACATGTGAAAAAATAATTGACACATAAAGAAAAATAAGCCCTGTAATAAGCCCAAAAAGAGCAATCCAGCCCCAATGAACCATAAACGCCTTGTCAACAGCCGATATATTCCCGGAATTTTTAAGTAACTCTCCAAGAACCTGATATACCGATAAAAAAGGCACCAGCATAAAAGCTGCGCTTATTGTTGAAAATAATCCGGATATAATCAACAAGCCCTGCTTTTCTCCCGCAATTTCAAAAAGGCGGGCAAGCCCTGTTTTTTTATTTGCTTTTTGCTCCATTAAAAAATCCCCTTTCAAATTCAAAGCTGGTTAGTTTTAACTAACCGTATTCCATTATAGGTGATTAAATTTTTTATTTCTACTCCATATGGTCACTTTTTACTCCAAGTAGACTTAAATTTAACTTTTGAATACCAATAACCTCTCATCCTTTGGTTAGTTTAAACTAACCAAAGTGTTTAAACTAAGACTCACACGCTTATTTGAAATTATATTCCACTAAATATTACACGCCAGCCAAAAATAATCTCCTATCCCAATAGCCCAATATCTATTTAATCGGATGATTCCTTTTTCTGTATTCCAATGGAGAAAATTCCATAATATCTTTAAACGCATAAGAAAATTTGCTTGCGTTTATATATCCGAGCTTGCCTGCAATGCATGAAATACTTTCATTGCTTTTGCAAAGCAACGAAGCTGCAACCTGCATCCTGTAAGAACGCATATAAGCATATATTGACGTCCCATAAAGCCCTTTAAAGCAAAGCTTCATGGTAGTAAGCGGAATACCGAAGCGGGAAGAAAGCTCCTCCAGAGTAAAATGCAGTTCTAAATGTTCTACCATATAATTTTTTATAACCTTTATAGTTTGCACATTTCTTTTATTAAAATATGTTCTCTCTTTCAAGCATTCTGAAGAATCCACAACACTTAAAAAAAGCAGAAGCTCTAAAACCTTAAGCTTAAAATATCCGGATTTTACCTCGTCAGGTACTGTATAAAGCTCAGAAAAAATATGTTCTATCGAAACAGTTGCCCGCATTATAAAACACTGGTTGTTTGGGCAAAGCTTATCCCTCAGCGCATAAAGATCTATAGAAATATCACTTAAAACAGACGATATAGACCTGTTTGCTTTGGCAATGTCGATAATCACAGAAACCCCTTTATAATGCTCAAGCGGGAAATAAGCGTTTTTTGTGCGGTTGCCAAGCATATTTACGGAAAGATCTCCTTCCTCAAGATATGCACATAAGCCGTTGTGAAAATCACATTCAAAGCGTCCCTGTTTGCAATGGTTTATTTCCATTATGTCTGAAGCCGGAGGTTTTCCTATAAAGCAGTCGCAAGTATGAAAATCATTATATATAATTTCAATCCCCGGGAAAACCTCGAACCCTGTCATAATGCCTTCTCCGCCGTCCGTTTCAATTTTATATACAGCGGTTGCACCATCGTCCGTCTGTGCAATAAGTTTAACCTCCGGGCCATATAATCCCCGTTCCTTTGATAAAAGATGCATACCTCACCTCCTTGGTTTTCCCTCTAGCCTAAAGCAACATCAAGAATCATCATAATAAGAAAACCACCCATAACTCCTAATGTTCCGGCATTAGAATGTTCTCCAAGATGCGCCTCAGGGATTAATTCCTCTACAACAACATACATCATGGCCCCTGCGGCAAAAGACAAAAGCCACGGCATATAAGGCGATATGAAGCCTGCCATCATTACGGTTAACATCCCAAACACAGGCTCAACAAGCCCGGACATGCTTCCAAGAAAAAATGACCTTTTAAGGCTCATTCCTTCCTGCCTTAAAGGAAGGGATATCGCAGCTCCTTCAGGAAAGTTTTGTATCCCTATGCCAATGGCTAGTGCCATCGCAGAGCTAAAAACCGCAATTTCACCTCCGTGCTGAGCGGCAAGAGCAAAGGATAAACCAACGGCCATACCCTCTGGGATATTATGTAGGGTTACCGCCATCACAAGAAGCGATGTCCTTTTCATGGAGGAAGAAATTCCTTCAGTTTCATTGGTCTCTGGATGTAGATGAGGAATAATTCTATCCAGTCCATATAAAAAAGCAATACCCAAAATAAATCCGCCAGCTGCCTGTATCCAGCCCGTTTGCCCATTTGCCTGAGCTTCTTCTATTGCCGGAATTAAAAGGCTCCAAACTGAAGCCGCTATCATAACTCCGGCGGCAAAGCCTAAAAAAACCTTATGAATTTTCCCGCTCATTTTCTTACGGAAAACAAAAACCATGGCAGCCCCAAGAATAGTCATCAAAAAAGTAAATCCTGTTCCTGCTCCGGCCCATAACAAAGCTTTAGCCATAAAAATCCACCCCGGTTTATATTATAATACATTAACGATTTTCATACGACATCTTTATCTTTGTTTAACTAATAAAAATCCTGTTTAGTAATCTTTTATACTTAATTTATTTTCATAAAAGCAAAATAACTTAAAAATTATTTTGTATGGGTTCCTAAATCCGCAAACACCATAAAACAAATATTGCTTGGTGTTTTTTATATGCATACCTCTCCCGATTGTATTTGCATAGATGTCAGCTCAAGCTTAGATAAGTCTAACTTGCTTAGAATGACTAGAACCCCTTCTTCTGAAGAAAGACAAGGGATATTTAATCTTTTATTAAGTAATCCGCAAATACATGAAAAACATGCCTGATACTGCTTTGCAAGATGGCTCCCGCTTTCTGTAATCTTGACGGAGGAATATCTTTCTTTTTCAAGAAGCCCCATCCCCGACATTTGAGTTATCATCCTATGGGCGCTCGGACGGGTTACATGAAGTTTTTTTGCAATATCTACAGAACGGACAACGCCATTTTTATTCAACATATAAACAGCCAGCAAATACCGAATCTGGGATGGAGTCAATTCCATTTTTTATCCTCCTGTATGAATTGGATTAAAAATGCGCGTTTAATTTCTGTTTATGCTTATTAGTAAAAATAAATTCACTGCACTTTAGGGAAGTCTAAAGCATATTGAGGATTTTAAATAATTACGCAAACCCGTACAATTTTTTATAAGTCTAAGCAATTTATTATTAGTTTAGTTAGCATCGTCTAACTAAACTTAGGCTAGCACAAACTAAAACTGTTGTCAATATGATTTTATATTCTTCTGTTTGATTTCATAAAAATAATGTGTTATTCTATTTTTGTAAAAGTATACTCTGAATAAAGGAGATGGAAACCTTGAAAATGCAAGAATCTGCTGAAATGTATCTTGAAACCATTCTTATTCTGAGCCAAAAAAATCCTCAGGTTAGATCCATCGATATCGCTGCTGAGCTTAACTTTAAAAAATCGAGCATAAGCGTAGCAATGAAAAAACTCCGCGAGAACGGATATATAGAAATGAATATTGAAGGTTATATTTCATTGACCGATAAAGGCAAAAAAATAGCCGAGACAATGCTGGAACGTCATATGCTTATATCCGAATGGTTGATTCGCCTTGGAGTAGATAAAAGCATAGCTGTTGAGGATGCTTGCAGAATTGAGCATGTAATCAGCCAGGAAAGCTTTGATGCAATAAAAAATCATGCCCAAAACTCAAAATAATAAGCTTCTTTTTAAAATTTAAAAGCCACGGTATGCATGATAGGGTATCGTGCATACCGTGGCTTTGTTTTGTTGCAATTATTTTTATAACCCAATCATCTGAAACACAGATTTAAACAAAAAACTTTCTCCTATCATATCTTTTCAACCTTACAGCAGGGCAGTTTCGTTTAAACTCTCTATTTTACATTTTTCAATCTCTCAAATATCATATCCGAAAGCACTCCAAAATCTTTAGGTGACAGGCTTTCTCCTCTAACTTTTTCATCAAAATCTAAGGATTTTAGCGTTTTAGCAAAGTCTTCTTTTGAAATTCCCAGTCCTCCCTGATTAAAAAGACTATTTATAAGGGTTTTTCTTCTTTGCCCAAAAGCACATTTTACTACTTTGAAAAAAAGCTCTTGATCTTTAACCAAAATTTGAGGCTCACCAGAAATTTCAAAGCTTATAACTGCAGAATCAACCTTGGGTTTTGGCATAAAACAATTGGGGCCTATTATAAATTCAATGCGGGATTTTGCAAAATAGCTTACGGCAACCGAAAGAGCTCCATAATCCCTGCTGCCGGGTTTAGCATTTATTCTTTCGGCAACCTCTTTTTGGACCATAACCGTTATCGTGCTTATTCTTGACTTTTTCTCAAGCAGTGACATTATAACCGGGGTTGTTATGCAATAAGGAAGATTTGCCACAACCTTTACCGAAGAAATACCTCTTTCGTCAATAAGCTTATTTATATCTGTTTTTAATATATCCTCATTTATTATCTCAATATTATCATAGCCTGAAAGGTTCCTTTCAAGTATAGGCATAAGCTTTTTATCTATCTCAACAGCTATAACTTTACCTGAATTTTCGGCTAAAACCTGTGTCAAACTGCCTATGCCGGGGCCTATTTCAACAACCGTATCGCTATCTTTAAGTTCCGCAGCCTTTGCAATTTTTAGGGCAATATTTTCATCTATCAAAAAATTTTGCCCAAAGCTTTTTTTGAAATAAAAGCCGTTCTCTTCAATTATTTTCCTCGTTATTGCAGGTGTTGCTATCCTTTCAGTCATTTTCCCTCCATTATCCGATGCCTATGGCATTAAGCAAGCCATACGAAATAAGCGAAACTATTATCCCGGCTATAAAAACACCTATGCTAATAGTTAAAAGCGCTTTTTTGGTATCAAGTTTAAGCATGCTTGCAATTAAAGCGCCCGTCCAGGCTCCCGTACCAGGAAGTGGAATGGCAACAAATATCAAAACGCCTAGATAGGCATATTTATTTATAATATCGCTTTTTGCCATTGCCTTTTTTTCAAAGTAATAAGCCGCATTTTTAAATCTTGTTTTTTTAAGAAATCCAAATATTTTTTGTATAAAAAGCAATATAAAGGGTATGGGCAGCATATTCCCTACAAAAGAAACAATGAACGCAGGTAAAAAATCCATACCCATGGCATATGCAGCCAATATTCCGCCCCTAAGCTCTAAAATCGGCATGAGTGAAACTATAAAAACTATTATCTCACAGGAAAAAACTCCTCCCAGCTTTTCTGTAAACCATATAGCAATGCTTTCTGTCAAAACATCTTCCTCCAGACAAAATTATTAAACCTAAAATTCATTGACATATCAATTTAAATATAATATCATTATTTTTGTCACTATTGCAACTAAAAAAACATGCGGGTATGGCGGAATTGGCAGACGCGCTAGATTCAGGTTCTAGTGAAGGCAACTTCGTGCAGGTTCAACTCCTGTTATCCGCACTAATTGATGGTATAAGTCTTGAACATTTTTTCTTTAATGTTCAGGTTTATACCGTTTTTTTATGTACTTAAAAATCTGTATTTGTGCTCGATTTAGCGCTTTTTAGCTTTTGGAGCCAGTTTAAACATTCTTTATGAATTTTAATAATTTAAAATCTTGAACACAACTTCTAGCAAAAAATACCTAAATTATGCCATAAAAACAGTTTTTCTTGAAAATTTTGGCAATTTTGTGTATAATAAATAATAGCAGAATATGCACCTTTCCATTCAAAGTATAAACCTCACGTATGCAACCCGTGCGAAATATTCCAAACACAATTCTTTCAAAAAATATTATCCATAAGTCTTGCTACAATAACCCTTATTCCAGCATAAAAATTTATTACTATTCTTAACAGCTCATACTTTATTTATTTGCTTGCTTTTATAGGAGCTTTGTTTAAGATGAGAGGAGAAAATTATGGCTGCCACAAAAAACCAGGAGGAGACACTCAAGACTTCTGTGTATATTCAAACCATTGAGAAATTATTGAAAGTTGTACAAGAATTGTCTGCGGCTCGCGATTTAGATACGGTTATGAATATTGTACGCCATTCGGTACGTAACCTAACTGGGTCTGATGGTGCAACCTTTGTTTTGCGTGACGGCAATTTTTGCTTTTGTGCGGAGGAAGACGCAATTTCCCCGTTATGGAAGGGAACTCGCTTCCCCATGAATATATGTATAAGCGGATGGGTAATGCATAACCAAACCCCGGTCATCATTGAAGATATTTATGCTGATTCGCGTATCCCAATCAATATATACAGAAAAACTTTTGTAAAAAGCCTTGCGGCGGTTCCGATTAAAACAAATGCTCCAATTGGCGCAATCGGATGTTATTGGGGGAAAAAGCACAGCGCGACGCCGGAACAGATAAAAATACTGCAGGCTCTTGCAGATACAGCGGCAATTGCTATGGATAATATCCATTATCAAAACATAATAGCCGGCAAAGCCAACCAACTTGAAAAGGCCATAGACAGCACTATGCTGGCTGTTGCTAAAATGGTAGAGCAGAAAGACCTGTATACAGCGGGCCATCAAAGACGGGTGGCCATGCTGGCGCTAACACTGGCAGAAACTTTAGGGTGGGACGAAGGATTCTGTAAAAATGTTTTTCGCTCCGGAATTGTCCATGATATAGGGAAAATCGGAATACCCAGCGAGCTCCTGTCAAAGTCTGCAAAATTAACTCCTTTTGAATTTGCTCTGATAAAGACACATTCAGAAGCCGGATATGCAATATTGAAGGATGTTCCGCTTCTTTTGCCAATTGCCCAAATTATACTTCAACACCACGAGCGTTTCAATGGCAGCGGTTATCCATACGGACTCAAAAACGATGAGATACTTCCAGAGGCACATATATTGGCTGTGGCCGATGTCTTTGAATCAATGACTTCTCACCGTCCATATCGACCCGCTTTAGAAATCGATGTAGCTACCCAGGAACTTATAATAAACAAGGGGGTTTTATATCATCCGGATGTTGTTGATGCACTTGTTACCCTTATTACCAAAAAGGGTTATCAAATTCCCAAGTAATGCTTGCAGCAAACTTTTTTAGTCTGTCAGATGCTTTGAATTTACTTCCCGGACACGTTGAACAAATACAAAACGGGAAATTTGCTATATAGAAACAAAACCACATAAGGCATTAAATTTAGCGGACAACACATATCAAGAAAAGCCTTCAAGGGCAAACCTTTTATAGAAAAGGTCATCTAAAACTAAGTCGAACCCAAAGCAAAAGACAGAAATAAAAATGACTATCCTAGAATATCTTAGGATTACGCAAACTGGCACCGTTTTTCATATGGTGTCAGTTTTGTTTTTAACTGAATACGCTCATTGTTATAAAAATAGATATAATTATTGATTAACTTTTTGGACTCTGCTATGGTGCTGATTTTTTGCCTATAGATACACTCGGTTTTTAGTGTGCTGAAAAAGTTCTCAGCACATGCATTATAAAGTGGCGTCCCAGCTCTTGACATAGACGGTAATATATTTTAGTTAGGTTAAAATACCCTGGTGAAGTGTATCGAAACCCTTGGTTGCTGTGGAGTAGTTTCCCAATCATAATAAATCTTTTTATTTTAATTACGGTTTTTACATTTGTATCTATCACACTTCTCTTTTCCATTTGCGCTTTAAGCGCAGGTAACAAAATATTAAAAATCGAGGATAAATTTCCCATTATATCTGTATTCTCCAGAGTTGCAAGCCTTGTGGCTTTGATGGTTTCACTGATTTTTATTCTGAAACAATAATTTCAAAAAAATAAAAACAGAGTATATAAATCTACTGTCCTTTTAAAATTCTAGAATAAGTGCTATAATTATATGGTACAAAGGTTTATACTAAAAAACAACCGAAATCAGGTGATATATTATGAAAAAAATATTTACTGTTTTAATATCCGCAATGCTCTGCCTTTCTTTGTGTTCCTGTTATAAGACACCGGAAACCACAGAAAATAAAGAGGCTTTAACGGAAAATTCAGAAAATGAATCTAAAAATGATGAATCTAAAACTAATGAAAACGAAATCACTCAAACATCAATAGAGATAAAGCCCTCGGATGCCATATCCCAAAATTGCCCAAACCTTTACAGCTCTATTATTTTCCAGCTTGAAGGTGAGGAATCCTACGTAAAAATATTTACCTCTGCCGAAAAAGATTCTTCCGGCAACTTTTTATTTGATGACAGCAACAAATTTTTCATATCCACAAGCATAGGCGAAAATAGCTACGTTCTCTTGGAAGAAGAAAATATCCAGCTTGGACGTCCGAAAATAAACGTATTTGAAGATTCAAACGGAGCTTTGCACATAATACTCTCAGACATAAGAACTGCTCAATATAATGTTTATGAATTTGTTTATGATTCTAAGGACCAAATCCTAAACAAAACAACTGTTATGGAAAATGCGGGTATAAATTACTGGGGTGAAATTTAAAAAACAAGCCCGAAGCTTAAAACTTCGGGCTTGTTTTTTATTTTCTCCTGCCTTTAAGTTCGTTAAAAATATCATCCCAGTTTAACCCTTTTTCCGCCAGAACAACGCTTAAATGATACATAAGGTCTGCCGCTTCATATATAGTTTCATTTTTATCAGGGTTTTTAGCTGCGATTATAACCTCTGCACATTCCTCGCCTATTTTTTTAAGCATTTTGTCGATGCCCTTTTCAAATAAATAATTTGTATATGAACCTTCTTTTGGGTTATCTCGCCTATCTATTATAGTATTATAAACCTCGTAAAGAATTTTGCTGTTGTCCTCCACTTTTATTTAGCCTCCTTGATATCCACGCTTCTATAAAAACAAGATCTGTTGCCTGTATGGCAAGCTACCCCTATCTGGTCTACTTTAATTAAAAGAGCATCTTCGTCACAATCATAAAATATTTCTTTAACGTATTGAAAATGCCCTGATGTTTCACCTTTATGCCAAAGCTCGCCCCTGCTTCTGCTGTAATAATACACACTGCCCGTTTCAAGCGTTTTTTCCACAGCTTCCTTATTTGCATATGCCAGCATAAGCACGTCCCCCGTTTTATAATCCTGAGCTATAACGGGAATAAGCCCCTTTTCATCAAATTTAAGTTTATCTGTAAACCCCATTAATCTCATCTCCTAAAGCCTTACGGGTATGCCGTTTTGTTTTAAATAAAGCTTTAAATCTTTTATCTCTAATTCCCTAAAATGAAAAAGGCTTGCTGCAAGCACAGCATCTGCGCCTCCTTCTGTAAGCGCCTCGTAAAAATCTTCTTTTTTCCCCGCACCGCCCGAAGCTATTACAGGTATATTAACGCTTTCGCTTATTGCTTTGGTGAGCGGTATATCATAGCCTTCTTTAACGCCATCACAATCCATGCTTGTTAAAAGTATTTCTCCCGCCCCTAATTCCTCGGCTTTTTTTGCCCACAAAATAGCATCTATGCCAGTGTTTACCCTGCCGCCGTTAAGATAAACGTCAAAGCCTCCGTTTTCACGGCGCTTTGCATCTATAGCGACAACAACGCACTGGCTGCCAAATTTTTTTGCAGCTTCACTTATAAGCAAAGGGTTTTTTATTGCTGCGGAGTTAACTGAAATTTTATCGGCTCCTGCTGAAAGTATACCCCTAAAATCTTCTATTGTTCTTATCCCGCCCCCGACAGTCAACGGAATAAATATCTTTTCCGCCGTTTTTTTAACCACATCAATCATTATATTTCTCGCGTCTGATGAAGCTGTTATATCAAGAAAAACTATTTCATCTGCCAAAGATTCGTTATACATTTTAGCTATTTCAACGGGGTCTCCCGCATCTTTCAGATTAACAAAATTTACGCCCTTGACAACTCTTCCATAATTAACGTCAAGACACGGTATTATACGCTTTGTAAGCATTTTATACCTCCCATGGATGCATATTATTTCTCAAACCTCTGGACAATATCCCTCAAATTCAAAGCGCCTTGATAAAGGGCTTTCCCTATTATTATCCCATGGGCGCCTATCCTTTCAACATTTTCAACATCCATTATAGAGCTTATTCCGCCTGAAGCTATTATATTTAATTCGGAGTTGTTTATAAGCTCCTTTGTGGCCTCTATATTTGGGCCTATCATCATTCCGTCCTTTGAAATATCTGTATAAATAACTGTTTTAACACCGAAAAGCTTCATTTTATTGCAAAGCTCAACTGCTGAAACCTGGCTTAGCTCTTCCCAACCCTCAATTGCAACCCTGCCGTTAACAGCATCTATACCCACGGCAATTTTATCATCATATGCCTTAACCGCTTCATTCACCAACTCTGGTTTTTTAACAGCCACAGTGCCTAAAATGACCCTGTTTACACCTAAGGATATTTTTTCCTCTATGTCGCGCATAGTTCTTATCCCGCCGCCAGTTTGCACAAATATGTGATATTTTTTTATTATTTTCTTTATTATGTCATTTGTATAGCTTTCGCCAAGCCTGGCTCCGTCAAGATCTATTATGTGCAGAGCCTTTGCCCCGCTTCTAACCCACTTGCCGGCAACCTCTATCGGATCATCACCATATATGATAACATCATCAAATCGGCCTTGAGTTAAACGCACGCACTGTCCATTTTTTATGTCAATAGCAGGGAAAATCCTCATTATTTCAAACCTCCGAAATTTTTTAATATCTTGAGGCCTGTTTCTCCGCTTTTCTCAGGATGAAACTGAAGGCCAAATGTGTTTTCAGACTGAACCGCGATGCTTATATCCTTCCCATAAAAACAAGTTGCACTTACAATACCAGGTTCCTTCGTTTCAAGATAATATGAATGAACAAAATATACATATGCCTCTTCTGGAATTCCTATAAAAAGGGGTTCTTTTTTTATTACATCAAGCTTATTCCAACCCATATGCGGTATTTTGAGCTTCCCATCAAGCTTAACTATTTCTCCGGGAAATATTCCAAGCCCGTCCATGCTACCGTTTTCATAGCCCTTGTCAAATAAAATCTGCATCCCAAGACATATGCCTAAAAAGGGTTTTTTTGATTTTACAGCATTTTTTATTACAATATCAAGCCTTTTATTTTTTATTGTGTCCATAGCGTCTGAAAAAGCTCCTACTCCCGGTAATATTATTTTATCGGCTGCATTTAAAATTTCCTGCGAGTCTGAAATAACAGCTTCAAACCCAAGATATTCCAAGGCTTTTTGAACACTTCTTAAGTTCCCCGCTCCGTAGTCTATTATACCAATCATGGATTAATCCTCCAAAATCCCTTTTGTTGAGAGAACGCCTTCTATCCTGTCATCATAAGAAGTTGCAATATCAAGCGCTTTGGCAAAGGCTTTAAACATTGCTTCGGCCATATGATGGTTATTTTTGCCCTCAAGAAGCCTTATGTGCAAATTTAAGCCTGCGTTTATAGAAATCGCCCTAAAAAATTCTTCTATCATTTCAGTATCCATATCGCCTATACGCTCTGTTGTAAACTTTCCATCAAAACAAAGATGCGGCCTGCCCGAAATATCCAATGAACAAAGACACAGGCTTTCTTCCATGGGAAGTATAAAAAAACCATACCTTTTTATTCCGCTTTTGTCGCCTAAGGCTTCTTTTATGCATTTGCCCATAACTATGCCTATATCCTCAACAGTATGGTGGCAATCCACATCTATATCTCCATAGGCCTTTAAAGCAATATCAAAAAAACCATGCTTGGCAATATTGTTAATCATATGATCAAAGAAACCTATACCTGTTGAAATATCTCCTATACCGTTCCCATCAATATTTAAGGTCATTTTTATTTTTGTTTCAAGTGTGTTTCTTTCAATTTCAGCTCTTCTCATTGCAATCCCCCCTTCTTTAGACTAATATTTCAAGTTTTAGTATTTTAATTACATTTTACAACATATTACTCAAATTTTCATTAATTTAATAAAATTCATTTTCAACAAATCTTATTTTAACTGCGTTTGCATGAGCCGTAAGGCCTTCGGAATCGGCAAAAAGCTCTATATCGTCTTTTAAGCCCGAAAGTGCCGATTTAGAAAACGAGATAACGCTCATTTTTTTTATAAAATCGTCTATACAAAGCGGAGAAAAAAACCTTGCGCTTCCGCCTGTCGGCAAAACATGGTTTGCCCCAGCCATATAGTCTCCTAAAGGCTCGGGGGAATAGTTGCCTAAAAATACAGCTCCTGAATTTTTAATACTTTTAAGCGCCGTTTCGTTATCTTTCGTGCATATCTCAAGATGCTCCGGAGCCATTTTGTTCACAAGCTTAATTCCATTTGCCATATTGTCAACTAACACTATTGCCCCATAATTTGAAACAGATTTTTCTATAATTTCTTTTCTGCAAAGTTTTTTTGTCATATCGAATATTTCTTTTTTAACGTCTTCCGCAAGCTCACGGCTATCCGTTATTAAAACGGCGCTGGCCATCTCGTCATGCTCGGCTTGAGAAAGCATATCGGCGGCAACAAAATCTGCCCTGGCGCTGTCATCCGCAAGAATAAGAATCTCGCTTGGCCCGGCAATCGAATCTATGCTTACGCTGCCATAAACAGCTTTTTTGGCAAGAGCAACAAATATATTCCCAGGCCCGCATATTTTATCAACTTTAGGAATAATCCCCGTTCCGAAAGCAAGCGCCGCAACAGCCTGAGCCCCGCCTATTTTATATATATCATCCGCTCCAGCTATTTTAGCGGCGGCAAGCACGTTTGGGTTTACCTTTCCGTCCGATTTTACCGGAGTTACCATAACAATTCTTTTAACTCCTGCAACCTTCGCAGGCACAATGTTCATAAGCACAGACGAAGGATAGGCAGCCTTTCCGCCCGGAACATAAACGCCCACGTTTTCAAGAGGTCTTATTAAAAACCCTAAGGTTTCACCGTTTTCACTGGTCATAATATCGCTTCTCATCTGTTTCTCATGGAATACCCTTATTCTTTCAGCTGCTTTTTCCATAACCGAAATAAGCCTTGGCGAAACAAGTGCCATGGCTTCTTCAATTTCCTTTTCGGTTACTTTTATATTGCTTTTTTCAGCATCCCAGCCGTCAAAACGCTTTGTATAGTCAAAAAGGGCAAGATCACCTTTTGTTTTTATATCCTCTAAGATTATGTCAACCGTCTTTTGAATGTCTGTATAGTCAGTTTCAGCGCGCTTTGCCAGCTTTTCAAAAAAAGCCATTCCTTCTTTTGTATTATAATCTATCAAAGGTATCACTTCTTCACCTCTTTTCAAGCTCTTTCTTTATACTGTCTATAATTTCCAATATTCTTTCATATTCCATTTTCATGCTTACCCTGTTTGCAATAACCCTTGCCGAAATGGGGCAGATTTCTTCAAGCACTTCAAGCCCGTTTTCACGCAGCGTAGAGCCTGTTTCAACTATGTCCACTATAACATCCGAAAGCCCCACAACGGGGGCAAGCTCCACAGAGCCTGAAAGCTTCATTATCTCAACAGTTTTATGCCTTTCCTTGTAAAAATAATTTGTGGCTATTTTGGGGTATTTGGTTGCAACCCTTAAATTATATAAATCGTTAAGCTTGCTTTTTGCCTCTTTACGCCCCGCAACTGTCATTGTGCATTTCCCGAAGCCTAAGTCCAAAAGCTCGTAAACCTTCCGGTCTTCCTCAAGGATAGTGTCCTCTCCCACTATTCCAAGGTCTGCAGCGCCATAGTCTACGTATATCGGTACATCGCTTGCTTTGGCAAGAAAAAATTTTATTTTCTTCTCTTCGTTTGTAAAAATAAGACGTCTGCTTTTTTCTTTCATTTCATCGCAGGTTATTCCTATCTTTTCAAAAAGCTCCAAAGATTTGTCTGCAAGGCGACCCTTTGCAAGCGCAAATGTTAAATATCTCATAATTTAAGTCCCTCCCCGGAGCCAAAGCTTTCAAAAGTCTCTTTCTTAATTAAAGAGTCTGAAGCGGTTTCATATTCTTCAATATGTCCATCTGAAACGTACAAAAGCTTCCCAATCCCTTTTTCTCCGGCATATTCAATGCTATCCAAAACATCGGTTCCAATAAGGGAAAGCTCCGAATATATTCCCTTGTCCCTTAAGGTTTTTATAAGCTCAAAAGCCTTTTCCCTCCCGTTTTCATCATAAGCCACCAAAACATCCGTTGATTTTATCCCCACATTTATCTTTTGGCCTTTTATAACGTCCACAAGACCGTTTATCTTTACACAAAACCCGATAGCGGCTTTTTTAACACCGTATTCTTCAACAAGATTGTCATATCTTCCTCCGTCTAAAACGGAATTGCCCGTGCCGTATGTATATCCCCTGAAAATTATGCCGGTATAATAATTGAGCTTGTTAACCATACCAAGATCAAAAACAAAGTATTTTTCTATATTATAAAGCTTCAGGGTTTCATAAAGACTTCTCATTTCCAAAAGAGTTTCAAGTGCTTTTTTATTTTTTGTAAAGCCTTCAGCCTTTTTAAGGATTTCCTCGCCGCCCACAAATTTATAAAGGTTACAGAAAAATTCTTTAAGCGGAAGCGGCATATTTGATTTTTCAGCCATATATTTAACGCCTACATAATTGCCTTTGCCTATAAGGTCTTTAAGGGTTTCGCAATTTTCTTCAGAAAGCCCGGTTTCTTCAAGAATAGCTTTAAAAAATTTAACCTGTCCTATGTTTATTTTAAAATCATTTATACCCGAAGCAAGAAGACTGTCAACAGCAAGCAAAAGAACCTCTCCGTCAGCGTCAAGCGAAGAAGAACCCATAAGCTCAACTCCTGCCTGAGAAAATTCTCTAAGCATCCCCTTGTAATCCTCATTGTCCCTGTATGCTTCTCCCATATAATAAAACCTTAGGGGTTTGTCATATTTTGAGTAAGCCGTTGCCGCAATCCTTGCTATGGGAGGTGTCATATCGCTTCTTAACGCAAGAATGGAACCGTCTCCGTCAAAAAACTTATACATTTGGTTTTGGGAAACGCTGCCCATTTTTTCATCGGAAAAAACCTCTATATATTCAAAAACAGGGCTTTCCACGCAAACATACCCATATTTCTTAAAAACGCCTTCTATTTGGTTTTGAACATATTTTTTAATGGCACATTCATCAGGAAGAATGTCTCTTACGCCAAAAGGCGTATGAAGCTTATTATCACGCATGGGCTCTCTCCTTTGTTTACTTTATTACTGTATCAGAATAAAGCAATTATAAGCCCTAACCTTTCTCTTGTCAACCAAAAAATCATAATGATTTAAAAATAATACCTCGCTTTTTAGTATACAATATATATGAAATATTAAAAAGTATATAAGTGTTAAAATCAAAACATTATAAATTATTAGATGATAATTATTGTTTATAGAGTTTTAATGTGATATTCTTGTGTAAAATAAATGGTCATAAATATTGTATTTTTATATATTAAGAGCTAAAATATGGAGGTCGACATGGAAACAATAAGAAGAGCAACTTACTTAGACAAAGAAAAAATCAAGGCTCTTTGGAAAATATGTTTTGAAGATACCGAAATTTTTACAGACTGGTTTTTTGAAAACAGGTTTTTACCTGAATATACCGCATGCATAGAAAAAAATAACGAAATAATTTGCGCCATGCAATCCTATCCTTTTCATATGAAAATAAGAGACAGCTTTTTGCCGGCCGCAATAATTGCGGGAGTATCAACAGATCCTGCCCACAGCGGCAAAGGTTATATGCGTAAAATGTTCACTTTTTATATGAATATGATATCAAATATGGGCATTGCCCTTGTGCCGCACACGCCAGCAAACCACAAAACCTTTTTTTCACTTGAGCATTATACTGTTGCAGACTGGAAGCTGCTCAAGGGCAAGGGAAGCAAGTCTATACAATATCCAGAAAACATTAAAGAAATGGATATTTCAAAGGACATAACCCCTCTTTTAAGCTGCTATCAAAAAAGCATATATTCATACTCCGGGATTATAAGCCGCTCCTGCGCAGATTTCAGACTCAAAGCCTCAGATTATCTTGCAGACAAAAGCAAATGCTTAGCCGTATTTGAAAAAGGGGTTGTAGACGGCTACGCCATATATTTCGACAAACCAGAAAATATACACTGCGAAGAAATTATCGCGTTAAGCAAAACTACGGAAAAGGCGCTTACAGATGCGCTTGTAAACATAGCTTCCGATAAAGAGCTTTCAATAAAGCTTTCGCCATATTCGGAAATAAACTATGACTTCCTTGAATCCATTATCGAACCGCACAGCGTTTTAGGTGTCTCAGATGTTTCAGCCCTTTTGGGCGCCGTAGGCAAAAATCTTTGTTATACAATAGAAGTTAAAGACCCTATAGTTGAAAAAAACAATGGGATTTTTGACTTTAAAGGCAAACCCAGCACAAATCCTCCTGATGTTTCAATAGGGATAGGACGGTTATGCCAGTGGCTCACGGGCTATAAATCGCTTTATGAGCTTCGTGACGAAGGTCTGGTTATTATAAACAACAAATCTGCCGGAATGCTTTTAAATGAAGAATTTCCTAAAATTAAGTGCCGTATTATAGACGAATATTAAAACGGAGGCAATAAAATGGACTTAAAATTTAATGACATAACGCTGGAATCAAAGGAGTTGATTGAAAGCTATACGAAACCTTTTAACTGCCCAAACGCGGAAATATCATTTGCACATATATATATTTGGTCGTCAAACAGCCAAATCCAGTTTGCCGAATATGAAAACTCCCTGTTCTTTAAACTTGATTTCCCGGGTGAAGTTCCTTTTTTGTGGGCTCCCATACCAGGAAAAGCCTGCATCGACTATAAAAAAATTCTGGATATAGCTTTCGATTATCTTATAAGCATAGGGGTTAAACCATATTTAAGAGCTGTTTCCGATCCTTTTTATACAATGATTAAAGACGTCTATCCTTCCCTTTTATTTAAAGAATCCATAAACAATTTCGACTATATATATTTAAGCGAAGATTTAATAACGCTTAAAGGTAAAAAATTCCACGGAAAGCGTAACCATATAAACAGATTTATGATGCTTTACCCTGATTTTGAATATGCGCCTCTTACAAACGAAATGGCAAAAGACTGCTGCGGGTTATATAAAGAATGGCTTAAATCCCACAATGAAGATTCAATTATACAGTATGACGAACCTGATTCCGTTAAAAGAGCTTTAACCAACCTTGACGCGCTTAACCTTACCGGCGGGGTTTTAAAAATAGACGGAAAAATAAAGGCTTTCACCATTGGCGAAAGAATTCTTCCCGATATGCACCAGATACATATAGAAAAAGCCGCAAACGACATAGATGGGCTTTATCCGGTTATAAACCGCGAATATGCAAGCCATAACTGCTCCGATGTTAAATATATAAACCGCGAAGAAGATATGGGTCTTGAAGGTTTAAGAGCCGCAAAGCATTCATACAGACCTGTTATGATGATAAAAAAATATAATATTTGCTGCTGTGAAAAATGTCCTGATAAAGACATCTGCAAACAAATATAGTTTTTTATTTGGTAAAAGATAATAATCATCCCCACGTAAACGTGGGGTTTTTCTTTGAGCCCTAAAAGGGACTATTGCCAACATTGCGCCTTAAGGCGCTTTATGATTCCGCCAACCCCACGTTTATTTACCTGCTACCCTTTAAAAGGGTCAACATATTCCTTAAGTGTCAGTTGGTCAGTCATCATGTCCTCTTTTAATTGGTCTTGAATATATTTTTGTATTGCATTTTTATTCCGACCTACCGTACTCACATAATATCCTTTGCACCAGAATGTCCTGTTTCCATATCTGTATTTTAAATTCGCATGCCTTTCAAATATCATCAGGCTACTTTTACCCTTCAGAAATCCCATGAAACTTGATACACTCATTTTGGGTGGGATTGATACCAGCATGTGAATATGATCAGGGCATGCATTTGCTTCGATTATTTTGACATCCTTTTGTGTACACAACTCTCTTAATATTTTTCCTATGTCTGCTTTGATTTTGCCATAA
>JAYFRL010000033.1:0-6642 GCA_034925905.1 Lachnospiraceae bacterium | reverse complement strand
AATATGTTGACCCTTTTAAAGGGTAGCAGGTAAATAAACGTGCGGTTGGCGGAATCATAAAGCGCCTTAAGGCGCAATGTTGGCAATAGTCCCTTTTAGGGCTCAAAGAAAAACCCCACGTTTACGTGGGGATGATTATTGTCACCTATTAAAAGAGTTTAAAAGTTCATTAAATATTAAAGTGGCGGCGGGTAAAGTTACATATTAAAAGGAGATATAAAAATTTATTTAAAAACCTTAAAAAAAACTGTTGACATTAACATTACGTAACCCTTTACAATAATATAGCATAAGGAGGAATGCATATGGCTTATACAGTTAAAAAGCTTTCAGAAATCGCAAAAATAAGTAAAAGAACTTTAAGATATTATGACCAGATAGGTCTTCTTAAGCCAAGCTATATTTCGGATTCGGGCTATAGGATGTATGAAGGCGATAAGATTGATGTTCTCCAGCAAATAATGTTTTACCGTGAGCTGGGCATGGGGCTTCACGAAATCGGAGGCGCTATAAATTCATCGGGATTTAACCATGTTTTAGCGCTCGAAAAACATCTTTTGGCTTTAAAAGACGAAAAAAGCCGTATCGAACTCCTTATAACAAACATTGAAAAAACAATTGGATGTAAGAAAGGAGAGCTTTCAATGAGCGATGAAGAAAAGTTTGAAGGATTCAAGAAACAGATAGTTTCAGAAAACGAAGAAAAATACGGAAAAGAGCTGCGTCAAAAATACGGAGATGACGTGATAGACAGTTCAAACGCAAAAATGATGGGTTTTACAGAAGAAGAATATAAAAAGATGAAGGATATTGAATCTGAGATTTTAAAAAGCCTTGAGGCTGCGGTTAAAACCGGTGAAAATCCAAAAGGCGAAGAGGGTAGGCGAATTGCGCTGCTGCACAAGGAATGGCTGTTATTTAGCTGGGATAAATACAGCAGCAAGGCTCATGAGGGACTTGTTTATATGTATGTTTCAGATGAAAGGTTTAAAGCGTATTACGATAAAAATGTTGCTGGCTGCGCCGAATTTTTAAAGGATGCCGTTTTAGCATGGCTTGGAGAATAAAATTTTTAAAATAAAGGAATATTTTAAAAATTTTAAGCTTTATTTAAGCTTTATTTAAGCTTTCCGTATTAAACTTTTAATCAAATAGGAAATATTTGGTGTGTACGGAGGAGAAGTTGTTTTATGAAGACAAAAATTATCAACAAAAATCTATTTAAGCTTTTGCTTGATGTTTTAATGCTAATAGTTTTTGTACTTATGTTTGATAAAGAAAGCTTGGGTATGAGTTTTCACGAGATAGGAGGACTTATACTTTTTGGGATTTTTTTGTTACATATTTTAATAAACCATAAATGGGTATGTAATGTTTCCAGAAGGTTTTTTTCGAAAGGATTGCCTGCAAAGGTAAGGCTTAGGTTTATAGTTGATCTTCTTTTGCTTATTTCATTTATTTTTATAGGCATAAGCGGAATACTGATTTCAAAGGT
This sequence comes from Lachnospiraceae bacterium, assembly GCA_034925905.1. Lineage (GTDB taxonomy): Bacteria > Bacillota > Clostridia > Lachnospirales > Anaerotignaceae > JAYFRL01. Next base: position 5,147 of record JAYFRL010000033.1, on the reverse strand, counting down.
TGTTTTTGATTTCCATGCAGCGGAGGGCTGGAAGGCAGTTCATTATTTCGCGTCTGCCTGTACTCTTGTTTTAATGGGTGTGCATTTGTATTTAAACGCTTCTTTCATAGCTTCTCCGTTTAAGAAATATGTTAAATCCCCGCAAAGGGTTTTAAAAGGACTTGGGATTTTGTTTGCAACGGCTGTTTTTGCTTTTGGCGTTTACAACATAGGTCAAACGAAATTCAGCGAATGGATAACAATGCCGTTTATCCAGTCAGAGAGAACAGAAATTGCAAAAGATATAGACGGAACAGATAAGGGTGGGGGAAACCAAAACGGGAATTTTGGAAGCCCGGCAGAAGAAAGAGATGAGGCAGACCAACAAAAACATGGAGGCCCAAATGCGAAACGAGATGGTAGTGGCAACACATATGGAGAAGGGGATGGGATTACAGATAGAGGAAAAGGAGGCTCTCCTTTTGAAACGATAGCGCAGTTTTTAAGCATAATATTTGTTTTTGCCTGTATTTCAAAAGGGATAGAGTTTATTTATAAGAAAACTTAAAAATTCCTCAGGAAGAAAAGCTAAAGAGGCAGAACCTTTAGTTGATTTGAATACCGATGAATCAAGCAAATAAGCGCTTTCTGAAGAAATGCAGGAGGAAGGTTATGCAGAGGGAGATTTAAGCGGTGAGGTGGAATCGACAGACGAAGACCCAAGGGGAAAATAAAGTTTGCTCAAAAGCACACATATAAAATACTAATTATGGCAGAGGTTTTCCTCTGCCTGTTTGTATATATAAAAAAATAAGCCCTATATTTTTTTGAAAAGCTTGAGTTTTTTTATTACTATGCATCATTCTCTAAAAAGCGTGAGCAAACGCTTTTGCTTTAATAAAAGCACTTTACAAAAACCGTGTGCCGTTATATAATCATAGCATATATGTAAACGTGTTGACGAGGATAGTAGCTGGCTTTGAAATTTAAAGAGAACCGGGTAAGGTGTGAGCCGGTAAGAGTAAAAGCCAATGAAAATCACCTCCGAACGGCGGGTTTGAAAATGTTTTTAGTAGAAGCCGACGTTTTCCCGCGTTAAGGGCTGTATAGTTTTTATGCCGAAGGTATTTTGTATATCAATTCAGGTGGCACAGCGAGAGTCTTTCTTCGTCCTGACCGGGCGTAAAGGCTTTTTTTATTGAATCTCAATATGAGGAGGAAGCTTTTAATGTACGAAAAAGTATCGACAAACCTAAACTTTGTCGAAAGAGAACAAGCGATCCGTGAATTTTGGAAAGAAAGCAATATTTTTGAAAAAAGCATAAAGGAAAGAGAAGGCTGTCCTGTGTTCACATTCTACGACGGTCCTCCGACTGCGAACGGGAAACCCCATATAGGGCATATCCTTACAAGGGCTGTTAAAGATATTATTCCGCGATATAAAACAATGAAAGGCTTTAAGGTTTTAAGAAAAGCCGGATGGGATACCCATGGATTGCCTGTTGAATTAGAAGTTGAAAGAAGCCTTGGCATAAGCGGTAAACCTCAGATAGAGGAATACGGAGTTGAACCTTTTATACAGAAGTGTAAGGAAAGTGTTTGGCAATATGAAAACGAATGGCGTAAAATGAGCGATTTGGTAGGTTTTTGGGCCGATATGGATAATCCGTATGTAACCTATCATAACGAATATATAGAATCTGAATGGTGGGCGCTTAAAAAGATATGGGAAAAAGGTCTGCTTTATAAGGGATACAAGGTTGTGCCTTATTGCCCTCGTTGCGGAACAGCGCTTTCAAGCCATGAGGTTGCCCAGGGCTATAAGGACGTTAAAGAGCCTTCGGTTTATATTAAATTTAAAGTTTCAGGCAAGGAAAAGGAATATATCATGGCATGGACAACCACTCCGTGGACTTTGCCTTCAAATGTCGCTCTTGTTGTGAATGCAAATGAAACTTATGCAAAGGTTGAGTTTAACGGGGAATATATTTATATGGCCAGTGCTCTTTTGGATACCGTCCTTAAAAAAGGCTACACGGTTATAGAAACGATGAAGGGCAGCGATATGGAAGGGATGCGCTATGATCCTCTGTTTGATTTCATAGAAAGCGATCCTAAAGGTTTTAAGATTGTTTGCGATAATTATGTAACTCTTTCAGACGGTACAGGTGTTGTTCATACGGCTCCGGCTTTTGGTGAGGATGACGCCAGGGTTGGGCGTGACAATGATCTTCCTTTCAGGCAATATGTAAATTCTCAGGGTAATTTCACGGATAATGTTGTTCCGTGGAAGGGCATATTTGTTAAAGATGCCGACCCGCTTATAATAGAATATTTAAAAGAAACAGGAGCCCTTTATGCGGCTGTGCCTTATGAGCATAATTATCCTTTCTGCTGGAGATGTGATACGCCGCTTATCTATTATGCAAGAAACACATGGTTTATAAAGATGACAGCTGTCAGGGATGAGCTTATAAGAAATAACCGTACTGTAAACTGGTATCCCGATAATATTAAAGAAGGCCGCTTCGGGAACTTCCTTGAAAATGTTATTGATTGGAGCTTAAGCCGTGAGAGATATTGGGGGACTCCGCTTCCGATTTGGGAATGTGCTTGCGGGCATAGGCATGCCATTGGAAGCATAGCAGAGCTTAAGGAAATGTCTGATGATTGCCCGGAGGATATCGAGCTTCATAAGCCATTTATAGATAATGTGCATATAAAATGCCCAAAATGCGGCAAACGGATGACAAGAGTCTCCGAAGTTATAGACTGCTGGTTTGATTCGGGAAGCATGCCTTTTGCACAGTGGCATTATCCTTTTGAAAATGAGAAAATATTCAAAGAAAATTTCCCGGCTGATTTCATAAGCGAGGCAATAGACCAAACAAGAGGCTGGTTTTATACGCTTATGGCAGTTTCAACCCTTATATTTGATTGCTCTTCATTTAAGAACTGTATAGTTTTAGGCCATGTTCAGGATAAAAACGGACAGAAGATGAGCAAACACAAGGGAAATGTCGTAGACCCGTTTGAGGTTTTGAACAACCAGGGAGCAGACGCTATAAGATGGTATTTCTTCACAAACAGCGCGCCTTGGCTTCCAAGCAGGTTTTATGAAGAAGCGGTTAACGAAGCTCAAAGGAAATTTATGGGTACGCTTTGGAACACCTATGCTTTCTTTGTGCTTTATGCAAATATAGATAACTTCAGCCCTATGGACTACAAGCTTGAATATGGCAAGCTTCAAACCCTTGACAAATGGATACTTTCAAAGCTTGCAACACTTATAAAATTTGTGGACGAAAGTTTGGATTCCTATAAGCTTACAGAGCCGGGAAGGGCTATGCAGGACTTTGTGGATGCTTTAAGCAACTGGTATATAAGAAGGTCCAGAGAGCGCTTCTGGGGCAAAGGAATGCCTCAGGAAAAGATAAACGCATATATGACCCTTTATACGGTTTTGGAGACGCTCATTAAGCTTGCGGCTCCGTTCACTCCGTTTATCACGGAAGAAATATATGCAAACATAGTTAAGCGCATAAATCCTTCGGCTCCGGAAAGCGTGCACATGTGCGATTATCCTGAATATAAGGAAGAATGGGTTGACAAAGAGCTTGAAAGGAACATGGATACGCTCCTTGACATAGTTGTTGAGGGACGCGCGGCAAGGAACGACGCGAATATTAAAAACCGTCAGCCTATAAGCAAAATGTTTGTTAAAGCTCCTGTTGTTTTGCCGGATATGTATGTTGATATAATTGCTGATGAGCTTAATATAAAAGATATAGAGTTTACAGATGATGTTGAAAGGTTTGCAAGCTATTCCTTTAAGCCTCAGCTTAGAACCTTAGGTCCGAAATATGGGAAGCTTTTGCCTAAGATTTCTGCTTATCTCGCGAATGCAAGCGGGAATGCGCTTATGTCCAAGCTTAAAGGAAAAGGCGAGCTTGCTTTTGAAATAGATGGAACCCCTGTTTCGCTTAAAGAGGAAGACCTTTTGATAGAGGCTACAAAATCCGAAAACTATGCAACCCATTCCTATGGCAGCGTAACGGTTGTTATAGATACCAGCCTCACAAAAGAGCTTATAGACGAAGGCTTTGTGAGAGAGCTTTTAAGCAAGATCCAGACTATGCGTAAAGAAGCGGGCTTTGAGGTTTTGGACAGGATAATGGTTTCATATTCGGGTAGCGAGAAAATAGACGAAATATTTAAAACCTTCAATATCGAGATATCCAAGGATGTGCTGGCCGATTCTATAACTTCTGAGTCGTTGGACGGATACTCAAAGGAATGGAATATAAACGGCGAGGCAGTTGTGCTCACCGTTAAAAAGAATTAAAAAACAAAACACATTTATTTTAGAATCAAAAAAGACCCTTTGAAAGGGTCTTTTTTGATTCTAAGCGGTTATATAATATATTAGAAAAACAGTTAATACGCATATAGTGGCTTTATTAAAACGTAGCTTTCTGCTATAATGTATTATAATAGATACAATCCAAGGGAATAGGGAGGTGTGAGTATGGAAATAGAAAGGAAGTTTATTGTTGAAAAGATAGGTGTAAATTTAAACACTTGCGAGTTTAAAGAAGTTGAACAGTATTATATTTCCTACAGCCCTGTTATAAGAATAAGGAAAATAGGCAACAAGCTTATGTTAACGGTTAAGGGCAAAGGGCATATGGCAAGAGAAGAATTTGAAATGGAGCTTAGCGAGGAAGAATTTGGCTGCCTTTTAAAGAAGGCTGAAACAGGAGTGGTTATAAAGCGCAGATATTATATAGATTATAACGAATATACAATAGAGCTTGATATATACAGGGAAAGGCTCTCCGGTCTTATAACGGCTGAAGTGGAGTTTACATCAATAGAGGAAGCAATGCGGTTTTCGCCGCCTGAATGGTTTTCAAAAGAGGTTACAAACGATAAAAGATATAAAAATGCAGAGCTATCTAGGAATGGGAAGCCTTACGACAAATAAAATAAAGTGTGCATATTTAGGCCTTTAAATATGCACACCCTTTTTGTATAATGAATACTACCGGCTATGCCGGTAGTTCCAAAGAGCTTTAGCGATGAACAGAAAAAGGCCTCCATTTGATATAATAGGTGAGGTTCCCCAACCGCACAAATTAAAAACAAATGGAGGTAGTCCAATGGAC
>JAYFRL010000034.1:0-12800 GCA_034925905.1 Lachnospiraceae bacterium | reverse complement strand
CCTGCGGGCATTTATTGTTATATGGCCGTTCATGTGATAACCTCCTCTCTTGATTCTTTCATTTTTCTATGCCGGTTCGCATTTCAAATCTCATTTTTTCATCTTTAGTTAACAGAACCTTTTTATATCGACTGAATTATGTTCCAGATTATTACAAATAACTCATTCACATTCGCCAGACATTTTGAGATAGTGCGATTTTTGGCTCATCGCTTCGAAAATTATCTCGAACACATCTTTATAAGCCGGTATGTCATGGTCAGGTGCGTAATTGATGCCGTCGCCGGTATCGAATTTTTCGTCATAGATGAAGCGAAGTATTTCATCAGCTATCCGCTGCCTTTTGTCGTCCCCGCCGATGTGGGTTTTTACCCGCTCTCGCAAATCCTCGATGCTGTAACTACAAAGTTGAAGAAAATAGTATTCGACAATTCTCTGAATTACACTGAGAAGCGTTGCCGGAAGGCGCGCGTCCCTGTATTCGCACCATAAAGCATCATACGAGTTTTTTACAGGCGAAACGTTTTCTATGCCGCTTTCGTTTGTGACGCATTCCATTTCATTGATTCTAACGGTAGAAACATTATCATCCGATTTCTTGACAAAGAAAAACGATGATTTCTTAACGATGTCGTCTCTGCTCGTTTCATATTTATGGGATATTTCTTTGTGGAAATACGGATTGTGTGTCAAGACAAAAATCTGCTTAATGTTGAATTGGCCGCCGTCTAAAAAGCAGTCTTCAACCAGTTTTCGGACGAGTGAGCTGACGACAAAAAGAACACCGCTGTCCATGCTCGAAACAGGATCGTCAATCACTACAATTTTTCCCTTAACGAGGTCTTCTTTGCGCCACGCCCCTTGAACATAAAAATAAAAGTACAGAAAAGCTATAAAGTTCTTTTCACCTTCGCTTAGGCCTTTGGCGACCTCGCCGTCTTCGCGGACAACTTCATATTTATCAGGAACTCTCGCGTGGGGGCGTAGTTGAAATCCTCTGAACCCTGTCTTTTGGAGCAGTTCATTGATTTTATCAACCGTGGACGCCGTGCCACCCATTTTGTCTGACAATTCTCGAATTTCATTTTTGAGGACACCGAGCGAACTATTAAGTTTTTTTATAGCGGCTGCTTTTTGAAGGCTGGCGGTTGTCAACTTTTTATCCTCAGCGTCATACGCAGCTCTATCTCCGCTCGTTTCGAAGGCCAACAGCTCCCACGCTTCATTGATACAATCTTCGCAGGTTTTGCCTTTAGCATCGAAGATTTTGTTGTTGGCTTCAAACAGCTTATTTGTTTCGGCGAGAAGCTCGTTTACTCGTTCGACATATTCTCTTATACTGTTGAGTCCGACTACTTCCGAGGGCTTTTCAATTTTCGCGGCAATTTTTTGATTGTTCATCTGTACTGTATTTTCAATCAATTTTAACTGTTCGCCATATGCTTTCCAATCGCCGAATCCTGTCTGCGGAATTAACTCAATGTATCGTCTTAAAGGCTCTATAAATGTAGCTGTCATATACTCGGCATATTTACGCCCAAATTCGCCAAGACGGGCGCAATCTTGAGAGTATTTTTCGTCAAAGCAGGCGAGGAATTGTTCTTCAAAATCGCTGGGTAGTTCCCGTTTGCAGTATGGACAGCATCCCTCTGCGTTCTCAGAATAATGGATATGCCCAGTATTGACCCAATCCATCGCGTGCAAACTCTGCCAGAATCGGCTATAAGCATTATCGGCTGTGCTGATTATCGCTTGTCCGAGAAGTGAGTATGTTTCTGCACTCTCAAGCTTTGTCAAATCCAATAATTGTAGTGGGGCGGCATCATATCGTGTGGCATTCGGGTCGGTTGCAGATTCGTAACGGGCTTTTATATCGTCAAAATTACGCTCGACGGGAGCGGTGCTGCATACTCTTTGAACACACCGAGCCGTAGAACTCAAATCGCCTTTGCCCCCGAAAACCTTTTTGTACTTTGCTGCAGCTTTCCAAATTGCGGCATCAAGGCTGGCTTTCAATTTGTCCCGCTTCTTTTGGATTGCATCCGCCTCGTCGTTTGCCGTTTGGAGTTGCCCCTTTAGCTGTTCCTGTTCTTTTTGCTTTCCCTCAATTTCCTGTTGCTTATCAGAAGCTTCTTTACTGAGCATTACCACTCCGGGCATAATATCGAATTTGAGTTCCTCGTCAATAAAGTCTCGATTAAAAACGACAGTAGCAAATTCATCAGCTTGAGCAGCGTTGCCAAAGGTCAAGCCTTGCCCATTCCGTATCATCCTTGAAATAGTCGTTTTACCGCTACCGTTGTTGCCGTAGAAGAAGTTAATCCACGATGGCTCAATTTCTCGTTCTGGGCTATTTTGAAATGTAGCCTCAGAAACGACTATTTTTTCTATTGCTGATTTATATTTGCTCATCTGCCTGCCTCCTTAATCCGACCACTTCTTGAAGTTTTCGGCTTGTTCAAGTACTCGTTCGAATACTTCCTCATCCCACTCGGGCGGATAACCGTTTTTATATAGCAACACGGTCAAATCCATGTTGAGCTGGTTCTTTATATCATCGCGGGTCGACCAATCGGCAAACTGTGCTTTGTCATCAACCAGTATTTTTATTTCTCTGGCAAGGACAAGACACTTTTCATCAGCGTATGGAAATCCATTGTCATCTCGCACTTTTACAAGGATGTCATAAAATGCCTTTTCCTCATAGGTGATACCCAACGCCTCAAATGAAGTTCTGTCGGTTTGGAGGTCTTTAAATATTTTTATCAACTCATCCGAAAGCCCGTTGATAAATTCAGCGACCACCTCGCTCGTGAAAACGAGTTTATCTCTATCGTTATAACTGTCCACAACGGCCTTCAACCGTTTATCAAATTCAATTGCTTTTACCTTGTTTACGTGGCTGTAGCCGGATATTGTTTTCCGTAGCAATTTCAAAAGGGCATTGAATTTTGAAATAGGCAGATTGATTTCATCAAGCTGCTTCATAAAATCTTCGCTGAACAAGTCTTCGGGTTTACCCGCATTAACGATGTTTTCGATACCCGTGCAGGAGATAGCTTCCTGTACCATCTTTTCGACCACGCGGTTCATTACTTCAGCGTCCGGCGCATCGCCTTTCGTCTGTTTATAAATGATAGAACGGATGGCAAGGTAAAACTGGGCCTTTGCCGTTTCAACGTCTGTCAGTTCACCGGACGGAAAACAAATCTCATATGCCGCTTTCATTTTGCGGGAAAGGCTCATGAAACGGCTTTCCATTTCCTTGCTGATTTGCACATACTCTGCGGCGGCATCTAAACACATCAAGCGTTCCAATGGTTCGCCGGTATGGAACTTTGTAGTATCAAAATCGTGGAGTAATTCATCCAGTAATTTCAAATGGTTACGGAATACGGCAAGGGAAATCTTAATCTCATCAATCGGGCTTTCCAGAGGACTTCCATATTTCTTTACAGCTTCAAGCATATCTTGCTTGATTCCGATATAGTCAACCACCAGCCCCATATCTTTGCCGTCAAACACACGGTTAACACGGGATATTGTTTGAATCAAAGTGTGTTTTTGTAGTGGCTTGTCTATATACATAACCGCTAAAGACGGAACGTCAAAGCCGGTAATCCACATATCAACCACTATTGCAATTTTGAAGTTGGAGTTATTATTTTTAAACTGTCTGTCAAGCATCTGCCTGTAGTCTTTTGTGCCGCAGAGGTCAAACAACTCTTGTTCGTCGTTTTCGCCTTGGGTAGCCACGAGTTTAATTTTGGCAAGAGGCACGAGTTTTTCCAATTCTGCTTTTGTGACCGCCGCTTCATTTTCGGTTCTCATCGGCTTATCCCAATCAGGACGAAGTGATATAACCGCCTTTAACAAGCGAAAAGCAAGCGTTCTGTCAGCACATACAATCATCGCCTTTTGGACGATTTTAGGCTTTTGTGCTGTCAACGCTTCGTAGTGGGTGACGATGTCTAACGCCAGTTTCTTTATCCTTTCCGGGTGACCGAGAACTTGACGCATTTGACTCATGGCTTTTTTGCTCTCCTCGACTTGTTCGGGGTTAGAGCCTTCATCAGTGCATTTATCGTAGTATTTTTGTATTTCCCGGGCTTGTTCATCGGAGAGAATAACTCTCGCCAAGCGCGGCTCATAAGCGATACGGACGGTGATTCCGTCGTCGCTTGATTCTTTCATTGTGTAGCTGTCCACGACTTCACCGAACACGGCTATGGTCTCGTCAATCGGTGTTCCCGTAAAACCGCAATAAGTGGCTTGGGGGAAACTGTCGCGTAGATATTTGGCGAACCCAAAAGTAGTAAAAACGCCTTTATCGGTTCTCTTTAATTTCGAGCCTACGCCGGTTTGTGTTCTGTGTGCTTCGTCAGAAATACAAATGATGTTTTCTCGGTTGGAAAGCAATCCTGTAGATTCGCAAAATTTTTGAATCGTCGTCAGGAACACGCCGCCGCTTTCCGCTCCTGTCACACTATAGTCAACAGGCTCCTCCGCAACCCTTGCAAACTCGGATATTTCTACCCCTAATGCTTTTTGCAAGTCACTTCGGCTTTCGATGCTCCGCACGTTATTTTCATGCAGATACCGTTTTGACGAGACGAACAACTCCGAGGTCTGTCTATCCAAATCCTCACGGTCGGTAATAATGACCATTGTCGGATTCTTAAAGGTATCCCTGTCACGCAGGGCAAGTAGGCGGGAAAGAAATAGCATTGTGTAGGTTTTACCGCAACCGGTCGCTCCGAAGTATGTTCCGCCTTTACCATCGCCGTTTGGTTTTAGATGATCTTTTATGTTTTTAAACATCTTTTGTGCCGCAAAGAACTGCGGATAGCGGGCAACAATAGCGATTACCTTTGTGGCATCATCCGGGTAATAGACGAAATCTCGCAAAATGGCAACGACACGTTCTTGAGAAAACGCACCATTTATCATCGTAAGCAGGGCGGCGATGCCGTTGCTGACCTTTTCCGTTTCGTTGATTTTATTCCATGCGTAGTAATATTCATACGGCGTAAAAACACTGCCCATTTTCGTGTTTGCACCGTCACTTATGACAGACAAAAAGCAATATTTCATCAGTTTAGGGATGTCGCGGCAATAGCGGATTGTTATCTGCTCCCAAGCATCGTAGATGGTCGTGTTTTCTTTGATAGCGGATTTGAACTCAAAAACTGCCACAGGAATGCCGTTTATAAACAACAACAAATCCGGGCGACGCAAGCGGTCACCTTGCACCGAAAACTGGTTGACCACTTTGAACACATTTTTGTCTGGCTCTTCAAAATTTATATAGTTGATATGTAGGGCAATTTTACTGGGGTCATCACGCACTAAATCAAATCCCTCGTTCACCAAAAGAAACGTCTCACGGTTACCGATGTATAGCGGTGCGGACTGTATGTTTTCAAGTCGACTGATGACTTTTTTCGTTTCAGCCGCTGTGAGGTCTGGATAGTGGTTAGCAAGGTAAGCTTGCAAATCGTCCTTCAACAATATTTCATCAAAGCCACGGTGTATGGTTTCACCGTGGACATACTTGTAGTCCTGTTCTTGAAACAGGCTGATGATAGCTTCTTCGAGCTGGGCTTCTGTAAACTGACCCCGTATAAAACTCAAGTCCACGGTTTCCCCCTCCAATTCTATGCACTCGCTTCTTCGAGCGAACCTTTTATCAGTATCGGGCAGAGTTCTTTTAACATATTGCCCACAGTCGTTATATTTTTCATTATTAAATGACGGGCGTTATAAAAGTTCACCACCGCTTGCTGTTTTTCCAATGATGGCAATGGAATCTCAATTTCATAAAACCGTGCTAACTCCAAACTTGCCCGAATACTGCTGTCGCTGATGAACCAACCGTAACGATCGCTTTCGCTACGACTAAACCAAAGCATGATATATTCGGCGAGTGCTTCATATTCCGACTCAGCCTTCACTTGCAAAACAGAATACGCAGGTGAAATAATAACAGGCTCATCCTCGTGGAACAAAGCAATGCGAATGCACTCATCACGACCAGTTTGCATAGCGGAGTAGGCAAACTGATTTTTTCTGATTACTTTGTATTTTGTCAAATCTGTTGTACTGAGGTTCGCAACGGAAGGCATGAATTCTTTGTTGATATTGATGCCTTGAACATTTGAAATCGCATTGTCTCGGTTGCGGGTATCAATTTCTTCAAGCAATCGACCAACAGCCACACGCGGAGCAGTGTGTTTGAACTCTTCGATGCTTGCCGCTATCGCCATATTCAAATCCTCCAAACCGCTTTCATAGGCACGTTGGTTGGCAAGCATGGCATTGTAGACAGCGACAACTTTTTCTTGCACCGGCAATGGCGGCAGATCTATAGAAATATCGCACATATCGTCCCACGAAAACGCTTCGCGCGCCGAACCCCAAGAATTGAACCGAGCATAGCGGTCGAATTCCGGGCGATTGAAATACATATAAAGATAGTCGGAGTTAAGGTTTGCTGTATCGGAAACACGAAAAACCACCGATATAGAGGACACGAGAAAAGTCTCCTCCGTAGTATTATAGCCAAGTGACATCTTTTCGCCGCGCCGCGATGTGTCTGGGACATAAGCAAAATGACGAGGCGGCAATAGCTTATATGAAGTCATGCTTACACCGTCTAAGTTCGCTTTCGTCTCAATAATCTGTTTGGCAGTAGAAAGTCCGACGACAGCAGTGCGATCATAAACGCCTTCGGAATTACGGTGTTCAGACGGTTCGATGTATAAACCGAGTTTAGTCAATCCCATATCCGATCCCCCTAAATGCTTCTTCGAGCATCGCTTGTGATTCCTTCTCAGCTTTTAACACCTCGCGCATCTCGCCTTGAATTCGTGCCATTTCGGAAGCGTAGTCGATTTCCAAGTCATGGTCAATGAACTCGATGTATTTACTCGGCGCAAGAGAATATCTTTGCGCTGCGATTTCAGCTTTGGTCGCCGAGCAGCAGAGTTCCGGTACCGCTTCAAAGTTCTCGTTTGTTTGCCAGTCGGTGTATATATTTTTAATAGCGTCAATCTGTTCATCGGAAAATTGAATGTATTTCTTTTCGTATATATTTTCATTCCAACGGCGTAGGTCAACAAAAAGAACCTCATCTTGCCTGTTACGAAGCTGTCGCCCGTTCAATGAGCGGGCTTTTTTGTTGTTGTTCAAAATCCAAAGCGTAACTGAAATATCCGTGGAATAGAACATCTCACGGGGCAGGACGATAATCGCTTCTACTTTGTCGTTCTCGATCAGCTCACGGCGGATGTCACCCTCCACGCCATCGGCGTTCAATGCTCCGTTAGCAAGAAGGAAACCAGCGATGCCGTTTGTTACATCCAGTTTCGAGAGCATATGTAGAATCCATGCATAGTTGGCATTGGAAACAGGCGGAGTCGTGTAGCCGTCCCAGCGCGGATCGCCGTTCAGCTTGTCCTGTGTCACGCCCTGGGCATTCAATTTCAAATTAAACGGAGGATTCGCCATGATGAAATCAACTTTTTTGTCCTTATGCAAATCCTCGGCAAAGGTAGATTCATTGCGTTCGCCAAGATTATGGGCAATGCCGCGAATGGCGAGGTTCATTTTGGCAAGCCGCCAAGTGTCGGGAATACGCTCCTGCCCGACTATGGATATTTTTGAGCGGTTACCGTTATGCCGCTCCACAAATTTAATGGAAGAAACAAACATCCCAGCAGAACCGCAGCAGGGATCGTACACAACACCTTCATATGGCTCGATGAGTTCGGCAATGAGTTGAACGATGCTCGAAGGAGTATAGTATTCGCCTTTTTCGTTGCTCGTGCCGGAGTCGATGGCAAAGACCTGCAGGAAATATTCATATACCCGTCCGATTAAATCGCGGTCATGAAAACGCTTCTCATCGATTTTATTGACCTCGTCGATAAGCATTTTTACTTGTTCGGGACGTGTGCCGAGAGTGGCGTAGAAGTTTTGCGGCAGAGTGCCTTTCAAAGGCGGGTTTCCGTCCTCTATATCTTTCATCGCTTTGTCGATGATAACAGCAATGTCGTCTGCGCTTGCGTTCGTTACGATGTGATTCCAACGAGAAGTCTCGTTCAAGTAAAACACATTTTCGGATAGATAAAAGGACTTCTTCTCCAAAAAAGCCGGAACATCGCCGTATTGTTCGGTTATTTCCTTACGGCGCTTATCGAACTTATCACCCGCAAATTTTAAGAACACCAAGCCCATAACGGCATCGCGGTTCTTGTCATTGCCGCCAACCGTCCCGCGTAGGGCGTTGCGGCAATTCCACATTATAGATTCGAGCGATTGCTCGGTCGTTGCTGCTTTCTTAGCCATATTGTTTGACTCCTTAAATTCTTGTATTTTATTCTGAAATCTTTCCTTCGCGTACCCATTCATCGACCTCGGAAAGTTTAAATTTGTACTGCTTTCCGGCACGGCTGAAAGGAATAGTACCTTTGCGTATCCATGCACGAATTGTATCGGGGCTCACACTCAAATGCGTTGCTACATCTTCAAGGTTTACCCATTTTTCAGGAACTGTATTGTCGACTTCGTTGCTCATTGGAATCCTCCATTCATACTTGCTTAGGAAATAGTGTTCATGGTTAGTATCCATAACTGTTAAAGATAAATGCCCACACTCATCAAAGCTCTCCTCAAATCCATCTGTTTAATTAACCATGCTGTTTCGTCTAAAACATCCCTGCCGTCATTGGTGTTGATCCCAAGCCTGACCGCATTTTCATTTAGCTGGCTTTGCAATAAAGGCTGGACTGATAGTTTTTGAAAAAACACTTTATAGCACTTTCCTTGCTCATGAAAGTTCGTGACAAGACCGTAAAAAAACTGTTGGCTTGCGTTTGCACATCGTCTGTAGCCCTTATTTGTATCCATAAACAAAGAAGGGAATGTCAATATATCAGCTTTTGCCGTATCGCTTAACTTTATGAAATGCTGCGCCCGCTCTCTCGGTACAAGAAACGAGCCGGTTTGCCCCGCAAAAGCCTCATCCTTAATAATAAATAGATTGCAGTAATCTGTGCTCAGTTGAATTTGTTGCTGACCGTTTACTCCATTTACAAATATGGCGGTACTATTAACTGCGCTGACACTGCCAAAGAACTGGTTGCCGTTCGGAGCGTTGTAAGCGGTCTGCGCCACAACAGTTTGCTCGTTAGGGTTATGCAATTTTGATAATGTATTATTCATAGCATCCCCCTAACTGTCAAATACATTTTCAACATTTCCGAAAAACTGGTTTTTAGCGTTGAAAACATTCCCATTGACTATCACTTGTTGTGTTGTTGACGTTGATTTCTCTGCGGTTTCTTCAAATACATGAGGCTCACCCTCTGCTTTAGCTTCGGTTTCATCAATGAAATCATAACCATCCGTTGCCGTATCGGAGGATTCATCCGAAAACGGAATAATCGTTATTGTCCGTTTTATTTCATTTCCGATATCACTATCAAAAACCCACTCGCTGTTTGTGTCGCCTTTTTTTGTGTGCCAACTGTTAAAGGTGGCTTGTCCCACGGTATTATCCTTCACATTCATTACGACATAATGCCATACCCCGAGAGCAAAAGATGCCAGCGACACATTGTCAATATGCAACACTTCACTTTTAGACATTTGTTTTCCTTCGATTATGAAGTCTTTATCAATACTTGTGTCTTTTTCGATAACTTCGAGAAACGCCTTAAAAAGCCACTCAACTTTATCATCACTGACAAACCGTTGTATCAGCTCCGACATGGCTGACACTACATTATGGTATTCGCTTTTTATACGCAAATTAAAAGCATCAGCGTCTGACGACTCAAAAACGGTAGCAAAATATGTACCTCCGTTATCTTCGCACTTTCTGTATCCTCCAACATTCTTTTTTAAAGTAGAGGTTTTTGCAGGCGGATTAAATGATGGCTTAATTATTCTAACAAGTTCGATAAGTAGTTCCGGCTGTGACAATCCGTCGGTTTTCCCGTTAGCATTATCTCGCTTCGCGGTTCGCTGTCCTCTTGCGGCTAACAGCAATATAAAAACTGTACCTCCGCATAATCGCGGAAAATCAATTATTGACATCCTTTCGCCTCCATAGAAACTTGGTAACTCTATCTACTCTATAAACTCTATCGACTTTTGACGGTCAACTTTACGCACTTTTGGATTGTTCTTGTGAGATTCGCAGGGACAAGCTGTCATGTCGCTCCTGTGAGAAATCGCAGGGGCTTTTTGTTTCTCTTGTTGTTGTGGATATAGCGAAATTGGCGGACGAAGCAACTCCCATCAAACCCCACTAAATCATTATATCACACGACAACTCGAATAACAATGATGCAAGTTTGATTCTGATCAAAACTTCCATATTTCCTCCCTGCGATTGCTCACGCAATTCAAATCACAGGAGGAAATCTGATGAAAAAACAAGCAAATCAAAGCCAAAACAACACTTTCAAAACCACCCCGATTCCATACCGCACAAAATCCGGTGAGCCGATGGCCTACTACATCCTATCGGATGATGGAGCACAGGAATTCAAAGTAACAAGAGCGGAGTGTCTTGCCCGCATCGAAGAACCTAATAACCCATTCCCACAACGCTGGTATGTCGATGAGGAATCCGGTCTTGTTGTCCGTCTGCCCCGTAACCAGATGGGTGAAGACCTTGCACGGGACAACATGCGCTCTATATGGCGAGAGCAAAAATATCAAGAGCGGAAATTTCAATGCGTATGGAAAGGCACAAGCAAGTGTAGCCAAAAATGTGAGACATGTAAGTCCCGCACGAGCCGTACTGTTGAACTTGATAAGCCATTGGGTAACGATTCTGATGGATCAGATACATTTTTCGAACTTGCCGATCCCACTGATATCACAGAATTTTTAGAGCAAAAGGCTGTATTAGACACCCTCAATACTGCCCTTGCTTCCCTCACTCAAAAAGACCGTGAGCTTATAACAGACCGAATTATCCTTGAAAAAACCGTGCGTGAATTAGCGCCCAAGTACGATTTTATATCATCGCGCAGCATTACCGTTCATGTACGCCGTATTCTTGACATCCTACGAAATGACAAAGCCCTGAAGAAGTTTTTCGAGTAGCCACTCTTCGTGGTACGCAACCGCCCCTCTTCTGTCTGTAGACGGTAGAGGGGCGGTAAAGCTTCTCGGAAACGGAGGTAAGAAAATGAAAACAGAAGCAAATGAAAGGAACGCGGAAATGCGTGATGCCGAGCTGGACGAAGAACTTGTAGGCATCCTCACGGCAATAAGCGTCGTGTCTAAACGTCTTGCCAAGAAGCTGATCGCACTTCAAAAGCAGAAAGAATCCACCAGGGAAGGAGGTGCACCAGATGAGCAAGATGAGTGAACTCGACCTCTGTGTCGGCGAACTTCGTAGTGCTGCACAGTCCCTGAACACAGTAGCTGATAGCTTGACTTCTCTTTTCAGCGGCAGCCAACCCAGAACATCGGTACAGCCAACTTCAAAACCTCTAACACTGGAAGAGGTCAGAGCAGTACTTGCGGAAAAATCTCGTAACGGTCACACCGCTAAAATTCGGAAACTGCTGGAAAAACATGGTGCTGCGAAGCTATCAGAGATCGACCCCAAAAAGTACGCTGCCCTGCTCGCAGAAGCGGAGGTACTGGGCAATGGGTAAACATGCACTTCTCTCTGCTTCTTCAAGCCACCGATGGCTGAACTGCCCTCCCTCGGCCCGGCTTGGTGAGAAGTACGAGGACAAAGGCAGCAGTTATGCCGCCGAAGGCACGGAGGCACACACCCTTTGTGAGTACAAGTTGAAAACGGCACTTGGCATCCGCACCAAAGATCCAACCATCAGCCTGACCTACTACTCCGAAGAGATGGAGGAATGCGCCAACGGATACGCCGCCTACATCATGGAACTGGTGGAAACTGCAAAGCAGAATTGCGCCGACCCTGTGGTGCTGATTGAACAACGTCTCGACTTTTCTAAGTATGTCGAGAGTGGCTTCGGTACCGGCGACTGCGTGATCATCGCTGACGGCACCCTCAATGTAATTGACTTTAAAATGGGTGCCGGAGTCCTCATAGCAGCAGACGACAACCCGCAAATGAAACTATACGCCTTGGGTGCTCTGGAGTTGTTTGACGGCATCTACGACATCGACACAGTCAGCATGACCATTTACCAACCAAGACGGGATAACATCAGTACCCACACGGTTTTCAAAGAATCTCTTTATCAGTGGGCAGCAGAAACCTTAAAACCTATCGCAGAACTTGCCTACGACGGTGAGGGCGAATTCCGGTGTGGCGATTGGTGCCAATTCTGCAAGGCGAAGCATGACTGCCGCAAACGGGCAGAGCAAAACCTTGAACTCGCAAAACACGAATTCAAGCTGCCGCCCCTTTTGGAAGATGATGAAATCGAATCCATTCTTGGCAAGATAGACGATCTTGTTTCGTGGGCTTCGGACATCAAGGACTACGCTCTTCAGAGTGCACTCAGCGGCAAGCACTGGACAGGTTGGAAACTGGTTGAAGGTCGTTCTAACCGCAGGTACACAAACGATGAGGCAGTCGCTGATGCCGTCAGCGCGGCAGGCTACGACCCATATGAACACAAGGTGATGGGCATCACCGCAATGGAAAAGGCTCTCGGCAAGGTAAAGTTCTCCGAACTGCTCGGCAGTCTGGTCGAGAAGCCACAAGGCAAACCAACGCTCGTACCGGAGGGCGACAAACGTCCGGCAATCCATACAGCAAAACACGATTTTAATGATTATGAGGAGGA
>JAYFRL010000028.1:0-23900 GCA_034925905.1 Lachnospiraceae bacterium | reverse complement strand
TTTCTGGTCGGGTGTTGCGTTGATGGCAGACGCTATTCTTTGCCGCCTTCTGACAAGGCGTTATGATAAAGTTACAATGAGGCCGTAAGTGAAAAAAACGGCAAGGCACTCTACAAGAATTATACAACGTAGGGTGCCTTGCTCGTTTTCACCCTTATTCATCCACATCCACCGTTACACCAGACTTGAATTCCACGGTGAATTTGTTCTCGTAGATGGTAACCTTCTCAATAAGCCGCCGGACAAGCTGCTCGTTGTATTCGGCGAGGACGGGGGGGGTGCTTTTTTAGGAATGTGCTCATATCAGCCATGCGCTTTTTGAGTTCATCACGGTTAGCACTTTCAAGCTGCATCTTTTGTTTCTGGTCACGCAGTCGGTGTATCTCATCACCGACTTTATCATAATCGGCATTAGAGGTGGCAAGCTTCAGTAGTTCCGTTTGCAGTTCCTCCAACCGCTTATCGATATCTGCCAAGGCTTTGTCGCCTTCACGAGTAATGGTGGTGGCAATGTTATCCTGTAGGATTGTGAGGAAAGAGTCTTTGTCGCAGAGTGTTTGATTGATGGCGGTTACAAGGACCTGCTCGATGGTGCTTTCCAGAACCGTTCGGGCATCGCAAAATAGGCCGGTGTTTTCCAGTCTGCTGACGCACCGCCAGACGATGGATTTCTTGCCACGGTTGTTCCAGTGCACCCTACGGAAGACTTCACCGCAGTTGCCGCAGATGACTATCTGAGCGAAGCAGTGGTTGCTGCTGAAGGTTCTGGTTTTTCCGTTCGGGCTGGTGTGGACGATGCGGCGGCGGATAAGTTCCTCCTGCACCTGCATGAAGACTTCACGCGGGATAATGGCTTCATGCGAGCCTTCTACATAATACTGCGGAACGATACCGTTGTTCTTGACCCGCTTTTTTGTGAGGAAGTCAACCGTGTATGTTTTCTGTAAAAGCGCGTCGCCGATGTACTTCTCGTTACGCAGGATCTGATTTATGTTACTTGTATGCCAGCGTTCCCTGCCCGCACCGTTAAGGATACCATCCGCTTCCAAACCGCGAGCGATTTTCAGCATACTGGCACCCTCAAGGTATTCTCGGTAAATGCGCTTGATGATTTCAGCTTCCTCGGGTACAACCACCAGGCGCTTGTCTTCATCCTTTGTATAACCGAGAAACCGAGCACAGTTGACTTGGATTTCACCTTGCTGATAACGATACTGCAGACCCAGCTTTACGTTTTGGCTCAATGACTGGCTTTCCTGTTGGGCAAGGGATGCCATAATTGTGAGCAGGACTTCGCCCTTGGAATCCATGGTGTTTATATTTTCTTTTTCAAAATAAACGGGAATGTTTTTCTCCTTGAGCTGACGGATATATTTCAAACAGTCCAGTGTGTTTCGGGCAAATCGGCTGATGGACTTTGTAATGATCATATCGATATTACCGGCCATACACTCGTCAATCATGCGGTTAAATTCTTCGCGTTTCTTAGTATTGGTACCGGAGATACCGTCGTCCGCAAAAATCCCCGCCAGTACCCAGTCGGGGTGACCTTGTATGTAGGTGGTATAGTGCTCAATCTGCGTGTCATAACTGGTAGCCTGCTCGTCACTGTCCGTGGAAACTCGGCAGTATGCCGCAACCCGGAGTTTGGGTTTTTCTTCGTCTGCACCTTTTCGGGCATGCTTCCTTGCAGGAATCACGGTGACGCTTTTACTTACTGCCATTCTTGTTCACCTCCGTTTCGATTAAACTGTAGGCGTGTTCCGCCTGTGCAAAGGGGTCGTCGAATTCTTCTCTTCCTTCTATTACATGAAAAGCAGTAGGATAGACGACCGTTGTTTCTTCATTTGGTTCATAAATACGACCGAGTTTCTCAGCCCGCCTGATACGCTCCGCTTCGGCGGATGTAAACGTGTTCGGGTCGATTATGGCGGGGTAATAGTCGTCGCCAAGATAACGCGTATTACGAAGCATTCTGCCGATTCCCGCGTGGAAGGCTGTGATACCCGCCTTCTTTGCAGCAGTTGCCAGTGAATCGCCGGACAAATAGGAATGAAACAAGGTCTTAATCTGCTCGGCAGCTTCTATATCAATTACGGCTTTTCCGTTTTCAATACGGTAGCCAAATGGCGTGTGACTCATTTATCTCACCAGCCTTTCTTTGAGTGTAATGCCGCTTTTTAATTCGAATCCAATCTCCGACCTGGAATACACAATAACCCGCTCAACAAAGCGTTTGAAAATGTCCCCGTCAAAGCCCTTCAGCATCGATGCTTTGGTAGCATATTGCAGCAGAGCACTGACCTCACTTAGGTTTTGAAAGTCATTATTCAAAAATCGAGTTATGGATTCTTTTTGACGGCGTAGGCGTTCTGCCTCTTGCAACAGCTCATTGTTGCTCTTATTGTAAACGGCAGGCTCAAGATATTTTTTGGTCATCAGCCCAACCAGTACATTTCGCTGTTCCACATTTTCTTCGAGTTTCTTGTCAATCGCCTGGATGCTTTCTAGAGTTTCATCTGAATTCATCCCACGCAGACTGATGAGCAACGGCTTGAGGACAAACTCGTGCCCGAATATGAGCTTGTTCATCATGGTGACAAATGCGTATTCAAAATCGGACTCCGGCACATATTTCATAGAGCATTTCTTGATGTTTGCGATATGAGTGGAGCAGCACCAAGCAATTCTATGCCTGCCGCTTGAATGGATTCTGCGCTTAAATGTACCTCCGCACTGACCACAGATGATTTTTCCTGAAAAGGGGTATCGGTTCTGATATTTTTTATGTTGCCTTTCTAAGCCTTTTTCCTTGCCACGCTGTTCGATAATATCCTGAGCAGCGTCAAAATCTTCATGACTGATAATTGCCTCATGATGGTTTTTGATCAGATACCGATCCTTCTCGCCCCTGTTGTTATGGCGATTAAAATGGACATCAGTATAGGTTTTTTGAAAAATGGCATCTCCTGTATATTTTTCGTTCCCCACCATTCCACGGATTGTTGTTGCTGTCCAGTGGCCAACTTTTTTGGTGGGTACTTTTCGGTTGTTCAACTCGTCGGCGATTTTATGAGTGCTTTTACCGGATAGAATTGAAGCGAAAATATAGCGAACAATTTCTGCTTGTTGCTCGTTAACGACCATCCCGCCATCTATGTTATCGTAGCCATAGGGTGGATAGGATATCTTGTACGTGCCATTTTGAAAGCGACGCTGAATTGACCACTTGTTGTTTTCAGCGATGGAAACCGATTCACTTTCGGCCAGTCCACTTAGGATTGACAGCATGAGTTCACTTTCCATTGACCCTGTGTTGATGTTCTCTTTCTCGAAATAAATAAAAATGCCGAGGTCAAGCAGTTTTCGAACCAGTTCAAGGCAGTCGGTAGTGTTTCGAGCAAATCTGCTGATAGACTTCGTTACAATGAGGTCTATTTTTCTGTCTTCGCAGTCGGTAATCATTCGAAGCAACTCAGGTCGTTTTTCTTTTTTCGTGCCTGTGATGCCTTCGTCATAATAAAGACCTGCAAACGCCCATTCAGGGTTTGCATTGATGTAGGTTTTGTAGTGTTTTATTTGCGTATCCAGACTGACGAGTTGCTCATCACTGTAGGTAGACACACGGCAATAAGCTGCAACTCTGAGCTTGGACTGTTCAGCTAAATCGACTGTATTTTGAGCAATTTTTGTTACCTTTTTCAATTTCTCACCTCCTGTCAGTGTCACATGTTACCGTCAAAACCAAGTTATATCAACGGTTTTAGAGCATAATCTCAGCTAATAATGGTGAGAAAGTTTTGCGGTTTAGCTCGGTTATCTTGTTGAACTCTGACAAGGAAATAAGTCCACAATTCATCATTGCGGTTAGTATCTGTTGTGCCCTGACATAATCGACTTCACGCTGCATTTGTTCCTGCGGTACAGGCCTTTTTTTCGATACAGCATTAATATCGCTTTTGCTGATACCTTGGTTTTGTAAGTTGTTCACTCAGATTTCCTCCATTCGGAGGGGAAATAAAAAGCGCCCCTCTACCGTCTACAGACAGAAGAGGGGCACTTGCGTACCAGCATATGCTGGTTATTCGGTTTTGATGAAAGCATCCGTAAATCCCGCCGCCTTGACTCTTTTGAGTACGGCATCAGCATTAGCTTTGACGGCGTAAGCACCGACTTGTACACGGTATAGCTTTTTCGGTTCAGTTGGGGTGGAAGTGGGAGGTTTTGACGGTTCTGTTGCCGTGAGTAGCCTTTTGACCTCTGCTCTAAATGTATCCATCGACTTTCCGTGCTTCGGAAACCAGTGGCCGGGGTCGGCATGGTTACTGGCGATGCCGCGTTTATGCCCCTCGTAATGACCGATAATAACGCCATCCGCCATCGGGTCGAGCTTATACTCCTTGCAGAGATAGGCACACAGTTCGGTGGCTTCCTTGTAGACTGCGTTGAAATAAGCTTTGTCGGTTAGGCCATCCTCGCAGATTTCAAAACTTGTGTGACTGTCATTGACCGATCCTTTTGAGCCGGAAGCCCCATGCCAACCGCGATGATTCCACGGCAGTGTCTGATAGGTAGCGATACTGCCATCAGCCAGTTTTCCGATGAAGCCATGTACGCAGACCTGCCGACCGCCCGGTTTGTCTTGATTCCAGTGGTTGTTATATTGATTCTTGCCAAGCAATCCATCGTCCGGACCCACATAACGACGCAGATTCGGATTGTTCGCGTAGAGTAGGAAAGAGCCGCCTTGCCGTATTTCTGCGGCAGGTTTGCTCAGACCTCTCCCAGAACCGTGCTTACACCTCTCAATGTACACGGCTCGCCATTATTGCTCCATTTTACAAAACTCATTGACTGTGCATTTCATGGTGACACTTCCTGCAAACCACCAGAGTTTTACGCCGTTTGGCAATCATCACACGCTCCCACTGGGCTTTTCCGGATAGGTTTTTGACTTTGTTCACATGATGAATTTCATAGTATTCGCTATCTGTGCAACCGCATAACTCACAGATTTTCGCGGCTAAACGACTTTCAAAGGTCGTAATAGAATTGCTGTAAATTGTTGCCGCGTTAGTAATTGTATCGTTTGGATTTGCCGCTCCTTTACAATCCCTGTAATCTGCAAAGTGTAAATTTTTCTCACCTGCTTTTGTATGATAGGGAATGCACCAGCCGCCTTTGCCGTCCTTGTGGGAAGCAATAATTTTACGGCTGTTAGAGCCATTCTTTGCCGCCAAGGTTTTAAGACAACTATACTCCATAAGATAAGCAAAATAACTTATGCTGTTATAATTACTCGCCATAGAATAAAAGTTGCATATCCCTCGCAGTTCCGCATTGTATGCCGATACAATTTCAAATTCTGTACAGCGCACCATTGATTTTCTCGCACATGGCTTTATTTGACCGTTTTTCTGCTGTATAACTTCTTTATCAAACAAGAAACGCATGATTTTATCTTCAAGCGGAATACACAACTCTATCGTATTATTTAATGTCCGTTGCGTACTGTTATTTGCGCCTCCATGTCCAATTGTACCATCACGCCTGACCCGTACATCATACCCAAGAAACCGCGCATAAGAATTACTGTGTGTGATAAGTGTTTTTTCTTCGCTTAGTTCCATTTTAAGGGTACAAGCTATAAACTCTGACAATCTGCTCTTAATATCCTCGCAATCTTCCTTATTGCCGTTTACGCCGATTAGAAAGTCGTCCGCATAGCGGATATATTTGATTTTCTTATCTGTCTGCGACTTGCAGGGCGTTTTCAACAATTCAGTGCGGAGAATTTTACGCTTTTCCAGTAGCAAGGTTTTTTCACTTTCACCAGCCGTTTTCAGCGCAATGCTTATTTTTGACAGTTTTTTCGCAATACGGTTGTATTCAGTAGTTTTAACCTGTGTGCTTGGAGAGTCAAAGTCATATGCCATTTGCGACACAAATTTATCCAGCTCATGCAAGTAAATGTTGGCAAAGATAGGGGAAACGATACCGCCCTGCGGCGTTCCGCTGTGGGTATTATTGTATCGCCAATCCTCAATATATCCCGCTTTCAAAAACTTGTATACAAGCTTTATTAACCGTGCGTCTTTGATTTTTTTGCCGATAATACCCACCAATACTTGATGATTGATATTATCAAAACACCCCTTGATGTCCCCCTCTACAAACCAGCGGATACCGTTAAAGCCTTTTTTTATACCTTTTAGCGCGGTGTGACAGCTCCTGTTCGGTCTAAAGCCATGGGAGCAGTCAAGGAAAATCGGTTCATATACCGCTTCCAGTATCATGTGCAAGGCTTCTTGGATTAGCTTATCCGTAAATGTGGGAATGCCCAGCGGGCGCATTTTACCGTTTGCCTTTTTGATATAGGTTCGTCTGGCAGGGCTTGGCGTATAGCTTTCATCTGTCAGCATTTGAATGATTTTATCAATCTTTCGCGGGCTGAATCCGTCCGCCGTGTCATTGTTTACACCCTCGGTTGCTGCGCCGTTATTGGCATACAGGTGCTTGTAGGCAAGATAGTACAGGTCTGGTCTTAGCAGATAGCGGTATAGCCTGGTGAAAATTTCATCAGGTTTACGCTGTGAGTTTTGCCGAATTTTCTCTAAAACTTCGGTTGTTGGTTGCATTTGAGGTATTCCTCCCTAATCAACTTTTGGTTTTAGCACGCAATAACTGCGCCCCTTCGCCATTATGACGGCGTTACCGCCCTTGACTACTACGGGCGCTCCGTACCCATGCGGGATATTCAGGCGCAAACGCCATAGCCGTTTCCGGCATTCCCGTTTAGGGTATCCCCAGTTAGCATTGATAATAGGCTCGCAAGTTGTCGGATATGCTTTCGTTTCGTTAACACCGGCTCTCCGGCTTGTTATATGAGTTATTCAGTAACCCGCAAGACACCGGTGCAGACTTGCGTTACTCATATACAGAGGTATCAGGCACTTTCCTCTGTCCGCATTCAACGGAAACTTGAAACTCGCCTTAAACAAATACAGTTTTATCCTTATGCTTGCTTATCCTCTCGGTTCAGTCGCGTTCTGTTACCTTAAACGACTTGCCGATTTCCTGCCGTGCTATGTTCCCGTGTCAGCTTTTGCCTTTCGGTTAGGCAGGTGGATTCCCGCGTTACCTTGCGGGGCAATTCCTTAATTTGCTTTTATCAACACCCTATCTGGGCGCACACCGGTGGAGTGAACCATAATGCCTTTGACCGCAATAGTTCTGCCTGCCTTGTAGCAGGCGTTGTTTGTGAATATCAATTTCCGTAGATTCATATTACTTTTCCTCCTTAGCGGCGCGGTCATGAAGCTGCTCCAGCACTTCTTTCAGCTTTACCGGGATAGGCAGACCTAAGTGTCCGGCGTTCTCCAAAAGCGACACACCCTCGTTGGAGATGTAGAAAAAGATGATGGCAGTGCGCAGAACGCTGCCTGTGCCAATGACGTTCATGTCGAGAATATGCGCGATACCCACCAGCGTGAAGATGAGTACCTTCTTGAAGATACCGCGAAAGCCGACGGTGCTGGACAGTTTCTTATCCACGATTGCGCACATGATGCCGGTGATATAGTCCACAACCACGAATGCGATAAGCGCATATAGTAATCCGTCGCATCCCCCCATGAACCAGCCCAGCCAGCCGCCAATGGTGGCAAAGGTCACCTGTACTACATTCCAAAATTCTTTCATATTTACCTCGATTCTGGCGTTACCCACCCTGGGTTATTGTTTTTGTAAGAACCTCAAGGTACATTCCACGCCCCTTTATGTTTTCAACAGACGTGATTTCAAAACGCTGACCATTGTTTTCAATGGTCATTGAAGTGTTCAAAGTGACATTTGGTATACATCGAAGCTGAAACAGCTCTGTTGCTTCGGAATAGACCGCCATATTAGCCCATTTTATACTGCCGTGCCGACCTTCTCGATATGCCCTAACGGAGGCAACTACTACTTCCGCCTCTGTGTAATACCCGTCTTTATCTACCACTCTTTGCATTTCAACAATATCTATGAAGGTGTTCATCTTTCCAAAGCTCATAAGCTACACCCTCCAATTCCGCTCAAGCCGAAGGAGCAGGTTTACCGTATTCCAGACCTGCTGTCCCGCCTGCACATTATCCGAAAAAAAACCGCCCGTGCTTCCGTCCCGCGATTCGTAAAAGTGGGATGACAGCATAATGACGGCTTGCACAGTAGTAGGAGGCATCTGGTTATCTGTATAAAAGTTCTCGGGAAGGTGTTGATAGCTTTCTGCATAACTGACGGAGGCGGTAATGTATAACTGCAGCAGTTCGTCGTCATTGTCATGCTGAAGGATGAGATTTTTCTTGACCTTTTCAAGCAGTGTCATACCGCCACCGTCCTTTACTGATCATTAAACATCTGTAGCCATTAGTCCTGCGGCCTTCAGTTTAGCAAGAAGCGAGTTGAAATCGGCAAGCAGTGCTGCATGATCTTCGGCTGTGCTTGCAGACTGGT
Source organism: Lachnospiraceae bacterium (assembly GCA_034925905.1). Lineage (GTDB taxonomy): Bacteria > Bacillota > Clostridia > Lachnospirales > Anaerotignaceae > JAYFRL01. The sequence continues at coordinate 15,407 of JAYFRL010000028.1, read as the reverse complement.
TTCCGGCTACGGGTATTTCCGGTACTATCGGGTAAGAAGGTACATAAAGCTTTGCATCTTCTCCAATTTTAGCTTCCACTGTTTCGCCAACGCCTTTTGCAGACGCTTTGATGCCACCAAGCGACGCCTCAGAAGCAGGCGCTGCAGTAGCAGAGAGCCCCGTTACCGAGGCTCCCTCTTTGATTTCAAGCGTGCCGCCGATGACGGTTTTTTCGCCGCCCTGTTCGGTATAGTTCTTTGTGTTATAGTTCATATTGCACCTCCGTTAAGCTTTCTGCTGGAGAACCTTGATAGCCTCCGGCAGAATCAATTTACCGTCTACACGCTGGGTGGCAACGAAGCCCACCTGCCCGGTGACAGCGAAGAGTTCATTCAGTCGCTTAAACACACGCCCCTGACGGTCGGCTACCCAGTAATAGCTGAAGTCTCCAAACACAATGGTCTTGGCGGCTGCAGCGATGGTGGGTACATATGCGGAAGTATAAACAGGACGGTTCAAAATGGTGTCAGGTGTACCCGCTTGCAGGGAGGGCTGCCACAGATACTGGCCCTGCCCATCCTTTAACTTGCGGATGGCCTTTACAGTAGCATCGTTCATAACAAATACAGCCTTGTTACGGTAAGGCGCCTTAAGCGAGTAGAACAAATCAAGCACCTCATCCATCGTAACAGCGGTAGCTCCTGCCGTGGTTACGCCAAGCTGTGCACCGCCAGTCGCAGCAAGGATGCCAGTGGGTTTGCCGGAGCCGTCGCCGGTAAAAAAGGCTTCCTCCTCTTTATTACCGATGCGCCTTGCAAACTCTCTGGAAATGTAAGCTTCGAGATTGAACACGCTGTCGTTTAGGAGTTCCTCGGATACCTTGATGAGCGTACCCAGCTTGTAAGCACCGATGGACACCTGACCGAAAGCATCATCGCTATCGGGGATGGTACCTTCTTCGTCGATCCACGATGCGGTGCCCTTGGATGCTACGACAGGAATTTTACGATCGCCAGAAGAGGTGGTGATGACGCTTGCCAACCTGCGGAAGACATTCTCATCGTCGAGGGCTTCCACAAGCGTGCGCTCGAATTCATCAGGCACGAGGTAGCCGCCCTCGGAGTCGGTGCCGATTTGCAGGGCATTTTTTACGCTCACATCAAGACCCTCGTTGCCACGAGAGCGCATGGCATTCCAGAATGCTTTTCTGTATTCGGCGGACGCACGGCCAGTCTTGTCCTCAGTGGACTTGTTCGGCGCGCCCAAAATAGGAGCGGATGTGGGTTTGCTCATCTCAAGGTCATAGGCCGCCTGGCGTTCCAGACGCTCAATTTCCTTGCCGAGAGCGACCATGTCGGCTTCCATCTTGTCGTACTCTGCGGCAGCTTCAGCGGGAACAAACCCGTCCGCGCCGCGCTTCTGGTCAAGGAACTCCTTTGCAGTGTTCCAGATTTTGTTGCGCTTCTCGCGCAGTTCAAGGATTTTATTCATTGTCATTACCTCCATAAATTTAGTGAATAATCAAATTGAGCCGCTGTTGAAGCGACTCAGCGAGTACGCCTTGCGGTTCAGGTTCGGGTTGCGGTTGTTCTTTGGTCCTTACCTTATCAAGCAAGGAATTGGTGACTGCCCTGCGACTGAACGCATAAGTCGGAGTGGCTTGATGTCTTTTGCTGTCTTCCAGCACACCGTCAGCGAAACCCAATTCAATCGCCTTGTTTGCGTTCATCCACGTTTCTGCGTCCATCCAGTGGGAGATTTTTGCTCTCGACTGATTGGTCTTGACCTGGTAGGCGTTGATGATGGATTCTTTAACCTCGTCCAACATGGAGATGGCTTTTTGCATTTCGTCCGTGTCACCGATGGCGATGGTCAGCGGATTGTGCACCATCATCAGTGCGGTGGGAGCCATGAGGACCTTTGTGCCAGCCATAGCGATGACACTTGCCGCCGAGGCGGCGATGCCGTCAATTTTGACCGTGACGTTGTGCGGATAATCCATCAACATGGCGTAGATTTGACTTGCAGCGATGCAGTCTCCGCCGGGCGAATTTAGCCAGATGGTGATGTCACCCTTGTCTGAGAAGAGTTCCGATTTGAACATTGCAGGAGTAATTTCATCACCCCACCAAGTCTCATCCGAGATCTCTCCGTCAAAGTAAAGGACGCGCCCGCCACTTTCGTCAGCGTCACGCGCCCAGTTCCAAAACTTCTTGTTTTTTGCCATTAGCTTGTATCCTCCGTTTCATTTGGTTTGTACGCCGCTCCAACATCGGCCAGCTTAACCATGTTGCCGTTGACGAAGTGCAGATCGCCGCCTTCCTCGGCAGTCAGCAGATTCATATCCTCCAAGCCGCGTACATCGTTGACCGACATAAATCCGTTTTGAATGCCTGTTGAATAGCCTTGCATACGGCTTTGGTAGTCGCCGCGAAGTAGTCCGTCGAGATTAAACTTGATAAAGATCGTCGCTTTTTCTGATGGCAGAAGGAGAGCCAGCTGCAAAGACTGCTCCCACCTGACCACCCACGGGTCGAGGGTATACTTGACGAACTCTAAAGACTGCTGTTCGATGTTTGAGAAGCTGCTCTTTTCAAGGTCGCCGACCATATGAGGCGGCACTCTGAAAATACGGGCAATTTCATTTATCTGAAACTTACGTGTTTCCAAAAACTGCGCCTGTTCGGGCGGTATGGACATTTGGTGAAATTTAAGACCTTCCTCCAAAACCGCTACTTTGTGGGCATTTGCGCCTCCGAATTGCGACTGCCAGCTTTCTCTGAGCCTGTCGGCCTGTTCCGGTTTAATTACGCCAGGGTGTTCTAACACACCGCCGGGGTTCGCACCGTTGGCGAAAAACGCAGCGCCGTAGTCCTCCGTTGCAAGAGCAAGCCCTACGGCGTTCTTTGCCATTGCTATCGGCGAGTAGCCTATAAGGCCGTCAAAGCCCAAGCCGGGGATATGCAGGATATTCTCGCGACGTAACTTGACCTGTCCCTTGTCACTTTGGTAGGTGTAGACCAGCTCGCCTCTTTCGTTTCTATCTACAACCATTCGGTCGGGCAGGAGTGGATAGAGTGCAATGGGAAAACCCCTGCCGTCCCTGATAATCTGTGCGTAGGCGTTGCCCCAAAGTAAAAGATGACTCATCAGTGTTTCTCTGAACACAAATGAAGTCATCTCGCGGTTAGGCTCATCATGAAGCAGCCGGTAGAGGGGATGCGACGGTTTTGTGGATTTGCTCCCGTTGGCGGTTCGCTCGTATACATGGAGCGGAAGTCCCGCCACCGACTCGGCAAGGATACGCACGCAAGCATAGACCGCTGAGGTCTGCATCGCCGTCCGCTCATTGACCGCCTTACCGCTGGTTGTGCCACCAAAGAGAAAACTCCAGCCACCGCCTACACGGTTTTTAGGTTTATCCCGTGAGTGGAACAACCCTGAGAATATGCTCATATAAATAACAACCCCCTTTCATCATAGACACTGTCGTTGATACCGCCGCCGAGGGTTGCCCTCGCAAGTCCCATGATCAGCGCGACCACACCGTCTATTTTTTCTGTTGATTTCTTTTTATTCGGTTTGATGTTACCTGCAGCGTCTTGGTCGACGATGACATTACCCATATTCCAGTCGAGGACAGGATGTTTTCCATGGCGTATTTTGCCTTCCATCACAAACTGAAAGAAGTCCTTTGAAGGTGGGGACATGGAAATGAAACCCTGACCGAACGGAAACACCGTAAACCCATGCTCCGCACCTAGTTCTTCAAGGTCGCGGCGAATCTTCTCCGCACCGTAGCGGTCGTAGGCGATTTCACGAATTCTAAAACGCTCCGACAGCTTGCCGATGAAAGCCACTATGTAGTCATAGTCCACCACATTGCCCTCGGTGGTGTTGAACACTCCTGTCTTTTTCCATACGGCATAAGGAACGTGGTCGCGCCTTGTACGCAGGTCAATCACATCTTCCGGCAGCCAGTAAAAAGGCATCACTGTGTATTTGGTATCAACTCCAACCGGTGGGAATACCAGAACCAGAGCTGTAAGGTCTCCGGTACTGGAAAGGTCGAGACCGCAATAGCAATCCCGACCCTCGTATTCTTCAAATTCTATGTCTTCACCGCAGGCGTCCCATTTGTCCATAGGCATCCACCTGATATCGGCGTTGCACCATTCGTTCAGGCGGAACTGCCGAAATTGCATCTCCTCGGCGGGGTTTTGTTTCGCCTGTTCATAGGCAGCCTGCACCGTTTCAAAGGGAATCGTTACGCCGATGGATGGATTGACCCGTCGCCAGACGGCTTCGTCGTTCCAATCGTCATCTTCTTCAATGCCGAATACGGCAGGATAGAAGGACGGATCAATTTTTGAGCCATCCATAACCGCTTTAGCTTTTTGGTGGATTTCATAACAGATGCTCGTCTTATCCCTACCCGCTGTGGTGATGAGAAAGTAGAGGGGCTGCCGTCTGGCATCACCTGTGTACTTGGTCATGGTATCGAACAGTTCGCGGGTCTGCTGGGCAAAAAGCTCATCAAATATAAGACCGGAAACATTGAAGCCTTGTTTGGACTTTGTTTCCGAGGACAGCACTCTATAAAAACTGTTTGTGTGCGGGAATATAATCCGCTTGGTTGACGGTACAAGTTTTGACAGCTTTGCCAGATCGCCGCATTGCTCGACCATCGCTTTGGCCGTATTGAAAACAATACTCGCCTGATTGATGTCAGCGGCACAGGAGTAGACCTCAGCACCCGCTTCGCCATCGGCGAAGAGGAGGTAGAGGGCGATTGCCGCCGCCAGTTCGGACTTGCCGTTTTTCTTGCCGACCTCAACATACGCCGTGCGAAACTGCCGATAACCGTCCTCGCCGACGATGCCAAAAATATCCCTGACAATCTGTTCCTGCCACGGCATCAACTTGAACGGTTTACCGTACCATTCGCCGGTGGTATGCTTGAGCATGGATATAAAATTAACCGCAAAATCTGCTCGCCGTACATCGTATCGGCTGGTCGGCAGCATGAGCGGTGTTGGTTTGTATTTGAATTCAGGCATCGTCGTCCTCCTTTCGCGCAAAATAAAAGACCTCCGAAGAAGTCATCAAAATCTATCTGTACGAGAGACAGCCCCTTGTCGGGGTGTCTGTCTTTCGGTTGTTTCGTTTTTAGTTGTACTTGCTGAGGATAATGGTGTAGACCGCCTTGACTTCGTCACCTGGTTCGATATCCCAGCCCCTGTCATAGCTGCAAAGGTCGCGGGTCTCGCCGAATTTGCGAATGGTCAGCTTACTGATTTTACCGCCGTCGATACCGAACGGAGAGCTTTCCTCATAATGCTTGACCCAGTATTTGTACTTGCTGCCTGTCGACGGGCAGTAGATAATTCCTTCACTCCACATTTTCGAGTTCCCCCGTCAATATCAGATTTGCATATCGCTTGGTGTCCGTGGAAATGAAGTTCGCTAATTCGTTGAATCCCATCTCCATCGCAATTTTGAACACTGCTTTGGTATCAAACATATTTGTGCGCCCCGTGGCCGCTACCTTACGACATTGTGCTTTGACAACCTCGGCTTTGGAAAACAGTCTGATTTCATCCTCGCCAAAAACCGCTCCGAGATGTGAGCCGCTGTCCCAGATAATGAAAACCGTGCCTGTGTCGTCTACGAAGTCCACCGTTCCCGTGTCGCCGGGTTTCAGCTTGGTGTAGGGGTCAGTCATGGAAATTAGTTCAACACGCGCACCTTTTTTGTACCTTGCCCTCCGTGCTTCGAGGGCTGCTTTTGAAATGAAACTATTCACTGTCTGCCACCTCCATTTTCTTGCCGCCTTTCCAGCTTGAATTGCCTTCAAGTCTTGAAAGTAATATCTTTCGAGCTGCTTTGTACTCGTCGCCGATGAAGCCAAGGGAGAGCAGGAAACACCGCATGGCGTATTTTGGGTTGTCGTCGATGTCTTTTTCTCTTGCCGTGATTCGCTTCTTTTCAATTGCAGTTTTGCATAGCAGACTGATCAGCGTGGCGTAGGCTTCTGTGTATTCCGCATCCATTGTTCCTTTAAACCAGGGGAACTGCAGTGTGTCAGCGGTCTGCTTAATCGGCAGGTCATCCGTTCCGAGCGACGCCTTGAGAAGCGGGGCTTTGGCATTCACCAATTTTGAGAGGTTGTCGAGTTTCTCAGGTGTGAAGCCGTCAAGAGGAATTTCGATGGTCAGGCGGTCGCTGAGATCCGCTTGGTATGTGCAGCTTTCGGGTGCGTCGCTTGATAGCATCCCATTGTCACCGACAGGGTCACGGCGTTCCTTTCCAAGCCCCAGTTCTTCGTGTTCGGTGAGTTTCAGTTCCTCAAAGGCGGGGATTTCCTCGGCTTCAATCTTGGGCTCATCGTATTCTTCGGTGACTGCCTTGAAGCTGTGCAAACCGCAAAGGTCAGCAACCAGCTCCCGGTTGTCCTCGCCCGTGACCGTGCCGGTCTTGTCGATGTGGTAGCCGCCAACCTCGTAGGCGAATGTCGGTGCTCCGAGGTAATTGGTCGGGGCGTTAAGTTCATGGCTGATGGCTGCGACCAGTGATTTACGTTCAGGGCCTGTTACGTTGTAAGAAACTCTCATGTTCGTTTCCTCCATTTTCCTTGATTTTGCAGGGGTTTTGTCCTCCGCGCACTACATATATCACTCTAAACGCCTTTAATAGCAAGCGATTATGTGATAATAAATGAACCGAATATCAAGGAAATACAGCCCCTTGTTATTGTGTGTATGACACAATGCCGCCGAGAATAAAAACATACTTGAAAGAGCCACATAGCGCTTTTGACTATATTAAAGCCACCTCTTTCACGAGGTCGACAAATTGGAATACCTTGCCGTCACGCTCACAGGTGATGTCCTCGCCGCCGTTTTGCTTGTACTCGGCATACCTGCGTAAAATGACCGAAGCGTATTTTTCGTCCAATTCGAGCATGTAGCAGGTGCGGTCAAGCTGCTCGCAGGCAATGAGAGTCGACCCGGAGCCACCGAAGGTATCCAGCACGATGGCGTTTGCCTGACTGCTGTTGGCAATAGGGTATGCCAGCAGGTCGAGGGGTTTGCTTGTCGGGTGATCGGCGTTTTTCTTTGGTTTATCGAAGTTCCAAATGGTGGTCTGCTTACGGTCGGAATACCACTTGTGCTTGGAGGTATTCTTAAAGGCATACAGCACCGGCTCGTGCATTTGCTGGTAATCACCCCGCCCAAGCACGAGGGCGTTTTTCACCCAGATGCAAGTCGTGGAGTAATGGAATCCTGCGTCCACGCAAGCGCGGAAGAAATTTACCTTCTCCGAATCCGAATGGAAGCAGTAAAAAGCCCCGCCATCAGCGAGGTTTTCATAAAGATTCTTAAATGCCGACAGCAAAAAGATGTAGAATTGTTCTGCCTTCATGCTGTCGTTCTTGATTTTTAGTCCGCTCACAGATTCAAAGCTGACGTTGTAAGGGGGATCGGTCAGGACAAGATTAGCTTTGCGGCCATCCATCAGCTTCTTAACAGTTTCCGATACCGTAGCATCACCACAAATGAGTCGGTGCCGTCCCAGCATCCAAACATCTCCGGGCAAAACAAAAGCCGCCTGTTCAAGAGCGGCTGTCAAATCGAAATCGTCGTCAGCTACGTCCCCGCCGGAGTCGGCGAAGAGCTTTTCAATCTCGTCGGCGTCAAAGCCCGTAATTTCAAGGTCGAAGCCGAGTTCCTTGAGGTCGGCAAATTCCAGAGCTAAAAGTTCCTCGTCCCATCCGGCATTGAGTGCCAGTCGGTTGTCGGCGAGGATATATGCCCGTTTCTGGGCTTCGGTCAAATGCTCCACAAACACGCAGGGGATTTCGGTTAAGCCTTCGGCTTTGGCGGCGAGGACACGACCGTGTCCTGCAATAATGTTTAATTCTTTGTCCACGATGATAGGGGATACAAAGCCGAATTCCCGTAGACTTGAGCGTAGCTGTAGAATCTGCTCCTTGCTATGGGTGCGAGCGTTCCTTGCGTATGGCACGAGCCGGTCTATATTCACTTTTTCAAATCGTTCGGTCGATTTCATAAAGAACCTCCAAATTTTTTCTATCCTCTCTATTGACATTCTGCCGGCATGGTAGTACAATTAAATTGCTCTACCGGAGCGGTAGTACAAAATATCAAGAAAAGAGGATAATACTATGCCACGAAAAAATTACATGACCATCAACGCCCACGAAACAGTCCAGCAAATGTTCGATGAGTTTGTTTTGCAACGAGGGCTGACGAAAACCGTAGCACTTAACGATATGCTTGAGATGTACATGATTGCCAAAGACGAGGAACTCTATATGGAACTAAAAAAGAAATACTTAAATATCGAATCTGTAAGGCAGATGCTATCTGACCGTGATTCAGACGAAGTAAATCTTTCTGATGAGAGTTTCATCTTTATGAAACTCGCAACCTCGTGTGATAACCAAGGTAACGAATATAACGGTCATGAAACCATGCAGCTATACATCGCAGACCAAGCCGTGAGAGGATTTACATGGTTTTCTACGCAAGCTCTCTATTACGGTATGTCACCAAAGCGTGTAGCAGCGTATAACAAAGCAATTAGCCGCGGCGAAAAAGTTACTATTATCTTTGCTATCGGAAGAACTGCTGGCGGTAACAATGACATTGAATATAAAGCCAATGTCTTGGAAATTAAGTCGTTCACAGAGCCTAAGAGCTTATCAAACGATGACTACCCTGCAGCATGGCATGGTGAAACAGCACGTATTTGGATTAAAATTGAAGATTTACAACCCGAATCATCGCTTAAGGCTCAATTGTTCCAAATCACTTCATCAGGCATGGATTTGCAACAAGTTATTAATAACAGCCAATATCACTTTGGCTATGTTAATTTGAAATAGTTGTCACAATTCATAAAGTTTAGTATAGTTTATTAGCGAAGAGCGAAGCTGTAGAATCCGCTCCTTGCTGTGAGTGAGGCGTTCCTTGCGTATGGAACAAGGCGTTCCTTGCGTATGGAACAAGGCGTTTGATATCCACCTTTTCAAATCGTTCTGTAGTCTGCATTTTATTAAAACCCCCTGTTTGTGAGTAGTTCGAGAAAGGCGTTCTTTTCTTCACCCTGCGTGCTACTGTGACGATTGATGATTTGCATAATCAAGTTAAAGTCGCCTTGCATCGCCTTGTAATACTGAGCGCCTGCCGTGACATAGGGCGAGAGCTTCAGTTCCTTGGTCATTCGTCCGATTTTACGGTTCATGGCTTCGCAGGCAAGAAAGCCCTGCCTGTTCAGCACATAATCTGTAATTGTCTGCGGCGCGACATAACCATCACAGCCGCGAGCTGAGATATATTCCTCAATTTCATTCCTTAGCACGTCTGCCGAGGGCACTTCTTTTTCGCATTCTTTTATCGCAATGGAGAAGTAGTCTGCCATCACATTTTTGGAATTAACCTTTTTTGGTTTTGGCTGAATTACAGCATTCGCGCCAGAAGTTTTACCTTCAAGCTTTTTATCGATTGGATTTTTCCGAGGGCGGCCTGCCCCCGGACGATAGCCTCCGCTGGGCATTGTCATCACCTCGTTTTTGATTTTGATTTCCGTTTGATTTTTTGATTTTTGATTTTTCAAAAATTCACACGGCAGGCCAAGCGCGGTGTCCACCTTAGAAGTCACAGGGATTGAGACCGCCCCTCGGTCTGAACTTAAAAGTAGTCGCCTTGTCCGGCGTGAAGTCTTGAGTGGCATTCCTGACAGAGCGCCATCATATTCTCCCAGTCGTTTGTGCCGCCGTCGGTCAGCTTCACCTTGTGGTGTGCAAGGGCGGCGGGAGTAAGTCTACCGTCTTCTTTACACATAACGCACAGTGGGTTCGCCGAAAGAAAAGCTGCACGGATTTGTTTCCACGTTCTACCGTAGCGTTTATTGCTGTCGGGATCGCGGTCGTATCTGTTATATCTTTTGGCTTCCTGTTTCTGATGTTCCTCACAGTACCTACCCGCGGTCAGCTTGGCGCAGCCGGGGTAGGCGCAGGGTTTCTTTGCTTTATATGGCACATTGCACCTCCTGTTCTGCGCATAAGAAAAGCCCCGTGGGATGCTCCCGCGAGGCTCGTGTGTGCATTCAATTTCGCTATTCTAATAGTAACAGGTTCCAAAGCGGAATTATAGTGGTCAACAGTGGCGTATAGCATCGATCTCGTCTAAAGCCCTGCCGTGAAGCCGGTAAACCCAGCGAAGGTCGAAATGCAGCTCGACCGCTATCTGTTCCCATGTCTTGAAACACAAATACCTTAGCTCCAGAAGCGTCTGGAGTTCGGGGTTTTCCACGCACTTAATCACTGTGACGATTTCATGCTTCAGATTTATCAGGCGAGTCAGGTCAGCGTTGATTTCAGACTCCAAGTCTACCATCTTAGCGATAACATCCTCCATGCGGCGGATATTGCGGTTTCCCTTGCTTGGTGGCACATCAGACAGGGTGGCAGTCGCTTTTCCGGCGAGTTCTCGCAACGACTGCACCTGCTCAATCTTGCTATTGATGCGCTGGTCTATACGATAGGCTTGGGACAAATAATCCTTTGCCGATAGTTTGGGTTTGCTCATAGGCTACCTCCGATAATTTAGTCCACTCGGATTGGCAGCTTTTGACTCCATGGATTGTCATAGATTTGCTTTTACCGCATCAATTAAGGCGGTTTGTGTTCTGTCCTTGGCGGACAGGGCTTTCATTACCCGTTCGTCAATGGTGTCTTTGGCAATGATGTGATGAAGGACCACCGTTTCAGAGATCTGACCCTGTCGCCACAGACGGGCGTTGGCCTGCTGGTAGAGCTCTAAACTCCACGTCAGCCCGAACCAGATAATCGTGGAGCCGCCCGACTGTAGATTCAATCCGTGTCCGGCAGAAGCGGGGTGGATTAAGGCGACAGGCCATTTACCCTCGTTCCAGCTTGCGATACTGTCCGATGTATCCAATTTTGTAAATGGGATATGCCGGTCTTTCAGCCTTGCTGATATTCGCTCCAAATCGTGTTTGAACCAGTAGGCCACGAGAACGGGCTTGCCGTTGGCGGCTTCGATCAAATCCTCAAGGGCATCCAGTTTACGGTCATGGATGTAGTGGACTGCACCGTCGTCGCCATAAACCGCACCATTCGCCATCTGGCAGAGCTTTCCTGACAGGGCGGCGGCATTGGCGGCAGTGACATCGCCACCAGCCAGTTTTAACACCAAGTCCTGGCGCAGTTCGTCATATCGCTCACGCTCTTCGTCTGATAACTTAATGGGGAATTGGGCGGTTACCAGTTCCGGCATGATCAAGTGGTCAGTAGATTTCATGGATATGGTAATGTCGGCAATTTTGGCGTATATTTCTTTTTCAGCAAACGGCAGAGGCTTGTAGCTGAATATGACCTGACCGTTTCGTTTGTCGGGCGTGAAGTATGTGCTGCGATACTGCCCGATGAACCGTCCGAGCCGCTGACCCATGTCGAGAAGCCGGTATTCAGCCCATAAATCCATCAAACCGTTACTGCTCGGAGTTCCTGTCAGACCGATGATGCGTACTACCTTGGGGCGAACCTTCATCAATGACCTGAACCGCTTTGTCTGGTGGTTCTTGAAGCTGGATAGTTCATCAACCACCAAGGTGTCGAAGTCGAAAGGGATGCCGCTGTCCTCGATCAGCCACCCTACATTTTCACGGTTAATGATGTAAATATCTGCTTTAGCCTGAAGCGCCGCTTTACGCTCCGTCTCCGTGCCGACAGCCACGGATAACTTCAGGTCGGAAAGATGCTCCCATTTGTGAAGTTCATCCGGCCATGTGTCGCGGGCGACCCGAAGCGGGGCGATAACTAAAATCCTGTGGGCTTCGAAGCTGTCAAACAGCAGGTCGGCAATTGCGGTAAGTGTTAACACAGTCTTACCTAACCCAAGCCCATATCAAGGAATACAGCAGCGACAGGGTTTTTCTTGATATATTCGGTCGCATATCGCTGGTAATCGTGTGGTATGAACTTCATCCGGCACCACCTCCAATCTGCTCTAAAATTTCTTCGATTTGCGCTCCATCGTCCAGAACGTAGACCGCAAAACCCAACCGCCGAAGCATCCCATGCCGTGCTTCCTGCAAAGGTCGAGGTTTCTCCCTATGCCGCTTCACTTCAACAAAGGCGATTTTGCCACGTGGCAGGAGAATAAGGCGGTCGGGCATTCCATCAAAACAGGGACTTGTAAATTTAAGTGCGGTACCACCCATTGCTTTGACTGCTTGGACGAGTTTCTGTTCTATGGTTTTCTCTCTCACGATAACCTCCAATTTCTCATTTGCCGATTGCCCGATTTTTCCTATAATTACTACGCGTGCGTTTCCCGTGTGCCTATTACCCTTATCCTTACCTATATAAATTAGTAGAACAAAATGGGCAATAAGGGAAAGAGCACTCGTAGAACACTGATTTAGTAGGGGCTTGCGACTTTGCCGAACTTGGTTGCCGAAGCCCCAAAACGAGCAGACAGGCAATAAAAATGCTTCATTCCGTTCTAACGAAGACCCTCTGAACGCCATAAATGGGCAAGGATTTTTTGCCGGTCTTATTTCCGTCGAATAGAGACCAGCCGCCGATACGGTTCAAGATACCTTGGATTTCGTAGGAATCAGCTTTCTTTATGGACTCGCGGGACTTCCCGAAGCACTCACACCATATCTCCATCACGCAAACCTGATTCCTGCGGACGCTTCCGTTCGCTCTTGTGGGGTCGTCAGGGGAACGGATGTATTCTATCCTGCGATAAATGTCCATTGCATCCCAGCTTTCAGGTAGCAGGGTTTCAAGGTAATCTAAAACCATGCCCTCGCGCTCATCGTTTTCCATAGCGTTGCGCTGTTCGGCAAATGCCGCCATAGCAACATCACCTTTTAAGAACAATTCTTCACCGCCTTGGTATTTTACGAGGGCTTCCGCCCAAATCTGGTCTATGTCCGCAAGCTCCCAAGCGCGGTATTTACTCTCGCCGGATACCCAAACAGGCCAGAAGCGTCGGTTGCCCGTGATGTCCCGCAGAAATCCGCCGTCTGAGTTTGTCGTACCCACGATAATACATTGGCGCGGGTGGCTCTCAACCGCCCGGCCATACGAAGGACGATACTTATCATCGGTGCGGGTGATAAAAGATTTTACTGTCTCGACATCCATTTTCTTAATGCCCGCAAGCTCCCCGAGTTCGAGAATCCAGTAGCCCTGAAGCTTCTCCGGGGCGGTTTTATCTTTCATATCAGATATTGAAAGGCTGTCGGAATACCATTGCTGGCCCAGTTTGGAGAAGAGTGTGGATTTTCCGATACCCTGCTTACCGTTGAGGACAAGGATGGAGTCATGCTTTGTGCCGGGGCTAATAATCCGAGCCACCGCTGCTACGAGGGTCTTACGGGTGACGGCTCTGGTATAAGGCGAATCTTCTGCACCGAGGTAATCAATAAGCAGTGTGTCGATTCGAGGGATTCTATCCCATTCGGGTAAACCTTCGAGGTATTCCCGAATCGGATGATAAGCACGATCATCGGCAACCTTAGCCAGCGCAAGTTCATAGTTTCGAGCCGAAAACGTACCATAGCGTTTATCGACGAAAGCCACAAGCTGGGCTGTATCGACATCCCGCCAAGGCTTATGTGGACGTTCCCAGGGCAGTTTGTCACCGTATATCTGGTTGGCGAGACGATTATGTCGGATACCCGTTAAGGTTTCGTCGTTGTTCAGGATAAGGAGCAGGTTGCCGAGGGTGTTGGAGAGGATGCCGCTTTTCTCACGCTGAAGCTGGGATTTCCAATCAGCATCTTCATCAAAGTCGCTTTCAGCCTTGGCAATGCGCTCCTCTGCGAGCAGTAGTTTTACGTTTTCATCCTGTACTGCCAGTGCGCTCATCGCCTTAAAGCCCGCCTTTTCGTCAAGGTCGGTGAACTTATGGATGCGGACGAGGTCAAAGGCGTTTAATAGCCTGCCGCAGGCGGGGTCGGTGGCGTGATGGGAATACGACCATTTGTTTTCATACAGCACCACGCCCGCTGAACTATCGGCGGGGATATAGTCATAACGGCCGCTCATTGCTGACGCTTCGTATACATCAGATAGAAATGTTGCAATGACATCTTCAATCGAATAAGCACGACAGAAAGCGCCAACCACGCCTTCTTTTTCGAGCGGATCTTGCTGTTGCCGGATGTTGCGCTGTATCACTTCGGACTGGCGGCTTGATGTAGGCCAGAGTGAGCAGTCGTGCCAATCGGAGAGCTTGGAGAGGTATGCGTCTGGATCTAGGACATCGCCATCGATTTCTTTAAAAATGTATTCGCCGTCGGAAGGTGTGGACGGCCAGTACATCAAACGCTCCGGTTCATAGGTGCTGTCGTCGAAGAAGTCCATGCCGATGACTTCCGCGACCAGTCGGGAAACGGCAGCATATTCGTCCGGTGAAATCTCGCGGGCAAGTGGAATAACCATGCGAAGCCGGGGGTCTTCGGGTGTATGGCTGTGGGTAGAATAGATCACGCACTTGTGAGGAAACAACATCTCCACCGTGTCGATAAAATTACTACCGGCGTGGTCGGCATCAAGCGTTATCCCCGAGCGGCTTTCCACGGTATCCTTTTTACGTCTGCCGCCCTTAAGATGGCCGAGAACATAGCCACCTACGTCTTTTGCGGCATCACGACGGTCTTTGGTGAATCTCTTGTATTCTGCGACAGTTTCAGTTGTGCGGCGAGTGACTTTGAACCGCTCGCACAATTCGTCAAATGTGGTCTTTTTATTGATCCACCGTTTTGAAAGACGGCTATCGCCATATGCGATTTTAAGTTCCATATTCCAGCACCTCACATTTATGGTTGTAGTATTTGATAGGTATATCGCGTTTTTTTGCCTTAGCGATCTCGCGGGACATACCCTCGGAAGGTTTGCCGAAAACCCATAGCTCATCGCATTTGCCAAGCAGGACAAGGGCAAAGAACATACCCAATTCTCGCTGCTCTTTGTCATCATCATCCATGAACTGCGGGTAGTGGAGGTGGGGAGCAATCGGGATGCACCCATTAGAAACAGCAAAGCGGCAGTATCCTCTTGCCCGTTCGATGTTTCTTTCTGTGTCTCCTGCGAAAGGTGAAGCGAGGTAAACAAGCGGACGATAAGTTTTCGCCGGGGCTTCTGACTTGGCAACTGCCGTCAATGCTTCATAGGCGGTCGGGTCAGGATAACCCTCGCTATTGTACTTGTCCATCAGGCACCTCCCCTTGGTAATACTGCTCTACGAGTGAACGCAGCCAGTCGATTTCTTCATCAAGGCGGGCGTTTACTGATTCATACATAGCGTTCTCAGCTTCAAGCGCAGCAAGCTGTTTTGACCGTTCTCCGCTTTTGTCC
>JAYFRL010000004.1:0-68020 GCA_034925905.1 Lachnospiraceae bacterium | reverse complement strand
ATTGCATTAAGCAAGTAAGGCCCCTTGAAGACTACAAGGTTGATAGGCTTAAGGTGTAAGCACGGCAACGTGTTAAGCTTATAAGTACTAATAGGCCGAGGGCTTGACCAAAGGAAGAAAGAATGCTAAGATGGAAAAGATGAAATTTTTGTGTTTAGTTTTGAAGGTGTAAATTTCCGGTGGTGATACGTTTATGGGAGACACCCCTTCCCATGCCGAACAGGACGGTTAAGACATAAGCGGCTGATGATACTTGGCGGGAGACTGCCCGGGAAAGTAAGTGGCTGCCGGAATTTAATAAATAAAATATTATCGGGGTGTAGCGTAGCTTGGCTAGCGCGCCTGATTTGGGATCAGGAGGTCGCAGGTTCAAATCCTGTCACCCCGATTTTTGGTCCTTTTTGATAAAAGGAATCGTGGTGGGTATAGCCCAGTTGGTTAGAGCGCCAGATTGTGGCTCTGGAGGCCGTGGGTTCGAGTCCCACTATCCACCCCATATTTTGGGTCACTAGCTCAGTTGGTAGAGCACTGGACTTTTAATCCAGGTGTCTCGGGTTCGAATCCCGAGTGACTCATTTTAATTAAATATGCAGTCGTGGCGGAATTGGCATACGCGCTAGACTAAGGATCTAGTCCGGGTAAACTGGGTAGGGGTTCAAGTCCCCTCGACTGCACTTTTTGCGCGAATGGCTCAGTGGTAGAGCATCGCCTTGCCAAGGCGAGGGCCGCGAGTTCGAATCTCGTTTCGCGCTTTTTCCTTTTCCTTTCGGTGGGCTATCGCCAAGCGGTAAGGCACAGGACTTTGACTCCTGCATTCGGTGGTTCGAATCCACCTAGCCCAGCTTAAGCTTATTAAATAATATATAATGGGCTGTCGCCAAGTGGTAAGGCAATGGATTCTGACTCCATCATTCGCAGGTTCAAATCCTGCCAGCCTAGTTTCAAATCCATATGTTTAGATGCATATGGATTTTTTTAATGCAAATATTTGAAGGGTAAGAAAGCTCACGTTTTGGCATTTGCTTTTATGGATCAAGGTTCTGATTTATGTGAACAAGAAATGCAACTTAACAAAAGGGAAAATGGAATTTCCATTGCCCCTTTTTAAACATTTTATTTTTTTGTTTTTATATGTGCCTTTGAAACTAATGGGTGAGGCTCTTACTTAGATATATAAATTTCTTAAAGCTGTTATTAAAAAACATACCCCCTGAATTCAAAACGTACTGCATCTCCTATATAAAAATCCAAGCTTTTATCTTCTGAAAGCAGCAATTTACCCGATGCTTTTAATACATACCGGTTCTGTCCGGCGCGCGCGCGCGGGGGCTTGCTTCCGTTCTCAGGGATCAATACGAACCTTATGTTATGGTTACCAATAAATTTTCAGAATTTTTTGGGTTAATTAGTTGTCTGGATATATCCCTTTGATTTAATAATTCCTTTAAATATTTTAACGCACTAAAAGAAATAAAAATTGGCTTTGAAATCAATATATTATACTTTTTCAATACAAATTCATTTTATTTTTATTATTTTAATGTTATTTTTTTAGAGCTTTAAAAGTTAAGTGTAAAATTATTATAAAAATCGAAATATGCAGCAGTATAGTATTTACGTTTGAAACGGCGGAGGATTTATCATAAAAAATAGAAGCTGGCAATGAGGAATTTAAAATGGGGAAAATAACGAGTGAATAAAAAATTGAAAAAACGGAGTGAATTGCTTTTGCGAGTATATATTTTTGAGGCCTTATATCTGTTTTTGAAATTATGTTTAAAGTTTGGGCGATTATTGAAAATCCGCTCCAGGATAAAGCAAATGCCATTAAAGCAAGTTTTGAATTCATTTCTATATTTAAGACAGATACCTTTAAACATCCGTTTGTCATTTCGGCTATGCCGGTTAAAAACGCATAAGCTTCTTTTTCAGACATCAGCTTAACCATACTAAGAAAATTTGCAAGTATACCTGATATTCCCGAAATATTTAATATTTCGAGAATTACAGAAAAAAATATTATGTATCCGCCGACTAAAGTAACTGTCTCAAGCGCAGACGATATACTTTTCCCAAGTATATTTTTTTGGGGGCAGAAAGTATGGGATTTTATTTCCGTACGGTGATTTTCGGATTTATATAGGAATCTAAAAATTATGCCCGTGGTTAAGGAAGCAAGGATTATTACAGCAAAAAGAGGATAACCGTATTTTGGTTCTCCCAGCATTGCTGTTGAGACTGTTGCCACAACAAAAACAGGGGAAGGATTATTTGAAAAACTCATGGCTCTTTCAGCTTCATCTCTGGAGAGGATATTTTTTTCTCTTAAATCGGCTATTATTTTTGCACCAACGGGGTATCCTGATATGAGCCCAGATATAAACGCAAACCCTGCCTCGTTTGGGATGTTAAATACCTTGTTCATAATCGGAGAAAAAAATTTGCCTATAATTTTATCACCACCAAGAAAGAATATTATATTTATACCCACCATAAACGGGAAAAGAGAAGGCAACACGTTGTTAAACCAAAGCATAAGTCCTTCAGAAGCGGCGGTTATTGAATTTTTTGGATGAAGGAATATTATTAAGACAAAAAACAAGGCTGCAAGAATAAATATGGAGTTTTTTTTATTTTTCATAGGCCACCTCATATGTTTTTAATAGAATATATGTTTTACGCTTTTACTAATATGAGGATAAAAAAAGACTCTCGTTAAGAGAGTCAATTATTTTGCCCGGATTTTTCAAACACCTTGTTTTTCCCAAGCTTATATGCTTTTTTTATCATTTTGCATTCTTCAGGGGTGAGGCGTCTCCCATAGTCTTTTTCAAAAAAACTTATCAATGCCTTTTTATTTATTGTTGCGCGTTTACGTCTTTTGTTCAAGTCATCCGTGTTGAATATGTTTGGCTCAATAGTTGTTATATGTGTTTTTGCAAATATCTTTGCCGTATACGCTGCATCATTTAGAGCATCATGAAATTTTACTTCTTCGGGAATATTTAAAAGTTCCACAGCACTCTTAAGCCCTATGGACGAGCCTGACTCCGTTTTAAGAAAGTAAGAAGCGTGCTTTTGGACGTTTATATATTTGTTCGTTATTATATTTGGGTCAAGGTCATAAAAGAGTATGTTTTTATAAAGAGCTTTTATGTCGTCTATGCCCCATGTACATAATATGCTGTCTTTCCCAACAAATTTAGCAAAAGCAGGGTATATTTCCTGAAAAAAAGAAGCGTTTTCAAAATTTGCTATATTAAGCCCTGTCATTCTTTCAACAAACGGATGTATACGGGTGTATATTTGAGGTCTTACAAAAATATTTAATTTATCAAGTTCATTAAAGTCTGAATTAAGCTTAACTGCTCCAATTTGAATTATTTCAAATGGACACAAAGGATTAAGCACTGTTTTAAGCCCGCTTTTAAAACTGTAGGGCTGGTTAAATTCAAAGTCCAAAACAACAAAATCCATAGATGCCTCCGTTAAAGTATTCTTAAAATAGTATAACAGTTTTTAGCTTTAAAAAAAAGTGCGTTTTTTTAGAAATAAAAAGCTATGATATTGTTTTTGAAGTTTTCTGATGTTATCATTTATATATAAAATTTTAGGAGGTATATTATGGATTATATTTTTACCGACGAAGATATAAAAAACAAAGTTAATATCGTTGATATACCTGAAGATAATCTTGTTTTATACGGTGAAAAACTTTCAGGCGAAGGGAAAAATTATATTATAACAGGGAAAGCTGAAATAGACGGAGAAATATACCATGAATTTGCAATAGAGTTTGAGCTTGTTTCAAGCTGTGATATCCCTAAAAAAGTTATGGACACCGATTGGGAATGGTATGATTATCTTATATAAAAACATAAAAATATTTAAAAAAAGCTTGACATATTAAAACATGCAGTTTATAATAATTATTAGTTAGAAATAATTATTATTTAGATATTGTATTGGAGGCTTAAATTATGAAAAAATTTGTATGTCAGGTTTGCGGTTATGTTCATGTAGGTGACAGCGCTCCGGAGAAATGTCCTCAGTGTGGAGCTCCTGCGAGTAAGTTTGTTGAGCTTGAAGAAACAGGAGAGCTTGTTTATGCAGACGAGCACCGCCTTGGTGTTGCTAAAGGCGTTGACCCTATGGTTATAGAAGGATTGCAGGCAAACTTTAACGGAGAATGCATGGAAGTAGGAATGTACCTTGCAATGAGCCGTCAGGCAGACAGGGAAGGCTATCCTGAGGTTGCCGAAGCTTTCAAAAGATATGCTTTTGAAGAAGCTGAGCATGCAGCTAAATTTGCAGAACTTTTGGGAGAACATGTTTGGGATACAAAAACAAACCTTGAAAAGCGTATAATTGCAGAGCATGGAGCTACACAGGGTAAAAAAGACCTTGCAACATTGGCAAAGCAGCTTAATCTTGATGCTATCCATGATACGGTTCATGAGATGTGCAAGGATGAAGCCCGGCACGGAAAAGGTTTCCAAGGACTTTACAATAGATATTTCAAATAATATAGATTCAAACTGCATCTGTACAGATGCAGTTTTTTTTATGCGTATTTTGCATGCTTATAATTACAAGCTGTATATTTTAATTAAATATTAAAAGAAAATAGCATATTTTAAGTGATTTTTTATCATCAAGGGCAATCATAACGGAATATTCTTTAAAATGGCACTTAATATCAGCAAAAATCCATATTGCGGACACGTTGATTTTTTTGTAATATTATAAGATAGAGAAGTAAAGCTTTATATTTATCAACTTTATATTGGGAGGCAAACTATGAAAAAGCTTGATATGCTTTATGAAGGAAAGGCAAAAAAAGTTTTTAAAACAGATGATGAAAACGCATATATCGTGGACTACAAAGATGACGCAACGGCGTTTAACGGGCTTAAAAAAGGCACAATAGAAGGGAAAGGCATAATAAATAACAAAATGTCCAACATAGTATTCAGATATCTGGAAGAAAACGGAATTAAAACACATTATATAAAAGAGCTTTCCGATAGAGAGACTTTGGTTAAAAAAGTTAGCATAGTGCCTCTCGAAGTTATAATAAGAAATATTGCGGCAGGAAGTTTTTCCAAACGCTTCGGAGTTGAGGAAGGAACTCCCTTAGCAAATCCAACGCTTGAATTTTCGTATAAAAATGACGAGCTTGGTGATCCAATGATAAACGACAGCCAAATAATGGCAATAGGAGTTGCTTCAAAAGAAGAACTTGAAAAAATAAGCGATATGGCTTTCAAAATTAATGAGCTGATGAAAGAATTTTTCCTTGAAATAGGAATAATTCTTGTAGATTTTAAAATAGAAATGGGACGCTTCGGCGATGGGATTATTTTAGCCGACGAGGTTTCTCCGGACACATGTAGGCTTTGGGATGAAAAAACCAGAAAAAAACTGGATAAAGACCGTTTCCGCAGGGACTTGGGCGAGGTTAATGAAGCATACGAAGAAGTTTGGAGACGTCTTACACAAGCCTAAGGGCTCAAGGAGGAAACAATGTATAAGGAACCTGCTTGTAACAATGAAGATACGCTAAAAGAGGAGTGCGGAGTTTTTGGTATATACAGCAAAGAGTCCTATGACATAGGGAGACTTGTTTATTACGGTCTTTACGCTTTGCAGCACAGAGGACAGGAAAGCTGCGGGATTGCTGTTACGGATGACACAACTGTAAAACAGTATAAAGACGTAGGGCTTGTTTCAGATGTTTTTAACGACGGTATTTTGGAACAGCTTACAGGCAAAATAGCTATAGGTCATGTCCGCTATTCAACGGCAGGCGGAAGCACAAGACAAAACGCCCAGCCTCTTGTTGCGCAATATATTAAAGGAGCCCTTGGCATTTCCCATAATGGCAATATCACAAACCTATATGAGTTAAAAAAGGAACTTGAAGAAGAGGGATTTATTTTCCAAACCTCTATTGATTCTGAGGTTATGGCGTGCCTTATAGCTAAAGAAAGGGTAAAATCAGCGTCTATTGAGGGAGCTGTCGAAAAACTCATGGAGATAGCAAAGGGGGCTTATTCGCTTGTTATAATGAGCCCTAAGAAGCTTATAGGATGCAGGGATCCCCATGGCTTTAGGCCACTTGTTTTAGGTAAGCTTGGGGACTCATATGTTTTTGCCTCGGAAACCTGTGCGCTTGACGGCGTTGGGGCGGAATTTATAAGAGACGTTGAGCCGGGAGAAATAATTGTTGTGGATGACAAAGGCATAAACTCAATAAAAACACACTGTAACAAAGCAAAATCCTCGCTTTGCATATTTGAATTAATATATTTTGCCCGCCCAGATAGCGTTGTCCAGGGAATGAGCGTTTATGAATGCAGAAAAGCCGCCGGAAGGCTGCTTGCAAAAGAGCATCCGGTTTCCGGGGATATAGTTATTGGCGTTCCAGATTCCGGAATAGACGCTGCCATAGGATATTCCGAAGAATCAGGGATACCCTATGGGCTAGGCCTTATCAAAAATAAATATATAGGTAGGACTTTTATAAGTCCAACTCAAAAGCAAAGGGAAACCGAAGTGAAAATAAAGCTTAACGCCCTTGCAAGTTCCGTTAAAGGCAAAAGAGTAATAATGATAGATGATTCAATTGTCAGAGGCACAACTGTTACACGTCTTGTAAAAACATTAAAGGATGCAGGTGCTAAAGAGATACACATGCGCGTTTCTTCGCCTCCGTTTTTATGGCCATGCTATTACGGGACGGACGTGCCTTCCAAGGAGAAGCTTATTGCCTGTAAATATTCCGTAAAGGAGATAGAAAAGGTTATAGATGTTGACAGCCTTGGATATCTTGGCATCGAGCATTTGCACGAAATAGGTGTTGGCGCAAAATGCGGTTTTTGTGACGCTTGCTTCACCGGCAATTATCCTGCGGAAACACCCGCTTTTGGAGGGGAGGTAGACAAAAATGAGGGAGAAGTACACAAATCCTCTAAATTCACGATACGCTAGCAACGAAATGTCCTATTTGTTTTCCGAGGACTATAAATTTTCCACATGGAGAAGGCTGTGGATTGCCCTTGCGGAAGCTGAGGCGGAGCTTGGCCTTGATATAACGGAAAACCAGATAGAAGAAATGAAAAAGTTTAAAGACGATATAAATTATGAAGTTGCAGAAGCACGTGAAAAAGAAGTGCGCCATGACGTAATGAGCCATGTTTACGCATATGGCGTTCAGGCTCCTTTGGCTAAGCCGATAATACATCTGGGGGCAACAAGCTGCTATGTTGGAGATAATTCTGATATAATAATAATGACAAATGCCTTAAAACTTGTAAAAAAACGTATTTTGACCGTTATGTCGGCGCTTGCGGATTTTGCTCTTGAATATAAAGATATACCTACTTTGGGGTTTACCCATTTTCAGCCGGCCCAGATAACAACCGTGGGCAAGAGGGCATCATTATGGTTACAGGATCTGCTCTCAGATTATTATGATCTTGAGTATGTTTCAAGCAAAATGAAGCTTTTGGGCTCAAAAGGCACAACCGGAACCCAAGCCAGCTTTCTTGAACTCTTTGAC
Organism: Lachnospiraceae bacterium; assembly: GCA_034925905.1. Lineage (GTDB taxonomy): Bacteria > Bacillota > Clostridia > Lachnospirales > Anaerotignaceae > JAYFRL01. The sequence goes on along the minus strand of JAYFRL010000004.1, from coordinate 60,456 downwards.
GGAGATAGCGATAAGGTTTTAAAGCTTGATAAAATAATTGCCAAAAAGATGGGATTTGAAGCTTGCTTCGATATCTCAGGCCAAACCTATCCAAGAAAGCTTGATTATTCAGTTTTAAGCCTGCTTTCTTCCATTGCCCAGAGCGCTTATAAATTCAGCAATGATTTGAGGCTTTTACAGCATTTAAAAGAAATAGAAGAGCCTTTTGAAAAAAGCCAGATAGGTTCTTCGGCTATGGCGTACAAAAGAAACCCAATGCGTTCTGAAAGAATAAGCTCTCTTTCAAGATATGTTATAGTTGATGCTTTAAATCCAGCAATAACTGCCTCAACCCAATGGTTTGAAAGAACGCTTGATGATTCCGCAAACAAGAGAATAAGTGTTCCTGAAGCTTTCCTTTCGATAGACAGTATTTTGATTTTATATCATAATGTTGTTAACGGGCTTGTGGTGTATCCAAAGGTTATAGAAAAGCATTTGATGGAAGAACTGCCCTTTATGGCAACCGAAAACATAATGATGGATGCCGTTAAAAAGGGAGGCGACAGGCAGGAGCTGCATGAAAAAATAAGGGTTCATTCCATGGAAGCAGGGAAAACAGTTAAAATAGAAGGGAAGCCTAACGATTTAATCGACAGGATAGCAGATGATGAAAGCTTTGGTTTAACCAAGGAAGAAATACTTTCGTCCATGAAGCCAGAAAATTATGTTGGTATAGCGCCTATTCAAACAGAAATTTTTGTTAATGAAAAAATACTTCCTGTGCTTAAGCTTAATAAAGATATCATTTTAGAAGACAACGAAGATGTAAGAGTATAAAAAAAGCTGCCTTAAGGCTGCTTTTTTTATGCTCTTTGCACAACAGAACACATGCTTATATCAAATATAAGTTCTATTTATTTTACATGCCAAAGACATTAATTTATAATATAGCTGTATGAATGTTAATGAGTAATATTATATAGAGAGGTGCAGGATATGATAAAGGCAATTGTAGGCGCCAACTGGGGCGATGAAGGAAAGGGCAAAATAACCGATATGTTTGCCGTAGACGCGGATATTGTTATTAGATTTCAAGGTGGAAGCAACGCAGGACATACAATTATAAATGATTATGGCAAATTTGCGCTTCATCAAATGCCTTCCGGAGTGTTTAATACAAACACAGTAAACATTATAGGCATGGGAGTTGCTTTAAATATACCTTATTTTGCTAAAGAGCTTGAATACATAAAGTCAAGCGGAGTAAAAGACGTTAAAATTATGATATCTGACAGAGCCCAGATTTTAATGCCTTATCATGTTCTTTTTGATACCCTTGAAGAAGCAAGGCTTAAGGACAAGCAGTTTGGATCTACAAAATCTGGGATAGCTCCGTTTTATTCTGATAAATATGCCAAAATAGGAATTCAGGTTAGCGAGCTTTTTAACAGCGACGGTCTTTTAAAACGAATTAAAAACATATGCGATATAAAGAATGTTTTGCTTGAAAATTTATACAAAGCTGAAAAGCTTAATCCCGAAGAAATTTATGAGGAACTTATGGAGTACAAAAAAATAATTGCCCCATATGTTGCGGATACAGGTTTTTATCTTAACAAAGCCATAAAAGAGGGTAAAACAATATTGCTGGAGGGTCAGCTTGGAGCATTGAAAGACCCTGACCACGGCATATTCCCATACACCACGTCTTCGTCAACTTTGGCGGGGTTTGCTTCCATAGGCGCGGGTATACCTCCTCACAAAATAGATAACGTAATAACGGTTGTAAAGGCATATTCAAGCGCTGTAGGGGCGGGGCCGTTTGTTAGCGAAATATTTGGCGAGGAAGCCGAGAAATTAAGGAACTTGGGCGGAGACGCCGGAGAATATGGGGCAACAACGGGAAGACCCAGAAGAATGGGATATTTTGACTGTGTTGCCACGAGATATGGTTGCATGGTTCAGGGCGCAACGGAAGTTGCATTTACTGCTATAGACGTTTTGAGTTATTTGGATAAAATACCTGTTTGCACAGGCTATGAAATAGATGGGAAAATAATCAGGGATTTTCCTGTTTCGCCGCTGCTTGAAAAAGCAAAACCTGTTTATACCTATCTTCCGGGATGGGAAGAAAACATAAGAGGAATAACAGACTTTAAGAAACTCCCCGAAAATGCGAAAAAATATGTAGAATTTATTGAAAAAGAAATAGAGACCCCTATAAAAATAGTGTCTACGGGACCTAAAAGAAACGAAACTATTTTTATATAAAAACACTTTTTTAATAAAGGGGCGATTCCCGTCCCTTTATTTTCATGTTGAACGGCTATAGCATAAAAATATATAATATTAGTATAATTTGTCGGGTTTAATTAAAAAAAAACTATGAATATTGTATTAAGAAAAATGCGTGATATTTTTATACTTTGTGGTATAATGTATTCTAATGGTATAGTATGCTTGTTTTGTATGTGAATTTTTAAGAATTAAATGAATCCTTACGTATATTTGATTATAGATTGATTTTATAAAAAGGAGATGAAGGACATGTTCTCTGATGATAAACGCATAAGAATTATAGTAGGTCATTATGGTAGCGGCAAAACCGAATTTGCTGTAAACTATACTTTTGCTTTAAAAAGAGAAAAAGGCGCCAAAAGCAAAGTTGCTATTGCGGATTTGGATATAATAAATATATTTTTCCGTTCCAGAGAAAAAAGAGGTCTCTTTGAAAAAGAAGGAATAAGAGTAATATCTTCCTCAATCAGCGATGATATGGGTGATTTACCGGCTCTTTCTCCGGAAATACCTGCGCCCATTTTAGATAAAACATATGATTATATAATAGACCTTGGAGGCAACGATGTCGGGACAAATCCCTTGGGCAGGATAAAAGATATTCTTGACATTTCAGAAGTAGATTTATTTATGGTTGTTAATACGAATAGACCGGATACCGCAGAACCTGAAAGCATAATAGCTCAAAAGAACAGCATAGAAAGATATTGCGGTTTAAAAATTACTGGTTTTATAAACAATACCAACCTGATACGTGAATCAAGCTTTGAAAATATGGTTCAGGGAGACGCCATATTGAAGAAAACAAGTGAGTTAACCGGTATTCCGGTTAAATATACAACTTATGTAAAAGATGTCATTTCTAAAGTGCCCGACGGAATGTCAGGATATCTTTTCCCAATGGATTTTTACATGAGAGAAAAATGGATGTAAATAATTCTTTTAAGGAGGTGCTTTTATGGCAAAAGGGAAATTAACTATTGATAAGAATGTTTGCAAAGGATGTGGTCTTTGTGTTTCTGTGTGTCCGAAACAAATTCTTGTTCTGGATACAGAAAATCTTAACACAAGCGGATACACACCGGCATCGGTTACAGACATGGACGCTTGTATAGCTTGTGCAAGCTGCGCAAGGATATGTCCTGATGTTGCAATTACTGTTGAAAAAATCGATTAAGAGAGGAGGAAATTCTTAATGGCTAAGGTTTTAATGAAAGGAAATGAAGCAGTTGCAAAAGCTGCTATTGAAGCTGGATGTAAATTTTTCGCCGGATATCCTATAACACCACAAAATGAAATACCTGAATATCTTTCAAGGGAATTACCAAAAGTTGGAGGTACATTTGTACAAGCCGAGTCTGAAGTAGCTGCTATAAACATGGTTTATGGTGCATCTGCAGGCGGAATGCGTGCTATGACGAGTTCATCTTCACCTGGAATCGCTCTTAAACAAGAAGGCCTCGGATATATAACAAGGGCAGGTCTTCCTGCGGTTGTTGTAAATATGATGCGTGGAGGTCCTGGTCTTGGGACAATCCAACCATCACAGCAAGATTATAATATGTGTGTTAAAGGCGGATCAAATGGAGACTATCATCATATCGTTTTAGCACCTGCTTCAATTCAGGAATGTGTTGATATGGTTATGGAAGGCTTTGATTTAGCTGATTTATATGGAACCCCTGTTATCATTTTAGCAGACGGTCTTATTGGACAGATGATGGAGCCTGTTGAATTCAAGAAACCGGCACCAAGGAATTTGCCTGCAAAAGACTGGGCTTTAACAGGAAACAAAGGCAAGAAACATTCAATAGATAATGTTGAGTTTGACCAGTACATATTTGAAAAAGAAGTTGTTGGCGGATTATTCGATAAATATGCTAAGATCGAAGAAAATGAAAAGAAATATGAAGACTATATGATGGATGACGCCGAATATGCTTTCGTAGCATACGGAACAGCTTCTAGAATTTGTAAAAACGCTATTGCAGAGCTTAGGGCTCAGGGTTATAAGATTGGTCTTATAAGACCTCAGACATTATGGCCATTCCCTGATGAAGCTTTTGAAAATAGACCTAACATCAAGAAATTTATTGATATTGAATTTAGCATGGGTCAGATGGTTAAAGACGTTCAGCTTGCATGTGGAGATAAGAACAAGGTTAAATTCCACGGAAGATGCGGCGGCGTTATCATTGGCACTGATGAGGTAGTTGATTTTGCTAAATCAGTTATGGGAGGTGCAAAATAATGTCAGTTGTATTCGAAAAAACAAAAGGATTGGAAAATCGCAAGACTCATTATTGTCCCGGATGCGGACATGGTATTGTTCACAGGCTTATTGCAGAATCTCTTGAAGAGATGGGAGAGCTTGACAATGCTGCTGTTTGCGCACCGGTTGGATGTGCAGTTCTTATAAACAAATATTTAACAATAGATGGTATTCAATGCTCACATGGTAGAGCTCCTGCAACTGCTACCGGATTAAAGAGATCAAACCCAAATGAAATTGTTATTTCATACCAGGGTGATGGCGACCTTGCTTCAATTGGTATGGCTGAAATAGTACATGCGGCAGCAAGAGGCGAGAAAATAACTGTTGTTTTCATAAACAACGGTATTTATGGTATGACAGGTGGTCAGATGGCTCCAACAACCCTTATCGGGATGAAGGCAACGACCTCTCAGGCAGGAAGAACAGCAGAATTAAACGGTAATCCTATCAGAATTTCCGAGCTTCTTTCTTCTCTTACAGGTCCTGCATATATAGAAAGAGTATCCATATGCTCACCTGCAAACATTATCAAGGCTAAAAAAGCTATTAAAAAGGCCCTTGAACTTCAGAAAGAAAAAGCAGGATTCACATTGATTGAGGTAGTTTCAAACTGTCCTACAAACTGGGGTATGACACCTGTTAATTCAATGGAGTTTGTAAAAGATAATATGATTCCTTATTATCCTCTGGGAGTTTATAAAGATATCACACAGGAGGCGAAATAATAATGGGAAAAACACATAAAATTTGCTGCGCCGGTTTCGGCGGACAAGGAGTTATGAGCATGGGTCAGCTACTTACATACGCTGGAATGCTTGAAGGCAAAGAGGTTTCATGGTGTCCGTCATACGGCCCTGAAATGAGAGGCGGAACAGCTAACTGTGCTGTTGTTATTTCAGAAGAACCTGTTGGTTCTCCTGTTATCAATTCAAATGCCAGTGTTGTTGTTGCCATGAATGGTCCTTCGTATGATAAGTTTATTGATGTTGTTGCTCCAGGAGGATCAATATATATCAATTCAAGCATAGTTACAAAGAAAGTTGAAAGAAAAGATATTAAAGCATATTATATTCCCGCAAACAATATCGCTTTGGATGAGCTTAAAAACCTTAAGCTTGCTAACATAGTTATGCTTGGAGCAGTAAACAAAATTGAAAACATAGTTGACAATGAATCTATTCTTGAAGCTTTCAAGAAGGTTTTTGGAGCAGCCAAAGAGAAGTTTATCCCTGTAAACAGAGAAGCTCTCAAAAAAGGCGCTGAGTATGTAGAGGCCCAAAAATAATCAAAAAATAAAAAGATAAAAAACAAGCAGTATTTGGATTAGTCCAAAATACTGCTTGTTTTTTTATGCCGTTAAACTGTAATTTAATATTGTACTATTAGTCCAAAAGCATGAAATTAATAAAAACATGCCATTTTTTGTATATAAAGATATTTTACTTAGATTTAACATAATGGGACTTTTTCATTTTACTTGGATTTATTAATATTAAATCGTAAAAGAAAAAATCTAAAAATGCAAAAATTAACTAATACTATAATAAAAAGAAAAGAGGAAAAAGAATGAAAAGAATATTAGGTTTAATGATTATATCAGCTGTTTTAATTTCGGGGTTAGCCGGCTGTAGTGAAAAAAAAGCTTCTACTGAGACAACTGTTCCCAACACGGCTGCAACAGAGAAACCGGCTGCAGAGGAAAAGGAAACTGTTGCAGAAGAAAAACTTTCAGGCTCAGTTTCAACAGACGGTTCAACTTCAATGGAAAAGGTTATAGGCGCTTTAGGCGAGGCTTTCACACTTGAAAATCCTGATGTGAACTTTACTTACAATCCTACAGGTTCAGGAAGCGGAATCACTGCAGTTGCAGAAGGACGCTGTGATATTGGTCTTTCAAGCCGCGCTCTTAAGGATGAAGAAAAAGCCAATGGGCTTACAGAAACAGTTCTTGCTTATGATGGAATTGCAATAATTGTTAACCCTGAAAACACAGTTTCTTCTTTAAGCCTTGAAGAAATAGCAAAAATTTATACAGGTGAAATTACAAATTGGAAAGATTTAGGCGGAAATGATTCAGAGATAGTTATCATTGGACGTGAGGCAGGAAGTGGAACACGCGACGGCTTCGAGTCTATAACAGATACAGAGGACATGTGCAAATATCGTCAGGAATTAACATCTACAGGAGACGTTATAACAACTGTTTCACAGAATGCAAATGCAATTGGTTATGCTTCGCTTGCATCGGTTAACGACAAAGTGAAAGCTCTCTCTGTTGACGGAGTATCCCCAAGTGAAGCAACAGTAAAAGATGGCAGCTATACGGTTCAGCGTCCATTTATGCTTGTAACAAAGGAGGGCAGCGAACTTTCAGAAGCTGCAGAAGCTTTCTTTAAATATGCCACATCTGCTTCCGCTTCAGAAATAATATCAAAAGCCGGAGCAGTATCTACAAACTAATATGCAAGAGAATGTATATAATAATCTTCCCAAATCAGGAGATATTCCTCTCTATATACACGGAAGGCGATAAAAATGGCTAAAAAATATAACTCAAAAAGGTTTATGGAGAATTTCATACACGGCGTGTTTTTCATACTTGGCTTTGTTGCTGTCGGATGTGTGCTTCTGATAACTGTATATCTTGTTATATCAGGAATACCCGCTATATATGAGATAGGTTTTGTAAACTTTGTTTTTGGAACTAAATGGGCTTCAACGGCTTCAGAGCCTTCCTTTGGAATACTTCCCTTCATTTTAACCTCCATATATGGCACCGCTGGTGCCATATTGTTGGGGGTGCCTATAGGATTTTTAACGGCTGTATATCTTACAAAGGTTGCGCCGACTAAAGTAAAATCGGTTATTGAACCGGCTGTGGGCCTTTTAGCAGGGATCCCTTCGGTAGTATATGGATTAGCTGGTATGCTTTTATTGGTGCCAGCTATAATGCGCATTTTCAATGTGTCTGATGGAGCAAGCCTTCTGGCAGCTATTATAGCCCTTGCGGTTATGATACTTCCTTCAATAATAAAAGTATCCATGACAGCTCTTGAGGCAGTACCGGAAGAATATGAAGACGCTTCTCTTGCCTTGGGGGCCACGCCTATGGAGACATATTTTAGAGTGTCTGTACCTGCCGCAAAAAGCGGAATTGCCGCTGCTGTGGTGCTTGGAGTTGGGCGTGCGATAGGAGAAGCAATGGCAGTTATGATGGTGGCTGGGAATGTTGCCAATATGCCGTCTTTATTCCAAAGCGTGAGGTTCTTAACGACGGCTGTTGCAAGCGAGATGTCATATTCATCTGGGCTTCAGCGTCAAGCTTTGTTTTCGATAGCCCTTGTTTTATTCTTTTTTATAATGCTAATAAATGCGCTTCTGAATCTGCTGCTTAAAAGAAGCAAGGAGAAATAAAAAATGAATACAAAATTGCTTTCAAAAGAAAGAAAAATATATAACATAACAATGAAAATCCTTATGCTGCTTGCCTCAGGGATAACATGTGCTTTGGCGATTTCTATGATAGGGTATATTTTTTGGAAAGGATTGCCAAATATAACTGTTAAACTGCTTACCACAAAACCAAGCTATCTCTCAAACAGCATAGGCATATTCCCGGATATTTTAAATACCATTTATATAGTTATCGCAACGCTCGCAATTGTTTTGCCGCTTGGAGTGGGGGCTGCGGTTTATTTAACGGAATATGCCAGGAACAAGAAGATTGTTGCAGCCATAGAATATGCATCCGAAACTCTTTCCGGGATACCGTCTATAATTTATGGTCTTGTAGGAATGCTGGCCTTTTGCCAGTTTTTCAATCTCGGGACCTCTATATTGGCAGGAGCGCTGACTTTGGTTATAATGAATCTTCCAACGGTAATCCGAACAACCCAAGAAAGCCTTAAAACGGTTCCTATAAGCTACAGAGAAGGTGCTTTTGCGCTTGGAGCTGGCAAATGGCGCGTAATAAGAACGGTAGTTTTACCAGGGTCTATGGATGGAATTATTACGGGATGTATACTTTCGGCAGGAAGAGTCTTAGGCGAATCGGCGGCGCTTTTGTTTACAGCGGGTTTTGCCCATTCCTTAAACGGATTTTTTGAAGGTCTTGGAAGCGCCGGAGCAACTCTCACGGTTGCCCTTTATGTGTATGCCAAAGAGCAGGGTGAATTTGAGGTGGCTTTTGCAATTGCGGCCATACTTATGATATTAACTATGATTATAAATTTCACAGCATCGCTCATAGGCAAAAGGATAAAACGGAGGAGAGGCTTATGAATAATGTATTTACAATAAAAGATTTGTGCCTATGGTATGGGAACATACAGGCGCTTAAGGATGTTAATATAAACATCCCGGAAAAGAGTATAACCGCATTTATAGGACCGTCCGGATGCGGAAAGTCTACGTTTATTAAAACTTTAAACCGTATGAACGACCTAATTCCAAATGTTAAAATCACAGGTTTGGTAATGCATAGGGGAGAAGATATTTTTGGAGAGGGCGTTGATGTTACAAATCTTCGCCGCAACATAGGCATGGTTTTCCAAAAACCGAACCCTTTTCCTTTCAGTATATATGACAACGTAGCATATGGACCCCGTACACATGGTGTAAAAAACAAGGCTAAGCTTGACGATATTGTTGAACGCTCTCTTAGAGACGCCGCTATTTGGGATGAAGTTAAAGACAGAATGAAAAAATCTGCTCTTGGGCTTTCGGGTGGGCAGCAACAAAGGCTTTGCATAGCCAGAGCATTGGCAGTTGAACCGGAGGTTTTGCTTATGGATGAGCCTACAAGCGCACTGGACCCGATTTCAACCACTAAAATAGAAGAACTTGTTTTGGAGCTTAAAAACAGATATACTATTATTATAGTTACGCATAACATGCAACAAGCCTTAAGAATCTCTGACAATACAGCATTTTTCCTTTTAGGTGAGCTGATAGAATACAATAAAACTGAATTGCTTTTTTCACAGCCTAAGGATAAACGCACTGAAGATTATATTACAGGGAGGTTCGGATAATGAGAATTAGATTTGATGAGCAGCTTGCTATTTTAAACAAAGAACTTATTTCAATGGGAGCTTTATGTGAAGAAGTTATATCAATAGCTGCAAAAGCCATGCTTTCAGGCGACAACAAAATGGCGTCAAAGGTTGCGGCTTTGGATTGCGAAATAGATCATAAAGAACGCAATATAGAGTCTATGTGTTTAAAGCTTATTTTGCAGCAGCAACCCGTTGCAAAGGATTTGCGCCAAATTTCAGCCGCGCTTAAAATGATAAGCGATATGGAGCGTATTGGCGACCAGGCTGAAGATATTTCTGAAATCATAGGGTATCTTGGCGGCAGAACCGTTAAAGACTGTGACCATATAGGTGAAATGGCTCAAGCCACAATCAAAATGGTTACCGAAAGCGTTGACGCATTTGTTAAGCAGGATATTGAACTGGCGAATGCAGTTATAGCTTATGATGATGTTGTGGATGTTTTATTCGATAAGGTTAAAGCATCTCTTATTGATATGATAGGAAGTAAGCCTTATAACGGAGAATATGCGCTCGATCTTTTGATGATAGCCAAATATTTTGAACGTATTGGGGATCATGCGACAAATATTGCGGAATGGGTTTTGTTTTCTGTTACGGGTGTTCATAAAGGGGAGAGCGAAATATGATTTTTTGTGTTGAAGATGATGCCAGTATACGCGATATAGAGGTATATACCTTGCAGTCTACGGGTTTTGAAGCTGAAGGATTTTCGGAGGGGGTCTCTTTTTTTGAAGCCCTAAAAACGATAAAGCCTGAGCTTGTAATACTAGACATTATGCTTCCCGGAGACGACGGGATTTCAATACTTAAAAGATTAAAATTAAGCCGCGAAACAAAAGATATACCGGTAATAATGGCTACTGCGAAAAGCGCCGAATATGATAAAATCATAGGACTTGATTTAGGCGCGGATGATTATTTGGTTAAGCCATTTGGAATGATGGAGATGGTTTCGCGTGTGCGTGCTGTTTTGCGGCGCTCATCCCCAAAGCAGGAGATACATTTATTGCAGATGGGGAATATTGTTATGAACCTGGACGAGCATACCGTTATTGCTGATGGTGGACGCGTTATGCTAACATTTAAGGAATTTGAAGTGTTAAGGATATTTATGTCTCATCCCGGAATGGTATTTACAAGAGATCAGCTTCTTGCTGATATCTGGGGTGTTGAGTATTACGGCGAAACGCGGACGGTAGATGTTCATATAAGAACTTTAAGGCAAAAGCTTGGGCTTTGCGGTGAGCTTATTGAAACTATCCGTGGAGTAGGATATAAAATGGAGGTGAGAGAAACATGACAAAAAAGATATTCAGGTCCATTTTTTTTGTTGCCTCTGCTTCATTGATCGCTTGTTTTATAATTATTATGGGCGTTTTATATGACTACTTTGGATCCATCCAGGAAAAGCAGCTTGAAGCTCAAACTACGCTTGCCGCCCGTGGGGTTGAAAACGAAGGTTATTCATACCTTGAAGGAATAAAAATGAATAATTACAGAATAACATGGGTCGGGGCAGACGGAGAAGTTCTATATGACACTAAATCTGATGCAAAAGAAATGGAAAACCATCTTGACCGTGAAGAAATAATAGAGGCCATGGAAACAGGCTCCGGTGAAAGCTCGCGTTATTCATCCACAATTGCCGAAAAAACGATTTATTTTGCCAAATTGCTTCCCGACGGTACGGTTATACGCTTATCAACAACCCAGTATACGGTGGTTGCATTGGCGCTTGGAATGCTTCAACCTATTTTCTTTGTGATGATGGTTGCAATTATACTTTCTGCTGTTTTGGCAAACAGACTGTCAAAACGTGTTATTGATCCGCTTAATTCGCTTGATTTGGATAATCCTCTTGAAAACGATGCATATGAAGAATTATCTCCTTTGCTTACAAGGATAGAACAGCAGCGCAGGCAGATAAAAAGGCAAATAGGAAGGCTTACTCAAATGCAGAATGAATTTTCAGCCGTTACTGAAAATATGAGTGAAGGTCTTATTTTGTTAGGCGAAAAAGGCAATATTCTAAGCATTAACCCTGCTGCGGCAAAGCTTTTTGAAACAAGCACGGACTGCATAGGCCATGATATATTGACTGTGGATAGGAGCCTTATAATGCAGGAGCTTACACGCACTGCCCAAGACGGGAAATTTGCCGAAGCAACAATGGAGCTTGCCGGACGTGAATATCAAATTAATGTTAGCCCAGTTATTTCAAACGGGAAAATGACAGGAAGCTGTATACTTGCTTTTGACATAACGGAAAAAGAACAGGCTGAAAAGCTTAGAAGAGAATTTTCCGCAAACGTATCTCATGAGCTTAAAACCCCGCTGCATTCAATAATGGGTTCTGCGGAGCTTATAGAAAACGGACTTGTAAAGCAAGAAGATATGCAAAGGTTTGTGGGGCGCATACGCACCGAAGCTGGACGGCTTGTAATGCTTATAGATGATATTATCCGCCTGTCACAGCTGGATGAGGGCAACAACATTACCAAAGAAGACGTTAATCTTAAAACGCTTGCGGACGAAGCCTTATCTGTGCTTTCAACCGAGGCTGCGGCAAGAAAAATCAAGCTTTCTCTGGAAGGTGATGATGTTTATGTTTGGGGAGTACGCCGCATGCTGTATGAGATTATATATAATTTGTGTGACAACGCAGTAAAATATAATGTTGAAAATGGCAAGGTTGACGTGAGCCTTTTAAATGAAGCTGATGGGGTTATTTTAACTGTCTCTGATACAGGGATAGGCATACCGAAAGAACAACAGTCACGCGTTTTTGAACGCTTTTACCGGGTTGATAAAAGCCATTCAAGAGAGACTGGCGGGACGGGGCTTGGTCTTTCTATAGTAAAACATGCCGCCAAATATCATGATGCAGACATAACGCTTGAAAGCGAAGCGGGAAAAGGAACAAAAATCAGCATTAAATTCCCTAAACAATACCGTTAAAGAGCAATCTAAAAATAATTGCTCTTTTTTAAAATAAAAATGCATGGAGAACTCCATGCATTTTTATTTATTGGTTTTTTGGTGGACGTGGACCGTAAAACTGATAATAATCTGTCTTTATACGTCCGTTAAAAAGCTTTCTTTTGCTGTCTGCTTTGCGCCCAAACAGTTTTTCAAAATATTCCATGGATGTTATAACATAAGCAGACCATGTTTCATTTGTTCTAAAGAGTTTTCCCAGTTCCTTATAAAGCTTTTCAGTATCCGCCAAATCGCTAAGCCTTTCGCCATATGGTGGATTGGCTATCAAAACCCCGTAATCCCCGGGTAGTTTTATGTTTGAAAGGGCCTTTGTCTCAAAACATATAGAATCATCAACACCTGCTTTTTCGGCGTTTTCCTTTGCGGTTTTTATGGCGTTTTCGTCAATGTCGCTGGAATATATATGAAGCTTGCTCTCATTATCTATTGCCTGATATGCTAAAATCCGTTCTTCTTTCCATATTTTAGGGTCTATTTGAGACCATCTTTCACAAGCAAATTTATTATTAAGTCCCGGGGCAATGTTTCTGGCTATCATTGCCGCTTCTATGGCTATTGTACCCGAGCCGCAGAAAGGATCAAGCAAAATCCTATCTTTATTCCAAAAACTTAGTTTTATCATTGCGGCGGCAAGTATTTCTTTTATAGGCGCATCAACAGCGTTTTCACGGTAGCCTCTTTTATGAAGCCCGAAGCCGGTTGTGTCTATCGTGAGCGTGGCGATGTCTTTAAGTATGGAAACCTGAATTGTATAATCGGCTCCCGTTTCATTAAACCAGTTTAAATTATATTTTTCTTTCATTTTTTCAACTACTGCTTTTTTAACTATAGCCTGGCAATCGGACACGCTCATAAGAATTGAGCGCACGGCTTTTCCGGTTACAGTAAATTTTGCATCTTTCGGTATTATGTCTCCCCACGGCAGGGCTTTTGTACCATCAAAAAGCTCCGTGAATGTTGTAGCTTTAAATTCCCCGATTTTTACGAGTATACGCCCTGCACACCTAAACCAGAGATTTGCTTTTGCTATGTCTGAAGCGCTGCCGGTAAATTCAACTTTTGAATCAAAGGTTTTTATGTTTTCAAAGCCTAAATCCATGGCCTCATGCTTAACGCAAGACTCAAGGCCGAAAGGAGATGTGGCGATTATATTATAAGTATCCATATTTTCCCTTTCTGTGTTTATATTATATATTTTCAAGTTTTTTAAAACTGTGTTTAATTTGAAGTATACCATAATGCTTGCAAAAAATCCAAAATAAATATATTATTGATTGTATTAAAGCATAACGGAGATAAACATGTATAAATTACTTAAAACATATGAACGAGCCAGAAGAGGAGAATTTCATACTCCGCACGGGGTTATACAAACTCCTGTGTTTATGAATGTTGGAACACAGGCAGCCATAAAAGGCGCTCTTTCCTCGGAAGATCTTGAAAGGATTAAATGCCAGGTTGAGCTTTCAAATACTTATCATCTTCATGTTCGTCCGGGTGACGAGGTCATAAAAAAACTGGGCGGCATAAGAAAGTTTATGTCGTGGGAGGGGCCTGTGCTTACGGATTCGGGAGGATTTCAGGTTTTTTCCTTAAGTACGCTTAGGAAGATAAAAGAAGAGGGCGTTTATTTTTCATCCCATGTTGATGGGCGTAAAATATTTATGGGCCCCGAAGAAAGTATGAGGATACAGTCAAATCTTGCGTCTACAATAGCAATGGCTTTTGATGAATGTGTTGCATTGCCGGCTGAAAGAGGGTATATAGAGGCTTCTGTTGCAAGGACAACAAGATGGCTTGAAAGATGTAAAAAAGAGATGGAAAGACTTAATTCACTTGATGGCACAATCAATAAAAAACAAATGCTTTTTGCTATAAACCAGGGAGGAACCTATACCGATATAAGGATAGAGCATGCAAAAACAATATCCGCTCTTGAGCTTGACGGCTACGCAATAGGCGGACTTGCCGTTGGCGAAACTCATGCCGAGATGTATCATGTGTTGGAAGAAGTCGTGCCGTATTTACCACAGGACAAACCCATTTATCTTATGGGGGTGGGAACCCCGGAAAATATACTTGAAGCTGTTTCACGCGGAGTTGATTTTTTTGATTGTGTGCTGCCCGCAAGAAACGGGCGCCATGGGAATGTTTATACAAACGAAGGAAAGCTTAACCTTATGAACGCAAAATATGAACTTGACGATACTCCGATTTCCAATGAATGTGATTGCCCTGTGTGCAAAAGGTACACAAGAGCTTATATAAGACATCTTTTTAAGGCAAAGGAAATGCTTGCAATGCGTCTTTGCGTTATGCACAATCTTTATTTTTTTAATACAATGATGGAAGAAATAAGAGTGTCTTTAGACGAGGGAAGCTTTGTTGATTATAAGAAGGATAAGCTTAAAGGGTTTTTGCGTGAAAGGGTTTAAAGGCTCCGTTTTTTAGTTGAAGCATATAAACTCTGGCATGCTGACCATTTTAATTGACATTAGTATTTCTTTTTAATATAATTAGTTAATATTAAAGGACCTGTATTGTTTTATAATGGAATGAGATAAAAGAGGAAAACTAAATGGAATTAAATCAATGTATTAATTTTTTGCTTACGACCGCTCAGCATTCTGTATTTCAATATTTAAGCTCAAGGCTTGCCGTTTATGACATAACACCATCACAATATGGCGTTTTAAGCTGCTTATGGGGTAAACAACACGCCACGCCAAAGCAAATTTCAGAAACGCTTTGCCTCGAGACTTCAACAATTTCAGGTGTTTTGGAAAGAATGCAGAAAAAAGGCTTTATAAAAAGAGTTGTAAACACGGAAGACCGAAGAGAAGTCCAGGTTCTTGCAACCAAAAAGGGAGATGCGCTTAAAGAACCTATTGAAAAAATAATAGATGAAATGAACTATGAAGCTTTAAAGATTTTTTCGGAAGAAGACGCACTTAAGCTTAAGGAAATGCTTAGGATAATTGCCTCGGCAGATCATATGAATTAGCTTTTCATATAAAACATATTTGGTGATAAAATGAAAGAGAATCATAACAATATTGGAATTAATATTGAGTCTGAGGAATATATAGCCCGCATAAAGTTTAACTATCAGAAGCTTAGTAATTCGGGTAAAAAGATTGCGGATTTTATACTCAAGGAGCGTAAAAATATCTGCAACTATTCCGTTCAGAGTATAGCGGAGATTATTCATACAAGCCCGGCAACTATTGTCCGTTTTTGCAATACAATAGGATATTCTGGCTATGCCCAATTGAAGTTTTATATTCAAAACGGAAGCAATATCCCGGAAGAAACAGATGAAATAAAAATAGGCGATGATATAAAAACCATCAAAAAAAAGCTTATAAGTTTCAATAAAGTTATAATAGACGATGCATTAACACGCATTGACGACTCAGAGATAGAAAAAGTTGTGGATGCCCTTATAAATGCAGAGAGAATTTTTGTTTATAGCGAAGGCGGCTCAGGCTCTGTTGCTTTTGCGCTTTCGTCCGTGCTTACCCATATAGGCTTAAATTGCGTAAGCTATTCTGATGCTTTTATGCAGATAACTTCTGCCTGCCACCTTAAATCAGGCGATGTTGCAATAGGGATATCCCATACAGGTAAAGCTAGAAATACAATTGAGGCGATTAAGACGGCTCATAATGCAGGTGCGTTTACGGCTTTTATATCAGCAGGTAATCTGGGGAATTATATGGAATATGTGGATGCCTTTCTTCCGATAAGCTTTAAATCGTCTCTTGCAACCAGCGATTTACCAGCTGCAAGAATAAGCGAGCTTTGTGTTGTAAGTATAATACAGCTTGGGATAATGGCTAAGGATAATAAGCGTTTTTCCGATAATTTTCAAAAAAGCAAAGAAGCCTTGAAAATAAAAAGATTAGATTAATAATAATAATGAAACAGGTGTTTACACTTTTTGCTGTAGGCACCTTTGCTATGTGCCGGAGGATTTATGAACAAAAGTTATATATACATAATAATAGCAGCGGTTTTTTGGGGCACAATAGGGATTTTTATAAAAGATCTCCAGAAAACAGGGTTTACTTCTATGCAAATGGTTTTTTTTAGAGCTTCGGTAACGGCTGTTTGTGTTTTCTTTTATATATTTTTTACAGACCCCAAAAAACTTAAAATAGATATAAAAGACGGATGGATGTTTATAGGCACAGGTTTATTAAGCGTTGCTTTTTTTAATTTTTGTTATATCACAACAATACAGAATATAGGGCTTACAACAGCCGCAATATTGCTTTATACCGCACCTGTATTTGTAAGCATATTGAGTGTTATTTTGTTTAAAGAAAAATTTACGGTAAAAAAAATCGGAGCGCTTTTTATGGCCGTTTTAGGCTGTATCTTTGTTTCGGGGATAATGAATTCAAATGAAGATATAAACCTATCAGGGTTTATAATAGGCCTTTTTTCCGGGATTGGGTATGCGCTCTATAGTATATTTGCGAGATACGCTTTAAATAAATATGATACAATTACGGTTATACTCTTCACATTTGTGCTTGCTTCGCTGGGGACAATGCCTTTTGCAAACATAAGTTTGCTGGTTCCTTTGCTTTCTTCAGGGGCAAATATAATTAAAGTTATTGCTACAGGAGTTGTAACAAGCGTTATACCATACATATGCTATACAACAGGATTAAGAGGCGTTGAAACCTCAAAGGCGTCAATAGTAGCCTCAATAGAGCCTGTTGTCGCTGCTGCCATAGGTATTATTATGTTTAATGAGCCTATAAAATTAAGCGTTGTTTTCGGTATGCTGCTTGTTCTGTCGGCTGTAATTCTTCTTAACGCAAAATCACGGTAAAACAAGTATTATGTATACAATTTTGCTTTCTATTGACAGCTTAAATTTAAAGTGATATTTTAAAGTTGCGTAAAAATGTTTCGGACATTTTTCAATTTCAAGAAAAAAGTTTTATAAACTATAGGAGGGATTTTTAATGAGCTGTAAAGGAAGAATAGCTATTGTAACCGGAAGCGGATCTCCAAAAGGTATAGGAAGAGCTGTTGCTTTAAAGCTTTCGGAAGAAGGAGCGACTGTTGTTGTTGCTGATTTTAAAGAAGATATCGTTAAAGAAACGGTTGAATTGATTAAGAGTAACGGCAAAGAGGCCTTCGGAGTTATTGTAGATGTTTCAAAAGAAGATTCCGTTAAAAACATGGTTAAAACCGTAATAGACAAATATGGCAGGGTAGATATATTAATAAATAATGCGGGAATTTCTCAATCTATTCAGGTTTGCGATATAACTCTTGAAGATTGGTACAGGCTTATAGGGGTAAACCTTACGGGTGTTTTTTTATGCACAAGAGAAGTCCTTCCTTATATGAAGGCTCAAAAATATGGCCGTATAGTTTTCACGGCTTCCGCGGCAGGAAAGCAGGGTGGAGGTTTCTTCGGCGGAGCTCATTATTCTGCAACAAAGGGTGGAGTTATAGCTTTTGCTAAAACTGTGGCGAGAGAAACTGCCCTTGAAGGGATAACTTCAAATTGTGTTTGCCCGGGTCTTATACAAACAGAAATTTGGAAGACAATGCCGAAAGAAAAATCAGATGCTATAATAGCAGGAATACCTATGAAACGTACTGGAGATGTTAAAGAAGTTGCAGCAGCTTTTGCTTTCCTTGCTTCGGATGAGGCTTCTTATATAACGGGAGAGGCAATGGACGTTAACGGCGGAACAATAATGGATTAATAAAAAATCCAACATAAAAAAGAGCGGTTATTAACCGCTCTTTTTTATGTTGGATGTAAAATCCGGTCATGTTATTATATTGCTTGAAAGGCTTAAAGACCCGTTATTGTAAACAGACATTTCAAAGGGAAAATAATTTTCCGAAGGAATATATTTCAAAGATGAGATATTAAAATTTGGGTTTTTTGTTTCAATATCAAAATAAATTTTCAAGCTATCGTTATGATGTATAAATTGAAGCTGAAAACTTTTTTCGTCAAATATTTTTTCATTGTCTACTATAAAAGAATATGCTTCAGAAACTGCCATTTTTATTTCTTCGGATTTTTCAGTGTTTAATTTTAGCTTTTTTGCAATTGCGTCTGCCGTCATGCAGGCAATATGTATATAGGCTTTGTTTATTGGCAGGGTAAGCCTTATTTCTTTTCTGCCGGCTTCCGCATTTGATACATTCATTATGCCCCCTCCTTATATTTATAAAATTATACACTATGAATATATTCATTTTTTATTATAATTATATCTGAAAATTAGGCTGAGAGAATCTCTTGTTATAATTGGATTTATGTGATAAAATTACACTGTTAAGTGTAAAAATATAATGGCAATAAGCCTTTTTATGGGCTTTTGTGGAGGAAATTTAATGAACACTGAGAAATTTACCGCTTTAATAAAAGAAGCAGATGAAATAATAATAATAGGCCATAAAAATCCAGATTTTGATAGTGTCGGCGCGGCAGTCGGCCTTTTTTCCATTGCGAAAAAATTTGATAAAAAATGCTGCATGCTCTTGTCTGAAACGAGCGATACAGCTTCAAAGCTTATAAATAAGCTTAAATCTAATGAAGAATTTGAATTTATGTTTCTAAATTATAAAAATTTCTGTTTTCCTGAAAATAAGAATGTTTTGGTTATAGTTGCGGACACATGCCGCATGGCTCTTGTGGAGAACACGTCGATACTTGAAAAAGCCAGTAAAATAGCCGTTATAGACCATCACAATAAAAGCAGCGATTTTATAAAGGATGCCGATTATATTTACCATAACCTCGATTCTTCTTCTGCAAGCGAAATGGTCGTTGAAATAATAAGGGATATGGATTGCGGGATCAAATTGTCTCCGCTTGCGGCAGAGGCGCTTTTAAGCGGCATAATAGTAGATACAAAAAATTTTTGCTTTAAAACAACGGATAAAACATTTCTTGCAGCTGCATATCTTAAGCAAATGGGTGCGGAAAGTATAAATGTTAAAAATCTTTTCAGGGAAGATTTGAAAAAATTCAAAGAGAGATATCTGATTTTAAATAATTCGGAGATTTTCTGCGATATTATTTTAATGTCGAAATGCCCTGAAGGATTTGAAAATCCTTTGCTTGTAGCCGCACAGTCGGCTGATGATTTTTTAAATGTATCAGGCGTGGAAGCCTCTTTTGTGGTTTGCAAAGTAGTTGATACAATATATGTCTGCGGAAGAAGCTTAGGGAAAATAAATGTGCTTTCCATATTAGAAAAGATAGGCGGTGGCGGAAATGTTGAAATTTCAGGTGCTCAGATAGAAAGTTCAACTACGGATAAAGTTTACGCCGAGCTAAAAGAAATCATAAAAGAATATTTAAAGGAGGTTTTTTGATATGAAAGTTATTTTACTTCAGGATGTTAAAAGCATAGGCAAAAAAGGCCAGATTATAGATACAAGCGATGGGTATGCAAAGAATTTTCTTATTCCAAGGGAATTGGGAATAGAAGCAACAAAATCTAACCTTAATGACCTTATGCTCAAAGAAAAAGCTGAAGAAAAAAGAACAGCCGATGAATATAAAGAAGCCCTTTTGCTTGCCGGAAAGCTTAAAGAAAAAACCATAAACCTGTCTGTTAAGGCTGGTGAAAACGGAAAAATTTTTGGATCTGTAACAAACAAAGAGATTGCAGCCGCGCTTCTTGAACAAGCGGGGATATCAATAGATAAAAAGAAGATAATTTTACCAGAGACAATAAAAACAATAGGCACAAAAGAAGTTGATGTTAAAATCCATTCCAAAGTAGATGCAAAGATAACGGTTAATATAACAGAAGCTTAAAATTACCGGGAGGACACCCCATGGATTCGCCTAACATTGAAAATTATGACAATTTAAGGATACCTCCGCATGATTATGAAGCGGAGCAGGCGGTTATAGGCTCAATATTGCTTGATAACGAAGCGGTTTATCCGTCTATGGAGCTGTTGACTGGCGAGGATTTTTATTCTCCGCAGCTAAAGGTTGTTTTTGAAGCGATATCAGATCTCTACAGATCTGGTGTGGCAATAGATGTAATAACGCTTAAGAACCGGCTCGAAGAGAAAAGCATATTTGAAGAATCAGGTGGGCTTAAGCTTCTTGCAACCCTTTCAAATTTTGTGCCAAGTGCGGTTAATGTTAGAAACTACATAAAAATAGTAAAAGATAAATCAATATTAAGACGTCTTATAAAAACCTCACAGGAGCTTGGTCAGCTTGCATACGATGGGACTGAATCCATAAGCTCGATATTAGATAAGACGGAAAAGAATATTTTTAATATACTTGAAGAAAATGCCAAAGAAGGTTTTTCGCATATAAGGGATGTAACATATGCTTCCATAGAACGCATAGAAGAAATATACAACAACAAAAAGAAAATAACGGGTATAGAAACAGGGTTTCCTGATTTTGATAATATGACGGCAGGACTTCAAAAATCAGATCTTGTGCTTGTTGCGGCAAGACCTTCTATGGGCAAAACAGCTTTCACACTTAATATTGCTCAGAATGCGGCAGTTAAAGGGAAAATTCCGACGGCGATATTTTCTCTTGAAATGTCAAAGGAGCAGCTAGCCACAAGGCTTCTTTCATCGGAAGCGATGGTTGATTCCCAGAGGATAAGAACAGGGGACCTTAATGACGAAGATTGGTCTAAGCTTATAGAAGCAATGGGGATTTTGGCAGAAGCTCCGCTTTATATAGATGATACCCCAGGAATAACGCCTATGGAAATAAGATCTAAATGCCGTAAGCTGAAAATGGAGAAAGGTCTTGGCCTTATAGTTGTAGACTATATACAGCTTATGTCTTCAAACGGTAAAAATGATTCAAGGCAGCAGGAAATTTCCGAAATATCAAGGTCTCTTAAAGCAATCGCAAGAGAAATGGACGCTCCGGTTATCGCACTTTCCCAGCTTAGCCGTGCATGCGACCAAAGAACGGATCATAGACCGGTTTTGTCGGACTTGAGAGAATCCGGGGCAATAGAGCAGGATGCCGATGTTGTCACTTTTTTATATAGAGATGAATATTATTTCCCGGAAACGGAGAAAAAGAACCTGGCGGAGCTTATAATAGCAAAGCAAAGAAACGGTCCTACAGGGACAATTGAGCTCATGTGGTTTGGGCAGTACACAAGGTTCCGCAGCATAGCCAGAAGATAACTATTACAGCATAAAAAACCACGGGTATTTTGATATCCGTGGTTTTTTATGTCTGTTTGGATTAATTTTAGATAAGTAAATAAATTATTAATTAAGTAATTTTAATTAATTAAGCTTTGGAGCGTCAACAGGACAAACGCCGGCGCAAGAGCCGCATTCAATACAATCAGCCTCATTGATTTTATAAACTCCGCCGTCTTCAACTATGCAAGATGTAGGACATTCAGACGCACAAGCGCCACATCCTATACATTCAGGACCAATTTTGTATGCCATTTTAACATTACACCTCCTATTTTTTTATAAAATAATTTTATCTCAAAACCCTATAAATATCAAGTTTATTTTTTACAACTTTAACCATATAAGTTTATCTGGGTTGTAAAAATCGCTGCAAAATGTAATATTCTTAATATTAATAATTTTATTAAAGCTTTCTGTATTTCTGGAAAAGGCCTTTAAATTGTGTTATAATTTTATGAAAACACATTTAAGGAGGACTTGCAGTGAAAAGAGCTTTATTGTTGAAATTACTAATCCTTATTGTTGCTTTAGCTTTTTTAGGCTGTGTAGCTGTTTTTGCTGCGGTAGAAGAGCCTAGAGTGGATGTAGTAATAGAAAGTTATGATAAAACCCTTGCAAAGGGAAGCGTTTCTGCTTCGTATTTTTCAGATGCTGTTCAAAAACTTGGCAAAGAAAACGGGCTCTCTGTTGTAATCGCTAAAACCTTGAAAGAGGACGAAATATATTCAATAAATGAAATAACAAATAATTATATAAACGGAACAGGAAAATGGCTAGGTTTTATTATTCATAATGGAAAACTCATACAAGACGAAAACTTTCTTAATATGGCGCTTTCACCCGGGGACAAGGTTGTTTTGTATTACGGGAGCAAAACAGATACAAAAATAGCGTCTAATATGGATTTTATAGAAAAGGACAGCACACTTACTGTAAAAATTTATGGTGAGCAAGTTGTTTGGAATACAGACAGCGGGAAAGTAACCTCAGAAACTATTTTCGAAAGCATAAAAGGGGCAAAGGTGCACTTGAAATTTATGGATGGACGCGAACAGGTTGCGCTTACCTCCGATGCCGGAGAAGCTGTTTTTTATAATGTTTCCGCAGGTATATACAATTGTTATGCCGAAGGGTATAGCGGTAAAAATCTTCCTTTGATTGTAAAAACAATAAATAAACAATTTGCTTTTGGTATAAATGATCCAAGCAGCATTACGAGAGCTGAATTTTCGGCTGTGCTGGCAGCTTATAAAAATATTGTATCTTCATCTGGTAGCATAAGGATAAGCGATATATCAGGTGCCAAATATGAAAAAGAGATTACTTCTTTGGCGTCAAACGGATATATAAGCGGTTATTCGGACGGAACATTTAAACCGGATAAGCCCATAAGCCTGCTTGAAGGTGCAGTCATACTCTCAAGGTTTTATGAAAGCGTTCCGGATTACCAAGCGGAATCCGGCATTCCTTCCTGGGCCGGGAAAAGCATTGCAACAGCAAAGTCGAACGGAATATTAAACGGGATAACAGCCGGATATTCAGAAGTGATTAATGAAGAATTACTTATAAAACTGTTTTTGAACATGAAATAGTTTTTGAAACAGAGGTTTTTATATGAAAAAACTGGATGAATCTTTTTATATGAGAGATACGTTAACTGTCGCCAAAGAACTTGTCGGCAAATATATTGTGAATTATGTCGACGGAGAAAAAATAGTTGCCAGAATAATTGAAACAGAAGCATATCTCGGAGTTATAGACAGGGCGAGCCACGCTTTTGGCGGAAGAAAAACGGAAAGAACAAGCACTATGTATATGCCTGGTGGAATAGCCTACGTTTATCTTATATACGGCATGTATAAATGCTTAAACGCTGTTACGGAAGAAGAAGGTAATCCTTGTGCCGTGCTTATAAGAAGCGGAGAAATCGTTGAAGGTTTTGATAAGGCTTCTGCATTGCGATATGGCAAACCTTATTCAGGGTTAGATAAGATACAGATTAAAAACATGCTTAACGGTCCAGGCAAGCTTTGCAAAGGTCTTGGTATTTTGATGGAGTATAACAGGGCTTCTCTTTGCGGAGAGTATTTTTATATATGTGACGACGGCAAAGCCTTGGATTTTGGGATAGGTGAAGGGGAACGTATAAACATAGATTACGCCTTGAGCGATAAGGATAAGCCTTGGCGTTTCTTTAAAATAAATTAAAGGAAGAGGGACTAAATAATGATAAGATCATATGGGAACAAAAAACCGAAAATTGATGAATCCGCTTTTATATTTGAAAACACAAGTATAATAGGTGATGTTGAGATAGGCAAGGATTGTATAATATATCCGGGAGCCGTTTTAAGATGTGATGTGGAAACCTGCAAAATAATTGTTGGGGATGGTGCTGTAATTCAGGATAACTGCGTTGTACATGCTTCGCCGAAGGATGGAGTCACAATAGGGGAAAACGCAAACATAGGCCATGCTGCCATTATACACGGCTGCACTATAGGTGATAATACCACAATAGGCATGAACGCTGTTATACAAAATGGAGCAAAGATAGGCGAGTTTTCTATTATAGGCGCGGGAGCGGTTGTTTCTCAAAACATGGTTGTTCCTCCTAGACACTTAGCTTACGGTATTCCCGCAAAGGTTGTGAGAGAGCTTTCTGATGCTGAGATAAAAAACGCTTTTCTTGAAACACCTGAACACTATGCCGAACGTTTAAAAGTATACAAAAAAGATGAAGAAGATAATAAATTTAAGTAATAGAAGGAGATTTTTATGGGATACAGTTTTAAGACTACAGGGAGCTGCGCTGTAAGCATTAATTTTGATATTAGGGATAACAAATTAAAAAACCTTGAATTTATAGGCGGCTGCGAAGGAAACCACAAAGGTATAGCAAAGCTTGTTGAGGGAATGGATATTGATGAAGTTATAAAAAAGACCCAAGGGATAACATGTGGCAGAAAAAACACGTCGTGCCCGGATCAGCTTGCTAAGGCCCTTATCAAATATAAAAGCGAACAAAACGAACAAAAGAAAAAGGATCATAAAAAACAGAATAAAAAGATGGAAGAGCCTTTGATAAAATAAAACAAAATTATTACTCTTAATTACATATAAAAAACAGGCAGTATTGTGATAATCATAATACCGCCTGTTTTTGTTTACTTAAAAGGTCTTATTAAATATAGCTTTTTATCTGGTTGCTTATATACATTGAACCATCCTGTAATATAACAGGGGCTTCAAATGTTCGTTCCTCATCCCCGACTTTTATTGTGCCACTGCCCAAAATTACACTTATTGTTACACTGTCTTTTGAGATTACAACAGGTTCGTCATTAGAAACCCATTTAACCGTGTAGCCAAGAGCTTCGCATGTACTGCGGAGGGGAATAAGCTCAGGTGTTGTTTCCTCAGGGGTTTCAGAAGCGCTTTCTTCTACATCTATAATCATAACAAGCTCAGGTGTTGTTTGGGCAGGTATGCTTTTTGTGGTTGTCGTATAAAGAACAAGAAGTTTTTTCCCTGCCAGGTCTTCTTTTGCAACTGCCGCGTCTGTTCCCTTTGAGCTTGCAAGCACTGTGCCTTCGCTGATATTAAGCATTAATGAATTTTCCGAGTTAACAAGCTCGGCATTATATTCCGAAAGGTCTATAAATCCTGTTTCCGCATTAAGCACAAAGCCTATCGCTCCAGGAGCTATTGGCGGAAGGCTGGTTGTAACAGAAGAAGTTTTATCCCAAATAGCGGTTATTTTTTCACCTGCCAGAAGGTCCCCGGCTTTTTTGTATGTAAGGTCTGACTGATCAAGTATAAATTGGTCTTGAATTGTAAAAACAACCGTTTCTTCACCCGAAAGAATGGTTACAGAATAGTTGTCTCCTTCTGTTTTTTGAATTGACTCTATAGCGCCTGAAAAAAGCTCGTATTTTTCTTCTTCTAAAGCTGTAACCTCATTGGTTGTTGCTTGAGAGGTGACCTCAACATTTGTTTCCTGCGCTGCGGTTGAAGCGGTTTCAGTTTCTTCTGCAAAAGCTGTAAGTGTCATTGCTGAAGTTATTGCCATAGCTATAGCAAATGATTTTCTTAAGTTAAATTTCATTTTTTTGTCCTCCTATTTAAGTTTTATTCTTATTATACGGATTCAATTTTAAGTTTGTTCCTATAAATCTGATAAATATCATAGTAAAATCTGGAAAAAAATAAGCCCTAATCAATCAGGGCTTTAAAAAGCATGGGGCAGGAGAGAGGCTAGGCAAATTCCTATTATTATTAGCCCGGCTCCAAAAAAACCTATAGGAGAAAGGGTTTCACCCAGTATTATATTTGAAAATATTGCAGTAAAAATAGGCTCGGAACAAAATGCCAGAGAAATATATGTTGCAGGAAGCTTTGACAAAGCCATATTTTGAAGAAGGTAGGAAACAAAGGTGCATCCCACGGCGAGATATACAATTATCATATATTCATCTATTAATTCCACACTTTTAAAATCCGGAGCGCTTTCAAAAACCAAGGCAAATATTAAACATGCCAGCGAGGTTATTAGAGATTGAGATGTAGATATTGTAACAGGATCAAGCTCATATGAATATTTTTCGGTGAGAACCATTGCAACGGCTATAAAAACAGAGGACATAACCGCTAAAAACTCGCCCATTCCAAAAGAAAGCTTTTCACCCTGCATGCATAGAAAATACATCCCTGCCAGAATAATAGCTATGAAACCAAAAATTTGAGGTTTAATGCTTGTTTTAAGCAAAAATCGGCTTATAAAAGGAGTGAACACAACAGCAAGAGACATCAAAAAACCTGCGGTTATGGAAGATGTTATTTTGAGCGCAAGATTACAGCATATAAACGCTCCTGCCGTAAAAAGGCCTATAAGGGTATGATGAAAAGGATTTATAAGCTTTATACGCCCCATAATTTTTTTGCCAAATATAAGCATAAAAAGCATAAAAGAGAGAAAAAATCTTAAGAAAAGCAAATAAAACACGGGAATGCCGTAAAAAGCTATTTTTATAAGAGGATTGCCAATTCCCCAAAGAAAACATTCGGCAATTATAAAAGAACCATAAAATATATGTTTTTTATTGTCCGGAAAAAGGTTCATAAAAACAGTTACCTTTCACGTGTAAGAAATTTTTAAAGTGATAGACAAAGCATATTATAATTTAACCCGTATATAAAGTCAAATCATAATAAAATAAGGGTTTTAAACCCATTAATAACGTAAATAAAAGTTGACATATAAATATCTGTATGATAAAATAAAATCCGTATGACGAGAGTCTTTTTTTTATGCAAACTTAGTATCGGAGGTGGAAGTTTTGAGAACACGTATAACTTTAGCTTGCACAGATTGTAAGCAAAGGAATTATAGCACAACCAAAGACAAAAAGAAACAACCGGACAGAATCGAAATGAAGAAATATTGCAAGTTTTGCAAAACTCATACTGTTCATAAAGAAACAAAGTAAGCCTTTAAAAGTTCTTATAAGGAAGTGAAAACCATGGAAGAACAAAACAAGCAAAACTCAAGTGAATTTGTAAAAAATGAGTCAAAGCCAAAGAAACAATCAAAAAATGGCAAGCAAAGCTTCTCTGAGACTATAAAGGATTACAAAGCGGAATTTCATAAGATTATATGGCCAAACCGCTCTGAGGTTTCCAAAAAGACTGTTACAGTTATGATTACATCCTTGGTTATAGGTGGCATAATATTCTGTATGGATACAGTTTTTACAACAGGCCTGAACTTATTAATAGGACTTATAGTCTAAGAGTAACTGAAAAAGGATGATTAATGTGTCTGAAGAATCAATGAAACCGGAAGGAAACAAGTCCGAGCTTAAGTGGTATGTTGTGCATACTTATTCGGGCTATGAGAACAAAGTTAAAGCTAATCTGGAAAAAATAATTGAAAACAGAGGAATGCAGGATTTTATTCACGAAGTCAGTGTCCCGGTTCAAGATGTTGTTGAGATTAAAAACGGTCAAAAAAAGACGGTTTCCAGAAAAGTGTTTCCCGGATATGTGCTTCTTAAAATGATCATGAACGATGATACATGGTATGTTATAAGAAACACAAGAGGTGTAACAAGCTTTGTCGGCCCCGGCTCGAAGCCGATTCCTTTAACTGAAGCTGAGGTTCGTTCAATGGGAATAGAATCTTTTGCTCAGCGCTTTGACTTTGAAGTTGGAGACGCTGTAAAGGTTTCAAACGGTCCTTTCGTAGAATCGGTTGGGATTATTAAAGAAATCAATCCAAACAAAAAGGTTGTTGTTGTTAAGCTTTCTATTTTCGGAAGGGAAACGCCTACCGAGTTTGATTATACTCAGATTGAAAAGCTTTGATAAACTGAAAATTTAAACATTGTTTTTTAGTGCGGTTACGCACGTGGGAGGGACAATCCCGTTAATTACCACATTTATAGGAGGTGCCGAGATGGCAAAAAAAGTTACTGGTTATATCAAATTACAAATTCCGGCAGGCAAGGCAACACCAGCTCCACCGGTAGGTCCGGCTTTGGGTCAGCATGGAGTTAACATCATGGGCTTTTGCAAAGAGTTCAATGAGAAAACAGCGGCACAGGTAGGCCTTATTATTCCAGTAGTTATTACTGTGTATCAAGACAGAAGCTATAGCTTTATAACAAAAACTCCGCCGGCGGCAGTTTTACTTAAAAAAGCCTGCAAAATAGAATCCGGATCAGGCGTGCCGAACAAAACAAAAGTTGCTACAATCTCAAAAGATGAAGCAATGAAAATTGCCGAAACAAAAATGCCGGATTTAAACGCCTCGTCTCTCGAAGCCGCATACAGAATGATTTGCGGAACGGCAAGGAGCATGGGCATTGTTGTTAAAGAATGATAATTTTGCGATAATTTCGCAAAAGTGGGAGGGAAACGGCTCCCGATATTACCACATAAGGAGGACAAATTTGTGAAAAGAGGAAAAAAATATATTGAAAAAGCAAAGCTGGTAGAATCTTCAGTTTTGTATGATACAAAAGATGCGATAAATATTTTGCCTCAAACAGCTGTTGCAAAATTCGATGAAACCGTAGAAGCTCATATTCGTTTAGGCGTTGACGGCAGGCATGCCGATCAGCAGGTTCGTGGAGCGGTTGTATTGCCTCATGGAACAGGTAAAGCTGTTCGCGTTTTAGTTTTTGCTAAGGGAGACAAAGCAGAGGAGGCTACATCAGCCGGGGCTGATTTTGTAGGTGCAGAAGATTTAATCCCTAGAATCCAGAATGAAAACTGGTTTGGATTTGACGTTGTTGTTGCCACACCTGATATGATGGGTGTTGTTGGACGTTTGGGACGTGTTTTGGGTCCTAAAGGCCTTATGCCGAACCCAAAAGCCGGAACGGTAACAATGGATGTTGCAAAAGCTATTAAGGATATTAAAGCCGGTAAAATTGAATACCGTCTTGATAAAACAAATATTATTCATGTGCCGTTTGGCAAGGCTTCATTCGGCTCTGAAAAGTTATATGAAAACTTCCAGACTCTCATAGGTGCTATTTTAAAAGCCAGACCGGTAGCTGCAAAAGGCCAGTATTTAAAGAGCGTTGTTGTTTCAACAACAATGGGCCCAGGCATCAAGATCAATCCTGCAAAGATTTCTGACCAGGGATTGACACAATAAGCCGTTTGGTATATAATGTTTAAGTATTTATTTTAATATTACCATAGACAGTAGGTGCGCAAGCGTAAAGTTTTAAACTGCCTGCCGAGGAAAAAATTAAGGATTATTTTTGTGCCTCTTTGTCTATGTGAAGAGGCATTTTTTATTTTATGCAAACAGGAGGTGTATTTAATGGCAAAAATCGAAAAAAAGCAGCTTGTTGTCAACGAGCTTAAAGAAAAGCTTGAAAAAGCCGAATCTGTTGTTTTAGTTGACGGAAGAGGACTTACAGTTGAACAGGACACAGCCTTAAGAAAGAAATTAAGAGAAGGCGGAGTTGATTATAAGGTTTATAAAAACACAATGATTAGCTTTGCAATTAAGGATACTCGTTTTGAAGGCTTAAGCCAATATCTTGGAGGTCCAACAACAGTAGCTATAAGTTATGATGAATCTACAAAAGCAGCTTCTATTTTGAATGCAGAGGCCAAAACTTTAAAGACTCTTGAATTTAAAGCCGGAGTTGTTGAAGGTGTTGTTTATGATGCTGAGGGTATTCAGGCTTTAGCAAACATTCCTTCAAGAGAAGTCCTTCTTTCAAAACTTCTTGGAAGCTTCAAATCCCCAATGTCAGCGTTTGCGCGTGTTATTCAGGCTATTGCAGATAAAAAACCGGAAAACGCTGAAGCTTAAAATATCTGAAACTAAAATAATAAACTATAAATTCGGAGGTGCTTATTAATGGCAAAATTATCAATTGAAGAAATTATCGCAGCGGTAAAAGAACTTACAGTTGTAGAACTTAATGATTTAGTAAAAAAGGCAGAGGAAGAATTTGGCGTTTCTGCAGCAGCAGGCGTTGCAGTTGCAGCAGCAGGTGTTGTGGCTGCTGAAGTAGAAGAAAAGACGGAATTTAACGTAGAACTTACAGAGGTTGGAGCAGAAAAGATTAAGGTTATCAAGGTTGTAAGAGAAATTACTGGCCTTGGTCTTAAAGAAGCAAAAGACCTTGTTGACGGCGCACCTAAAATGCTTAAAGAAGGCGCTCCAAAAGAAGAAGCAGAGGGAATTAAAGCTAAGCTTGAAGAAGTTGGAGCAAAAGTTACCCTTAAGTAATTTGATAACAACAAAACCCCCTAAAACATATGTTTTAGGGGGTTTTTAAATCTAAAAACATATTGGTTGCTTAGGAATTTTAGTTTTGGTTACTTATGGGTATTAAAATCACTGTTATTTAAAAGTACAGTTTGGAGTAATAACGGCTTGGCTCTTTTATATTTGGTTAGAATATGTTATCATATCCTTGATTTTATATCGAAACGGAGCGATACTATGCATATTAAATCCATATTAAAAAAACAGCTTTTACTATATATGAGCATATTTGTGTTTAGCTTTGCTGTACTTATAGGAGTTTTATATAAAGTTTACAGCGATTATTACATCTCCCAAAAGGAAGATGAGTTTATAAAGCATGGGAAAAAGATTTCCGAGGAGTTTGCAAACTATATATATGTTGGAGTTATAGACACAAGCGCAATAAATTTAAGGCTTGACATACTTGAAAACTATATGAATGCCAGCGTTTTTTTTCTGGATTCGGAAGGCAGAGTTTTGGTGGCTTCGCCTGGAATAAGCCAGGAATGGATAGGCAAAAGACTCTCTGATGACGCAAAAAAAGATGTTTTAGACGGGAATATAATTTCGATAATAGGAAAAGCCGGGGGAATGTTTTCAGAGCCTATGCTTATGGTTGGTTATCCCATAAAAGCATATGATAATACTATTGGCAGTATATTTATGTGCTCAGCGCTTAACGATATCCAAAAAGCTGCGAAGGGGATGTGGCAGGCAGGAGTTGTCTGCATAATAATCATTTTAATTTTTGGAGCCATATTGGTTTATATATCAGGGAAAAGGATAACAAAGCCTCTTTTGGAAATGAATGAGGCTGCAAAGGTCATAGCAAACGGAAATTTCGACAAACGTCTTGAAGTTAAAAGCAACGACGAAATAGGAGAGCTTGCAAAAAGCTTTAATTATATGGCGGAAAGCTTGGATGAATATGACAAAGTACGCAAAAGCTTTATAGCAAACGTATCCCATGATTTGCGTTCACCGCTGACTTCTATACAGGGTTTTTTAAATGCTATCATAGACGGGACAGTTCCTCCTGAGAAAACGGGATATTATCTTAATATAGTTTTAGAGGAAACGGTGCGCCTTAGTAAACTTACAAATGATGTTGTTGATTTAACAAGGGCACAATCGGATATTATGCCTCTTGAAATAACGGATTTCGATATAAACCAGTTGATAAAGGATGTTATAGCAACCTTGGAACCGAGATTTACGCAAAAAGACATATTTGCCGAGGCCATATTTGAAACGGAAAATATATTTGTAAGCGCCGATATTGATAAGATACAAAGGGTGATATATAATCTCTTAGACAATGCGCTTAAATTTACCGATGAAAACGGGAAAATACAGATTGAAACCCAGACAATTGGCGAGAAAGCCAAAATTTATGTCAGAGACAGCGGAAAAGGAATAAATGAAGGAAAGCTTAAATATGTATTCGACAGATTTTATAAAACAGATGATTCAAGAGGAGAATACAAAACCGGAAGCGGTCTTGGTCTTTCTATAGTAAAAGAATTTATAAGGCTCCATAATGAAAATATAGAGGTTAAAAGCGAAGAAGGCTTGGGAACAGAATTTGTATTTACACTTGAGCTTTCAAAGCATAATGAATAATTATATCCTTGGGATTAATGATATGCATAAGTTATTCACTTATATATGATTTAATATGGGGCTATTCAGGGATATCTCGATTAGATTAATGTTTATTTATGCAAAAAATACTAATTTATATAGATAATACTTGCGTTTTTATAAATAGTAAAGTATAATACATTTTATTGGTAAGAAAATTAAAATTGTACTTAGGGGGATTTAATAATGAAGTTTACAAAAAGAATATTAACCGCTGTTCTTGCAACCGTAATGGTTTTTTCTATATCCGCTTGCGGAAGCAAATCAAAAGACCAGCTCGTTATGGCAACGAATGCGGAGTTCCCTCCGTATGAGTATTACGAGAATCAAAAGATTATCGGAATTGATGCGGAAATAGCTCAGGCTATTGCTGACAAACTTGGAATGGAGCTTGTTATAGAAGATATGCTTTTCGATTCCATTATTCCAGCGTTGCTTTCAGGGAAGGCTGATATCGGTGTTGCTGGTATGACAATAACGGAAGACAGGCTTGAAAGCGTTGATTTTTCTGACTCTTATGTAAAAGCTTCCCAGGCAATAATAGTTAAAAAAGGAAGCGATGTTGTTAAAAGTGCTGCTGACCTTGACGGTAAAACCATAGGTGTTCAGCTTGGAACAACAGGCGACATATATGTGGCAGATGTTACTGAAAATGTTGAACGTTTCAATAAAGGCTTTGAAGCAGTTCAATCTCTTGCTCAAGGCAAGCTTGACGCAGTTGTAATCGACGATCAGGTTGCTAAAGCTCTTGCTGCCGAAAATGATGAGGTAGAAGTTCTTGACGAAGTATTTACGGAAGAAGAATATGCCATAGCCTTCAAAAAAGGAAATGACGAGTTGGTTAAAAAAGTTAATGAAGCTCTTGCTGAATTAAAGGCAGACGGAACCCTTCAGTCTATTATTGATAAATATATAAATGCTGACTAATTTATATAGTTTTAAATCTGCCCACCTCTTTTTTTGAGGTGGGTGTTATTTTAGTTTAAAGGAAGGTACCTTATGGATGCTTTATTTCTGCTTGATGCTAACTTTTTTGAAAACTTTGGAAACAGGGTGTTCAGAAACTTTATTAAAGACGACAGGTATATATACATATTAAAAGGCCTCGGTAATACGTTAAAAATAACATTATTTGCTGTTTTGCTTGGAATATTTCTGGGGTTTTTGATTGCGATGGTTCGCTCAACCTATGATATTAACAAAAACTCGAAAAACAAAAGTTCGTTTCTTGGGATATTGAATTTTATATGCAATCTTTATTTGACTGTTATAAGAGGAACCCCGGCTATGGTTCAGCTTTTGATATTGTATTATATAGTTTTTTCAAGCATTAACAATAAAATTATGGTGGCGATTTTAGCTTTTGGTATAAATTCCGGGGCATATGTTGCCGAAATATTCAGAGCAGGAATAATGTCCATAGATAAAGGCCAAATGGAAGCAGGCAGAAGTCTTGGCTTTAACTTTTTCCAATCAATGATATATGTTATAATGCCACAGGCTTTTAAGAATGTTTTACCTGCGCTTGGGAACGAAATAATTGTTTTGGTGAAGGAAACAGCCATATGCGGGTACATAGCTATACAAGACCTCACAAAGGGCGGAGATATAATAAGAAGCTTAACTTATGATGCTTATATGCCTCTCCTTACAGTTGCAATCATATATCTTATATTAACAAGTATAATGACTTACTTTGTAAACAAGCTGGAAAGGAGGTTAAGAAGCAGTGACCACTGACCATGAATATATTATTAAAACAGAAAACCTTATAAAAACCTTCGGCAGTATAAAGGCTCTTTGTGGGATAGACACAAAAATAAAAAGAGGCGAAGTTGTTGTTATAATAGGACCTTCAGGTTCTGGGAAATCAACATTTTTAAGATGCCTTAATCTTCTTGAGGAGCCAACGGGCGGTTCGATATATTTTGAAGATGTGGATATAACAGATAAAAAAGTTGATATAAATATCCACCGTCAGAAAATGGGCATGGTTTTTCAGCATTTTAATCTTTTTCCGCATATGACGGTTTTAAAAAACATGACAATTGTACCTATAAAGCTTAAAAAAATGACAAGAGAAGAAGCGGAAGAAAAGGCTATCAAATATTTGGAGCTTGTAGACCTTTCAGACAGGGCAAATGCCTATCCTTCGCAGCTTTCCGGCGGTCAAAAACAAAGGGTCGCAATAGTTAGAGCTCTTTGCATGAACCCAGAAGTTATGCTTTTCGATGAACCGACAAGCGCCCTAGACCCTGAGATGGTCGGCGATGTTTTGGATGTAATGAAAAATCTTGCAGAGCTTAACATGACTATGGTTGTAGTAACACATGAAATGGGGTTTGCAAGAGAAGTGGCTTCAAGGATAATTTTTATGGATGAAGGCAAAATTGTGGAAGAAGGCACTCCTTGCGAAATATTTAATAACCCTAAGAGCGATAGATTAAAGGGATTTTTAGCGAAAGTTTTATAAATATATTTCTGTTATGCCGTTATGTATATAACGGCCATTTTTTGTGTGAGGGACAAACTCTCCCAAATGTATTTGGTACGTGTAAACTTGTGCTCTCTGTGTGGAAATATAACAAAAAATGGTATAAAATTCGTCTATTTTTTGAATAACATTATGTAAAAAAATACCTTATAATAATACTTAATACAGTATTAAAAGGAGCTGGTATCTTGAAATATATAGTTATGCTTGGAGACGGTATGGCGGATTATCCTGTTCCAGAATTAAATAATAAAACTCCCCTTGAAGTAGCCAATAAACCTAATATAGATATGCTTGCATCAAAAGCTGTTGTTGGAATGGTTAGGACGGTTCCAGAGTCAATGAACCCCGGAAGCGATGTTGCAAATTTATCAGTTATGGGATATGACCCCATGAAATATTATACGGGACGTTCTCCGTTGGAAACGGTCAGCATGGGAGTTAAGCTTTTTGATGGAGACATTTCTTTCAGATGTAATCTTGTAACGCTTTCCGAAGATGAGCCTTATGAAAACAAAGTTATGATTGACTATTGTTCGGGTGAAATATCCTCCAAAGAAGCTGCCGTTCTTGTAAAGTATTTGAATGAGAAACTTTCCGGGGACAACTTTAAATTTTATAACGGGATAAGCTATAGACATTGTATGGTCTGGAATAATGGTGAAAACAATCTTAACTTAACACCTCCTCACGATATAAGCGATAAGGTTATAACAGATTATATGCCCCGAAATGAGTTTGTTAAAAGCCTTATGAAAAAAAGCTATGAGCTTTTAAAGAATCATCCGGTTAATGAAGAGAGGATAAAAAAAGGTCTCCATCCGGCAAATTCAATATGGCTTTGGGGAGAAGGGACACCTGCTGTGCTTCCAAATTTTAAAGAAAAGTATGGGCTTTCCGGCTCTGTTATATCGGCGGTTGATCTTGTTAAAGGAATAGGCATCTCTGCCGGGCTTAGCAGCATAGACGTTGAAGGAGTAACGGGAAATGTCGATACAAACTATACGGGTAAATGTAATGCAGCAATAGATGAGCTTTTAATAAACGGGAAAGATTTTGTTTATATCCACGTTGAAGCCCCTGACGAATGTGGTCATAGAGGGGAGCTTGAAAACAAAGTAAAATCCATTGAATTTATAGATAAGGACATAGTGGGACCTTTGGTTTGGGCGATGAGAAAAGCGGGAGAAGATTTTTCCATTTTGATAATGCCGGATCATCCAACACCTCTTTCAGTTAAAACACATGTAAGAGACCCAATTCCATTTGTTTTATATAGAAGCAATAAGGAGATTGATTCGGGAATAAAGACATATAATGAAAAAACCGGTAAATCCACAGGGATATACATTGATAAAGGTTATACATTAATGGATGAATTGTTAAACAAAAGGCAGGCTTAAACCTGCCTTTTGTTTTATATCAGTGGGGATAAAAATCTGTTTATTATAAGATTTTTAATACTTGGCCTGGATAAATTATATCGGGGTTTGACAATTCGTTTATTTCAATAAGGTCATCAATAGTTGTATTAAATTTCACGGCTATGCTGTGAAGCGAATCATGGGATACGACTTTATAAAATTTTGGTGTGGGCATTATGTCGCTTGTTATTATTATCCATTCTCCGACAGATATTTCAGTCCCTTTATCCCACCCGTTTGTTGCAAGAAGAACATCAACCGGTATGTTAAACTTCTCAGCCAAACTGCTTATAGAATCACCTTCTCTTGTTTTATAAAAAAATGTGTACATACTTATCACCCGTAATTCTTTTTATATTAGTATATTTATATTTATTTGCTATTGTGATACTTTCCGCTTATGCATTTAAAGATACACTTTACCAAACAAACCATTAATGATATAATTCTGTATTAATGAAAGGGGAGGTGGATAAAAATTTGAAGTAATAATAAAAAGCGTATGCATTTTTAAAGTCAGTCCGCTTATATTTGCGAATATAATAATGTAAAGGAGGGCAGAAAGCTTATAATTTATCAGCGCCAGAGCTTACAAAAGCTGACGAGGAGGAAGTTTATCGAATTTTCGGCGGATGCTTCCCGCGCTTTTCACAGGTGCGAAAGGCTTAATACAAAATATACGAAGTGATTTGTATAATATAGAAGTTAAGTCATGTGAAACAAATAATTTTAGGAGAATAAATATGTGTGGAATAGTTGTATATATAGGAAATAATCAAGCGGCTCCATTTCTTTTGAATGGTTTAAAAAAGCTTGAATACAGAGGATATGATTCTGCGGGCATAGCCCTTATAGACAGAGATAAAATAGATATAATAAAAACAAAAGGCAGACTTAAGGATTTAAGTGCAAAAGTTGAAAGTTTCGAAAAAATTGAAGGGATAACGGGAATAGGGCATACGAGATGGGCAACACATGGCATACCAAGCGATATAAACAGCCATCCTCATATAAGCCAAAACGGTAGATTTGCTGTTGTACATAATGGCATAATTGAAAACTATGTTGAGCTTAAAAAGCTTTTAACTGAAAATGGTTTTAAGTTTGTATCAGATACTGACACGGAGGTTGTCTCCCAGCTTTTAGAGTATTTATATAATGGGGATATGGTTGATACTCTTATAGCTGTTATAAAAATGGTGCGTGGGTCATATGCCCTGGGAATCCTTTCCCTCGAAAATCCTAACGAAATATTGGCGGTAAGGAAGGATTCGCCTCTTATTATTGGTATCGGAGAAGGTGAAAATTATATAGCTTCGGATATACCGGCACTCTTAGAATATACAAGAAAATATTACCTTCTTAATGACAACGAGATAGTATCGCTTAGAAAAGATAGCATAAGTATAGTTGATATGCAGAAGCATCCTTTAGAAAAAGATATATACTCTGTTGATTGGAGCGTTTCGGCAGCAGAAAAAGAAGGCTATGAATATTTCATGATGAAAGAAATAATGGAACAGCCTAAAGCATTTAAGAATGCGATATCTTCAAGAATTAAGGATGGGAATGTCAATATCAATGAAATAAAACTTTCAGACGATTTTATAAAAAATATAAACAGGGTGCACATAGTTGCCTGCGGAAGCGCATGGCACGCAGGAGTCTGCGGTAAATACGCTATGGAGGAGCTTACAAGGATACCAACTGAAGTTGATCTTGCCTCAGAGTTTAGGTATAGGAATCCTATTTTGGATAAAAACGATGTGTGTATAATAATAAGCCAGTCTGGCGAGACTGCGGATACTTTGGCTGCACTTAGAGAGGCTAAGAGGAATGGAATAAAGGTTATTTCAATAGTAAATGTTGTTGGAAGCTCAATTGCCAGAGAAAGTGACCATGTACTGTATACATGGGCTGGTCCGGAAATTGCGGTTGCCACAACAAAAGGATATATAACTCAGCTTGCCGTTCTTTATATTATAGCTTTGTATTTTGCAAAGGTTAGAAATACCATAGATAAAGATTATTTTTTAAAGCTTACATCAGACCTTTCAAAGATCCCGGAGTTTATTTCCGGTATGCTTAACTTAAAAAAATATATGGAAGAGTTAGCCGGAGTATATTATAAAGCAGAGGATGTTTTTATAATAGGCAGAGGAATGGATTATGCGTCTGCTATGGAAGCTTCATTAAAGCTTAAAGAAATATCATATATCCATAGTGAAGCTTATGCTGCCGGAGAACTGAAGCACGGTACAATATCATTAATTGAAAACGGAACACTTGTTATTGCTTTCGCTACCCAGTCAAAGCTATATGAAAAGCTTGTAAGCAATATAAAAGAAGTTAAGGCAAGAGGCGCTAGCGTTATAGCTCTTACAAGGGAAGAAAACAAAGATATAGAAAAAGAGGCTGACAAAACAATATACATACCAAATATTGACGATATATTTACTGCCGCTTTGGACGTGGTTCCCATGCAGTTGTTTGCATATCAAATGGCTGTTTTAAGAGGTTGCGATGTTGACATGCCCAGAAATTTAGCAAAGTCTGTTACAGTTGAATAAATATTAAGATTAGACGAAAATAAAAAAAGTCCGCCAAATATTTGGCGGACTTTTAATTTTAATTATTATTCAGCTTTTTTCTTGGTGTAGAGTGTTTTAATTCCTTCAATCGAAAGATTAACAGCAAGGATTATGAGAAGAACTATGAATAATATCTGAAGTCCTTCTGCAGACATTGTTCCTGCCCCGCTTGAAAGTTTCTTTACGTTGTTTATAAATGTTATAACAAGAGCAGATATTGTTGCAACAAGCATAAATGCCATTGGGAAGATGAACATTTTGTTGTTTTTACCTATATTTCCAAGCCAAGCTGCTGCTGCAAGGAGAGCAAGAGCGGCGAGCAACTGGTTTGCAGAACCAAAGAGCGGCCATATTTTTGCATATCCGCCAACAGCCATTGCGCCTCCAATAAGAACTGTTACTAAGGTTGAAAAATATGGATTCGCAAAAAGCTTTTTAATACCCGTAAGTTTTGCAGGGTCTTCATTTTCAGAAACAAAGAGTTCCTGAAGCATATAACGAGCAAGCCTTGTTGCAGTATCCAAGGATGTAAGGCAGAAAGCAGAAACAGCAAGTATAATTATTGCATATGCAACATCATAAACATTGCCTATTCCCAAATTAGAAATCATAGTTGCAACACCAGTTGCAAAAACCTGGGTAGGTGTTCCGCTTGGCATAGCCCCATCTTTGAAAAGAATGCCGACTGTTATAAGAGCTATAATGGCCAGCAAGCATTCAATAAGCATTCCGCCGTATCCTATAGGTCTTGCATCTGACTCTTTGTCAAGCTGTTTAGCTGTTGTTCCTGAACCAACAAGGCTATGGAACCCAGAAATAGCTCCGCAGGCAACTGTTATGAAAAGCATCGGGAAAAGCTGACTTTTTCCGGTTATGCCTGTAAAACCTGCAAATGCGGGAAGCTCAACTGAAGGATTGGTAAATATAATGCCTATAAAAGCTGCAATCATCATTCCATAAAGAAGAAATGAATTTAAGTAGTCTCTTGGCTGAAGGAGTATCCAAACGGGAGTGACTGAAGCAACAAATATGTAAATAAGTATAACGATAAGCCATACTGTTGATGAGAAATAAACAGGGAAATTAAGACCGATAACAATACAAAGTATAATTCCTAAAACACCAGCAATCGTAGAAACGCCCAGAGGAGCATTTTTACGATAAACAACGAAACCAAATATAACAGATATAACTATGAAGAGCATTGATATTGTAGCTGTTGAACCATTTGCAGGAACCAGGGCTCCGTCAGCGGTAAATCCGTTAAATGTTCCTACAACAATACTTGCAAACGCTGCAACAACTAAGAGCAATGTGAGATATGAAAAAATAAAAAAAAGTTTTTTTGCACGAGGGCCAACATTTTGTTCAATAACATGGCCTATTGATTTTCCTTTGTGGCGGATTGAAGCAAAAATTGCCGAAAAATCTTGAACTGCTCCAAAGAAAATACCTCCGAGTACTATCCAAAGAAAAACAGGAATCCAACCGAAGATAGCAGCCTGGATAGGTCCGTTTATAGGACCGGCT
Organism: Lachnospiraceae bacterium; assembly: GCA_034925905.1. GTDB lineage: Bacteria > Bacillota > Clostridia > Lachnospirales > Anaerotignaceae > JAYFRL01. Next base: position 20,169 of record JAYFRL010000004.1, on the reverse strand, counting down.
CCGGCTATTGAAGCAAAGTGATGGCCTAAAAGAACAGGTGCTTTTGCAGGACAATAATCTCTTCCGTCATAATCGGTGTGTGCGGGGGTAGGTCTGTCTTTTTCAACACCCCATTGTTTTGAAAGCCAGCCTCCATAGAATATATAGCCTAATACTAATGCTACTGTAGCAATTAACAATATTACTAATGAACTCATAATTACGCCCCTTTCAAAAATCGATAATGAATAATCAGATTATACCATTTAAAACTTTTAAAAGACTTTTACCTCGTCTGTTTGTTATTATACTGCCGTCAGACAAATCAAGCGCGGCAGAGCGGAATTCCATCCAGCCGTGTATGGAAAATAAAAAGTTTTTTTGATATGAAAATCTTTTTATTTCCCTTCTGATGTCCTCGTCGATATAATCGGCAATTATAATAAGTGTAACAAAAGAATACATGTGTTCTTTATGAGGCTTTATTCGGCGTTTGCTTTCTTGCAAAACTGCATCCCTTGCTTTTGACCAATCGCTTGGAGCGAGCCTGTCACTTAACAAAAAATATGCATATTCATTTGATTCAGCAGCCCAAATCTTAGCAGACTTAACAAGAATATACTTTTCGGAGCGCGAATGGAATTCGGCTTCAGCGTTAAAGAGCAGGTTTTCTATTTCAACATTCCTCCTTATGTCAAAATAGGCTTCGTAAGACTCAAGCAATGAGTCGAGTATTTCCGATTTTTCTTTTTTCACATCAGCCCCCCTTAAAAATTCTATATAGTTTTTTTACATTACTCACGTATATTCTATCACAATCTTTATATTTTGTTAATACATTTTGTGAGATATTGTTAAAAAAAGCTCTGCAAAATGAAATTAATGATATATATTGACTTAAAAAATCAGATTGTCATAAAAAACTTAGCCTTGCTATAAACGCCCCTTTTTTATAATAATATTCTTTAGCCCATGATATATGAGATTATTTTGATTAAATCCCGGGCTTAAAAAGTATTTTATTGTAAATGCTTATAATAATAATTATAATTAAATAAAACGAATAGATTATTTTTGTTGATTAAGGAGGAAGAATATGCCTTTTGCTTTAAGTCTAAAAAATGCCGAAAATTTTATAGATAAAGCTGATTTTGAAAAACTTCTGCCGCTAGCCGCTTTGTTTAATAAAACCTTGGAGGATAAAAGCGGAGAAGGTTCAAATTATATCGGATGGATAGATTATCCTGAAGCCTACGATAAAGAAGAATTTCAAAGAATAAAACAATGTTCAGATAAAATAATTTCGGACAGTGAGGTTTTTATTGTTATAGGAATAGGAGGTTCTTATCTTGGAGCCGCAGCCTCAATAGATTTTATAAAATCCGCTTTATATAACAATTTGAGTAAGAAAACCCCGGATATTTATTTTGTTGGAAACAATATAAGCTCGGATTATATTTCAGATATAATAAATATACTTGGAGACAGAGAGTTTTCAATAAATGTTATATCCAAATCAGGAACGACAATCGAGCCAGCCATAACGTTCAGGATTTTCAGAGAACTTATTGAAAAAAAATACGGTGAGGAAGAAGCCTCAAAAAGGATATATGTAACCACAGATAAATCAAAAGGTGTGCTTAAAGCGCTTTCAGATGAAAAAGGGTATAAAACATTTGTTATACCTGACGATATAGGAGGACGTTATTCCGTTCTCACTTCTGTCGGGCTTCTCCCTATGGCGGTAGCTGGGATAGACATAGATTTAGTTATGCAGGGGGCTTTAGCCGCATATAAAGACAACAGACCGGGGCTTAAGGGATATGCTGAGAAATATGCCGTTATGAGGAATTGCCTTATGAAAAGCGGGAAAGAAATAGAGATTTTGGTATCATATGAGCCTTACTTAAAAATGTTTGGCGAATGGTATAAACAGCTTTTTGGCGAAAGCGAAGGAAAGGGGAAAAAGGGAATATATCCTTCAAGCCTTATTTTTTCCACAGATCTCCATTCAATGGGCCAGTTTATACAAGACGGCAGCAGAAATATATTTGAAACGGTATTGTGGTTTAAAGAAGCAAGGAGTGAAATAAAGCTTAAAAAATCTAAAGAGGATATAGATGGTTTAAACTATCTTTCGGGCGAAAACATAAGCCATATAAACCAAAAGGCTTTTGAGGGCAGCCTTTTGGCACATGTTGACGGAGGTGCGCCAAACATAATAATGGAGATAGGCAAAAGAGATGAATACCATCTTGGGTATCTTATCTATTTCTTTGAAAAAGCATGCGGGATAAGTGGGTATATTTTAGGCGTAAACCCCTTTGATCAACCAGGGGTTGAAAGTTATAAAAAAAATATGTTTGCGCTTTTAGGCAAAAAGGGCTATGAAGCAGAAAGAGAGAATCTTTTAAAAAGGCTTTAAAACTGGAACCGACTTATAAGCATTTATAAAAAACAGTTATGCTTTTCTAACAAAGTTTGGAGGACGGTATGTTTATAAAAATTTTGAAAGCTATATTTTTAGGTTTGGTTGAAGGGGTAACGGAATGGTTGCCCATAAGCAGCACGGGGCATATGCTTCTTGTGGACGAATTTTTGAACCTTGGTATGGGCGATGCGTTCAAAGAAATGTTTATAGTTGTTGTGCAATTTGGAGCAATACTTGCGGTTATTATTATGTTCTGGAAAAAAATTATGCCTATAAAGGTGAATGAAGGAGGAGTTTTTTTAAGCAAAAAAATATCTTTTATGTGGGTTAAAATATTTGTGGCTTCTATACCTGCAGGAATTATAGGTTTCCTTTTTGATGATAAAATAGACACTCTTTTTTATAATCCTACAACAGTAGGGATAATGCTTATAGTATACGGTATATTGTTCATAGCCATAGAAATAAACAATAAGGGAAAAAAACCAAAGATAAAAATAACAGACGATATGGATTATAAAACAGCCTTTTTAATGGGAGTTTTTCAAGCGCTTTCCCTTATTCCGGGGACGTCAAGATCAGGCGCAACGATTGTTGGAGGTTTGATTTTTGGAGTATCAAGGACAGCCGCTGCGGAGTTTTCGTTTTTTATGGCGATTCCGGCAATGCTAGTCGCAAGCCTGTTTAAGCTTATTAAGTTTGGATTTAATTTTACCGGTGTAGAGGTGGCTGTGCTTCTTTCAGGAATGATAGTTGCTTTTATTGTTTCAGTTTTTATAATAAGATTTCTCATGAATTACATAAAGCGTCATGACTTTAGAGTATTTGGTTGGTATAGGATATTCCTCGGAGCTATTGTTTTGGTGTATTTTTTATTAATTGTATAAAAACTTTACACTAAACTGGTTTAAAAATAGTTGAATTGTGTTTTAAATTGAGGCATAATTAGTTATATGACTTTAAAGTGGTTGTATTATGTTCAAACCAATATGATTATGCGAAAGAGGTGTATTTATGAGAAGCGATTTGATGAAATCAGGAATAGGAAGAATCCCTCATAGGTCTTTGTTTAAAGCGTTAGGTCTTACCGATGCTGAATTAAACAGACCTATAATAGGCGTTGTCAACGCTAAAAACGAAATAATACCAGGGCATATACATCTTGATACAATAGCGCAAGCTGTTAAAGACGGGATAAGAATGGCCGGAGGAACACCGATAGAATTCCCCACAATAGGCGTTTGTGATGGTATCGCCATGAACCACGAAGGGATGAAATATTCTCTTGCTAGCAGGGAACATATTGCCGATTCAGTTGAAATAATGAGCAAAGCGCATCCTTTTGATGGCCTTGTTTTCATTACTAACTGCGATAAAATTGTTCCTGGAATGCTTATGGCTGCTTTAAGAATGAACATTCCTGCTATTTTTGTAAGCGGAGGTCCTATGCTTCCGGGAAGATATAAAGGTGAAAAATTTGCTTTAACGGCGACCTTTGAAGCTGTTGGAGCTGTTGAATCCGGAAAGATGTCTCCTGAACGCGCTCTTGAAATAGAAAACCATGCATGTCCGGGCTGCGGTTCATGCGCAGGGCTTTTTACTGCAAATTCAATGAACTGCATGACAGAGATTTTAGGCATGTCGTTAAGCGGAAGCGGAACCATTCCGGCAGTTTTTGCAGAAAGGACACGCCTTGCTAAAGAAACTGGCATGAAAATTATGGAGCTTGTTGAAAAGAACATATGTCCAAAAGATATAATCACTGATAAATCTTTACATAACGGTCTTGTTGCGGATATGGCTATGGGTTGTTCAACGAATACTATCCTCCATCTTCCTGCAATTGCTCATGAAGCAGGGCTTAGAATAGACCTTAAGGATGTTAACGGTCTAAGCGATATGGTTCCTCATATAGTTAAAATTAATCCTGCCGGCAACCATTATATTGAAGACCTTTATTATGCGGGAGGACTTCCGGCAGTTCTTAAAGTACTTGACGGAATTGGGCTTATTAATAAAGACTGTTTAACGGTATCAACCAAAACCGTAGGAGAAAACATAAAAAATGCTGAAGTTTTCGATTCCGATGTAATAAGGACAAAAGAAACGGCTTATTCCAAAACGGGAGGTCTTGCTGTTTTGTGGGGCAATCTTTGCCCGGATGGAGCTGTTGTTAAAAGGGGCGCTGTTCTTCCTGAAATGCTTGTTCATTCAGGCCCGGCAAAAGTTTTTGATTGCGAAGAAGACTGCTGCGATGCCTTGAGAGAAGGCAAGATTGTTTCTGGTGACGTAATAGTTATTCGATATGAAGGTCCTAAAGGTGGACCTGGTATGAGAGAAATGCTTTCTCCTACGGCAACGCTTGCAGGCATGGGGCTTGATAACACAGTTGCCCTTATAACCGACGGACGTTTTTCAGGCGTTTCAAAGGGAGCTTCAATAGGTCATATTTCTCCTGAGGCCGCATCGGGCGGGCTGCTTGCTTATATTAAAGAAGGTGACACAATAAACATAGATATTCCTAAACATAGCTTAAACCTTGGCATTACTGAAGAAGAAATAGAAAACCGCAAAAAGACGATGAAAATTCGTGAAAATAAGAATATAACGGGATATCTCAAGAGATATAGAAGCATGGTTACATCTGCCAGCAAGGGTGCAATCCTTGATGATGAAAATTTATAATTTTTAACAAAACGGAGGAGCATAGTCAACAAACCATGCTCCTTCTTTAATATTTTTTTTAATTAATATTGCTATTGAGTAATTCTAAAGCATGTGATATACTTTTTAAAATTTGCAAATTATTTGGAAAGGATGCCTTAAATGCAAAATTATATTATAAGAGGCGCATATGTTTATATGAATGGCGGCTTTTCTTTACTTGATATAGCCGTATCAAATAGAGTTATTATTGATATCGCAAAAAATATCGAAAAAACCCCTGGTGTTTCTGTTTTTGATTTTAATGGTTGCCATGTTTTCCCCGGCTTTGTTGATGTTCACGTTCATCTCAGAGAGCCGGGGCTTTTTTATAAAGAAACCATAGCCTCTGGTACAATGGCCGCGGCTCACGGAGGCTTCACTTCTGTATGCTCCATGCCAAATGTTAACCCTGTTCCGGACAGCATTGCTAATATAAAACTTCAGCTTGATATAATAGAAAAAACAGCAAATGTAAAAGTATATCCATATGGAGCTATAACAATCGGGGAAAACGGAGAGAAACTTTCCGACATGGAAGGGCTTTCGGGATATGCCGTTGCTTTTTCGGATGATGGGAAAGGTGTTCAGAATGACAAAATTATGGAAGAAGCAATGCTTAAGGCAAAAGTGCTGGGTAAAATCATAGCCGCTCATTGCGAAGATAATTCTCTTATAAACGGTGGATACATTCATGACGGTGAATACGCTTTAAAGCATGGGCATAAAGGCATACCGTCGGAAAGCGAATGGAAGCAGATTGAAAGGGACGTAGAGCTTGCCGGTGAAACAGGGGTTTGTTATCATGTTTGCCATGTTTCAACCAAGGAAAGCGTTGACATAATAAGGAAAGCAAAAGCAAGAGGTATAAAAGTAACCTGCGAAACGGCTCCGCACTATATAGCTTTTGATGACAATGATATAAAAGAAGATGGGGCATTCAAAATGAATCCTCCCATAAGGTCTAAAGATGATAGGCTGGCTTTGATAGAGGGCATAAAAGACGGTACAATAGATATAATAGCCACAGACCATGCTCCTCATAGCTTTGAGGAAAAAAGCAAAGGTTTAAGAGGCAGCGTTTTAGGTATACCCGGTCTTGAAACGGCTTTTCCGGTTATGTATACTAAGCTTGTTAAGACAAATATAATAGCTCTTGAAAAGCTTATAGAAATTATGCAAGTTAACCCCGGCAGGATATTTGGGATAGGGAATTCCGTTAAAATAGGGCAGCCTGCGGATTTAACCGTTTTTAACCTAAACAATAGCTTTCTTGTAAACCCGGATAAGTTTTATACAAAAGCAAAAATAACACCGTTTAAAGGGATGAAGCTTTTTGGAGAATGCATTATGACTATGGTGGACGGGAATATAGTTTGGCAAAAAGAACAGGGAGATAAAAATGCAGGAAGTAATGTTTGAAATAAAATCAAACGAAGAGATAGCCGAAAGCATATTTAAGATGTCTATGCAAGGAGATGCTTCGGCAATAAAAGCTCCTGGTCAGTTTATAAACATAGCTTTGCCGGGTCTTTATTTAAGACGGCCAATATCGGTTTACGATTATAATTCTTCGTCTGTTACAGTTATATATAAATCTGTCGGCAAAGGAACTGAAAAAATGTCTGTTCTTTTAAAAGGTGATAGGCTTAGTGTTTTAACGGGTCTTGGAAATGGGTTTGACACTTCAAAAAGCGGGAGATATCCTCTTTTGATAGCCGGAGGGCTTGGTACGCCTCCGATGTATGCGCTTTTAAGGCAGATCCTTTCAGAAGGTAAAAAACCTTCCGTAATACTTGGGTTTAACAGCACTAAGGATTCTTTTTTAATAGACGAATTTAAAGCTTTCGGCGTAGACGTTTTTATAACAACGGCTGACGGAAGCCTTGGTTTAAAAGGTTTTGTTACAAATAAAATGGAAAAGATAAGCGGATACACTTATTTTTATGCCTGCGGGCCAAAACCAATGCTTAAAGCTGTTTGTATGCTTTCTTCGTCAGACGGGGAGATAAGCATGGAGGAGCGCATGGGCTGTGGGTTTGGCGCATGTATGGGTTGCAGCATAATGACAAAAAGCGGAGCTAAGAGGGTATGTAAGGAAGGTCCTGTGTTTTCGAAGGAGGAGATGATATGGTAAATACGGAAGTGTTTTTAAGCGGTATCAGATTCTCAAACCCTGTTATGGCTGCAAGCGGAACCTTTGGATATGGTTATGAGTTTGCGGAGATATACGATATAAATATATTAGGCTCATTTTCTTTTAAAGGAACGACAAAAGAAGCCCGGTTTGGAAACAACACGCCAAGGATAGCCGAGTGCGAAAATGGTCTTATAAATTCAATCGGTCTTCAAAACCCTGGTATAGAAAAGGTGATTTCGGAAGAACTCCCTAAGCTCAAAACAGTTTTTAATAAGCCTGTTATAGCAAACATAAGCGGTTTTTCTGTGGATGAATACACATATTGCTGCGAGCTTATATCCAGAGAGCCTGCGGTTGGCATAATAGAAGTTAATATAAGCTGCCCAAACGTGCACAACGGAGGCATGAGCTTTGGAACAAACCCTGAAGAAGCAGCAAAAGTTACAAAAGCGGTTAAAAAAGTTTCAAGTAAGCCCGTGTATATCAAGCTTAGCCCAAATGTAACCGATATTTCGGAAATTGCAAAGGCTTGCGAGGATGCGGGGGCCGACGGGATAAGCCTTATAAACACAGTTATGGGAATGAGGATAGACCTAAAAACCAAAAAGCCTGTATTGGCGAACATAAAAGGCGGTTATTCCGGTCGTGGAATTTTCCCTATTGCCTTAAGGATGGTTTATGATGTGTATGAAGCCGTTTCTTTGCCTATAATAGGTATGGGAGGGATTTCATGCGCTGAGGATGTCATTGAAATGATGCTGTCCGGCGCAGGAGCTGTTCAAATTGGGGCGGAGAACCTAATAAATCCTTTTGCATGCAAGGATATAATAGAGGCTTTGCCTGAAGTCATGGAAAAATATGGGATAAACAGCTTAAAAGATATTATAGGGGGCGCTCACCGTTGAAAGATGTTATAATAGCCTGCGATTTTTCGGGCGAAAAGGAATTTATAGATTTTCTCAAGCTTTTTGACAAAAGAAAGCCATATGTTAAAATAGGCATGGAGCTTTTTTATGCTGTTGGGCCTAAAATTGTAAAAGATGCAAAAAACATGGGTCATAAAGTTTTTCTGGATTTAAAGCTCCATGACATCCCAAATACGGTTAAACGTGCGATGTCTGTGCTTTCTTCCCTTAATGCGGATATGGTAAACCTTCATGCCGCAGGGACAAAGGAAATGATGGAAGCCGCTTTGCTTGGGTTAACCCGTCCAGATGGAACTCGACCCATATTAATTGCCGTAACCCAGTTGACATCAACAAGCGAGGAAAGAATGAAATCTGAGCTTTTGATAGATAAATCGATGGAAGAAACAGTTATCCATTATGCTAAAAATGCAAAAGATTCCGGCCTTGACGGAGTTGTGTGCTCTCCCTTGGAGGCATCAAAGGTCAAAGAGGCTTGCGGAAGCTCTTTTTTAACCGTAACTCCGGGTGTGCGCTTTGAAGGAGATTCAAAAGGAGACCAGGTTAGGGTAACAACGCCTGCCTTGGCAAAAGAAATGGGTTCTGACTATATAGTTATGGGCAGACCCATAACAGCTGCAAAGGACCCTGTAGCTGCATATAACCACGCGTTAAAAGATTTTTTAGGTTTGGAGGCGAAATAATTTGAAAGCAAAAATTGCAAAATATTTATTATCGGTTGGAGCTGTATTTTTAAGACCAAATGAACCGTTTACATGGGCAAGCGGAATAAAGAGTCCTATATACTGTGACAACAGGCTGGTGCTTACGGCTCCTGATGTAAGGCTTTTTTTAGAAGAAGCAATGGCAAACTTAATTACGGAAAAATATCCCGATTGTGAGGTTCTTATTGGAACAAGCACGGCCGGGATACCTCATGCTGCCATTATTGCCAATATAACCTCTCTTCCTATGGGCTATGTGCGCACAAGCGCAAAAGACCACGGACGAGGCAACAGGATAGAAGGCAAAATAAGAGAAGGGCAGAAGGCGGTTGTTATAGAAGACCTTATTTCAACAGCTGGCAGCGTTATAGAGGTTGTTAATGTGTTAAGAGAAGCAAAAGCTAATGTTTTGGGCATTGTAAGTATATTCACATATGGAATGAAAAAAGCTGAAGAAAATCTTAAAAATACCAATGTTGAAAACACAAGCCTTACAGATTTTGATTCAATTGTTTATGAAGCAGTTAAAGAAGGATATATAAACGAAGGGGATGTTGAAAAATTGTTTGCATTTAGAGATAACCCGGAAGATGAGAGCTGGATGGAGGTAAAAAATTGAGAAGCCTTATTGATATAATAGATCTAACGACAGAAGAAATAGACGAACTTATAAATACGGCGAATGATATAATTGACAATCCTAAAAAATACAGCAAAAAGTGCGAAGGGAAAAAACTGGCGACGCTCTTTTTTGAACCTTCAACAAGAACAAGGCTTAGCTTTGAAGCTGCAATGTATGAGCTTGGCGGACATGTTATAGGGTTTTCGGAAGCAAACAGCAGCTCTGCCGCAAAGGGCGAAAGTGTTTCCGATACGGTTAAAACAGTTAGCTGCTATTCTGATATAATAGCGATGAGACATCCGAAGGAAGGTGCTCCTTTCGTTGCTTCATTGAAATCGGGAGTGCCGATAATAAACGCAGGAGACGGTGGACACAATCATCCAACGCAGACTCTTTCCGACCTGCTTACAATAAAAAGAGAATGTGGCGGGTTTGATAATCTTACGGTTGGTCTTTGTGGTGATTTAAAATTTGGAAGGACGGTTCATTCTCTTATTCAAGCACTTTCAAGATATGAAAACATAAGATTTGTGCTTATATCACCTGATGAGCTTAAGCTTCCGGAATATATAAAAAATGATGTACTTATAAAGAAAAAAATAAATTTTATTGAAACAGGAAACCTTGAGGAAGTAATGCCTTTCCTGGATATACTTTATATGACAAGAGTGCAAAGGGAGCGCTTTTTCAACGAAGCCGATTATATCAGGCTTAAAGATACTTATATTCTTACGCCGGATAAGCTTTTAAACGCCAAAGAAAGCCTTTGTATAATGCATCCTCTGCCGAGAGTAAACGAGATATCGGTTTCTGTTGACGATGACCCCAGAGCTTGCTATTTTAAACAGGTATTAAACGGCAAATTTATAAGAATGGCTCTTATATTAAAGCTTTTGGAGGTGGAATAATGATTATAGACGCAATTAAGAACGGAATTGTTATTGACCATATAAAAGCAGGGCAGGCGATGGAGCTTTATCAAATATTAAAGCTTGAGGAGCTTGGATGCTCCGTTGCAATAATAAAGAACGCATCAAGCACAAAAATGGGTAAAAAAGACATAATAAAAATAGATGATAATATAAATTTGAAACTTGATGTTATAGGTTATATAGACCCTGATATAACTGTAAATATAATTAAAGACGGAGTTGTTGCAAAAAAATGCCATCTTGAACTTCCCGAAAGCCTTACAGACGTCATATATTGCAAAAATCCAAGATGTATAACCTCAACGGAACAAGAGCTTCCGCATGTTTTTAAGCTTACAGATAAGGAAAAAAGGGTATACCGTTGTATATACTGTGAGTCAAAGGCAAAAACACAAAAGTATGTGTAACAGTGCTTAAATAGTACGAAGATATTGACATAAACAAGCTTTTTTGATAACATAAAATAATGACAACAATTTAACAATTAAAAATGTCGTTATTTGAAACAGGGATATTCTTTAGTGCTTACTTAAAAACGATTTTAAGCGAAGGAGGATTTTAAAATGGCAGAGGTTAAAAAATTAGCAGGCAAAATTATGGATTTACCTATTGTTACAGGCGGACATTTCATTGAAAATTCCGAGAAAAGAATAGTATATGGTCCAGATCAGTTTTGGGATGAATATGTGATGAGATGCTTTACATTAGCACCGGGAGCCGGTTCGGCAACCCATTCTCATCCGTGGTGTCATTGGTCTGTTTGCATAGGCGGAGAAGGAAAATTCAAAATCGGAGACGAAGTTTATGATTACAGCAATGGAACATATGCTCATGTTCCCGAAGATGTTCCTCATAACTTCTGGAATACATCCGAAACAGAACCTTTAACCCTTCTTTGCATCGTGCCAAAAGAAGGCGACGTTAATCCGTTAACCCAAGGATTCTGCTAAAATTGAATAAATAAAAAAAAACGGAGCTTTTAGCTCCGTTTTTTTTATTTATTCATCCTGTAGAAAGCTTTAAGCTCTTCCTTTTTTTCTTCTGAAAGCTCTGTTTTTTTAATGTTTTCTACTGCACCTTCAAGCGCATAAAGTCTGTTTATGCAGGCGGATGGATCAAAAGCTTTTATTTTTAACCATGCGTCTTTGCTCCCTGTGTTTTTCAGCTCTTCAAAAGAACATATTCCTATGCGATTAAGCTGTTCCTCAAGTTTTTTTCCTATGTTTGGTAATTTTGAAAGCTTGTCCATTTTTACACCTTCTAAACTTTATTATTTATAATTGAATAGCATTCAATGTCATATGTTTCACCGTCATATCTTTTTTCAGCAAAAGATAAAGTTCCTTCATATTTGAACCCGCATTTTTTAATTACACCTTTGGAACGTTTGTTGAAAGGGTAGCAATAAGCCGAAATAAGCTTGAGAGAAAACTCATTAAAGCTATAAGAAATAACAGCTTTTGCTGCTTCCGTCATAAGACCTTTACCCCAATAAGTTTCATCCATAGCATAGCCTAGCATCTTTGAATTAGGGTTTTCTCGCTTTGGGTCGTCAACAAGACCTATAGTGCCTATCATACGGTTGCTTTCTTTTAAAACCATTCCAAATATATTTTCTTTATCAAAAAAAATTTCTTTTGCTATTTCAAGAGTTTCTTTTTTTGACTCGTGAGGTTTCCAACCTGCGTTTGGACCAACATTTGAACCTTTCGCATATTCATATATATCGTCAACGTCATCTGCCGAAACAGGCCTTAAAATAAGCCTTTCAGTTTCTATTTTCATGTGATCCACCTCTCTTAGGTTCATTATATAATTTTATAGTCTAAGGGTTTTTAAGATGGTTATAATCAAAACCACCAGTTGAATCGGTGGTTTGCTCTTGACTTATAAGGGTGTGTCTCTTGTTGTAGCGTTTTAAGACGCACTGAATAATCCGACAACTACACGGTTATTACTGGCTGCCCTCAACAGTGGGTCTTCTTTTGCCCTATTAATTCTTTTTACCTGTGAACGGGTCTGTAAATTCTTTCAGACTGATTTGGTCTGCTGCTATATTTTCTTTTAATTGACTTTTTATGCATTTTTTCATTGCATTTTGATTTCTTCCTATTGTATCAACATAATACCCTTCTGCAGCAAAAATGTCTATTTCCATATTTATACTTTAAATTCGAATGTCTATCAAATATCATTAGGCTGATTTTGCTTTTTAAGTACCCCATAAATGCGGATATACTTAAATGCGACTCCACCCATTTGAATCGCTTGTTTCTCCATATACATATCCAGAGAGTAAAACAATCGACAGACTTAATGCTAAGAATGCAATTACGGAGTTCTTGATTGTTTTCGGTTTTATCACGTATAAGCTGCGGTTCGTAAAACCTTAGCGGTCATTTTCTATCAAATCACATTAAAAATCAAAGGACCATACTGCATTAACAAAACAGTTTTTTATTTTTCTCCGAAAGAGACATTATAATAATCGGAGAATAAAGCCGTTTTACCGTATTCCAGAGCAACCTGTAAATGCCCCAGTGAAAACGATAAATCGCTGAAGTCAAGTGCAATATCAACCGTCTTACTGTCGTCAGTAACCACTACTACCGCTAACTGCTGCCTTTGATCGGCAGTTTCCGTGCCGGTCGGCGTTATATATATGGATATTTGATCGGGAATATCGCCATCAATTTCAACTCGTAATGTAGCTTTGGAAGTGAGCCTGTACCAATTGGCATCTTTGATAATCTCATTCATTTCATCGTCAAAAAATTGTACTGTGGATGTCCCGGAACGCGCGGTATAATTTGCTTGAGTGTCCGGAGTTACAGACGTGCTGATATTCTCTGCTTCATCCGAGGAGTTTTTCGTGGATGCCGGGTCTGTAGTAGTAGACGCACACCCCGCAAGAGTCGGTAGGGCTATAAGAATGATTGACAGAATGAGTTTTTTCATATTTTACTCCTTTATTAATTGATTTCAATTTTTTATGTATCCGTACTTGCCCCAAATTCAAAATCCAACTATTGATATCCGTATTTACCATCTTTTTCGGCCACGCGGAAAATCCAAAGATATTCATGCCTACTATTTTGATATAGTACATTGAATACAAACAATCAGCAAACCACACATAAAACTGGTGGTTTACTCAGGGCTATAAACCCTTGTTACCGGCCAGCGTCTAAAGGTGCTGGCTTTCACTTTGTTTAAGCCACCTTGCCTTTGCCGCTTTTGTTTTCCCTTTAAAGGGGTGTTCGGATTACTATTTTACCCCTCGGAGGAGTACTGATACTCTTACTCAATTTGTCTAAAGCGATATCATGCTGCTCCTGTTCTTGAATGTATTTTTTGATTGTCTCCTCGTTGAGGCTAACTGTACTGACATAGTACCTTTTTGCCCAAAAGTGACGATTGCCAAATTTGTACTTTAGGTTTGCATGCTTATAAACATCATTAATACACTTTTCCTTTTGAAATAACCCATGAAGCTAGAAACGCTGATTTTCGGTGGTATGCTCACCAAAATGTGAACATAATCCGGTATCATATGTCCTTCGATTATTTCAACACCTTTGTATTTGCATAACAACTGGATAATTTCTTTCAAGCTGTCTCGGTATTGATTGTAGATTATCTTTCATCTATATTTTGGGGTGAACACAATGTAATATTTGTACATCAATTTTGTTCGGGCTAAGCAGTTTGCTTTATTGAGCATGAAAATTACCTTTCCTTTCGCTGTAAAGTGGCTTGAACACCTACATTATAGCGGAAAGGTGATCTTTTTGTATAACTATTTGTCGCCACCCGCATAGCAGGTGGTTTATTGTTTCGCACGCTTTGCGAGTTCAACAGGCTAAAGCCCATAAAAATAAATAAAATCCATATGCCAAAACATATGGATTTTAACGTGTGCGAGAAGATTCGAACTCCCGGCCTTCTGATCCGTAGTCAGACGCTCTATCCAACTGAGCTACGCACACATAATCAAATCAACGGATTTAATTTTACAACGTAAAGACCGGATTGTCAATATTTTTTGGGATTCAAGGGTATAATTATTAAGTTTTCACAAAACACTGATTAATAGTTAAGCTTTTTACCGCATTTAGGGCAATATTCAAAATCCTCATTTATAGGGTATCCGCAAGAAGGGCATACGCTTTCATATCCGCCGCCCGAAGTCTCGTTAAGGTCGGTTTCGGAAAGCTCATGAATTTCTCCAAATTCTATTGCCCGTCCGATTTCCTTGTCTATAGAATATATTTTACCGCAACAGCTGCTTTTTACAAAATATTTTTTACCCCATCTTATTATGGGTATGAAAAATATACTAAACGACATATACCGCACAAAAACATTTAATCTTCCGTATTTTCCGCAGCTTTTACAGACAACCGTTTGGGTGAAATCAATGTCTTTGATTTTAGGTGAAATAGCAAATATAAAAAACATTTGACCTTCCTCCGTTTATTTTAAACATTCTTACAATGGTTTTCGAGGGTGTTCATATTTAAAACAACAAAATTGCTATAAAGCGTACTAAACAACGTACAAGTTTGTGAATTTAAAAATCGGGTTATATTTTACATATTTATATTATCATGATAAAATTAAAAAGGACAGGATTTTCTATTTTTTTTATGAAGGGATGCCATTATGGGGAATAATATAAGACGTTTATATGTTGAAAAGAAACCCGGTTTTGATGTTGAAGCCACAGGCCTTCTTAAAGACATAAATGAAATTTTGGGGATCAAATCTCTTTCCGGGCTTCGTATGCTTATAAGGTATGACATAGAACGGATTAGCGATGAGGCTTATGAAACAGGCAAAAAAACCATTTTTTCAGAACCGCCTGTGGACAAGCTATTTGAGGAGGAATTTAGCTTTGATAATGAAGACAAGGTGTTTGCCGTAAGCTATATCCCGGGGCAGTATGACCAGAGAGCGGATTCGGCTGCGCAATGCCTCCAGATTATAACAAAGGCGGAGATGCCTCCCATTTCTGTTGCGAAGGTTTTTGTTTTAAAAGGCAGTCTTTCTGATGATGAGTTCAAAAAAATAAAAAATTATTGTATAAATCCTGTGGATTCAAGGGAAGTTTCGCTTTCAAAACCGGATACTCTTCAAATGGGCATGATGTGTCCGGACGATATAAAAATTATTGAAGGCTTCACTGTGAAAAGCGATGAAGAAATATCAAAATTTAATGATTCTCTTGGTCTGGCAATGAGCCGCGAAGATACGCTTTTTTGCAGGGAATATTTTAAGGATGAAGAAAAAAGGGACCCAACATTAACCGAAATAAAAGTTATAGATACCTATTGGTCGGATCATTGCAGGCATACGACTTTTCAAACTAAAATAAATAATATTTCAATTGAAGATGGCTTTTTAAAACCGGCAATTGAAAATGCCTTAAAATCCTATGCGGATAAAAGGGATTTTGTTTATGGTGAAAAAGGAAAAGATATAACCCTTATGGATATGGCTGTTATGGGCATGAAATATTTAAAGAAAACAGGAGAGCTTGACAATCTCGACGAATCAGACGAAATAAATGCCTGTTCCGTCAGAGCCTTGGTTGATGTTGACGGTAAAGACGAAGAATGGCTCTTAATGTTCAAAAACGAGACTCATAACCATCCAACTGAGATAGAACCCTTCGGCGGTGCGGCAACATGTCTTGGCGGAGCAATAAGAGATCCGCTTTCAGGCCGTTCGTATGTTTATCAGGCTATGCGTGTAACTGGTGCGGCAGATCCAAGGGTTCCTGTTTCAAAAACACTTCAGGGCAAGCTCCCTCAAATAAAAATAGTTAAAGAAGCTGCAAAAGGGTATAGTTCATATGGAAACCAAATAGGTCTTGCCACAGGGCAGGTTGTTGAATTGTATCATGAAGATTACGTTGCAAAAAGAATGGAAATAGGAGCCGTTATAGGTGCGGCAAAGAGTGAAAATGTTATACGTAAAACACCTGAAGAGGGGGATGTAATAGTTCTTCTTGGAGGGAAAACGGGAAGAGACGGTTGCGGAGGCGCAACGGGCTCTTCAAAAGAGCATACCTTAAGCTCTATAAATGAATGCGGAGCCGAGGTTCAAAAAGGGAATCCGCCTACAGAAAGAAAGATACAAAGATTATTCAGGAACCCCAATGTAAGTAAGCTGATTAAAAAATGCAACGATTTTGGCGCAGGCGGTGTTTCTGTTGCCATAGGAGAGCTTGCGGACGGGCTTATAATAAATCTTGATTTAGTGCCTAAAAAATACGAAGGGCTTGACGGAACGGAACTTGCAATTTCCGAATCCCAGGAAAGAATGGCAGTTGTTGTGGCCAAAGAAGACGTTGATAGGTTTGTTGAATATTCAAAAGAAGAAAACCTTGAAGCTGTGGCTGTCGCTGTTGTAACGGATAACCGCAGGCTTATTATGAATTGGCGTGGTAAAACGATAGTTGATATTTCAAGGGATTTTCTTGATACAAACGGAGTTAAGCAAACCACAGATGTTTTTATTGAGCTTCCAAAGGGCAAAAGCTATTTTTCTTCTTTTACAGCTTTAGAACAGGAAGAGTCAGAAAGCTTTAAAAAAGCATGGTTAACTAATTTGATGTCCTTAAACCATTGCCTTGAAAAAGGACTTTCGGAGCGTTTCGACTCCACAATCGGAGCAGGAACGGTTTTAATGCCTTTCGGAGGCAAAAACCAGCTTACGCCTCCAGAAGCTATGGTTGCCTTAGTTCCGGTTGGAAATAAAGAGACTGAAACCGCAACAATTATGAGCTACGGCTTCAATCCTTATCTTTCAAAATGGAGCCCTTTCCATGGCGCTTTATACGCTGTTGTGGAAGCTGTTTCAAAGATAGTTGCAACCGGCGGAAATTATGAAAAAATAAGACTTTCACTTCAGGAATATTTTGAAAAGCTTGGCTCAGACAGTAAAAAATGGGGCAAACCTTTTTCGGCACTTTTAGGGGCTCTCTATGCCCAGACAAGCCTTAAAGTTCCTGCTATAGGCGGGAAAGACAGTATGTCGGGAACATTTGAAAACTTAAATGTTCCGCCGACCCTTGTGTCGTTTGCAATGGGTGTTTCTAAAGTTAAGAATATAGTTTCACCTGAATTTAAAAAAGCAGGAAGCCAAATATATTTTATACCTGCAAAATATGATAAGTATGAAATCCCTGATTTTGAGTATCTTAAAAAAGTATATAAGCTTGTATCAGAGCTTATATCTGAAGGGGTATGTATATCTGCAAAAACTGTGGGCGACGGGGGAATTGCCCTTGCTTTAAGCGCTATGTCGGCAGGAAATTCGATAGGAATAAATCTTTCTGGATGCCTTGATAAAAAGGATTATTTCAAACCTTATTACGGAGCATTTATACTTGAGCTTTCAAATTCAAAAGTTATAGATTTTAAAGGGCTTGATGCTGTATATATTGGTGATACGCTGGCAGAACCATATATAATTTATGATGATATAAACATACCGCTTGATAATATAATAGATACTTGGATAAAACCGCTTGAAAAAATATTCCCTACTAAAACAGATTATACCCAAAAAGGGATTGCAGCTTTAAAACCTATGGAGTTTAAAGCTTTACATTCTGTTTTAAATATTGCAAAACCAAGAGTCCTCATTCCTGTTTTCCCGGGCACAAATTGTGAATATGATTCTAAAAAGGCTTTTGAGCTTGCAGGTGGGGAAGCGGAAACCCTTGTTATAAGGAACCTTAATGTATCAGAGCTTGAATATTCGCTTAAAGAAATGGCAGAGAAAATCAAAAAGTCTCAGATTATAATGATACCGGGCGGTTTTAGCGCAGGAGACGAGCCGGACGGTTCCGGTAAATTTATAGCAGCGGTATTTAGGAATCCATATATATCTGAGGCGGTAAGCTATATGCTTGATAAAAATGACGGGCTTATGCTTGGAATATGTAACGGGTTTCAAGCGCTTATAAAGCTTGGCCTTCTGCCTTATGGTAAAATTGCCAAAATGTCAGACGATAGCCCGACATTAACGTATAACACAATAGGACGTCACGTTTCCTGTATGGTAAACATTAAAATTGTTTCAAACAAGTCTCCATGGCTTATGAATTCAAAACCGGGAGATATATATACGGTTCCCGTATCCCATGGTGAAGGAAGGTTTATTGCTAATGATGAAGTTTTGGCGGAGCTTATTAAAAATCACCAGATAGCAACGCAATATGTTGATAACAATAACGAACCGACAACTCTTTCGCCTTACAATCCAAATGGCTCTATGTTTGCAATAGAAGGAATTACAAGCCCGGACGGCAAGATATTAGGTAAAATGGGTCATTCTGAGCGCAGAGGGAATTTACTTTATAAGAATATTCCCGGAAATAAATATCACCGTATATTTGAATCCGGTATAGAATATTTCAGATAAGGATAAAAATATAAACCAACAGTTATTTATATTATTTAAAAAGATGGTAAACATAATTTATACTAGCGTGTTTCAAATATTTATCAGGAGGGATTTACATGATAAAAGTTGGCATAAATGGATTTGGAAGGATAGGAAGACTGGTTTTAAGAGTAGCCGATAAAAGGAACGACATCCAGATAGTAGCTGTAAATGACCCTTTTGTTGATCTTGAGTATATGGCGTATATGGTTAAATATGATACTACTCACGGCCGTTTTGACGGAGAAATATCTATAAAAGACGGAAAGCTTGTTATTGACGGCAGGGAAATAGAGGTTTACAACTATAAGGACCCAAGCGAAATACCTTGGAGGGATACAGGCGCAGAATATATAGTTGAAGCCTCAGGTGCTTTTACTACAATTGAAAAAGCATCGGCTCATTTTAAAGGTGGCGCAAAAAAAGTTATTATTTCCGCTCCTTCAAAGGATGCGCCGGCGTTTGTAATGGGCGTTAACAGTGATAAATATACAAAAGATATGAAAATCGTTTCAAACGCATCATGTACAACAAATTGCCTTGCTCCTCTGGCTAAGGTTATTAATGATAATTTTGGTATTGAAGAAGGGCTTATGACAACCGTCCATTCAACAACGGCAACTCAAAGAACAGTTGACGGTCCATCCAAAAAGGATTGGAGAGGAGGTCGCGCAGCTTCTGCAAACATAATCCCTTCATCGACTGGGGCAGCAAAGGCTGTTTCCCTTGTTATCCCCGAACTTGCCGGAAAGCTTACGGGCATGAGCTTCAGAGTGCCAACGATAGACGTATCAGTTGTAGATCTAACATGCAGGCTTGTTAAACCTGCAACCTATGAGGAAATTAAAAAAGCGATTAAAGAAGCTTCGGAAACTTATTTAAAAGGCATTTTGGGATACACGGAGGAAGACGTTGTATCGAGCGATTTTTTAGGCGACCCAAGAATTTCTATATTTGATGCAAAAGCTGGAATAGAGCTTACAGACAGGTTTGTAAAGCTTATTTCATGGTATGATAATGAATGGGGATTTTCAAATAAGGTTGTTGATTTAATAAGCCATATGGCGAAAGTTGATAATGAATAAAAAACAACCATTTAAAAAGCCGGCAAGTTATTTGCCGGCTTTTTTCTTGTTGTATAATGAATACTACCGGCTATGCCGGTAGTTCCAAAGAGCTTTAGCGATGAACAGAAAAAGGCCTCCATTTGATATAATAGGTGAGGTTCCCCAACCGCACAAATTAAAAACAAATGGAGGTAGTCCAATGGACGAA
>JAYFRL010000030.1:0-13487 GCA_034925905.1 Lachnospiraceae bacterium | reverse complement strand
ATTGCATTAAGCAAGTAAGGCCCCTTGAAGACTACAAGGTTGATAGGCTTAAGGTGTAAGCACGGCAACGTGTTAAGCTTATAAGTACTAATAGGCCGAGGGCTTGACCAAAGGAAGAAAGAATGCTAAGATGGAAAAGATAAAATTTTTGTGTTTAGTTTTGAAGGTGTAAGTCATGCAACCAGAAAGTTAAGGCCTGTTGGTCAAGCGGTTAAGACACGGCCCTTTCACGGCTGTAACGGGGGTTCGATTCCCCCACAGGTCATTTTAATATCTTAAGGCGCCGTGGCCAAGTGGTAAGGCACAGGTCTGCAACACCTCCATCACCGGATCAAATCCGGTCGGCGCCTTTTAAAGCCCACACAAATATTTGTGTGGGCTTTTGTAGCTTGTTATTAAAAGGAGGCTTTAATATGGCTACGAGTTCCGAGTTTATTGAATATGTTTGCAGCCAGATTGCAGGCTGCGGGGATATTCGCTACAGGAAAATGTTTGGCGAATATATGGTTTATGTTAATGATAAACCTGTGTTTCTTGTTTGTGACAATACGGTGTATGTTAAAGTGCATGAAAGTTTAAAACGTGAAATGGAGGATTTTTCGCTAGGCGTTCCATATGAAGGGGCAAAGCAACATTATATACTTGATATCGACGATTCTGATTTAAGCAAAAAAACAGCGCTTCTTCTTGAAGAAATTACACCTTTGCCAAAACCAAAAAAGAAAAAGACACTCATATAAAAACATAAACGGTTAAATTTTTAAAAAAAATTTAACCGTTATTTTACATAATTTTTTGGTGTGGATTTTTAAAAATAACGCTTAAAAAGCTTAATATTACTAAGAAGCTTTTTTGTATACTTTTTTGGGTATTTATTGTTTATTTTATTAGCAAAATAAGATATACTATTTGTAAGTAATATAAATATTAATTACAAAAGAGGATTTTTTGTATCTATTGGAGAATAATAAACTATGTGGGTAAAAAGCATATCAAGACTATTCTAAGGGGGAGATAAAAATGGTTCAGATTATTGCAGGTGAAAAAGGCGAGGGGAAAACAAAAAGGCTCATAGACTTGGCTAACACTGCGGGTAAGCAGTCTAATGGACATGTGGTATTTATAGACGACGACAACCGTCATATGTACGATTTACACTACGGCATAAGGTTTGTTGATACGTCTTCTTTTATACTTGGGGATCATAAAATATTCCTTGGCTTTATAAGCGGCATTCTTTCTCAGGACAGGGACATTGAAAAAATATTTATAGACGGGTTAAACAACATAGTTAAAAAAATTTCCATGGACGAATTTGTAAGCTTTGTTAAGATGCTTAATAAGCTCTCAACTCAGGAATGCGTTGATTTTACAATGATAATAAGTATGGACAAAGGCCTTCTCCCGGCTGAAGTCTCGGAGTATCTTATATAAAATGGAAGAAGTTTATTACCGTTATTCTAAATATTTAAAGCAAAAATACAAAGAAAAAACATACAAACTTCCCATAAGCCTTCCCATTTCTTGTCCAAACAGGGAAAACGGCGGCAGGGGCTGTATTTACTGCGGCATTTCAGGCGCTGGATTTGAAAATCTGGGCGCCTTTTCTGTGACTAAACAGCTTGAGATTAATAAAAATTATATAGGTGAAAAATACAAGGCAAATAAATTTATAGCTTATTTCCAGAGCTTTACGAACACATATATGCCTCTTAGCAGTTTTAAAGCCTATATTAAAGAAGCTGCCATATTTGGGGTTTCGGAAATTGCGGTTTCCACAAGGCCTGATTGCATATCTTTTGAGTATCTTGACGCACTAAAAGAAATAAAATTTGGTTTTGGAACCGAAATAACCATTGAGCTTGGCCTTCAAAGCGTGAACCTAAGAACTCTTAAGAATATAAACAGAGGTCATTCAATTGCTGAGTATATAGATGCTGTTTTAAGAATAAAAGAATACGGCTTTCAGATATGCACCCATCTTATTTTGAATCTTCCCTGGGACGAAGATGAAGACGCTGTTGAAGCCGCAAAAATAATATCGGCGTTAGGCACGGATTTTGTTAAGCTGCATGCGCTTTATATTGAAAAAGGGACTGAGCTTGCTGCGCTTTATGAGAAAGGTGAGCTTTTTATATGCTCTTTTTCTGAATATGAAGAAAGAGTTATGCTTTTTTTAAGGTATCTTTCTCCGGATATAGCTGTTGAAAGGCTGATAGGGCGCGCACCTCTTGAGGATACGCTTTTTGCAAACTGGGGCATGAGCTGGTGGAAAATACATGATGAAATATGCGCAAAAATGCTTGAAAGAGGAATTTGCCAGGGCGATCTTTTTGATTATTTGGGAGGCAAAGCCGTTAAGGAATATAAGAACATGTGATTTTAACAAATCAAACTTAAATATAAAGAGTAAGAACAAACAGGTGTAAGGGCTGTTTGTTTTTGGGGCATATGTTATATGTGCGAGATATGATATCAGAATCCATAAAAATAATTACATATTTTGTATGATATGCTATACTTATGTTGAAAAATATTTATAATATTACGGAGGGATTTTATGAGTTTAAAAAAGACCGTGAGTGAATTTAAAGAATTTGCTGTTAAAGGGAATGTTGTAGATATGGCTGTCGGTGTTATAATCGGCGGAGCGTTTGGGAAAATAGTAGCTTCATTGGTTAGTGACATAATAATGCCTGTTATAAGCACACTTACAAATGGTATTGATTTTACAAAGCTTTTTATAGCTATGGATGGGAATACATATGAATCTATGGAAGCCGCCGCTGAAGCGGGAGTTGCAACAATAAATTATGGCCTTTTTATAGCCCAGGTTTTAGATTTTGTTATAATAGCGTTTGTTATATTTTTGATGATTAAGCAGATTGCAAAGTTTAAGAAAAAAGAAGAAGCAGCACCTGTCGCTCCCACAACTAAGCTTTGCCCATTCTGTAAGAGTGAAATAAACATAGAAGCCACAAGGTGCCCAAACTGCACTTCTGAGCTTAATTAATTGGAGGAGACATTGTGGAACGCACAGGATGGAACGAATATTTTATGGAAATAGCCGAAATGGTTAAAACAAGGTCAACCTGTTTAAGACGTCATGTAGGCGCGGTTATAGTAAGAGACAACAGGATAATAACCACGGGATATAACGGGGCGCCTTCCGGTCTTAGGCATTGTATAGATATGGGCGGCTGTTACAGGGAATCCTTAAAAATACCTTCGGGAGAAAGGCATGAGCTTTGCCGTGCACTGCACGCGGAGCAAAATGCAATAATACAAGCTGCAAAATTCGGGATAAGCACGGAAGGAGCAACGCTTTATGTTACACTTCAGCCTTGTGTTATATGTGCAAAAATGCTTGTTAATGCAGGAATTAAAAAAATAGTTTATAGAGGCGAATATCCTGACAAGCTCTCAATGAGTATATTGGAAGAGGCAGGCATAGAGCTTTTAAAAATGGACTGATACTTTTGGTTGGCATATAAAGTGTATTTATATAAAATACCTAAAAATGATTGTGTATTTAATTTTGTGCTATACAATAAATCAAAAATATGTTAGCGTATTATGTATAGTATTATTATAAATATATAATTTTTAAAGGAGAAAAGATATGTTAGATGTGCAAGAGATGTACAAACAAAAACTTAAAACCCCGGAGCAAATAGCTGAATATTTTGAATCTGGCTTTGTTTGTGCCGCGCCTACATGCGTTGCTCAGCCCATCATTATTGCAAAGGCTGTCGGGGAGAAAGTAAGACGGGAAGACATTTGGGGAATTCAGCATCACTCTTTATTAACTTTCCCAGCGGCTTATGTTGAAGAAGATATAGCGGAAAAATATGCGCATGTTTCTTGGTTTTCAGGACCAAATTCAAGGAAGGGCGTTCAAAAGGGGTTATATGATGTTATGCCCTGTCATTTAGGGCAAATTCCTCGTATATGGGAAGAAGAAATGCATAAGGTTGACGTTTTTTATGCCATGGTATCCCCGATGGATAGGCATGGGTATTTTTCAGTTGGAGTTTCAGCCGTTGAAGTTTTGGCACAATTAAAGATGGCGAGGTATGTTTTCTTGGAAGTCAATGATAGGATGCCTAGAACATATGGAACCAATATTGTGCATATTTCCCAGGTTACGGCTCTTTGTGAGTGTTCATATGACCTTCCAGAGCTGCCAAGCCCGCCTATATCTGATGACGATATGATTATAGGCCAGACTATAGCAGAGCTTATTCCAGACGGAGCCACTCTCCAGCTTGGAATAGGAGGGATACCGGATGCAGTAGGAAAGTGCATGACGAACAAAAAGGATCTAGGGCTTCACACGGAAATGTTTTGCGAAAGCATGATAGATTTGATTGAATCAGGTGTTGTCAATAACTCAAAAAAGAATATCGACCGTGGAATAACAATGTGTGCTTTTGCACTAGGCACAAAAAGGATGTATGATTTTTTGGATGAGAATCCAAGCGTTCAATTCCGTGGCGGTGAATATGTAAATGATCCTTACGTAATAGGAAAGTTTGACAATTTTGTTTCTGTCAATTCATGTGTGGAAGTCGATTTTTGGGGTCAGGTATGTTCCGAATCGGTTGGTCCGAAAAACATAAGCGGAACAGGCGGTCAGGTTGATTTTGTTAGAGGCTGCTATCTTTCTCCAGGCGGGAAAAGTTTTATAGCCATGAATTCAACTGTAAAAGGCGGAACAGTTTCAAAAATAAAGCCTATGCTTACTCCCGGAGCTGTTGTTACAACGCTTAAAACCGATGTTGAATACATTGTTACTGAGTATGGGGCAGCAAGGCTCAGAGGAAAAACCTTAAGGCAAAGAACGAGAGAGCTTATATCAATAGCCCATCCGAAATTCCGTGAGGAATTGACATTTGAAGCAAGAAAAATGAATATTTTAATATAATAAAAAAGCTATATCCTTTTAAAGGATATAGCTTTTTTATTATTCTTTTATTTCAAAAATCAAATCAAGTTCTTTTATTTTTCCGTAATCGTTCATAATTGTTGGAATAAAGCCGACATATCTAAAGCCTTTTAATGCATATTCATCAATTATTTCTTTGTGTTCCATGCATTTTGCGCCTATAAATCTTCCTGTTTTTACAGTTACATATTCATATCGCATACATATACTCTCCTTTATTACAAATCTATTTCAAGCTCAACAGGGCAGTGGTCCGAACCAAATACGTCCATATGTATCTTTGCGTCCTTGAGTTTTTTGTTAAGATCCTTTGAAACAAGGAAATAGTCTATACGCCAGCCTGCGTTGTTTTGTCTTGCGTTAAAACGGTAGCTCCACCAGGAATATACTCCGGTTATATCTGGGTAGAAAAACCTGAAAGTGTCTGTGAACCCGCTTTCAAGCAGCAGTGAAAATTTTTCTCTTTCCTCATCAGAAAAACCTGCGTTTTTTCTGTTTGAAGCAGGATTTTTAAGGTCTGTTTCATTATGCGCAACATTTAAGTCTCCACATATTATAACCGGCTTTTTTTTGGCAAGCTCGGATATATACCCGCGCCTTGCGTCTTCCCATTCCATTCTATATGGCAGACGCGCCAGCTTTTCCTGTGAATTTGGAGTGTATTCGGTTATATGATAAAAATTTTCAAATTCAAGGGTTATGAGACGTCCTTCATTGTCGTGTTTTTCTATTCCAAGACCATAAAATATGCTTAAGGGCTTTTTTTTTGTGAACACGGCAACACCCGAATAACCTTTTTTCTCGGCTGAATTAAAATATTTAAAATATCCTTCCATGTCAATATCAAGCTGGTGCTCATGCATCTTTGTTTCCTGAACGGAAAAGATATCCGCATTAGTGTCCTTAAAATATTCAAGGAATCCTTTTCCAACGCATGCGCGAAGCCCGTTTACATTCCAAGAAATCATCTTCATTATACCAACCTCCTGTTTTTTAAGTATAACATAAACGCTCTTAAAGTGGAATAAAAACGGCATGTATTTATTGCCTGCAAATTATTTATAATTAAATATTGACAAAATCAAAAAACGGGGATATACTAATTTAGTAATTTACTAATTTACTAAATAGAAAGAAGGACAATTATGAAAATACCTACGAGCTTACGGCATAAGCCTGTTATAGTTTCCGAGAATTATGAAGAAATAGACGGAAGAATGGCGGGGAATACTGATGCTAAGGGCCTTTCTTTAGGTCTTGCGCAGTGGAACGACAGAGGGAAGGTTGAAATTTCAGCTAAAATATGGCGGCATACCGGTGAAAAATGGTCGAGGCAGTCTGAAGAAATGCCCCTGCACAGGGTTATAGACCTTGCCATTTTAATCTGCAAAACCAAGGAATATTTCAAAGAGGCATATCGCTATGAAAAGCTTTATGACGAAAAAAATCCGGGCATAGGCAGGGTTGGGATACAAGGTGCGGCAATGGACGTTGAAGTTTGCACTGAAAACGAAAATATAGATGAAGACATAACGCTTTTTTATAATGTTCTTTCAAGGGACGATGAAATGATATCCGAAAGGCTGCATACCCTTGCAAATATTCTTATAGATATGGGCTACGGAATGAGAAGGATTAAACGCTAATCAAAAAATATGGATAAAAAAAAGAGGCTAAAAGCCTCTTTTTTTATGACTTCAATAGTTGAGTACGCAGAGCGTGCAAAACAGAAAACTACCCATTTAATGGGTATCATGATTATGGTTAGCTTGAAAGCATTGAAGGATTCTTAAGCATATAAACATTCAAATCATGGTCGAACGTATTTGTTTTAAGTTCCATTTCTTTTGATGTAACGGCAAGCTTTGCGTTTTCAAGATCAAGCTTGGTTATAAGCCCGAGATCATATTTAATTTCCGCTGTCTCAAGATCCTTTTCGGCAAGGCTAAGCTCCAAAGCAAGGGTTTCGTTTGACGCTTCTTCGGATAAAATAAGGGCATAAAGCCTGCGCATTCCTTCTCCAAAACCATCTTTAACTGATTTATACGTTCTTTCAGCGGAATTCAAATTATATTCGCGTTGTTTATAGCTGTCTGTTGACGTTGCATCGTAAACGTAAAGGTTTAAGCTCATTTCTGCGTTTGTTATTGTGGCATCAAGTATTTTCAAATAAGGGTCGGTTGAAAGCTTTGATGAAATATAGCTTTCCAAATCCGTATTCATTTCAAAATCTGAAAAATCGGGATTATATTCTATTGTGTACCTTTTTGAAGCCTCATAGCCTAAAGCATTGTTTAACGAAGCATATGCTGCATCAAGGGAAACTGACAAAGAATCTATTGAGCTTTTAAGCTTTTTAACGCTAAGGCTTGCCTCATCAAGCTCAGAATCGGTTATAACGCCTAAGGAATGATATGTATGGGCGTTGGCAAGCGATTTTAAGGCAACAGTATAGCTGCTGTTAAGATAAGCAATATTATCTTCTGTTGAAATTATACTTGAAAGCATGGATTTAACAGTTTTTTCAGCCTGAAGCTCATATATTTTTTTGTTATAGCCTGATTGCACCAAAGAAGTGTCAAGACTCATAACTGTTTTTAAAAGCGAGGCAGTTGTTGAATCGGTAACCAAAAGACCCGTTCCCACGCGAACTGAATTAACCGTCTGGGCTGCCTGTTGTTTTAAATCCTCAGCTATCTGGACGGATTCCAAAAGGTCTTTTATATCCGAATCGTTAGCTATTACAAGCTGAACGGCTTTATCATAAGTTAGAATATCTTTAACTTCTTTGATTTCACCGGCATAGGCTGAGGAAATAAGCACGCAAAGAGCAAGGGCCAAAGAAAGTGTTAGTGTTAATATCCTGTGTTTTTTCATATAAATTCCTCTGGTTTATTATTTTTTGAGATAGAGATTATGCATTAATCGTTTACAAAATAGAATGTATTTGTTACTGTATCTCCGTTTGTTATGTTTTCTCTGAAGGTTACTGTAAGAATGGCTTTAGACCAATCCTCGGGTATAAGCGTGAAAGCCAAGGAACCTTCGTTTTCATCGTCTTCTTCTATGTCGTTATACCAGGAACTATCCCATTGAGCCCTTACGGAAGTTAACGGATATTCTTCTCCGTCAATTACGAGTGTTGACTGGCTTTGGTCAAGCTGGATTTTGTTCTCCTGTTTGTTTTCAAGCGTCAAGAAAACTTTCGTTATAGATTCGGTTGATTTTCTTGTAATTCCGGTTACCTGAAGCTTATAATCGGATGTATTTTTTGTAAGAGGTAAAGATGAATAAGTAGCAGTTGAATTGTTCGGGTCAAGAGAAGAATCAACGTATACTATTTTTTCAACTTCTTTTACAACTTCTTTTTCAACAACTTCTGTCTCTGGTTTTGTGATTACAACCTTACGTGATGCAACATCCCAATCAACCGTAGCTCCGGTTAAAGTTGCAGCAAAGCGTATAGGAACATATACCCTGCTGTTATAGTTTAAAATAGGCTGATCGCTAGCTGGGGCAACAATCTCTCCGTCAACCTTAAAAAATATATCCGGGGTTAAAATAGCTGTTACATTTGCATTTGCGGCAATTGCAGAAGTTGTGAACATAAAAGCGGTTCCCGCAGCAAACCCTATAATGAGAGTTTTGATATTTTTCATGATATACCTCCTTAAAATATTATTACTTACCTAAAATAGCTCTTAATACAATACTAATATATTAAACGATAATTGCAAGCATTTGTTTCAAATTTTGATGGATTTTAATCAAAAAAATACTTAAAAGACTTATATTTAGTGGCGTTTTAGGCTATTATGAAAAAAATGGAAAAACCTAAAAAGAAGTATACCATATAAAAGGGAGACAAAAAGTATACGGATTCGTATAATAATTAAGGCAAGGTAAAAAAGATTAAATTTTTTTTATGAACAAACACACTAATTTGTTTTATAATTAGATATGAGATTTATTCCCGGAAGGAGAGGATGGCTTGATTAGAGAAATAGGGGTCTTTGGTACGAATGAAAATGTTTTGAAGGTGCTTGTGTGCATAACGGCTCAAAGCAATTCAAAAAGGCTTATAGATATGGCAGCCAGCAAGGCGGATGAACTTAATGCCGAGCTTCATATATTAAACGTGCAAAAAGGCACAAGTATATTTAACGATAAAGATATGCCAGCAAGGATTCAGGAGCTTTTTTCATACGGAACGGAAAAAGGCGGAATGATACATGCCTATTGTGATGAGGATATACCCGGAATAATAGGCTCTTTTATTGAGCGTGAAAAAATAACTCATATTATTTTGGGGAGTCCGCCAAACAATTTGAACAACCATAAGAAAGAAGAAAACCAATTTAACAATATAGTCTCTAAAATACCCAAAAATGTTAAGGTTATAATATTTGAAAGGAATGGAGAGATTTAAGGTTTTTAAATATTTGTGTTGCAATAAAGCTTAATATATATTATCATTTCATATGAATAAAATTACATATGCATAAGATGTTAGGAGAGAAACAAATGAGTATATATGAAAATTGGGTAAAAAAAGCTTTTTCAAATGATGGGCACAGCGTTGATTCCGTTTGGATGGAATATCTTCCCAAAGAGCAAAAGGTTTACGAATATATATTGGGTGAAAAGGTTTCCAATATAAAATGCAAGGTTAGTGAACTTGCGGAAAAATTTGGGTTTGCAACGGAAGAAGCGGTTGCCTTTATAGATGGAATAAATGATGTTTTGCCCGAAAAATATGAGATGGATAATATAACTGAGGATACGGAAATAAATCTTGATATAGATTTTAAAAAGCTTTATATGAAGATGGTTGAATATAAAGCCGAGCATTTATATACCCTTAAAGAGTGGGATGGGATTTTTGATAAAGACGAGCAGAAGGCCCTTTTTAAAGAGCAGAAGAAATCACGCACACTTGTTAAAGGTGAAAAAATAGGGCGTAACGATCCATGTCCATGCGGAAGCGGTAAAAAATACAAGAAATGCTGCGGGGCGGGCTTATAATTATGGATACAATAGTTGCGAAGGTAAACCCTTATAATCCGGAACCGGAAATAATTGAAAAAGCTGCCGATATCCTTAAAAATGGGGGATTGGTAGCTTTTCCCACGGAAACGGTCTATGGTCTTGGAGGCAATGGTTTAGATGAAGTGGCCTGCAAAAAGATATACGAAGCAAAGGGGCGCCCTTCGGACAATCCGCTTATACTTCATATTTCTGAGATAAGCGAAATATACCGCATAGTTAAAGAAATCACACCAAAAGCAAAGGCCTGTATGGATGCCTTTTGGCCCGGTCCGTTAACCATGATATTTTCCAAGGCCGAAATAGTTCCCGATTCGGTTACAGGCAGTTTTAAGACGGTTGCCGTACGCTTTCCTTCAAACCCCGTTGCAAGATTGCTTATAAAGGCTTCGGAACTTCCAATAGCCGGACCAAGCGCAAATTCGTCGGGCAGACCAAGCCCAACGAAGGCTTCTCATGTTTTCCATGATCTTTCGGGTAAAATAGACATGATATTGGACGGCGGGGAATGTCCTGTTGGTTTGGAATCTACAATTTTAGACGTTTCGGACAGAGAAGAAACTATGCTTTTACGCCCGGGAGCTGTCACAAAAGAAATGATAGAATCCATTATAGGGTCTATAGGGATTGACCCTGCTGTTTGGCATATGGTGGATGGAAGCTTTGCACCTAAGGCTCCGGGAATGAAGTATAAGCATTATTCCCCCGAGGCGGAGGTTATACTTGTTTCAGGCAGGCTTTTAGACGTTGTCAGAGAAATAAACTCATTTGTGTGTAAAGACGAAGAAAATGGAATAAGCACAGGTGTTATGGCTAGCGAGGAAACAAAAGGTCTTTATAGCTGCAAAACGGTTTTGCCCGTCGGCAACAGGAGCGATATCTCAACGGTTGCCGCAAATCTTTTTGACACTCTCCGCCGTTTCGATGAACTTGGGATAAAACGCGTATATTCCGAAGTGTTTGATGAAAGCGGCTGCGGAATGGCTGTTATGAACAGGCTTAATAAAGCTGCGGGTTATAAATGTATAAAAGTTTGATTTTTTATCTTTATTTGACAAAAAGGCTTTTAAATATATGTAAAAAAGAGTTATAATATTATAGGCAAAAAAAGAAAGGGTTTTTTTATATGATAGCTTTGGGCTGTGACCATGGCGGTTTTCCTCTTATGAAAGAGATTATCACTTATCTTGGAAAAGAGAAAATAGAGTTTAAAAATTTCGGCACATTTTCAGATTCCTCCGTTGATTATCCCGAATATGCAAAAAAAGTTGCAAATGCGGTTAAAGACGGAGAAGCTGAGCTTGGGATACTCATATGCGGGACAGGCATAGGTATATCTATTGCTGCAAACAAGGTGCCGGGCATAAGAGCTGCGCTCTGCCACGACTGTTTTTCCGCAAAGGCCGCAAGGGAGCATAATAATGCGAATATTCTTGCCATGGGTGCAAGGGTTATAGGTCCTGGGCTTGCAATGGAGATAGTGCGTATTTTTTTAAACACTCCTTTTTCGCAGGAAGAAAGGCATATGAGAAGAATAAAAGCTATCGAAGACTAAATATTTAAGGAGATTAAAAGATGGGGAAATTATTTATATCCGAACATCCGCTTATTAAGCACAAGTTAGCAATGCTTAGGGATAAGGAAACAGGAACTAAGCAGTTTAAGGAAGTTGTGAGCGAGGTTGCAACCCTTTTATTCTATGAGGCTACAAGGCATATAAACCTTGTGGATAAAAAGATTGAAACTCCTATATGCGAGGCGGATTGCCAGGTTATAGAAGAAAAATTTGCCATTGTCCCTGTGCTTCGTGCCGGGCTTGGAATGGTTGATGGCATGCTTAGCCTTATGCCTACAGCAAAAGTCGGGCATATAGGTCTTTATAGAGATCCTGAAACGCTTAAACCCGTTGAGTATTATTGCAAGCTTCCTTCTGATATATCTGAAAGGCATGTTTTTGTTTCAGACCCTATGCTTGCGACCGGAGGAACAGCCGAAGCCGCAATAGGGTTTATAAAGGCAAGAGGAGTTAAGGATATAACCCTTCTTTGTGTTTTGGCAGCGCCCGAAGGAGTTGCCTATGTTCAGGAAAAGCATCCGGACGTGAATATATATGCCGCGGCTTATGATAAATGCTTGAACGATCATGGATACATAGTGCCAGGCCTTGGGGATGCAGGGGACAGGATTTTTGGTACGAAATGATTTTAGCGGGGGATAGGCTTTTTTAGGCTTTTCCCTTTTTATTATGCCTTAATCTTTAAGGCAATGTTTAGGAGAGGATTTTTTCGATGCGCAACTGGGTTTTATATATTGCCGCATTTGCAAGTGCGTTTGCAATTACACTGCTCACAACGCCCCTTGCAAAAAAAATTTCTATTAAGCTTGGAGCGATAGATTATCCGAAGGCCAGAGGTATGCATACAAAACCTATGCCGAGGATGGGTGGAATAGCGATAGTTTTAGGCTTTATGGTCACCGTGCTTATGCTTTTTCCTTTTGTAACGGGGATAGAAATAAAAGAATTTGTCGGGCTTGTTATAGGTTCGTTAATAATAGTGGTTCTTGGTATTGTTGATGATATTCATAATTTGCGGGCAAGGGTTAAGCTTTTTGCCCAGATATTAGCAGCTTTAATTGTTGTGCTTTCCGGGATAAGGATAAATGTTGTTTTTTGGCCGTTTACGGCAGCTTTAGAGAAGCTGAGCATTCCGCTTACAATGATTTGGATAATAGGCGTAACAAACGCCGTAAACCTTATAGACGGGTTGGACGGCTTGGCAGCAGGGGTTTCTTCAATAGCCGCTTTAAGTCTTATGGTGCTTTGTATACTTACGGGAAGCGAGGAAGCCGTTATGCTTACTGCTGCAATAGCAGGCTCATGCCTTGGTTTTCTTCCAAGGAATTTTAATCCGGCAGAGATATTTATGGGCGATACGGGAGCCACTTTTTTAGGCTTTGTCCTTTCTGTTGCAAGTATAATAGGGGTTTTTAAAGGCTATGCGGTTTTTGCAGTTATAGTTGCAATACTTTGCCTCGGGCTTCCTGTTTTTGATACAATGTTTGCAATGATTAGAAGGATAATAAGGCATAAACCAATAATGCAGGCAGACAGAGGGCATCTGCACCACAGGCTTATAGATAGGGGTTACAGCCAAAAGCAGGCGGTTATAATTTTATATGGTATAAGTATTTCCTGCGGTCTCGTGGCCATTTTAATAGCTCTAAGGGACATAAAAGTATTTATAGTACTTATAGCTACGATCGTTGTTTTGAGTTTGTTTATATGGGCTTTTAACTATTACAACAAAAAAAATGAATAATGGATTTTAATAAAAAAAGCCCCCTATTTAGATTGCACCGCACCAGGCAAAATGGACATTGAAGAAAAAAGCCTCTTGTCGTAGGATAGAAACTACGACAGGAGGTTTTCATATGTCAGGAAGAAAAGGCATGGGACATTATAGTAAAGAAATGAGAGAACAGATCATACGAG
>JAYFRL010000007.1:0-42539 GCA_034925905.1 Lachnospiraceae bacterium | reverse complement strand
TGTGCTAAAGTATTTTTGTTCATTAGGACCCTCCTCTGTTACTTAATGTGGTTGGCAAACCCACACTATTCTAACATTGGAGGTTTTCTTTATCTACTTGAAGCTAAAGCTCTTTGTCTCCCCCGGCAGAGCCGGGGGTTTATTGTTGTTACAATAAAAAACACGCGTTTAACACGTGGTATACACAAGCCCTAGAAGGGCATATTACCTGCCAAGCCTGAAAATCCGCCAGCCGCATCACTTTCTCAGGTCGCTGCTAAAGCGGCCTGTTTTTATGCCTTTGTGTTCTTGCTACCTGTAAACGGGTCCATATACTCTTTGATTGATATTTGGTCTGCCATAATATCTTCCTGCAGTTGATTTTTAATACACTCTGCAATTGCGGTCTTATTCCGGTCAACCGTATCAACATAATAACCTCTACACCAAAAAATGTCGACTTCCGTATTTATACTTTAGATTGGCATGTCTATCGAAAATCATTAGGCTGCTTTTGCCTTTGAGAAAATCTACAAATTGCGCTACACTCACGTTTGGTGGTATACTCACCAGCATATGGATATGATTAGGGCATGC
This sequence comes from Lachnospiraceae bacterium, assembly GCA_034925905.1. Taxonomy (GTDB): domain Bacteria; phylum Bacillota; class Clostridia; order Lachnospirales; family Anaerotignaceae; genus JAYFRL01. The sequence goes on along the minus strand of JAYFRL010000007.1, from coordinate 41,963 downwards.
TTTTGCCTCAATTATTTCCACATTCTTCTGTTCACATAATTTCCTCAGGATTTCTCCTATATCCGCCTTGATTTTCCCATATATTTCTTTGCGCCTATACTTCGGTGCAAAGACTATATGACATTGGCATCTCCATTTCGAATGTGTTAAACTGTTTATGTCATTCATGACAAAACCTCCTTTTGCTTTTAGTGCGGTTGGCGAACCTGCTACTATTTTAGCAAAAGGAGGTTTCCTTGTATCTAAAGATTTTTAATCCACACCGGCAGAGTCGGTGGTTATTTTACGCTAAAGCCCAAAATAATCGGCATCCTTTAATTAAATAAAGGAGCCGATTATACTTGGCATTATTATAAATGTTTACATATCATTTTTTTTATGTTTTTTATAGATATTCCTTGCTATCAGAGCAAGTATTACAACAACAATAATAAATATAACTATATATATTGAATTGCTTACCATGGCAAGAAGAAGGTTTTGCATATCCTCAAAGAAATTATTCACCGCATTTATGAAGCTGTCTTTTATTTTAGTAGTAAAATCAGGGTCTACGGATGAAATCTTTGCATCGTTCATTTCTGTTATGGAAATAGTGATTGTTGAAAATTCAACAAGCCTATCCCAGTTCTTTATAGAAGACGTATACACTTCTATATCGCTTCTTACAGCGCTGAGCCTTTCTTCTATTTTGATTATATCATCAACGCTTTCGCTTTTTTCGAGAAGGCTTAAAAGGCGTTCTTCCTCCACCTTTTTCATGCGAAGCCTTCCCTCGGTATCAACATAATCGCTTGTTATGTCTTCCGTATTTTCATCTTCGTTTAGAACTTCGCCATACTCTTTTATAACGCTCTTGGATTCCTCATAATATTCTTTGGGAACTCTTAAAACTATATTACCTTCTCTTAAGGATACGTTACTTAAATAATCGTAAGAATAATTATTGCTGTAATAACTTTGAACATATCCTCCCTTTGATTGGGCAAAGTTTTTTAAAGCTTCTATTGCGGCATCATATTCCTTTGTCTGTATAGACACATAAAGCCTTTTTATCTTAAGTCTTTCTAAAGAATCCTCTTCTTGGGCAATATTCATACTGTCGCTTGATGATTCTTGAGCAACAGAAGATTCTTCCATCTTTTCTTCCGTATATTCCCCTGAGGTAACTCCATAATCTTCACCGGTATCCGTTTGAGCCAGATATCTATCATTCATATCACTATCTGCAGCAGGTTCTTCACTTGAATAAGCTACTTTTGGCATTCCTCCAGCACCATATGAAGCAGATCCGGAAGTATCCATTGAATTTTTACTCCCCATACGAGGCATCATGGATGTAATAACGCTTCCCCCTATAAGCAAAACTAAAACCGCTGCTGCAATGGCGGAATATTGCTTCCATCCGAATTTTCTTTTATTGTTTTTGTTTATATTTGAAATATTACGTGTTGCTGAAGATTTTAGAGCCTTAAGCTTGGCAAAAAGCTCATCTTCATATCCATTCGGAAGGTCTATAAGGGGAATGCTATTTGTTTTTTCAAATATAAGCTTTGTTTCTTCAAAAATCTTACGACATTCTTCGCATTTGTCCAAATGAGCCAAAAATTCTGCTCCTTCTTCCCTGTTAAGCTCTTTATCTAAATAAAGCGATATACTAAGCATTATTTCTTCACAGTTCATGCTATTCCCCCCCTTTCAACTGTTATGACGACTATTAACAGCTTTTTGTTCCTTCCCGGCAAACAGAACATCTCTTAGACCTTTTCTTGCTCTTGCTATCCTGGATTTCACGGTTCCTATTGAAATATCAAGTGTTTCAGAAATCTCAATATAGCTTAATCCCATAAGGTCTCTTAACATTATTATGTTTTTATGCTCTTCTGAAAGCTTATTTACAGCGCTTATGATCTCATTGTTTTTTTCTTTGTTTATAACTCTGTCTTCAGGTGTAGGTTCTTTGGATATGTATTGGGGTTTAACAGATTCATCTCCGCAGGGAATATCGTTTTCAATAAATACAGTATCTTCCTTTTCTTTCTTTTTCCTTCTTATTTCATCTATACATGTATTAACAGCTATGCGGTATACCCATGTCGAAAAAGAAGCCATATAATTATATTTATCTATGTTATTATATATTTTTATAAAAACTTCTTGGGATATGTCCTTTGCGTCTTCCGGATTTAAAAGCATTCTGAAGCAAATATTATATACTATTTTTTCACTATTTTTGATGAGTTCTTCAAAAGCATCTATATCTCCTACCTTTGCCATGGAAACAAGATATGAGGTCCTTGCATCTTCCACTGAATCCGCCTCCTCTATTTTTTATTAAAATATATTGCTTTATTATCAATATTTACATTTTAATATATTTCGCCGTTTTATTCAATTCAAATAAGGATATTTCAAATTCTTAATCCTTTCTTAAACTTTTTTAACGTCTATTATAATAATGTAAGGTACATTAAATCCCATTTTTACTTGCATATTGTAATAATTATGGTATAATATCCCATGTCAAGTTAACTTTTTTGTAACAATTAAAATATTTATGTAACATTTATGCAACAAAGGAGGATTTTTTACTTGAAAAGAATTTTATCCCTGATTATTATAATTTCTATTGTTCTTTCATCTTCTTTTGCTGTGTTTGCAAATTCCAGCGATTGGGCAACGGGAAACATAGAAAAAGCATTGAGCTTAAATATAATTTCTCAGGACATGGTTTCAAAATCAAAAGAAAACGTAACAAGACTTCAATTTTGCAATGTTGCGTTCAACTTCTATAAAGTATATACAGGCAACTCAGGCATAACTCTTATAGACAGTCCTTTTTTTGACGTTAATAACCCCATAGTTAATAAATGCTATGAGCTTGGTATAGTTTCGGGCATTGGAAATAATCTTTTCGGCCCCAACAGCTATATAACACGCGAACAAATGGCGAGTTTGCTTATTGCTACGCTGAATGCCTGTGGAGTGGAAATCGACTATACTTTAAACACATCAAGCTTAAATTCTAACTTCAAAGATTTATCCGACATAGAATCAGATTCTGTTAAAGACGTAAAGATTCTTGCTTTTGAAAATGTAATTTCAGGCTACAACGGATACTTCTATCCTAAAGCTTATGTAACCGTTGAACAGTTGGCAACAGCTTTTGTTAAAACATATGAAGTTTTTAAAAGTTATGGATTGAATGTTGACGGTAACCTCATTTCAATAGGAGACGAAGTAGAAAGTGTAATAGAAAAATTTGGGGAACCTGATAGGATTGATAAAAGCATTTATAATACAGATAGATATATATATAATAGCGACTATGAAAAATTCCTTATGGTTTCTTTTGAAAATGGTAAAGTTTCTGATATATTTTCAAATGCGCCTTCTTTATCCTATAAAGGGGTAGATGCAAACACTTCAATAAACGATTTTTCTATGTTTATACCAACAACATTATCTAACTATAACGAAATGAAAATTTATAACTACAACATGGAAACAAAGCTTTATTTCGACTATGAAAATGGATATAAGCTTGATGCGGTTTATATAAGGGACACCCGTTTTTCAGCTAGTGGTTCATATAACGTAATGATTGCTTCCTATACAGAAAAAGAGCTTTTGGATATTATAAACGTATTCCGCTATAAGAATGGGCTTTCATCCCTTAGCTACGACGCTTCTGCCTATCAATCCGCTAAAAATTATAGCGCCTATATGCGTGAAAATGAATCCTTTAGTTATGTTGACCTTGAAAACCGTTCTCCTTTTGACAGGATGAAAATTTCCGGGATAGATTATAGCATAGCTGCCGAAAACATAACCTATATTACAGGAGATTCCATAAGTATATATCACGATTTTATAAAATCCACTGCAACAAAAAGCAATATCTTAATACCCGATTTAACCTATGCCGGAATTGGATGTACGATAACAGGAAACAAAATATATACCGTACTTGATATGTTTGCTCAATAATAACAAAACAAAAAGCGCCTGTTATAAACAGGCGCTTTTTGTTTTGTATGATTAACTAATCCGGCAATAAAAACAGGCTTGCTCCGCCATATATTCCTGCATATGTTTTAAGCTTGGAAATGGTAATTGTTTTAGAGCCTTTTTCGGAAAATGAAAACCTGGCATAAGCTTCTTTGATCTTATCCAATATAAAATCTCCCGAATTTGAAACTCCTCCACCTATTATAAAAGCTTCCGGGTCAAGCACGGAATTTATATTTGCCATTGCTAGACCTAAATATCGGATGAAAATATCAACAGCTTTTCGGGCACATTCATCATTCGAGTTATATGCCTTAAATATATCTTTTAAATCAAGATTTGTTAAATCAAGATTTGAACTGCCAAGAGATGTGCTCAGTCCTTCTTTAATATATTTTTTTGTAAGATTTATGATGCCTGTAGCAGAGGCATATTGCTCAAGGCATCCTCTTTTGCCGCATCTGCAATATTCCGTTTCAAAAGGGTTAACTGTCATATGACCTATTTCCCCTGCTGCACCAACCAAGCCCAAAACAGGTTTGCCATCAACAAAAATCCCTCCTCCAATCCCCGTTCCGATAACTATCATAACAAAATTTGAAAAGCTTTTTGCGCTGCCCTGCCATTTTTCACCTAAAGCCGCAAAAGTTGCATCATTCCCCGATTTAACAGGCAAATCTAAAATATCTGAAAAGGCTTTTTCAACATTAAACATCCTCCAACCTATATTTGGACAAAAAGAAGTTGTTCCGCCTTCCATAACGGGTCCGGGGACACATACCCCTATTCCGGATATTTCCGAAAACGAAATGCTTTTAAGGTTTATTATGTCTTTTATGCAGTTTGCAGTATCACAAATTATGTTTTCCCCTTCTTCTGAGATATCAGTTTTTATGCTGCATTTATAAAGCAGCTCGCCCCTTCCGGCGAACAAGCCTATTTTAACGGTTGTCCCGCCTATATCAATACCAAAAGCGTATTTCTCCGCCATATAGCTTCCTCCTTAAGCTTAATGAATGTTATAAACCTCTTTATAAAGCAAGCCTTTTATACGTAAAAAATCCTTTTCAGTTATTTTCTCCGGATATGTCATTATCTTAAGAGGTATTGCAGGCTGGTTTCCCTTAAGCGGAGGCTGGATATATTCAAAATCATTCATATGGCAGCCTAAATTTTTATAAAATTTTATTCTCGAAACAGCTTTCGGCTTAAGCGGAGGTTCAACTTCAAAAATCAAAGGCAGGGTTATATTCTTAAAAAAATCTTTTAATATTTCTTTTCCAATGCCTTTCCCTCTAAGTTCTTTTTTAACGGCAAAATGCTCTGCATATGTAAAATCTTTGAAATCCCAAAAAGCTAAAAAAGCTTCAATATCGTTCTTTTCATTTGTTCTTATCATTATTTTATAGCTGTCGTTTTTAAAAAGACGTTCCTGAGCCTCATACGTCCTTATTTCGGTTTCAGGGAACGCTTCTTTCATGATTTTAAAAACGCTATCAAAATCTTCCCTGTTTATAATTTTTAACAATTTTTCCACCCCATTATATAATTACGTAAAAAAGCTTGCTGTATTATAAATTATAAACGATATTGTCCATGCCGTAAACAGCCAAAACAATATTGCAAATACAAACCATTTCAAAGATTTTAATTCACTCTTAACAGCTGCAACAGCTGCGGAACATGGTATGCACAAAAGATTAAAAACCATAAATGAAAGCGCGGAGGCATGAGTGAAATTTTCAGATACAAACATCATAAGCCCGTTTTTTGAAATATCTGAAGCCTGGTATAAAACCCCCAGAGTAGAAACAACGCTTTCTTTAGCGACAAACCCCGAAAGTATAGCAACAACATTCCTCCAGCCATAATTTCCATATGCAAAACCAAGAGGCTTAAAAAAAGGAGTTAAAATCTTTCCAAACCCTGCCAGAATACTGTTTTCTCCGTTTACTTCAACCGCTTCCAAGCTAAAGCTTAAGTTAGACATAAGCCATATGGTCATAGAAGCAGCCAAAATAATTGTTCCTGCACGTACAATATAGTCTTTAAATTTATTCCAAACAAGCAGGTTTAAGCTTTTAAGGTTCGGCATACGGTATTCGGGCATTTCCATTATAAAAGGAGCTTCATCGTCCTTTAAAATTGTTTTGCTTAGTATTAAAGCTGATATCACGGCAACCGTCACGCCTATAACATAAACCGAAAATATAACGATATCTGTTTTTTCCGGAAACAAAGCGGCCGAAAACAAAACATATATCGGCAGCTTTGCCCCACACGAAAAAAATGGGATTATAAAAATTGCCGCTTTACGGCTGCTTTCTTTCTCAAGCGTCCTTGTTGCCATAACCGCAGGAACACTGCATCCGAAGCCCATAAGCAAAGGCAAAGCAGCACGACCAGAAAGACCGAACCTTTTAAACAAATTGTCAAGTATAAAAGCAATCCTTGCCATATATCCACTGTCTTCCAAAACTGACAAAAAAAGAAAAAGACACATTATTTGAGGTATAAACGACAAAACGGCTCCAACTCCGCCTATTATCCCTTCTTCAACAAGTCTTTTTACCCATTCAGAAACAGCATGGTTTATCATAAAAGCTTGTACTGTGTTTTTAAAATAGGAAAGCACATAATAAGCCAAATCCTGTAAAAGCTGGCCTATGGTAGGCAAACCTTTTATTCCTAGAAAATTTTCTCCGAAGGCAATATGGAAAATAAAAGCAAGAATGCCTAAAAATATAGGTATACCAAGTATGGGATGTGTTAAAAAATCATCTATTTTATCGGATGTGGATTTTCTATATGTTTTATTTTTAATTACGTTTTTACCACAGAGCTTAGTTATATATCTGTATCTTAAATCCGCAGACAACGCCTCTGCGTCTGTTATACCGTTTTTTTTCTTAAATTCATTTGAAATTTCAGATAGTTTTTTAAGCGGTATTTCTTTGCTTTTTAAAACGATTCCATCATTTTCAAAAAATTTGGCTGCATAAAAAGCGCTGTGCTTTATTCCTGTTTCTTTGAGCAGAGACTCCATATCAGATATACAAGGATATATGGCCGTGTTTAAGAAAGGAGTTACCCCTCTCCTTTCGCTTTTTAAAACCTTTTCCATAGCTTCTGTAAGCTTGCCGATTCCCGTTCCATCGGCTGCCGAGATAGGCACAGCTTCTACATTTAAGTCAAGAGATAAGCCTTTAAAATCAAGCTTATCCCCGTTTTTTTCAACAACGTCTATCATATTTAAAGCTATAACAACAGGGCAATCCATTTCCATAAGCTCGGAAGAAAGATATAGATTTCTTTCAATGTTGCCAGCGTCGACAATATTTAAAATCAAATCCGGAGTGTTTTTCAATATAAAATTTCTGGATATAATTTCTTCGGAAGTATATGGAGAAAGTGAATATATACCCGGCAAATCTATAATTAATACTTTTTCACTGGAAGGCAGGTTGAATTCTCCTTCTTTCCTGTCAACAGTCACTCCGGGCCAATTTCCTACCCGCCCATTTTTTCCCGTAAGCCTGTTGAAAAGAGTTGTCTTGCCCGAATTAGGGTTCCCTGCAAGTGCTATACTAAGCAAATTATCACTTCCCAATTTCAATTTTTTCCACTTCAATTTCTTTTGCTTCGCTTTTTCTTATGCTTAAGCTGTAGCCCCTTAAATCTATTTCAATCGGATCTCCGAAAGGGGCTGTTTTTTTAAGAATTATAACAACTCCCGGAGTTATGCCCATATCAAAAAGCCTTTTTTTAAGAGCTCCTTTTCCGTTTACCTTAACAACGGTACAAGCCTCTCCTTTTTTAAGCATATTCAGGGTGTACGCCATATATGACTCCTCCTTGCAGGTTGTATAAACCGGGTATTAAACAAAAAGAATCTTATAAAATAAGCTTCTTTTTAATTATTATATTCTTCATATTTTAGGCTGTTCACTTATGCTAATTTTGGTTTAATCTATTTACTTATCCAAAAATAAAGTATAATATTATATGGTATAAAAATATGAAAGGAAGATACTAATGGAAATAAGAACAAGGTTTGCCCCAAGCCCGACAGGCTATATGCATATCGGAAACTTAAGGACTGCCCTTTATGAATACCTTATAGCAAAATCAAAAGGCGGTAAATTTATTTTGCGCATTGAGGATACAGACCAAGGACGAATGGTTTTAGGCTCTGTTGACGTTATATATAAAACCCTTAAAACAACTGGATTAAAGCATGACGAAGGTCCGGATATAGGTGGAGACTATGGGCCTTATGTCCAAAGTCAAAGAATGGGGATATATATGGAATATGCCCTTAAGCTTGTTGAAAGCGGAAAGGCATACTATTGCTTCTGTACCAAAGAACGCCTTGAATCGCTTAAAGAAAAAAACGACGAGGGTTTAGAATTTTCAAGGTATGACAGGCATTGCCTTTCCCTGTCAAAAGATGAAATAGAAGAAAATCTTAAAGCCGGGCTTCCTTTTGTTATACGCCAGAAAATGCCGACGGAAGGCAAAACAACATTCAACGACATGGTTTACGGAGATATAACCGTTGAAAATTCCGAGCTGGATGACCAGATACTTATTAAGTCCGACGGTTTTCCGACATATAATTTTGCCAATGTAGTTGACGACCATCTTATGAATATAACCCATGTTGTAAGAGGAAGCGAATATCTTTCTTCCACTCCGAAATATAATCTGCTTTATGATGCTTTCGGTTGGACAGCTCCTGAATATGTGCATCTTCCTCCGGTTATGAGGGATGCCCAGCATAAGCTTTCAAAACGCCATGGAGATAAATCGTTTGAAGACCTCATTGAAGACGGATATATTCCTGAAGCCATAATAAATTATATCGCCCTTCTCGGCTGGTCACCTGAGGATAATCAAGAAATTTTTACGCTCGATGAGCTTACAAAGTCATTTAAACTCTCCGGCTTAAGCAAATCGCCTTCAATATTCGATATCAAAAAGCTTGCATGGATGAACAGCGAGTATTTCAAAAACATGGATGAAGAAAAGTTTTTTACCATTGCAAAGGACAAGCTTGCCGCATCGATAAACAATCCTTTGATAGACCTTAAGAAGGTTTCTGAGCTTCTTAAAACAAGGCTTGAAACCTTAAACCAAATACCAGAGCTTGTAGATTTATTTGATGAACTTCCGGAATATGAAAATGAATTGTATGAGCATAAAAAAATGAAGACAAACCTTGAAAATTCACTGGACAGCTTAGTCTCCTGTCTGCCTGTTTTGGAAAGCCTTAAAAGCTGGGATATAGCCAGCATACATGACGCCATAATGGCGCTTATAGAGGAAAAAGGCATAAAAAATGGCCAAATGCTTTGGCCTATAAGAACAGCTCTTTCAGGTAAGCCTTCTTCTCCCGGAGGAGCCTTTGAGCTTGCTGAAATTTTAGGTAAAGAAGAAACCATTAAACTCATTAAAAAGGGAATAAAAAAATTAAACTGATAAATATTGAAGGCGATGCCAAATGCGTCGCCTTCAATATTTTCTATTCTCCAAATATAGCTTTTGCAAAGGAATATGGATCAAACTCCTGTAAATCTTCAATAGCTTCGCCGACGCCAATATATTTTATCGGCATGTTTAATCCTTCTTTTATCGCTATAACTATTCCGCCTTTTGCTGTCCCATCAAGCTTTGTTAATATTATGCCTGTTATTTGGGCGGTTTCCGTAAAAATCTTTGCCTGCTGGAGGGCGTTTTGCCCTGTTGTTGCATCAATAACCAAATATACCTCTTTATTTGCTTTTGGATATTCCTTTGATATGACATTTGATATTTTTTTAAGCTCATCCATGAGATTTTTCTTATTATGAAGCCTCCCCGCAGTATCACATATCAAAATATCCGTTTTTTTGTTTTTGGCATAGTTTACTGCGTCAAACACGACAGCTGCAGGATCTGAGTTTTCTTCATGCTTTATAACTTCAATTCCCGCACGCTCACCCCATATTTCAAGCTGGTCTATCGCGGCGGCACGGAAAGTATCCGCAGCGGCAAGAACAACGGATTTGTCATCCTTCTTAAATTTAAAGGCAAGTTTGCCTATTGTTGTTGTTTTGCCTACTCCGTTAACTCCGATAACAAGTATTACAGTTGGAGTTTTTAGCGGTTTTTCTTCTTCACCGCTTTTTAAAATCTCTGTTATCTCGTCTATTAGAAGGCTCTTAATCTTAGACGGATCAGACACGTTTTCTTTCTTAACTCTCACCCTAAGCCTATCTAAAATATTCATGGTAGGCTCAAAGCCTATGTCCGCCATTATTAAAAGCTCTTCAAGCTCCTCAAAAAGCTCTTCGTCAATCTTTTTAAAGCTGCCAAGCACTGCGTCCATACCTGATAAAACGCTTTCTCTTGTTTTTGTAAGCCCTTTAAACAGGTTTTTAAAAAGTCCGTTTCCTTCGCTTTTGGGCAGCTCTTTCTCTGACTGGTTTTCTTCTGTTGGCAAAAGCGGTTCTTTGGTTTCGGGTTCTTTTTCTTCCAGGTTTTTAAAAGAATTTTCGTTTTCCGAGCTTTCTTCAGCACTTCCTATATTTAAAGCTTCGTTTTCATTTAAAGCTTCGTTTTGAGTTTCTTCCTGTTTGTTTTGTGGTTTTAAAAAATCAAATATCCCCATATTTACCACCTTCTATAATATTTCATTAAAAGCTCACCGAAACAAGCTTTGAAATTCCTTGCTCCTGCATTGTTATTCCATATATAACATCGCTAACCTCCATGGTACCTTTTCTGTGGGTTATAACTATAAACTGTGTATCATTTGAAAGCCGCTTTAAATAGTCTGAAAACCGTTTTATGTTAGCGTCGTCCAAAGCAGCTTCTATTTCATCCAATATACAAAACGGTGACGGTTTCATTTTAAGTATGGAAAACAAAAGAGCAATAGCTGTAAGTGCTCTTTCCCCTCCAGAGAGCAAAAGCATATTTTGCATTATTTTCCCCGGAGGCTTCGCTATTATTTCTATAGGTGAATTTAAAACATCATAATCATCACTCATTTTAAGCTCTGCTTTCCCTCCGCCGAAAATATCCCTGAAAACCTCGTTAAAGCTCTCTGAAATGGCTTTAAACTGTTCTTTAAACTGTTCTTCCATAATAACGGAAAGCTTTGATATGAGTTCTGTAAGCTTCGATTCGGCTTTCAATATATCTTCCCTTTGTGTCGATAAAAACAAGTGCCTTTCACTCACTTTTTTATATTCTTCAATGGAATTCACATTCACATCGCCCAAGCTATGTATAGAATCTTTAAGCTCCCGAACTTCTTTTTGAAGCTGGATTTCCGAAATATCAATATGCGGCAAGGCTTTTGCGCTGTTATATGTAATCTCATATTCATACCATATCTCATCCGTAAGCTTTTGAAGGTCTTCAGATAATCTCTCTTTTCTAGCCTCTATTTTAAATATCTGGTTATTAAAAGAGCTTATTTTTTGAGTAGAACCCATAATATCATTTTCAAGGGTTTCAAGCTCTAAGGCTGTCTTTTCTTTCTCTTTAAATATGGCATTCATGCTTTCTTTAAGCTGGTTAAGCTTTTGAGAGCCAAGCCTTATATCCTCGGTTATGCATAAAATAAGCTCTTGCCTTTCTTCTTTTTTGGCTTCAAGCCTTATTATATCCTCTTCCGATTTTTGTATTGATGAAAAAAGCTCTCCTTTTTCAAGCAATATACGTTCTATGTTTTCGTCAAGCGCAACCCTGTTTTGTCTGCTTGCCGAAATATCAACCTTAAGCTTTGTAATTTCTTCCATAAGGGTTTCACGTTCTTCTTTGTTTTCTTTTATGCTGTCCTGGGATCTGGTAAGGATATCATCTATATCTTTTATTTCTTCTTCTATATCCGATAATTTCTCTTTAAGCTCATCGCTGCTTACTCTTGCGTCTTCAAGCTGTTCGTCAAGCTGATTTTCCTCAAGTGCATAATATTTAAGCTTTTGCTCATATTCAACCAATAAAGCTTTTGATTGTTCTATTTCATGCTTTGCGCCGGCAACGGCTATCTCAGCCTTTTGGCTTTCGGAAGAAAGGCATAAAAGGGATTTATCGGCTTCTGATAAGCGAGCCTCAAGCGAAGCTATATTTTCTTCTGTTTCCCTTGATTTTAAAACAGATTTATTATAAGCTTCTTCAAGCTCCGAAATTTCCCTGTTTCTGCTGAAAACGCCAAGGGAATTCTTTGTTTTGCTTCCTCCTGTAATAGAGCCTCCAGCATTTATTATATCTCCGTCTAAAGTAACTATTTTAAACCTGTAATTAAATTTTCTGGCTATATTAACCGCATCTTCTATATTCTGGGTTACAATAACCCTGCCTAAAAAGCTTGAGGCTATGTTTAAATATTTTTTGTCACACTCTATAAAATCTATACCTATACCAAAAACGAGCTTATCCTTTAAAACTTCTTCTTTGTTCTCTAAAACCGAAGCTTTTATAGCCGAAACCGGCAGGAATGTTGCCCTACCAAGGTCGTTTTTCTTAAGATAATTAATGGCTTTTGAAGCATCTTTATCTGTATCGGTTATGATATTTTGGACGGCCTGTCCCAAGGCTGCTTCAATGGCAACCTCAAAGCCTGCTTTAACGCTGAAAAGCTCCGCAACAACCCCGTTTATGCCTGGAAGAGAAGGGTCATCTTTTCGCTCAAGCAATGTTTTTACACTCTTATAAAAGCCTTCCCTTTCCTTTTTCATATCTTTAAGAAGGTTAAGCTTTGAGGATATGCTTTTTATTTCGTCCGTGTTTTTATCGAGCCTTGATTTAAAATCTGAAACCGTTTGGCCTATTATGTTTTTTGAAGCTTGAAATCTTTTTGTTTCTTCAAAAACCCTTTCTATGGTATGGGTGCTTTCTTCAAACCTTTTTTCGGAGGCAAGTATATTAATGTTATTGTTGTTTATCTGGGCTTTTATGTATTTCTTTTCTTCTTCTATCTTGATTTTGCGGTCGTCAAACTGCTCTGTTATGCTTAAATTTCGTTCTATTGAAAACTTTATTTCGGTTGTAAGCTTAATTTTTTCTATCATTTCAGTTTTAAGCCCCATAAGACCTTCTTCTTTTCCACTTACAATTTCGTTGGACTTTAAAAGAGCTTCTTCTTTTTTTGCGAGCTCGCTTTCCCATGAGTCTTCTGAAATTTTTATATCCTCAGCTTTGGAGTTTAAAGCTAAAACTTCATTTTCATATCCTTCTATTTTATTTGCTTTTGCTTCCGATTCGTTTTTTATTCTTATTATATTTTCTTCTGTATTTTGAAGATTTTGTTTCTCAAGCCTCAAGTTTCCTTCAAGCTTTTCATTTCCCGACATTGTTTCGGCTATTTTATCGTTTAGTTCACATATATTTTTCTCGGCTTCAGAGATTTTTTCTTTTAATACCGATATATCCGCTTTTGTTTTTTCAATGTTATTATTCTCAAAGGAAATGCTTTCATTAACTGAAAGTATGCCTTTCTCAGCTTCTATAAGCTCGGAATTAATTTTGTCATACCTACTTACAAAAAGATTTATATCCTTAAGTTTAAGGTTTTCTTTAAGCAAAAGATATTCCCTGGCTCTTTCGGATTGCTCCTTCAAAGGCTCTATCCGTCCTTCAAGCTCGTTTAAAATATCTCCGACTCTTGAAAGAGTTTCGTGTTCCTTTTCAAGCTTTAAAAGAGCTTCCTGACGCCTGTTTTTATATTTAACAATACCGGCTGCTTCTTCAAAAAGCTTGCGCCTGTCCTCTGATTTTACGCTTAATATCTCATCTATCCTGCCTTGCCCTATTATGGAATAGCCTTCGCGGCCTACACCCGTATCCATAAAAAGCTCGTGTACATCCTTTAGGCGGCATGGTGAGCCGTTTATAAGAAAATCGCTTTCGCCGGAGCGGTATGTTCTTCTTGTAACCGTAACTTCAGAAAATTCTATGGGAAGACCCATATCGGAATTATCCATGGTTATGCTTACTTCCGCAAAACCAAGAGGTTTCCTGTTTTGGGTTCCCGCGAATATAACGTCTTCCATTTTTTCACCGCGCAAGCTTTTAGGCCTCTGTTCTCCTATTACCCATCTTACGGCATCGGAGATGTTGCTTTTGCCGCTTCCGTTTGGACCCACAACGGCGGTTATGCCTTTATCAAATTCAAGTCTGGCTTTTTCGGGAAAAGATTTAAAGCCTTGTATATCAAGTCTTTTTAAATACATACCACACCTCGTTTGATATGTTTTATTTTGCTGCAAAAATATATTTCAGAACAAATTTAACCTTATATTTTTGATACTTTCTTAAGCAGTTTTTCAAAATACTCAGGAAGGTTTGCGCAAAACTCCATATATTCACCCGTAACCGGATGAATAAAGCCTAAAACTCTTGCATGAAGGACCTGCCCATCGGTGTTAAACGGCTGCTTTGAAGAACCGTAAACTGTGTCACCCAAGAGAGGATGCCCAATATACGCCATATGCACTCTTATCTGATGGGTTCGCCCTGTTTCAAGCCTGGCTTCTATATATGTAAATTTGCCTAACCGCTCCAAAACCTTATAATGGGTTACAGCTCTTTTGCTTTTTCTTTCAGTAACAGCCATTTTCTTTCTTTCAAAAGGATGCCTTCCTATAGGCTTGTCTATTGTACCTTCGTCTTCTTTAACCTTATTGAAGACTATAGCATTGTAGCATCTTGTTATGCTGTGCTCTGCAAGCTGAAGCGTAAGGCTTTGATGAGCGCGGTTTGTTTTCGCGGCAACAATAACCCCTGAGGTATCCTTATCTATCCTGTGCACTATACCCGGGCGCAAAACATCATTTATGCCGGAAAGGCTGTTTTTGCAATGAAACATCAGCGCATTCACAAGCGTTCCCGTATAATGCCCCGGAGCTGGATGAACAACCATCCCTTTTGGTTTATTTATAACTATAAGCTCAGCATCCTCATAAAGTATGTCAAGAGGAATGTCTTCAGGAAGAATCTCTATTTCCTTCGGATCAGGAATGGTTACATCTATTATATCTCCTTTTTTAAGCCTGTAGTTTGACTTTACGGAGTTTTCGTTTACAAACACAAGAGCCTCATCTATAAGCCTTTGAACAGAATTTCTTGAGATATCGTCTATTTCTCCTGAAATGAACGAATCCACTCTTGTTCCTTCATCGGTGTTCTCAACTGCAAATTTGTAGTTTTTCATGATATTCAATCCTTTATTTTAAAAAGCATCATATAAGCCAAAACAAAAGTCCCGCATACAACAAAAATATCAGCCACATTAAAAACAGGAAAAGAGAAAAAAGTAAATTCGAAAAAATCCGTTACATAGCCGTTTATAACCCTGTCTAGAAAGTTTCCTATGGCTCCTGCGGATATAAAAACAAGAGCGCCTCGTATTATGTTATAGTTTTTATTTATAGGTATTTTCCTGTAGTAATAAATAATAAAAGCAAGAACAAGCACGGTTAAAACAATAAAAAACCATCTTGCTCCTTCAAGCATACCAAAAGCGGCGCCGGTATTTTTAATAAGCGTAAAATCCATAAACCCTTTTATAAATGTTATACTTTCTGACGGCTCAAGGTTCAAAACAGCTAAATATTTCGTGAACCTGTCTATGGCAATCAATACAATAACTCCTAAAATACCTATAATATACATCCTTTACCGCCTTTATAAATTATTTTAAAACATAAGCTATGGCATCTCTAATTAGAGCCTCGGCTATTTCATCCGATTTTATATATTTGCCTAATCCGTTGGGAAGTATAAATTTTATTTTGTTGTCTCTTGTTTTCTTATCATGAAAAAGGAGTTCATAAACATCGTCTATATTTAATCCCTCTGCTTTTAATGGTAAATCAAAAAAGCTTAAAAGGTTTTTGAGCGACTCCGCTTCTGTTCCAGAAACAAGTCCCATACGCATTGAAATATAAAACACAGCAACCATACCTATAGAAACACATTCACCGTGGAGATAATTAAATCCCGATGCCGATTCAACAGCATGACCGATTGTATGACCGAAATTAAGGATTTCTCTTAAACCGCTTTCTTTTTCGTCTTTAGCTACGATTTCAGCTTTTATAGCGCAGCATTTTTTGATTGTTTCTTTTAAAACATCTTCATCAAGGGCTTTAAGCTTTTCTTTATTTAAAATAACATATTTATAAAGCTCTTTTGAATAGCTGGCGCCGTATTTTATGACTTCCGCCAACCCGGCTGAAAATTCTCTGGCTGGAAGCGTTGAAAGAACCGAAACATTTATATATACAAATTTAGGCTGATAAAAAGCGCCTATAATATTTTTGCTGTTTGAAAAATCAACCCCGACTTTCCCGCCAACGCTGCTGTCAACATCGGCTAAAAGAGTGGTTGGTATCTGGACAAAATCTATCCCTCGCATATATGTTGCAGCTGCAAACCCCGCCATATCTCCGGCAACTCCGCCACCAAGGGCTATAACGCATGAATTGCGGTCTAATCCGGATTTTAGCATTAAAGCATACATGCCCTTTATTGTTTCAAGGTTTTTTGAAGCTTCTCCTGCAAAAAAAACAAAGACCTCAAGTTTTTTAAAAACTTTTTTGCATATTTTAAAAACCTCGTCTTCAAAAAGCTTATAAACATTGCTATCACATACTATCAAAGCTTTTTGGGCGTTGTTGAGATTTTCTTCAAGAAAAGAAGGAATATTCAAAAAAGAACCGGTAAAATAAATAGGATATGATTTTCCGGGTATGTCCACAACTATTTTATCCATAAAGATCCTTTCTTTATAAAAAAATAAAGCTGAAAGGCAAATTGCCAATCAGCCTTGCTACACTAGTAATTAATCTTTATTTGCTTCGGGCCTAGCCAGGCTTTTTTCTTTTTCCGAAATTATCTCACCTTTATCTATAAGCTCAAGTTCAGCATAAAGAAGGAGCTTTATTCTTGTTCTCATAAGTTCGTATTGACTTTCAAGCTTTAAAACTTTCTGTTCTATGTCAACAAGCTTTTTACCCGCATCATGCAAAAGCATTGTTGCTTTAAGCCTAGACTCAGACATAAGCTGCTCTGATTCCCTTTGAGCTGACGCTCTTATTTCTTCGGCATATTTACTCGCAGCCTCTCTTGATTCTTTCGTTGTGTTTTCGGCAAATGCCAAAGCATCTTTTATTGATTTTTCATGAGACCGGTAATAAGAAAGTCCTTCCGTAAGCATGCCGACTTTGTCTTTAAGCTCAATGTTTTCAGTATACATCGCTTCATAATCTACAATCAGTTCTTTTATAAATTGGTCAACTTCCTCAACTGAATAGCCTATAGCCACTTTTTTAAATTCAGTATTCCTGATTTCAGACAAGCCCTGCACTTAGTTCCGCCTCCTGTTTTAAATAAACCGGTTTAAATTATTACCATAATCAAAAGCTGCTCACCAAGCCCATTGCAAAAAAACTTTATTCAATAAAAACCTAAAATGCACCTAAAACAGAATAAATAATAAGCTTAGCTATATTCATAAAGAAAAGCGCAATTATAGGTGAAAAATCAAGCATCATACCGCCGCCTAAAGGAGAGCGGTTCAGCATTCGCCTAACAGGACCTAAAATAGGCTCTGTTAAAGAATATATAAGGCTGCTGAAAGAGTTGTTAGGTAAAGAAATCCATGACAAAATTATCCTCACAAAAATAAGGATATATATCACTTCAAAAAAAATATCAACAGCTTTGTATAATACAGAAATACCCATTATAATTAACCCGCCTTATTTTCCGCTGTTTACCCACGGAAGAATAACTCCCTTTGTTTTAAGTTCTTCTTTAAAATCGCCTGAAATATCCACGTTTTCAGGAGCAATTATGAAAATATTGTTTGCAACGCGCTGGATAGAACCATCAAGCGAATAGCATGTTCCGCTTAAAAAATCCATAATACGCTGAGCGATAGGATATTCAACTTTTTCCAGGTTCACAACAACCGGCTTTTTAGATTTAATTTGGTCACAAATTTCCTGAGCATCCTCATAGCATTCAGGCTTTATTATTACAACCTGCATCTGAACATTAGTATGTATGCTTACAACCTGAGAGTTGTTTTTCTTGCCGGAAGCCAAAGATTTAGAAGGATAATCCACAGCATCCCTGTCTCCTTTTACAACGGGATACTCATATTCATCCTCATAAACATCGTCTTCGTCTTCATACTCGCCAAACATAAGGTTTTTCATTTTATCAAACATATTAGCCACTATTATATCCTCCCCGATTATATTAATCAGTTGTATTTTCTGGCGCCAAATATCCCTGTGCCTATTCTTACGATGTTCGCGCCCTCTTCAATTGCGGTTTCATAATCTCCGGTCATACCCATCGATAAAATATTCATACATATATTATTAAATTTTTTTTCATTAATGTCAACTAATAATTGCTTCATTTGTTTAAAATACGGCCTGTTTTCTTCACCGTTCTCAACAAAAGGAGCAACGGCCATAAGTCCTCTCACGCGAATGTTTTCATAATCTTTTATTTCGTTTATTATATCAAAAACTTCATTGGGATTTATGCCGAATTTAGACTCCTCTCTGGCAATGTTTATTTCAAGAAGAATATCCATAACGATTCCCTTGTCTTTTGCGCGCTTATTTATTTCTGAAGCAAGTTTAACGCTGTCTACGGAATGTATCATGACAACCTTATCTATTATATATTTCACTTTGTTTGTCTGCAAATGACCTATAAGATGCCATAAAACGCCATCTGAAATAAACTCATCATACTTTGCCGTGATTTCCTGGACTTTGTTTTCCCCGAAGGATTTTAAGCCTTTAAGAAGTGCAGTCCTCATTTTTTCCGTTGGCAATGTTTTTGTTACGGCTAATAAAAGAACCTCTTCTTTCTTACGCCCGGATTTTTCTGCCGCAGCTTTTATCCTAAGCTCTATATCTTCAATGTTTTTTAAAATATAACTATAATCTTCCATAATTTCTCCTTTAATATATCGCATCCGATTCATTGACTTTTGTTGCGTCGGATACTATTACATCGTAAGCCTTAAGTCCATAATTTCCGTCTTCATCACTAACTATAGCATAATTGCTGTTTTGAGCGATTATTGTTATAACTTTAAATTCTGCCACTGCACTGTTTACAACAAAAACACCTTCGTAGGGTTCAACCTGATTTAATTCGTAGGTCTTAGCATTTTCCCCCGTTCCGGCAAGAAGCGTGTCCCCTATTTTAAGTGAATTTATATCTTGAACAGTATAAGCAAACCCGTTCTCCGAGTCTATCTTAACAATATCTACGTCTACAAGCTCGGCCATATTCTGCGAGCTGTCTATAAGTTTCATAACCGAATATTTATCTACGCTCTCAACAATGCATGATAACGGTATTTTAAGAAGCGTTTTTTCAACGATTGCCTCATTTGGGATTTTTATGCCTTTATAAGCGTCGGTATTAATTTTGAAGCTAACCGTTCTTTCTTTTACAAAATCTATCATATTTTTATCGGTTTTGAAAACTATGAGATATTTATCTCCAACACCACTTATTTTCTCAACGGTGAAATCTATGCTTTTTTCTTCTTCGTCAATAGTAAAGCTTAATGTTTTTTTACTGTCTACGGTTATTTGTGCGGCTTCGGCTACATTCATATACGCCGCCACATACCATTCGTTTGATTTAACCACTTTAAATATATTGTCTCCTGATTTAACGGCCTGACTTTTAGAGGTATATTTAGGGGTAATTTTCATTTTTATCTGTTCTTCGGTAATACTATCAATCGAAGATGGAGTTAAAACACTTTCAAAGCCGTCAGAGGTATAGGAAATGATTCCGCTGCTGTTTGAGCTTATAGAATAAATGCTTTCCGAAAGTTTGTTTTCATATTGGTTTTTCTTCTCACTAAGCTCTGTGAGGCTTTTAACATTTTCGGAAAACCAGATTTCATTCCTCCGGCTGATCTGTGTGTCAATCTCATCTTTAAGCTTATATATTTCAGACATATTGCTGTTTATAAATTTTAAAACCCCAGCATCCACAGTTTTTTTGATACTGCTTTCTATTTCTGTTATATCTTCAGAAAAAACAGACATATCGCTCCTTGCTCTTTGGGTGCTTAATATATCCTTATCAAGCTTTTTTATTTCGCTTTCAATAATACTCGTGGTTTCTTCATCTTTTACGTTGCAGACAACAGCGCCCTTTTTAATCCTGTCATTATCATTATAATTAAAATAAGGCTGCCCGCTGGCCTCGGCCACATAAACCTCCTCATCTCTTATTATTATACCGTCAAGCGAAAGAGGAACATCTATAGTGCCATAAACCACTGTTTCGGTTGCAGTTTTAGGACGCGAAAGAAAGGCTATAAGATAGCCGCATATATAAACTGTTAAGAGCAGAAAAGTTATAATTGTAATTGTTTTGTGCCCACTCGGCATTTTCTTTTTTATTTGTTTTTTTCTTCTTTGTTCGGGGTAAAGTTCCCTAACCTTGTCGTTATCCCTAGACATAAATTGCCTCCGAAAACAATTGTGGCGGGCTTTGTTATATTACAACAAATACCGAATTATATTATAATACAATTTTATCTAAAGGTAAACAGCCGCATATATTTTAATCCGGTTTAATCTTTTCTTTTAATATTTCCGTTATAAGTTCTTCTTCGGATATTATGGGGATATTAAGCTCCTTCGCCTTCTTGTTTTTTGAAGACTCCGAATCTAAATCGTTATTTATAAGATAGCTCGTTTTAGAACTAACTGAAGATGCGATTCCTCCGCCTTTTGATTCTATTAAAGCTTCCAGCTCTTTCCTGTTTTTAAAATATTTCAAGTCCCCTGTTATAACAAACCCCAGCCCCGAAAGGACGTCCTCCGAAGGAAGGTGTGCGCTTTTTATTCTTATATAGCTTAAAGCGTTGCGTAAAAGCTTGATATTGTTTTTACTTGAAAAATATTTCACAACGCTTCCTGCAATAACGCTCCCAAAAGAATTTATAGCAATCAGGTCTTCTTCTGTGGCATTTATAATCTTTTCTATATCATAATCAAAGCTTTTGCATAAAATCCGCGCATTGTTTAAACCCATCTGGCTTATCCCAAGGGCATAAATAAAGTTTGAAAGCTCTATATCCTTTGATTTCTCTATTGCCGATACAATATTGGCAAACGATTTCTCGCCTAAACCTTCCATATCTTTTATTTCTTCATGTTGATATATTCTGTATATATTGGTATAGTTATCAAGTATTCCCGTCTCAACAAGCTTCTTAATGGTTTCTTCTGAAAGGCCTTCTATATTTGCGGCGTCCCTGGATGTATAATGCGAAAGTGAACGCACAAGCTGGGCTTTGCAATTTGGGTTTAGGCAATAAACAAGCTTTACTCCGTTAAACTCGTTTATTTTTGTCTTTTCTCCGCAAACAGGGCAAGCTTCCGGCGGTTTAACCGTTCCGCTTTTTGTTATGTTCTCCAAAATCTGAGGTATAATCATATTTGCCTTATATACCTTTATTTCATCGCCTATTCCAAGCTTAAGTTCTTCTACAATGCTTAAATTATGCACGCTGGCCCGGCTTACGGTTGTGCCTTCAATTTCCACAGGGTCAAAAAGAGCTACAGGGTTTATAAGCCCCGTTCTTGAAGTGTTCCATATCATTTTGCGAAGTATCGTATTTTCAGTTTCATCGGCCCATTTAAAGGCTATCGAATCTTTAGGAAATTTTGAGGTTGCACCTAAGGATTTGCCATATTTTATATTATTATAGGTTAAAACAAGACCGTCTGTGGCATAGCCCAGGCTCTTAATCTTGTTCTCAAAAAACTTAACATCATCACGTATGCTGTCTTTAGTTGTAGCCTTATTAAAAACCGTGTCAAATCCAAGTTCCTTTATATAAAGCAGTTCTGAAAGCTTTGTTTCAAAATTTATATTGTTTCCCGCGTCTGTTACCATTGAAAAAGCAAAGAACATTACGTTTCTGTCCGCCGAAATTTTGCTGTTTAGCTGGCGAACAGTTCCACTGCAGAGATTTCTCGGATTTTTATAAGCTTCTTCAGGAGGCAAATTTTTATTTATCCTTTCAAACTCTAAAAAAGATATAACGCCTTCTCCTCTTATGGTAAGCTTACCTTTATAGCTTATTTTAATCGGGATATTCTTAAAAAACCTTGCGTTATGTGTTATATCCTCGCCAATTTCTCCATTTCCCCTTGTAACTGCCTGAATAAGCTCACCATTTTCGTAATATAAAACAATTGTAAGCCCATCCATTTTAAAGCTTAAAAGGCCTTCCTTGTCTCCAAGCCAGTCATAAAGCTTGTCCCAGTTTTTTGTTTTGTCCAAGGAAAGCATTTTTGTTTTGTGCCTCACCTTTTTAAGGCTCGAAAGCACATCATAACCAACTTTTTGTGTCGGGCTTCCTGAAAGAACAACGCCATATTTATTTTCAAGAGCAAGAAGCTCATCATAGAGCTTATCAAACTCATAATCGCTAATAATGGTCTCATCTTTTTGATAATATGATTCCGAAGCTTTATTTAATAAGGCTATCAGTTCTTTCATACGTTCCATAAATATTCTCCTTAAAATTTTAAACTTTATTAATCTTTGAAAGGCCGGCCATAAATTTTTTGTTGCCTTTGCCTTCAAATTCAACCGTTACTTCAAAATCAGCTCCTGCGGGAGTTATGGAAACAACCTTTCCTATTCCGTATTTAGGCGCTCTCACATTGTCTCCTTCTGAATAATCCAAAGCAACATCTTTTGGCTTTAATATATTCATATTAAGCCTCATAGCTTTGTTCGGCTGAGGTTTTTGCCTGCCGACGAACGTATTTTTTGCCGCATATATTTTTTTAACTTCCTCTTTTTTGGGAGCTTCTTTTTGTTCGGTTTTGTTAAACCCAATTTCTTTTAAAAACATTGACGGAGCTTTATACTCAAGCTGGCCATGCATAAGCCTGCTTTTTGCCCATGTCAAATAAAGCTTCTTTTTCGCACGGGTTATGCCCACGTAGCAAAGCCTTCTTTCTTCTTCCAATTTTTCTGGGCTCCCATATATTGTGCTCATATAGC
Organism: Lachnospiraceae bacterium; assembly: GCA_034925905.1. Classification (GTDB taxonomy): domain Bacteria; phylum Bacillota; class Clostridia; order Lachnospirales; family Anaerotignaceae; genus JAYFRL01. Next base: position 18,875 of record JAYFRL010000007.1, on the reverse strand, counting down.
TTGGGAAAAGTCCTTCTTCCATACCACTCATAAATACATAAGGAAACTCAAGACCCTTTGCACTGTGCAAGGTCATTAAAGTAACATAGTTTTCATTTTCTTTATAAGCATCTATATCTGCAACAAGCGCAACTTCCTCAAGAAAACCAGTTAATGTGGCTTCTTCATTTGATTTTTCATATTCAACCGCTTTGTTTAAAAGCTCGCCTATATTTTCAATCCGCATTGCGCCTATATCGGTAGGATCTTCGTTTAACATTGCCATATAGCCCGTTCTGTTTAATATCTCTTCAATAGCATGTGATGGTTTTTTTGATATAATGTCTTTTTTAATCTTTTCCATAAGCTCATAAAAATCTATAAAGTTTTTTGTTTTGCTTTTAAGAGAATCAATGTTTTTTGCAAGAGGCATTGCTTCATAAAAGCTTATCCCTCTCTCTGCCGCAAAATTTTCCATTTTTTCTATCGAGGTCTCCCCTATGCCTCTTTTAGGCAAATTAATAATTCTATTTATCTGGAGTTTATCGTTTGGGTTAACCATTATTTTTAAATATGCCAAGGCGTCTTTTATTTCTTTTCTCTGATAAAAGTTTACGCCTCCAAAAATACGGTACGGTATATTCTTTTGTATAAAAGTTTCCTCTAAAACCCTTGACTGGGCGTTTGTACGGAAAAGAACAGCAAAATCCTTATATTCTTCACCGTTTTGAACGCAATCGTCTATTTCATCGGCAATAAATGCAGCTTCATAAAGCTCGTTTTCCGCTTTATATATTTTTATAGAATTCCCACCCTCGTTTTGTGTCCAAAGAGCCTTATCCTTTCTTTGTGCGTTGTTTTTAATTACTTTGTTTGCACATTCTATTATGTTTTTAGTTGAGCGGTAATTTTGTTCAAGCTTTATAACTTTCGTATTTGGAAAATCCTTTTCAAAATCAAGGATATTTCTTATATCCGCACCTCTCCAGCCGTATATGCTTTGATCGTCATCGCCTACGACGCAAAGGTTATGATACTTGTCAGAAAGTATGCTTACAAGCTTATATTGTGCAAAATTGGTATCTTGATATTCATCAACCATTATATATTTGAATTTTTCCTGGTAATTTAAAAGTATTACAGGTTCTGATTCAAGAAGGATCACAGTTTTAACTATCAAATCGTTAAAATCAAATGCATTGTTTTCTTTTAAAGTCTTCTGGTATTCCCTATACAGTGTGGCAATCTTTTCTTTTCTAAAATCTCCGGCGGAATTTCTTGAATATGCCGAAGCATCTATAAGGTTATCTTTTTGCCTGCCGATTTCAGAGAGAACAGAGGAAACACCGAAGGTTTTATCCGCCAAGCTTAACCCCTGGCGCTTAAAGCATTCCTTCATTATTCTTTCGGAATCATCGTTGTCATATATGGTGAAGTTGTTTCCATACCCAAGCTTACCGATATTTCTTCTTAGAATTTTGACGCAAAACGAATGGAAGGTTGAAATCCACATATCTTCGGATTGTTTTCCGACCATTTTTGCAACTCTTTCTTTCATTTCACCCGCTGCCTTATTTGTAAATGTTATTGCGAGTATATTCCATGGTTTAACTCCTATTTCAAGCAAATGAGCGATCCTAACGCAAATAGCCCCTGTTTTACCACTGCCTGCGCCGGCAAGTATTAAAAGTGGGCCTTCCGTATTTAAAACAGCTTCCTTTTGCATAGGATTTAAATCGTTAAATTTTATCATGTCTTATATTCTCCCAACCATATACTGTGTACAAAAATAAAAGGAAGCCCCTTTTTTTGGACAACCTTTATTTATAATCAATATTATCAAGCTTTACCTTCAGTTTTATTAAGCCTCTCAATAGCAAGCTTATAGCCGTCTGTGCCGTAGTTCAATGCACGATTTACCCTGCTTATCGTTGCCGTTGAAGCTCCTGTTTTCTCCGCTATTTCTATGTATGTACGTTTTTCATTAAGCATTTCAGCAACCGCCATTCGCTGAGCAATAGCCTGGATTTCGTGGACTGTACAAAGATCCTCAAAAAGCCTATAGCAGTCATCTACGGTTTTCATTTCCAAAATATACCGAAACAACTTATCTGTCGCTTCACTTTTAATCTTGTTATTCATGAGAACCTCCGCTAAAAATTTTATACAATACTATTTTAACATTTTAACGGACTAAAGTAAACATCTCATTTAAAGATTTTAAATGATTTTTAATTTCAGCTTAAAGTAATTAAAAAGCCCCTTACTTACGGGGGTTTTTAATTATTCCTCGTCTTCTTCTCCATAAAGCTCATAAAATTCGTTTGAAACCTTCTCAAATTCTTCGTCATTATCAATTGAATCAAGGGTAACTTCTTCTCCATCCTCAGCATACTTATAGAGAAGGACTGTTTCATCTTCAAAGGACATAAGCGCAATATAGTCCTTGCCATCAACATCAAAAACCCCTAAAACCCCACATTCAAGCTCAGTTTCATCATCCATTGTAAGAACCATTGTTTCCATTTCTTCATCGCAATCGCAATCCGGGTCTCCACAACCGCAGGGGTTTAATTTTTCTTTTTCGTCCATTGTTTTTCTCCTTTGTAATTATTGTTTTTTATATATTTTTTGTTTGATAGAGGCTCTAAAGAGCCATAAGACATTTGGGCATGTACTACATTGATGTTGAGCTTCCTTGAAATCTTCAAAATAAATTTTCCTTCATACTCTGTAGCTATTGAAATGACAACTCCGCTTTTCTTGTTTCTCCCTGTCCTCCCTGCCCTGTGTATATAAAAAACCGGGTCTTCAGGTATGTCTATATTAATTATATGCGTAATGTCTAAAATATCAAGCCCTCTCGAACTTAAATCTGATGAAATAAGAACTTTCGTTTTGCCCGAAATAAAGTTGTCAATAGCAACTTTCCTTTCAATGCTCCCTGCGTTTCCAAATGTACCGTCGGCATTTATTCCATGAAAATTGAGCTTTTCAACTATAACAGATATATTTTCATTATTATTTACAAAAACAAGAGTTTTATCCGGAGAAAGACCTTTTATCACTTTTCTTAAGGTATCCGTTTTTTCCCTTGCTTCGCAAGTTATATAATAATGTTTTATATTATTTAAAACCAAGTTTCCGCTTTCAATATTTATAAACCGTGGCTCTTTTGAAATCTTTTTCATTCTTTCCACAGTTTCGCTTCCAATTGAAGCTGAAACCGATATTATATTGCGTTCTTTCAGCGTTGTTTTTATAACTGATTTTGTGCTTTCAATATTGAAATCATCCAAAAGTCTATCTGCTTCATCAAGTATTATGGTCTTAACGGTGTGTGCCGAAATTTTACGTTTTTTTATAAGAGTTAAAATTCTTCCGGCAGAGCCTATTATTATCTGCGGTTTGTCTTTGAGTTTTTCTATCTGGCGTTCAATACCGGCTCCGCCTATTATAAGCGCAGCCATAGCATCAATATTAGAGGCTTTTATTATTTTAAGCGCTTCCTTGTATACCTGGGAAGCGAGCTCGTAAGTCGGAGTGATTATAATAAACTGGGTCTCACGTTTATCAGGTTCTATCATCATTAAAACAGGCAAAAGATATGCCAATGTTTTGCCCGTTCCCGTTTCCGATTTTGCAGCCACATCTTGTTTTGCAAGTATGGCAGGTATAAGCTCCAATTGAACGGGTGTTGGTTCCGTTATACCCATAAGAGCCAAAGCATCGGTTATATTTTTGCCTATACCAAGGCTTTTGAAATTGTCCGCCATAATAACTCCTTCTTAAAACAGATTATGACTAATTATATAATAGCGTTTTGCAAAAGTCTACACATTAAAAATTACAGCATGCTTACTTTTTCAAAATAATCTAATATGCCTATGTATATCGCCCATGCAACATTCTGTTGATATTCTTCATCATTTAAAAGCTTTTCCTCCTCCGCATTTGAAAGGAAACCGCATTCAATTATAGCGGCGGGAATTTCTGTTGTACGCAAAACATAATAATTTTTGTTTTGCTTTGCTTGCCTTTTGTTTGAGGGATCCAGCTTTTCAACAAGCCTTTTTTGCACGCATTCGGATAATAATTTTCCTTTTTCAGAGGATTCGTGATAAAATACTTGCGCACCCTTTACAACCGAGCTTGTAAATGCATTTTGATGTATACTTATCATTATATCCGCGTCACTTTCATTTACTATGTTTTTTCTTTGTTTCATGTCTTCTTTCTTTGCGCTTCCAAGCGCTGTATCCTCATTCCTTGTGAGAACAACAACGGCTCCCCCTTGTTCAAGGTACTCTGTTAGATACCCTGAGATTTTAAGATTAATGTCCTTTTCATCTTCCCCGATTTTCCCTGACTTCCCAGGATCGTAGCCTCCGTGACCGGCGTCTATCACAATCACTTTTTTATCCACACTTGAAAAAACCGTTCTGGATTTTTCGGAAATTCTATATGACAAAACAACCCCTGTCACTATCACAAGTAAAAGGAAAAAAACCGTCATTTTTTGTTTTATCCTTTTTGCGCTTAATATAAATACCTTCAAAAACATCATCCCTTGCTTAAACGCTTATACTATAATAATTTATTCCCCCGGCATATTTCATATGCTTCTCCTCGAACAAAATAAAAGACCATAGATAAAATCCAACCATAGACCACCCACCAAATGAAAGCTTTGCACTAAGCCTATAAGGCTTTGTTGCTAGTTTACTTATAAAGGTGCTGGTTTGAGCACTGTTTAAACCTCTTTGCTTAATAACTTACTCAATCCGGCATTAAATATATCCGTTCCCATGCTGCTCCGTCATCTACCGCTATATTTTCCCATCCGTCATTCCGTGGAGCTTTCGTGGCAAAATATCCCGGCCTTTCCTCCGGGAAGGCGGCTCCGTCGTTTGCTAAGGCCGGACGCTGAGGATTATTCTCAGCGTCTGGGGTTATTATCATAAGAATATAGGTCCTTCGCTTCGTTCAAAATGATATTTTTCTATAGGCTTACTCTTGCCACCCGAATAGCAGGTAGTTTTCAGTTTTACACGCGGAACGTGCAAGACTGACTGAAGTCGTAAAAAAAATAAAACCACGTATGTTTAAAACGTGGTTTTATAAATTTATATTTATAAATTGTTTTATTGTTTTACAACATTTGAAGTCTGTGAAAACATCATGGCAACATCTCTTTTTTAACAATCGGGAGCCAAACCTCTGATCTGTATTCCGGAGATTTGATGTCTCCCTCAAAATAAACCTCAATATCCGGAGCGTTTGCATATTCATATCCTGAAGTTGGCAGCCATTCTGCAACAATCCTTTTTTGTAATTCCTGTATTGCCTGAGGCATAGAACCTACACACTCAAAAACAGCCCAAGTACCAGCAGGAATTTCATATTCTTCCATTCCGGAAGGAGTTTTTTTGTCTGTTGCAACCGCAATATAATAATCAAAGTCTTTCCCGTTCATACATGTGCTTACTCCAAGCAAACCAAACGGCGGTTCGTTTAAAAGCGACATGATTTGTGGGATCTCCCCGCTTTGAGTAGTTTTTTGCCAAAGTCTTGGCACCTCTTCAAAACATTCCTCAATACTCATGTCCATGTGTTTTTTAACTCCTACTATTCGGATTGCTTCTTTTTTCTCAATCTTATAATTCATTTGAGCATCTCCTTTAACAAAAATAGTAAAGCTGATGCGTGAAAACGCTTTAAGGCTCATACCTTTCAAGCGTGCTTTGGAAGGCGCAGTTCCATGTATATTTCTAAATGCACGATTAAATGCAGTTGGAGAATCATAGCCATATTTCATCGCCAGATCAATAATCTTGATATCTGTAGCTTGCAAATCAAACGCAGCCAAGGTCATACGCCTGCGCCTGATATATTCCGACAACGGAACACCTGCCATATATCCAAACATCCTCTGGAAATGAAATGCCGAACAACATGCTATCCTGGCAGCATATTCATAATTTATTTCTCCATCCAAATTGTCTTCGATATATTCAATTGCTTTATTCAACCGATCAATCCATTCCACAGCATCACCCCCCTGTAATAGAAGTTTACCCGAATATAAAGTTATGTTCCTCTCTTTCTATGCACAAAAAAGCAAGCTGTTTTATCAAAAAAAACAATATTATATTTTAGTAATAAAGAATGAGGAAAACACATATAAGGTACAAGAATGTACGTAATTCAATGAGCTTTCATCAAATTATAGTTTGACAATAAAAAACATTCATTATATAATACATTTTGTATCGAGGCGTGGCCCAGCTTGGTAGGGCGCTTGAATGGGGTTCAAGAGGTCGCAAGTTCAAATCTTGTCGCCTCGATTAAAAAAGGGTTTGTAAACTTAAAGTTTATGAACCTTTTTTATATTTTAGAATCTGTTTATTCATAATTAATATAAAATTCAAATTGAAGGATTCATAAAAGCGTTGGAAGCAAAAAAATAAACCCATAAATATCTTTCTTCTTTTAAAGATTAAGGCTAACCCGTATATAAATTGTATCACATATTTAACAAAAATTTAATATCTTATATCCCAAAAATATTATATAATTAAATACGATGTGAATATTTTTCGGAGGTTGGCAATGAAAAAAATCAGGTTTTTAATTTTTTCGGTTTTTATGCTGTTTTGTGGACTATCATATTCTGTCCCGACTTTTTCTGCTGATATAACAGTTGAAATAGATAGCAACACACTTGTTTTTGAAAGCAAGCCTTTTATCGAAAATGACCGTGTTCTTGTACCTATGCGTGCAATATTCGAAAACTTAGGCTACGAAATAACCTGGAACGATAAAAACAAAAGCATTTATGCCGTAAAAGACTCCACAGACATACTTCTTACAATAGGAAGCGACAAAGCTTATTTTAATGATGTTATATTAACATTAGACGCTCCTCCTAAGATAATAGACAGCAGGACATATGTTCCTCTCCGGTTTATAGCCGAAGCGGGCGGAGCCGAAGTTACATGGGATGAAACAAAATACCTTGTTTCAATAAACACAGTTGAAAAAGATAATCCGCAAAAAGAATATACAATCTTGGACAGTGTTGTTATGATTACAACAAATAAAATGCAGGGAAGCGGAGTTATACTTTCTTCGGACGGAATTATAGCAACAAATTTTCATGTTGTACAAGACGCGAGCTTTTTATCCGTAGTATTCAATAATATGGAATCCTATTCGGACGAAGTTAAAATTTTAGGCTATGATATAAAAAGGGATCTGGTAATACTGAAAATAAATAAAACAAACCTTCATCCCTGCGTAATTTCAACATCTGCCACTCCTAAAGAAGATGAAGACACAACCGCCATAGGTTCTCCTCTGGGAGTAATTAACACGGTTACAACAGGGAAAATAGTAAGCTTCAGCAACGATATTATTTGTTCTTCCGCAAAAATACAGCTTGGAAGCAGCGGAGGCGGTTTATTTAATTCAAATAATGAACTTATAGGGATAACTTCATCTTTTTCTCAGGAGACAAACAGCTATTTGTCTATACCTATAAAATATATACTTAATATAAACACTCAAAACTCATATACATTAAGAGAAGTTTCTTCACTTGAAATTTCTCCTTCAAAACCTGATAATATAATTGTTTTTTATGAAAACAGCTACACATGTATAACCTGGTCTCCAATATATGGAGTTGATTATTACCGTCTTTATAAATCAGAAACAGCTAATGGTAAATATTCCCCCATAACAAACCCCGATTCAGGCGAAAACAAATGGAATTGGGGCTATCCAGAATCCATAGGCATTAAAACAAGCGTAAAATCAGAAATGTATTTTAAGATATCCTCTGTTGTAAACGATGTTGAGTCAAGCCTGTCGGATGCTATATACGTCTTAACAGAATAATTTGGACGCCTCTATTTAATAAGGAGGCGTTTTTTAAATAATTAAAAATAGTTTTATAAAAATTGCTTTTTTGTTAAAATATATATTAAAATGATTTGGAGGTGTTTTATTTGGAAACAAAATTTGGTTTTGAGCTTATTAATTCAAAATACATCAAAAACATCGAATCTGATGTAAAAGTATATATACACAGCAAAACACGTGCAAGGCTTGTTCATTGCAAAAATAGTGACAAAAACAAAGTCTTTTTTATTGCTTTCCGTACGCCGCCTGAAAACAGCAAAGGTACATTCCACATAATAGAACATTCTGTTTTGTGCGGCTCAAAAAAATATCCCGTTAAAGACCCTTTTAACGAACTTGCCAAGGGCTCGCTGTATACTTTCTTAAATGCAATGACATATTCGGATAAAACCGTCTATCCTGTTGCAAGCTGCAACGATAAAGATTTTTTTAACCTTATGGATGTCTATCTGGACGCAGTTTTTAATCCGCTTATTTATAAAAAACCGGAGATTTTCGCTCAGGAAGGTCATTCTTTAAAGCTTGATGAAAATAATGGCGAACCTAAAATAAGCGGAGTTGTTTATAATGAAATGAAAGGAGCAACTTCCGATCCTGAACAAATTTTAATAAACACTGTTTATTCAAACCTGTTTCCTGATTCCATATATAGGTATGAATCAGGCGGAGAACCCGAAACTATACCAGAGCTTTCTTACAGTGAGTTTATTGAAGCCCATAAAAGATTCTATCACCCTTCAAACAGCTATATTTATATATATGGAGACGCAGACATAGATAAAGCTATGGATCTTTTAAATAAGGACTATCTTTCAAATTACGAGTATAAAGCCCCTGACACGGAAATCAAACCTTCGGCCGCATCCGAGATGCAAAGCGAAGTGTCCAGCTTTTATCCGGCTTCTCCCGATGAACTTGAAAACAACAATTACTTTGCCCTTTCGTATAAAGTTGGCAGCTCTCTTGATCCTGAGCGTTCAATAGCTTTAGAGCTTCTGGGCACCGTGCTTTTAGACAGCAACGCTTCCCCTTTAAGGGCAGCTTTGATCGACTCCGGGATATGCAAAGAAGCAGAATCATATTTTGATTCTTCAATACTTGATTTAACGCTTACAATAATGGCAAAAAAAGCTGACCCTGAAAAAGCTCCGGATTTTAGAAGCTGCATAAATAAATGCTTAAATGAGCTTTACGAAAACGGAATAGGCCAAAACCTTATTGACGCTTCAATAAATTCGTTGGAGTTTTATATGCGTGAAGAAAATTTTTCTCACCGTCCCAAAGGGCTTGTTTACGGGCTTTTAATGATGAACAGCCTTCTTCATGACGGCAGCGCGTTTTCCTATTTGTCTATACTGGATATGCTTGAAAAAATAAAATTATCTTCTAAAAACAGGTATTTTGAAAATCTTATGAAAGAATGTCTTATAGACAACAATTGCAATGTTTTTGTAAATATGTCTCCAAAAGCAGGGCTTCAGGAGGAAATTGAAAAAAAAGAGGAGCAAAAACTTAATGATTTTGTCTCATCATTAAATGAAGAAGAAAAAAGGGAAATAATAAACGACAATAAAGAACTCGAAAAATATCAATCCGAAGCTGATACCCCTGAAGCTCTGGAAAAGATACCCCTGCTTTCAATATCTGACATTGATAAAAAGCCTGTTTTAGTCCCCTGCTTTCAGTATGAAAAAAACAGCTTGTTCATACCTGTTTCAAACGAAATAGTTTATGTTAATCTCCTGTTTGGGCTTGAAACGCTTCCTGTGGAGCTTTTACCATATGCCGGGCTTTTATCTGAAGTGTTAGGAAAGCTTGATACAGAGAAGTTTGATTACAAAAACCTTGCCACAGAAACAGACATGTATACAGGAGGTATATTTGGAACAACCTCGGAATACAAGGGACAATCAGAGAAATACTCACCGAAGCTGCTTATAAACGGCAAAGCACTATACAAAAACAGCGATAAGCTTTTTGAGCTTTTAGACTCAATCATATTTGAAACGGATTTTGACGCTTTAAAAAGCTTAAAAGAAATAATTAAAAAGCTGCGCATCAAAAAAGAAAGCTATATAATAGGCAATGCACACATTGCCGGCGCATTAAAATGCACTTCGTTGTTTGATGCTTCTTCAAAGTTTAGGGAAATCACAACCGGCATAGATTATTACAGATTTTTATGCTATGCCGATGATGAAATGGATAAAGGCAGCCCTGTAATAACAAACGGCCTCAGGGAAACTGCCGGGCTTTTATTTAGAAAAGAAAACCTTATGATTGCTCTGGGCAGCACCGATGAAAATAAAGCTTCATCTTTTAAAAGAATATACCCAATTAAAGAAAAGCTTTCAAGCAAAAGCATAGAGACAAAGGAATGGTTTTTTGACCTTAAAAAATCCAGCGAAGCGCTTATTACTCCCGGAAAAGTTCAATATAACATAAAGGGAGGACACTACGAATCGGAATATAACGGCAGCATGCAGGTTTTAAAAACTATAATGAGCCTTGATTACCTCTGGAACAATATACGAATTAAGCTCGGGGCATACGGCTGTGGCTGTAACATACAAAAGAGCAATCGTATTATATACATGTATTCATACCGCGATCCAAACCTTAAAGCCAGCTATGAATGCTATGATAAAGCATCTTCCTATATCTCGAAATTTGAAGCCTCTGAAAGAGAAATAACAAAATATATAATAGGAACTATAAACAACTTTGATAAACCTCTCACCAACAGCGAAAAAGTATATAAAGCAATCCATAGGTTCATAGCAAATATAACACCTGAGAATTTACAGAAGGAACGCGATGAAATTCTTAGCACAACATCACCTAAAATAAAAGAATATACGCAGCTCCTCAATAAACTCGTGGAAAACGGAAGCATATATACCATAGGAAGCGAATCAGCAATAAATAAATATTCGGATATGTTTGGGAGCATAGCAAGGCTTTAGAAAAATTTTCATGCGTAGTGCAAAAAATATTAAATATACTATAAACATGGCTCATTAAGGAGGAAAATAAAAGTGTTTGCTTTTAAAAAATCCGCTATGTTTATAATAATTTTAGTTTGTTTTGTTTTAATATATTCCGCCTATAATTCATTTGCATCTTATGAGAGGCGGAAAAAAGACATATCTTATGTTACTGATGTGTTTTCAGCCGATAAAGCCTTATCCATTGATATCCCCAAAGATTGGTCGGATACTATAGAAAGCGCATATAAAGCATTTAATTCCAGCGATAAGCTTTTAGGTTATACTGTTTTCGCAAAAACCAGAGGATATAACGGATATATTTATGTTAAAACCTCGATAGGCCCTAATTTTAGTAAAATATTATCTGTTTCGGTGGATTCTAAAAAAGAAACCACGAACCTCGGCCAAAAGGTTGGTGAAACAGATTTCACAGACCGGCTTAAATTTAAAGAACCGCCTCTTGTGCTAAACGGCTCGGAAAAAATAATTGTATCCCTTAGTGAAAACACCATATTAAAAGACGGTGTATATAAGGCTGAAAATTTGAATTATATAGACGGATTTAAAAATTACGTTGAGATAACCGTTCAAAACGGGAAAATATCAAAAGCCAATTGGGACGCTATAAACAAAGAAGGAAACTCCAAAAAAGAGATGTCTGAAAACGGAGAATATATCATGACAGAAAACGCTCCTTTGTGGCACGAGCAGGCAAAGCTCATGGAAGAACTTCTCGTGAAAATGGGCGACCCACTTTCTATATCTTTATCCAATGACGGAAAAACAGATTCTGTTGCCTCAGCTTCAATAACTGTGAACGAATTTGTAAAGCTTTCCGAAGAATGCCTTATAGAAGCAAAAGGTGCAAAAACGATGGAAAACACTATTGAGAGCAAAGCAAGCTCCATAGACGGAATATCTGGAGCGACCGTCTCTTCCAAAGCAGTTATTAATTCCATTAACACCTCTTTTGATTTCATCAAAAAACATGCCGACAGTTTTTAAAAAACTGTCGGCATGTTTTTTTGTATTAAAAATATTTACATAAAACTAGACATGTTTTCTTGCAGCAAACTTATTTAAACACATCCTCAACTTTGGTGCCGGGAAAATAATGTCCCAATATCTCGTCAAACTTATATCCCTGTTCAATCATTCCTTTTGCTCCGTTCTGGCTTAAACCTACTCCATGTCCGTTTCCTCCGCCATAAAAAGTTATTGATTTTAAGTCCCCGTTTTCACTAATTTCTTTATCCATTACAAAGAATGCGCTTGGAAAAATCGAATAGTTTTCCATAACTATTCCGTTGTGGCAGAAAATTTTTATCGGTGGCTTCCCTTCCACGTATTGTTTCGGAACAAGCACACTGCGTATGACATACTCCGTATTTAAAATCACGCTGCCTTTGTCCCCTGAAAGCTTAAGCCGCATTATATTCCCTGCTTCTCCCCTTTCAAGAACGGAAATATCCTTTATATTTCCTATGTTTATACTGCCTTCTATAAGATAAGGATGGTTTTCATACATTCTCGGAAGATTTCTTGAAATTGTCTCGTTAAGTTCCTCATAAGGCATTTCAAGCTGCCATCTGAACCATCCTGAAGCCTTGTCATACGCATCTATATCTTTATTCTTAAAAAACTCTTCCACTCCTTCTTCGGTTTTTAAATCATATCTTATATTGCCATTGAATTGCTTCACAGATTTTAAATAATCCTTGGTTAAAGACGGGAACTCCCCGGTTTGGCTGTTTGCCCAAACTTCTCCTGAGTTCGCACCTATTCCAGAAGATGTGGAATAAAAATTTGCATTTATAACAGTGTTGCCATATGTAATGCACAAGCCCTCTGTTTCCTCAACACCTTTTGAAGAAACTTCGGACAGAGCCGTATTGTTATATACCTGGCACATAACCGAATCATCCACATTCGCGCCAAACTTTCTATATTTGTTTAGATAATACTGGTTATAAGCGTAGCTCCTCGCAGCAATAGCCTGAACTTTTGCAGCCTCCAAACCATATGAGGCCGGCATCTCCGAAGGAATAACCCCGCATAGATACCTTTCGATATCAACCTCGTTAACCAATATATATCCTGTGTTCGTCTTTTCCACTTCTATTGTCCCAAAATATTTTGGTGTCATGCCGTTACCCTTTTCCACAGATTTAAGTTCCAGCGTGGCTTCCGAATCTAGTGGAGTTATGTATATTCTCCCTGAATATTGATAATCCAAGTTTAAGATAAGGCTTTCTCCGGCTTTTTTAATAACACTGTTTCCATTTTCGGAAACATAATAGTCCGAATCAGAAGTTATTTCAACCTTGTTATGCTCATATCCCAAAAAACCTGTATTGCTTAAAATGATCCTTATGTTTTGTGGTATTATTTCATTTTCGGCTTCTATTGCGCATGTTTTCCCGTCTTTAATATAAAGCTTATATTCATTGCCCGGCATTATATTGTTAAGGCTTAAAGAGGATATCCCCAACAATGCATTATAAACCTGAACATTATTTTCAAACTCAATACTTTCTTTGTTCTCAAGCTCAATATTGGTGTCCCCGCATTTTTTAACAACTCCTTTCGCAATTTCAAAATCGGACTTAATATCCGTTATTTCTCCATTTTTAACTTTTATATCAAATATATCCGAAATTTCTTTTTCGTTTCTGTATGAACCATAATATTTAAAATCCCTTGTAACTCCACCATAAAAAACTTCTATTGAATTGTTTTTAAATGAAGAAATATAAACATTCTTAATCTCAGGTTCATTATCCAAAACCTCGCTTAAAATTAAAATTTCTCCATCTTTTGAATAAAAAGAAAGCATTGTGTCTATATATGCATCCATGGAATAACCTGAAAATTCAAACTTTCCTTTCGTCGTTGCTGCAGTTAAGGTGTCCAAATCACTTTGCCCACCGGTTGAAAAAATTACCGCAGTGTTATTTTCAACACCATATTTTTCATATATATCACTGCTTCCCGAAAGGCTTTCGAGGGTTTTTATAAAAAGCTCGCACCAAAGCTGATACGATATTGGTTTATCCTCTGATTCTTCGCTGTTTTTTACAGTTATTGAATTTTCTGGATTAATATTTAGGACAATACTTTCAGCATCTTTTAGTGTTAAAGGTTCCAGGGGATAAAAATTCCCTTCGGCTTTCATATAACCTTTTTGTGTAGCATAACAGACATAGCTATAAAACCAATCACTTTCCTTAATATCGGCATAGACATTATCTTCGGCTGCATTTATGCTTCCCTCCGAAAAAGTAAGGGCTATCATCTTTGCGGCAAGAGCTCTTGAAACCGGAAGGTCTTTGCCTATTACACCTGTCTCTCTGGGGATTGATTCTGCTTTTTCTTCAATTTGATTTTTAGGTTCATCTTCCGTTTTAGGCTCATCTTTATCAGTCAAGCCGGAACATCCTGTCAACACGAGAATAAATATAAGTAATATTATTTTTTTCATAACCTGTCCCTCCAAAACAAGTTTATGTCCGTAAAATTTATATATTCATCAAAAATATGCTAAATCATAACCACCCGTAAAACGGGTAGTTTTCGCTAAACCTATAAGGCTTTGCTATCAGCTTGCGTCTAAAGGCGCCGGTTTGAACACTGGTCAAACCTATTCGCTTAATAACTTACTCAATCCGATACTAGATATATCCCTTTTCACTCTGTTCCGTCTTCTGCCACTATATTCCCCTCATCCGTCATTCTGAGAAATTTTCGTGACAAGATATCCCATCTTTCCCCGGGTAAAACAGCTCCGGCATTTACCAAGACCGTATGAGGGATTATCCTCAGCATCCAGGTTTATTATCATTATAATAAAAACACAAATCCTTCGCTTCACTCAAAATATAGCTATAAGCTTGCTTCTGCCACCATAGCAGGCGGTTTATTATTTCGCACGCTTCGCGAGCTCAACAGGCTAAAGCCCATAATAAATAAGGCAGTTTAAACTGCCTTATTCAAAATTTATATAGGTTGTGCCCTCAAGGGGTATAAGCACCAAAAGATTGTTTTCTTCTTCGGTATATGTTCCGACTATATAAACCGCATAATATTTAGCGTATTTTAAGAGTAGTTGAGGATGCGATATAACAGACTTGCTTTGACCCGCAATTTTTACTTCAAGTGTATGGAAGCCCGAATTTACGCTTATATAGTTGCTTACTTCCATAAACTCCAAATCTGTTATAATTCTTTCTTCATCAAGATATATATCAAAATCTATTCCTTCAGGAGTAAGGTCTATAAATCTTAAGTGTGCTCCCGGGGCTTTCACGTCCCTAGGTTCATCTCCCACAAGAAGCATCGTCATTTCGGTATCTATTCCCGTAAACGAGCCTGTGTATATCATAGAATCCAGAAGCATAATCTCATTTTTGTATGATTGGTTTTCACTTCCAACAGTATAAACCTCTACAAGATGGCTTCCGCTGGGAACTTTTATATATTCTGTAAAATCCGGATATTGAAGGTTATCATAAAAGATCTCGCCATTAACATAAATTTTTATCCCCGGACTGCCATATACAGCATTTAAAAACCTAATATAGGCATATCCGCTTTCTTGCCTGATATTATATTCCATAAACTCACCCTCTTTCTTTTTACTGCTATAGTATGGCTTGCAAAAACAATTAGTGCAAATACAAAAAAGCATCGGAAAAAGAAATTTAATTTCTCTTGCCGATGCTTTTAATTTATTAAAATTATGAATTTTTAAGCAGCATTTTTATCGAATTTTCAGTCTTTTTATCTAAAATATCTAAAGCCTTCCCAGCTTCTTCAAGTGGGAAAACGTGGGTTATGAGCATCTCAAACTTATCTTTTTCCGCTTTTAGCATGCGTATGGCATAATCAAAATCTTCCATGTTATAATTTAATGAACCAAAAATGTTAAGCTCCTTAAATACTATGGGGTATGTATTAAGTGTCATATCTTTTGTTATCATTGCAAAATAAACTATATTTCCACCGGTTCTAGTCATTGAAAAAGCATCGCTCAAAATAGATGGGCCTCCTGCGGCTATAATAACATTTTCGGCCAGAGATTCGCCAAATTCTTCAATAACAGCCTTAAGGGCATTTTCATTCTTTACATTTACGGTACGTTTTGCTCCAAGTTTTTTTGCAATATCAAGATTATAATCAAGTATATCTGTTATAACGATATTTTTAAAACCATAGCTTTCCGCAATAATAAGAAGCATAAGCCCTATAGCTCCGGCGCCTAATATAACAAGATCTTCGTTGTGATTTTTTGGAAATCTCTTTAAAACATGGCTTGCAACGGCAAGAGGTTCCGTAATGGCTCCAAGTTTTAAGGATACCCCGTCAAGGTTGCAAGCAACAGATTCAGGAGCATTAAAATATTCTCCGAAAGTGCCAACCCATTTAGCTGTTCCTGGGACTGTTTTAGATCTGCAAAGATTTATTCTTCCGGCCTTGCAATGCTCACAAACACCGCAGCCAATCTGGGGCATAACGGTTACGTTGTCACCAATGGCAAACTTCGTAACCTTACCACCTATTTTTTCAACAACCCCCGACATTTCATGTCCAAGCATTACAGGAGGCTTCCTAAATGCATGTTCACCGCGGTAAGCATGAAGGTCTGAACCGCAAACCCCTGCGTATTTAACCTTTATTAGAAGGTCATTGTCTCCTATTTCTGGGATTGGAATATCTCTTAGACCCATTTCATAATTTTTTTCCGCATAAAGCGCTTTCATGGAACAACAACTCCTTTTCTGTTTGCTTTTATATAATTTTGTATTGAAACTTCTGAAATTTAAAGCTCTTATTTTCAGGTGTTATTTTGGTTGCTTTTTTCAGTCAATATAATTATCATACATTTGCGTACTTTTTTCAATACAATATTGTGTTTTAAAAATCATATTGTGTTTTGAAAATCAAATTCTGTTGTTTTAACAAGCATCGTTCACCTGAAAAGCTCAATTTTATTTTTTATCTATCTTCCCGGCTATCAAATGTTGATTTTTAAGTAATGTATCTATTTTTTCGTACAAATCCTGAATTATAAACTCCGTTTTAAGATTGACTTTATAATCGTTTTCCGCACGAAGCCTATCTTTTTTCTCTTGTCTGTTCTGGCTCATCATAATAAGCGGAGCCTGGATTGCGGCAACACATGAAAGAAGAAGATTTAAAAGGATAAAAGGATAAGGGTCAAACGCATTTTTGATAAAATATATATTAGCTAGCACCCATATAAAAAGAACAATTATAAATATAAATATAAATACCCAGCTTCCAACAAATTTTGCTATTGCATCAGAGGCTTTCTCACCCATTGTATATTTTTCTTTGGATTTTTTAATAACATTTGCTGCTATTTTCTTTTCTATCAATAAATGCAGTATTTCTTCATCATTAAGGTCGCTTTCAACTTCATGCAGTATTTCATCCAACAGCTTTTGTTTGTCCTTCATCCTACTCACCTTCCATTCTCAAAAAATATTTTATCCTATATTCCCAAATCTTATTTAAAATTATAACATTAAAGGATCCAAAAGTCACGCAGGTCTATATGCAAATAAATACAAACAAAATAAACTTCCTGTCATACTCAGTCGAATATTTTTTACTCCAGTTCTTAAATAACAAAATAATAAAAACAGAATTTCAAATATGCAGGTGTTTATATTAAAATAAAAAGAACGGCAATTCCTTCTCGAAATTTGTCGTTCTTTTAAGCTGATGGCCGGACTTGAACCGGCGACCTGCTGATTACGAATCAGCTGCTCTACCAACTGAGCTACATCAGCAAATATAAAATTCAATTTTTTTGGCAACAAAAATACTATAAAATAAATTGCTATTCTTGTCAAGAAAATATTAATGTTGTAGACATTCAAAAAATATTATTGTACTATTAATATGTAGGAATTAAAATACAAAGGAGGATTTAAAATGAAGCTTACAGTTCTTGTTGACAACACAACTTACACAGGCGAAACAAATATCGGGGAACCTGGTGCATGCTATTTTATAGAAGACGATGACAAAAAAATTCTTCTTGATACCGGTTTTTCGGATGTATGCCTAAAAAATGCCGAAAAACTGGGCGTAGATCTTGGTTCTGTCACAGATATTATTTTATCTCATGGGCATAACGACCATACCGGCGGACTCAGGTTTTTGCCTGAGAAACTAAAAAACGGTGTAACTATAACCGCTCATCCAGATATGTTCGATAAAAAGTATCATCGTGGTAAAGAAATAGGCTGCCCTGTTTCATCGGATGAGCTTTCAAAAAAATATAATCTTCGTTTATCGGCCACTCCAATTAAAATAAGCAAAAACATAACCTTTTTAGGCTATATCCAAAGAACAAACGATTTTGAAAACAAAACTCCAGTGGGTAAATTTGAATCGGGCGGAGAGCTTAAAGACGATTATTTAACAGATGACTCTGCAATCGTTTATGAATCCAAAGACGGAATATACATAATATCGGGCTGTTCGCACAGTGGAATATGCAACATAATTGAATACTCCAAAAAAGTGACAGGTAACAACAATGTTTTAGGTGTATTGGGTGGGTTTCACCTGCTTGAAAAAGGAGAGCAGCTTCAAAAAACAATTGAATATTTTAAAGAAAAAAACATCACAAATCTTTATCCCTGCCATTGCGTATGCTTTAAGGCAAGGTCCGAGATAGACAGAAACATACCTATAACGGATGTTGCCGTAGGGTTTATGACTGAATGGTAATAATCATCCCCACGTAAACGTGGGGTTTTTCTTTGAGCCCTAAAAGGGACTATTACCAACATTGCGCCTTAAGGTGCTTTATGATTCCGCCAACCGCACGTTTATTTACCTGCTACCCTTTAAAAGGGTCAACATATTCCTTAAGTGTCAGTTGGTCAGTCATCATGTCCTCTTTTAATTGGTCTTGAATATATTTTTGTATTGCATTTTTATTCC
>JAYFRL010000016.1:0-88479 GCA_034925905.1 Lachnospiraceae bacterium | reverse complement strand
GCAGTAAGAGGTGTTTGATTAAGAGAAGCTTATAAAAGCTTATACAGAGCTTGAGCAGCAAACTGACCCGAAAGGAAGCAAGGCTTGATTTCGGGTGTGGTATTAAGAGGTATATGATTAAGCGAAGCTTATAAAAGCTTTGTTCAAGAAATGAAATAATATTTTAAATTTGTTATTATTATGCAAGAGGGATGATATTTTTATGCGGGAATCTATAACAGCTGTTCAGGATAGTTTCATAAAGAAATATATAACAAAGGTAGACCCAGCCTTTGTTTCAATATATATTTATTTGCTTTGGTATTTGAAAGACGGAGGAGGGATTATGCCCGAAAGCCTTGCTTCGGTTTTTAACCGCCCCGTTTCGGATGTTGCTTTAGCCTTGGAATTTTGGAAGGAAGAAGACCTTGTTTCTTATGACGAAGAGAAAAAAGCGTTTTATATAAAACAGCCTTGTGCCGTAAAACCTCCTTCGTATTCAAAAAAACCGGAATATTCGCCTGAAGAGGTAGCTGTTTACATACAAAAAAGTAAGGCTGTTGGCGAGCTTTTTTCTTTTGCGCAGGCTGCTCTTGCAAAACCCTTAAACCATAGGGAAATAAGCCTTATATATAGCTTTTATGATTGGCTCAGGCTCCCTGCCCAAGTTATAAAGCTTTTAATTTCATATTGTGCCGAAAACGGGCATACAGATCTCAGATATATGGAGAAGGTTGCCGTTTCGTGGGCGGAAGAAGGCATAGAAACAGTTGATGACGCGAACGCCAAAATATTCACATACAATAAAATTTATAAGGATATAACCGCCGCTATGGGTCAAAGAGGCAGAATGCCTGCTCCTGCGGAGGAAAGATATATAAAAAAATGGCTTAACGAATATGGGCATTCTTCTGAAATTATATGCCTGGCATGCGAAAAAACACTTATTGCGGCAGGTAAACCTAGCTACCCTTATGCCGAATCAATATTAAAAGACTGGTTTAAGTCTGGCATAAAAACAATTCAAGACGTTAAACGGATGGACGAGGAATATCTGGCCAGCAAGTCCGCTCCGGTTAAAGATACAGAAAAAAAGAAGAAAAACAAATTTATAAATTTCGAGCAGAGAGATTGGGATTTTGAAGAAATCGAAAGGCTTCAGCTTGAACAGCTCAATAAATAATAAAAGGCGGTATGAGTATGTCTATAAAATCTGAAGTATACAGAGAAATTAAAAATAGCTATCAGAAAACAAGGGATGCGGAAAAAGAAAAAAGACTCCTTAGGCTTAAGGAAGTTTATAAAAAATGCCCTGAAATAGAAGACCTTGATAATGAGCTTTCCATGACAGGTGTCTCTCTTTCAAAGCTTGTGCTTGAAAACCCGGGGAATAAAGCAGAGATTCTTAACTGCCTTAAATCCAACACTGAAAATATAAGCGAAAGAAGGGCTAGGCTTTTAGAAGGGCTTGGTCTATCCAGAGATTATACGGAGCTTAAGTATGTGTGCGCTAAATGTAAGGACACGGGGTATATAGGGGATTCACCTTGCTCATGTATGAAAATAAAGCTGGCAGAAAAGCTTTATGAAAACTCAAATCTTGCAAGCTTTGATAACAATAGCTTTGATACTTTCAATCTTCTTTATTATTCAACGGAAGTTTATAGGGATGAAAAAATAACGCCCCGCGAAAACATACAAAGGGTGCTTAAAAGCTGCCTTGATTTTTCTAATAAGTTTGGCTTGGAGTTTAAAAATTTACTTTTATACGGAAACACGGGTCTTGGGAAAACCTTTTTATGTAATTGTATAGCAAAAGAGCTTCTTAAGGAAGGCTATTCGGTTATATACGTAACTTCACCCGAGCTTTTCAAAAACATAGAAAAAGAGCGCTTTAATAAGGAGGTAGACGAGGAAATGGGGTATTACCTCGAAAACCTGAAGGATTGTGATTTGCTTATAATAGACGACCTCGGCTCCGAATTTTCAAATTCACTTACGGCCTCTGCTCTTTTTGAAATATTAAATATCAGGCTTATAGCCGCAAAACCCGTTATTATTTCGACAAACCTAAAACCTGTTGAGATAGTTGACCAATATTCCGATAGAGTGGTTTCTCGCATTTTAGGGAGCTATACACTCTTGAAATTTTTTGGTGAAGATATAAGAGTACTTAAAAAATTCGGTAACCAAGTAAAAAAGCCTTGATAAAATTCAAGGCTTTTTATTATGGCTTCAGCCAGTTTCGCACTAGGAGTGTGCAAAAAAAGCACCCGCTATGCGGGTTAAGAGCAAGCTTATAGTATATAATTCTGAACGAAGCGAAAAAGTTATGCTTTTATGATAATAAACTTAGGCGCTGAGGATAATCACCACATACGGCCTTGGCAAACGCGAAAGCCGCCTTCCCTAGAGGGAAGGCGGTATGAAAGCTTATTAGAATAACTGATGGGGAAAATATAGCGGTAGATGACGGAACAGAGTGAAAAACGGATATATCCTGGGAGAAAGCATTAAGCAAAGAGGTTTGAACAGTGCTCAAACCGGCGTCTTTAGACGCAAGCTGGAAACAAAGCCTTATAGACTAGTGCAAATCACTCGGTAGACGCGTAGTTATGATTTTCCGTATATTTTAATTAGTTTTTTAGCTGATTCGGCTTTTTCATCTGCTTCTTCAAGGCTTTTTGCTATGCAGGTCAGATGGCCCATTTTTCTTTTTGGGACGGATTTTTCTTTTCCGTATATGTGTAAGGTTACGCCTTCTATTTTAAGCGCTTCATGAATGCCTGAAATTTCTGCTTCGCCTTTTTCCCCTTCACCTAAAATATTCATCATAACAGCAGGGGAGACCAGCTTGGGTGAGCCTAAAGGCAAGCCGGCGACGGCTCTTATATGCTGTTCAAACTGGCTGGTAATGCAGGCTTCAATTGTATAATGCCCGGAATTGTGCGGACGTGGAGCAATTTCATTAACGGCAACGGTTCCTTCTTTATCAATAAACATCTCAATACAAAACATTCCAACGCCGCCAAAAACTTCCATAACCCTATAAGCAAGCTCCATTGCGCATTTTGTAGATTTCCTCGATATATTTGCGGGGACTTTTGTTTTTATTAATATGTTGTCTTCATGTATGTTTTCCCCAACGGGGTATACTTTTATGTCTCCATCGGTTCCTCTGCATGCCAAAACGGATATTTCCATTATAAACGGGAAAAATTTTTCAGCCATCAAAGGTAGGCTGCCGCTGCCTAAGGTTTCATAGCCCAAGGTTATTTCTGCTTCGGAATTTATAAGAAAATTTCCTTTTCCGTCATATCCGCCGGTTGCCGATTTCAGCATGAAAGGAAAGCCAAAGTTTTTGCCGGCCTCATATATATCGCTAAGTGAACTGATTTTCATGAATTCGGGTATGGGGATATTGTTATTTAAAAGCGCTGTTTTTTGGTTAAGCTTATTTTGTATTATTTCAAGGCTTTTTGCGGTTGGATAAACCTTAAAACCTTCTTTTTCAAGCGAAAGCAGGGCGGAAACGTCTATATGTTCAAATTCGTAGGTTATCACGTCAACCTGTTTTGCAAGAGAAAATATGGCTTCTCTGTCATCAAAAGGAGCGATTATATGAAAGTCGCATACGGAATGAGCAGGGCAATTTTCGGTAGGGTCTAAAACGGCTATGAAGAAGCCCATTTTTTTTGCTTCTAAAATCATCATTTTACCAAGCTGCCCGCCGCCTATTATGCCTATTTTTTTAAGCTGTGTATAACTTCCCATTTCTGCCTCCTAAAACATGGATTAATAAAAGATATTTTATCACAAGGACATACATAATCAAGAGCTTTTAACCAATTAAATATAAATATTGGAATTTTCGTGTACAAATAGCTTTGCCTTTATGGTATAATATTCATGGAAAGCAGTGGTTTTAAATGTTTGTTTTTGCAGGGTTTGTTGCCGAAGTGCCGGTTTAAAGCACATAAACTCTTTTATTATATATTTTTTTATGGGGGAAATGCCATGGCGGCAAAAAAAAGCTTAAAAGCCTCATCAGAATCTAAAAATTCCGGGAAAATCCAGGCTGGGTTAAACGCGGGGAATTCTAAATACGCATATAAGAGCAAAGGTCTTGGCAATTCATTGCGTGGCAATTCATTGCTTGATGAAGCAATTATAATTTGTGTTATAGTTTTTTCCGTGGTTGTTTTTATAAGCCTTATAAATAAAAACATGGGGCTTTTCGGGGATATCGTTTCAGGCTTTCTTTTTGGTTTTTTTGGCCTTGGGGCTTTCCTGATACCCACATTTTCAATAATTTTATGCATATGGTTGCTTGCTGCGGAAAAAAGAACATTTTTTCCGCTAAAGCTTGTTGCAGCCATATTGTTTTCATTGACCGTCTCGATTTTTACACATATAGTTTCTGGCAATTCTGCAGAGGGCTTTAAAGCTATTTATGCTTCAGGCTCCGTGTTAAACGGAGGTTTTTTAGGTGCTTTTGTAGGGGATGCCCTTGTTTCATGGATTGGAACGGTTTCTTCAATCATAGTCCTTATTGGGCTAGCTATTGTGTTTACAGTTATAGGCACAGGGAAATCGTTTTTCAGCTTCATTCTTGCAAGCATAGACGCTTCAAAGGAGCACAGAAAGCACAAAAATGAAAAAATAAAAATTAAGGCCGAAAGAATCCGTGAGAAGGAAGAAAAGGAAGAATTCAAAAGGAACTCTTTAATAGAAAAAAATAAACACAAGAAAGGTAATTTTAATATAAAGATAAGAGAAGACGAAGGCATAAACGAGGATAAAAATTTACCGGTTGTTGAAGCCCTTTGCTTTGATAAAGGAAAAAGAACTCTCCCGCCAATAGACGGCGGAGGTTATATATATGATTTTTCAAAAGACAACTCCGGGGTATTGGGGAATATGGCAACTGTGGAGGAAGGAACGCTTATTTTGGACGAAGCTTCTACCGCGGAATCTGGCTTAAATTTAAAACCGGGAACCGAAGACGCAGGGCTTAAAGATTCTCCCGAAAAAAGCGGAGACAATGCTTTGGAAACAGAAAAAAAGCTTGAAGAAAGCATAAAGGAAGAACCAAAAAAAGAATATCAGTTTCCTCCTATAAATTTGCTTGGGAAGCCCCCGAAAATTTCAAATAGGGATTCAAAGTCATTCATACTCGGCAACGCAAAAAAGCTTGAAGAAACCTTAAAAAGCTTTGGCGTTGAGGCAAAGGTTGTTCAGATAAGCAAAGGCCCGACGGTAACAAGATATGAGCTTTCTCCAAATCAGGGGGTTAAGGTTAGCAAAATAGTTAATCTTGCAGATGATATTGCGTTAAACCTTGCCGCTTCCGCAATAAGGATAGAAGCTCCGATACCGGGTAAGGCCGCGGTTGGGATAGAAATTCCAAATGCGGAAGCCCAGTCTGTTTATTTAAGGAAAGTGCTTGAATCCGACGAGTTTAAAAATTTCCCATCCAAGCTTGCCTTTGCTGTAGGCGAAGACATAGCTGGCAATTCCATAGTTACGGATATAGCTAAAATGCCCCATCTTCTTATTGCCGGTGCCACAGGCAGCGGAAAAAGCGTTTGTATAAACACCCTTATTTTAAGCATTTTATATAAAGCAAAGCCGGATGAGGTTAAGCTTTTGCTTGTTGATCCAAAGGTTGTTGAGTTAAGTATTTATAACGGTATACCTCATCTTTTAATTCCTGTGGTTACAGATCCAAAAAAAGCGGCAGGAGCCTTAAACTGGGCTGTAAGGGAAATGCTTCAAAGATACAATACTTTTGCGGAAAATAACGTAAGAGATATAAAAGGCTACAATGAGCTTAAAGAAGAGCTTAGCGAAGAAGAAAGAATGTCGCAAATTGTTATAATAATAGACGAGCTTGCAGACCTTATGATGGTAGCTCCAAGCGAGGTTGAAGACGCTATTTGCCGTCTTGCCCAAATGGCCAGAGCAGCCGGAATTCATCTTATAATAGCTACTCAAAGACCTTCTGTTGATGTAATAACAGGTGTTATAAAAGCAAACATACCTTCAAGAATGGCTTTTGCGGTTTCTTCGAGCATAGATTCCAGAACTATTTTGGATTCGGCAGGTGCTGAAAAGCTTTTGGGCAAAGGGGACATGCTCTTTAGCCCGGTAGGCACAAATAAGCCGTTAAGGATACAAGGAGCTTTTGTAAAAGATAAAGAAGTCGAAAGCATTGTGGATTTTCTTAAAAACGACAATTCGGAGGTCTCTCAGGAGCTTATAGATAAGATAACTTCAAACATTAAAAACATGGAATCTGACGAAGAGGCAGATGAGTTTTTGGATGACGCCATAAGGCTTGTTATAGAAAAGGAAAAGGCTTCGGTTTCAATGCTCCAAAGGGTTTTTAGAATAGGATACAACAGGGCGGCAAGGCTTATGGAAGACCTTGAAAAGAGAGGGGTTGTAGGTCCTGAGGATGGAAGCAAGCCAAGGAAGGTGCTTATAACGCTGTCCGAATATGAGGAGCTGAAAGGCCGAAATAACTAGGCTTTATTAAAATTCAAATAAAAGAAGGGAGGATTCGGCAATATTTATTTTGCCGGGAAAGATTATGATTAAACATGTTTCAATGTGGGCATTAAAAGACGGGCACGAAGGAAAAAGTAAGGCAGAACTCCTTGAACAGCTCAAAAAGGACATTTTGGGTCTTAAAGGAGTTGCTCCAACTCTTATTGAGTGTGAAGTTGGAATCAACTGCAACCCAAACGAAAAATACGATATAGTGTTTATCGACATTTTTAAAGACTTAGATGATCTTAAAGCTTATGCTGGTCATCCTGAGCACGTGAAAGCTGCACAGATATTAAAAGAAGCAGGAACAATGAGAGCCTGCCTTGATTTTGAAATTTAATTATTTTTATTAACAGGAGAGCTATATGACTAAAATAATAGACGGAAAAATAATATCATCCGATATTAAGAAGGAAGCGGCTCTTGAAGCGGCAAAACTTAAAGACAGGGGAATCATCCCCTGTCTTGCGGTTGTGCTTGTAGGGGATGATTCTGCTTCAAGAGTGTATGTAAACAACAAATATAAGGCTTGCGCCGAGGTTGGAATCAAGTCTGTTTCTTATGAGATTTCATCCGATACGACCGAAGAAGACCTTTTAAACCTCTTAAGCAAGCTTAACGCAGACGACGATATCCATGGAATTCTTGTTCAGGTTCCTCTCCCAAAGCATATAAACGAAAAGAAAATAATACGTGCGGTTTCACCGCTTAAGGACGTGGATTGCTTCCATCCTGAAAATGTGGGAGCGTTAAGCATAGGAGACCCTGTTTTTCTTCCGTGTACGCCTGCGGGCATAATAGAGATGATAAAAAGATCCGGTATAAGCATAGAAGGGAAAGACTGCGTGGTTATAGGCAGGAGCAATATAGTAGGAAAACCAACGGCAACTCTTTTAACCGCAGCAAACGGAACGGTAACCGTTTGTCATTCCAAAACGAAAAACCTTGATGAAATATGCCGCCGCGCCGATATAATAGTCGTAGCTGTTGGAAAGATTAATGCTTTAACCAAGGATATGGTTAAAGAAGGGGCAACCGTTATAGATGTTGGTATGAACAGGAACGAAGAAGGCAAGCTTTGCGGTGACGCCGATTATAAAAATATCTTTGACATTGCAGGAGCTATAACACCGGTCCCCGGCGGGGTTGGGCTTGTTACGGTTGCCATGCTTATGAAAAACTGTATAACAGCTGCAAAGCTTAAATACGGTTTGTAATTTTGAGGTGATTATTTTGACAAACATAGCCTTTGTTTCTCTTGGCTGTGACAAAAACCTTGTTGATAGCGAGGTTATGCTTGGTCTTTTAGCCGAAGAAGGCTTTAATATAGTATCCGAATATGGAGCTGCGGATGTGATAATTGTAAACACATGCTGCTTTATAAAGGATGCCCTGATGGAAAGTATAGAGACGATTATAGAGCTTTCAAGATATAAAGAAACAGGCTCGCTTAAAGGCCTTATAGTTGCGGGGTGTCTTGCGCAGAGATATGAAAAAGACATATTTGCCGAAATGCCAGAGGTTGATTGTGTGCTTGGCACAGCTTCATACGATAAAATCGTTTCCGCCGTTAAAGAGATTCTTTCCGGGAAAAAAGAGCTTAGGTTTTTTTCAGACATAAACATAAGCCCTTCAGAAGATATAATATTAAAAAGGGCAAGCTCCGCCGCAGGAGCGTCTGCTTATCTTAAAATTGCCGAAGGCTGCAATAATTTTTGCACTTATTGCATTATCCCCAAGCTTAGGGGAAAATATAGAAGCAGAACTATTGAAAGCCTTGTTTTAGAAGCGTCGGTTTTAGCGTCTAAAGGGGTTAAAGAGCTTATTTTGGTTGCTCAGGACACGGCTTGTTATGGTATTGATATATACGGTAAAACGGTCTTTCATGAGCTTATTAAATGTTTATCGGATATAGAAGGCATAGAATGGATAAGGATTTTATATTGCTATCCTGAGCATATAACTGACGAAACAATAGAAATAATGGCTAAAAGCCCTAAAGTAGTTAAATATATAGATATGCCTATTCAGCATGGAGCAGACTCTGTGCTTAAAAGGATGGGCAGGAAAATAAGCAGCAGTGGAATACGCACTATAATATCTAAGCTTAGGTCGGCTATGCCTGATATAGCTGTTAGAACGAGCATAATAACAGGGTTTCCGGGTGAAACGGAAGAAGAATTTAAAGAGCTTTTGGATTTTATAAATGAAATAAAATTTGATAGGCTTGGGGTTTTTGCGTATTCAAACGAAGAAGGCTCCGTTGCTTCAAAATTTCCAAACCAGATACCCGAGAAAATAAAGAAAAAAAGGCGCGATATCCTTATGAAGTTTCAGAAGGATATATCGGCGGAAAAATGTGCAAAAGAGCTGGGGAAAGAAATAGATGTGCTTATAGAAGGATATCTTCCGGAAGAAGGAGTTTATTGCGGACGCAGCAAAAAAGATGCGCCCGAGGTAGATTGTATGGTTTTTGTTTCGGCAGACAGGGAAATAATATCTGGAGAAATAATAAGGGCATATATAACGGACACTGGAGATTATGACATTATGGGGAGGGAAATAGACTGTGAACCTTGCTAATAAAATAACCATTGCAAGAGTTTTTATGATACCTTTATTTTTAGTTGCACTTTTTTCAGGTTTTTTTGCTCCACCATTAAACAGATATATAGCCCTTGGGATATTTGTTGTTGCATCGCTTTCCGATACTTTAGACGGATATATAGCAAGAAGCAGAAACCTTATAACAAATTTCGGCAAATTTATGGATCCTCTTGCAGATAAGCTTTTAGTTTCGGCAGCTTTTATTTCGCTGGTTGGAATGGGGCGTTTGTCGGCATGGGTGGTTATTATAATAATAAGCAGAGAATTTATAATAACCGGCTTCAGGCTTATAGCCGCCGAGGCCGGTGTGGTTATTGCGGCCAGTGTTTGGGGAAAAATCAAAACGATTACCCAAATGATACTAATAATGGTTATGCTTTTAAACATAGACAGCTTGATTGCTTCGGCAATAGAAGGTCTTCTTATATTCCTTGCAACAGCGTTTACTGTTATTTCAGGTGTTGATTATGTTATAAAAAATAAAGATGTGCTTAAAAGCTGATCTATTAAACATAAAACGGAGGGCTTGGTATATGAAAGCGGAAATTATAGCCGTAGGAACAGAAATCCTTTTAGGTGAAATCGTGAATACAAATGCTCAATATATTTCGGCAGAGCTTGCTTCTCTCGGAATAGAGGTTTACTATCAGAGCGTTGTAGGGGACAACCCTGAAAGGCTTGAAAACACAATTTTCACGTCTTTTGAACATTCGGATCTTGTTATAACAACAGGAGGTTTAGGTCCGACGGTTGACGACCTTACAAAAGAAACGGGAGCAAAATATTTCGGTAAAGAGCTTGTTTTGGATGAAAGGGCTCTTGGGAGAATAGAAAAATTTTTTGCCAGAATGGGCAGGGTTATGACAGACAACAATAAAAAGCAGGCCTATGTTCCCGAAGGTTCCATAGTTTTATATAACGATAACGGAACTGCGCCGGGGATAATAATAGAAGACAACGGCAAAATACTCATAATGCTGCCAGGGCCTCCAAGAGAAGTTTATCCGATGTTTGAAAAATATATCAGGCCATATTTAGAGAAAAAGCAGGAATATACCTTTGTTTCAAGAGTGCTTAAGGTTGCCGAGGTTGGTGAAAGCACGATGGAAACCCTTGTCCGCGATATAATAGACGCTCAGACAAATCCGACAATAGCGCCCTATGCTAAGCCTACAGGCTCTCTTTTAAGAATAACAGCAAAAGCAAAAAGCGAAGAAGCGGCAAACAGGATGATAGACCCTGTTGCCAAGAGTATATATGAAAGACTTGGTGAAAGCATATATGCTGAAAATGAAACAACAATGGAAGAGGTTATCGTTAAGCTGTTAACTGAAAAGAACATGACTATAGCCATTGCGGAATCTTGTACGGGAGGGATGGTGGCTTCGGAGCTTATCTCCGTTCCGGGTGTGTCAAAAGTGCTTAAAGAAGCTCTTGTAACCTATTCTAATGAATCCAAGATGAGCCGTTTGGGCGTTAAAAAAGAAACTCTTGAAAAATACGGCGCCGTAAGCCCGGAAACGGCTTATGAAATGGCCGAAGGCGTTGCAAAGACTGCCGGAACAGATGTTGGTCTTTCCGTAACGGGTATAGCGGGTCCAGACGGAGGAACAGAAGAAAAACCGGTTGGGCTTGTGTATTTTGGAATATATATAAACGGAGAAACAAAAACAAAAGAAACAAGAGTTGTTGGCAAACGCCAGAGAATAAGGGAAAGATCTATGTATAGCGCATTAAACTGGCTTAGGCTTGAGCTTATAAAAACAGGAAAATAAAATGTTGACAGGGAATACTTGTTCGTATATAATAGAAACATAAGTTCTATATTGGGGGAGTTGAGTGGTTATGGCAGAAAAAAAAGCAACTGCTAAGTCGGCAAGAATAAATTATAGTGAAAACGATAAAGAAAAAGCTCTTGAGGCTGCGATCACCCAGATAGAAAAACTGTTTGGCAAAGGAGCCGTTATGAAGCTTGGGGAAGAAAACAATGAATATAACATTGAGGTTATTTCAACAGGTTCTTTAAGCCTTGATATAGCTTTGGGCGTAGGCGGCATTCCCAAAGGAAGGATTATAGAGATTTATGGTCCTGAATCTTCGGGTAAAACAACTCTTGCCCTCCATATAATCGCAGAAGCTCAAAAAAGCGGAGGCATATGCGGATATGTGGATGCGGAGCATGCCCTTGACCCGTCTTATGCCAAAAATTTAGGCGTTAATATAAATGAGCTTTATATTTCCCAGCCTGATGATGGCGAACAGGCTCTTGAAATAACGGAAACCATGATACGTTCGGGGGCTATTGATGTGGTTGTTGTCGATTCTGTTGCTGCTCTTGTCCCGCGTGCCGAGATAGAAGGAGAAATGGGAGACAGCCATATGGGTCTTCAGGCAAGGCTTATGTCACAGGCTTTAAGAAAGCTTACGGGCGTTGTAAGCCGCACAAACGGGGTTGTAATATTTATAAACCAGCTTCGTGAGAAAATAGGGGTTATGTATGGCTCGGGAGAAACCACAACGGGCGGGCGCGCCCTTAAATTTTATGCGTCTATAAGGCTTGACATAAGAAAGAACGACCAGCTTAAGCAAAAAGACAACTATATAGGAAACAGGGTAAGGGTTAAAGTTGTTAAAAACAAAGTTGCGCCCCCGTTTAAAACGGCTGATTTTGATATAATGTTTGGGAAAGGCATATCCAAAGAAGGCGATATTCTGGATCTGGCGGAAGAAACCGAGATAGTAAATAAAAGCGGCGCATGGTATGCCTATAATGATGCAAAAATAGGGCAGGGACGTGAAAATGCAAAGGATTATTTAAAGGAAAACCCGGATATAGCTTTTGAAATAGAAAACAAAGTTCGTTTGTATTACGGGTTGCCGCCTATCGGAGAAGCAAATGTTAATCTTTCACCTGAAAAAGAGGAAGAAAAGCCTAAAAAACAACCCAAAAAACCAGCCCCAGAAGAAGTTGAGTTTGATTTGGATATAGAAGAACAGGGCGAGATTTAAGGTGTGTGTGCTGTGATTATAACTAAAATTTCTGACGGTAAGGGTAAGAAGCGACATATATACATAGACGATGAATATTCCTTTAGCCTTATTGATTCCGACGTGGTTTATTTTAAGCTTAAAGAAGGCGAAGAAATTGACAAGGATAAGTATGAATTCATAACCCAAACCCTTCTTTATATGAAAGCCCA
Source organism: Lachnospiraceae bacterium (assembly GCA_034925905.1). Lineage (GTDB taxonomy): Bacteria > Bacillota > Clostridia > Lachnospirales > Anaerotignaceae > JAYFRL01. The sequence goes on along the minus strand of JAYFRL010000016.1, from coordinate 76,138 downwards.
GAAAAAAGCTTTAAAATATTTAAGCCATAGGCAAAAATCGGCTTTTGAAACAGAAAAAAAACTTTCGGAAGAAAACTTTTCTGCGGATATAAAAGAAAGAGTCATGGCTTTTCTTAAAGAATACGGCTATGTTGACGATTTTAAATATGCTGTAAGCTATATCAAGGATTGCCTTAATTTTAATCCGAAAGGCAAAAGGCTTATGGCGTGGGAGCTTAAGAACAAGGGTATAGAAAAGGAGTGCATATCAAAGGCTTTGGATGAAGCATTGATAGACGAATTTTATTATGCTGGGAAGCTGCTTGAAAAGAAATTCGGAAGGTATGAAAAAGAGTCCTTAAATTACGGCAAAATGGAGGCTTTTTTAACAAGACGCGGTTATGAATATGATGTTATAAAAGAGACAATCACAAAATTTATGGAATGAAACGCCATGTTTACATAATTTGAGAAACAAGATTTGAATTAATAAAAGTCTTGCCAAAAAGCGTATCTTAAAAGATGCGCTTTTTTATATCCAAAACAAATTAAAAAATTGGTTAAATATATTTGGAAATATATAAAAAAGTTGTATAATAGAAATATTACAATTGATGACAGGTCATACAATAAAAGTGTATAAATAAATATATCCATAAGCTTTGTTTGCAATATTGTTTTTGATATAATACATATAACAAAGCAAATTTATTTATAAGGAGATACAAATATGAAAATTGCGCTTAAATATTTTGAAAATTTGTGTGATGAAATAAAGCAAGCTGGTCTTTCAAAGGACGAAAAAATAATAACAACGCCGCAAAACGCCAAAATTAAAACTTCAGACGGCAGAGAGCTTATAAATTTTTGCGCAAATAATTATCTTGGCATTGCCGACAATCCGGAAGTGATAAGAGCCGCCAAAGAAGGCATGGATAAATATGGTTTTGGTCTTTCCTCCGTAAGATTTATATGCGGAACTCAGGAACTGCATAAAAAGCTTGAGGCAAAGGTTTCGGGATTCCTGCATACGGATGATACTATCCTTTATTCCTCGTGTTTTGACGCTAACGGAGGTCTTTTTGAAACACTTTTAACAGAGGAGGATGCCGTTATAAGTGATGAGCTTAACCATGCAAGCATAATAGACGGAGTACGCCTTTGCAAGGCAAAAAAATTCAGGTATAAAAACAATGATATGCAGGATTTAAGAGAAAAACTCATGGAAGCAAAGGCTGCCAGAATTAAAATAATAGCTACTGACGGCGTTTTTTCGATGGACGGAGTTGTTGCAAATTTAAAAGATATATGTGACCTTGCAGATGAGTTTGACGCCCTTGTTATGGTTGATGATTGTCATGGTGTTGGTTTTATGGGCAAAACAGGCAGAGGAACGCAGGAATATTGCGGTGTTATGGGCAGGGTAGATATATTAACGGGGACCTTTGGCAAGGCTTTAGGCGGAGCCAGCGGCGGTTACACAAGCGGAAGAAAAGAAATAATAGCCCTTTTGCGCCAGAGGTCAAGGCCATATCTTTTTTCAAATACATTAGCCCCGGCTGTTGCGGCAGGTTCGATTAAAGCCATAGAGCTTATAGAAAACGACACTTTTTTACGGGATAAGCTTTTTGAGAACACAAAGCTTTTTGCTTCGCTTATAAGCGATATAGGCCTTGAAGCTGAGTTTAAAGGCAGCCCGATAATACCGATTATGCTTTATGACGAGCATAAGGCTGTTAAAATGGCAAGGCTTATGTATGAAAGCGGGGTATATGTTGTAGCCTTTTCATATCCGGTTGTGCCAAAAGGAAAGGCACGCATAAGGACGCAGATGTCTGCGGCTCTTTCAACGGACGACATAAGGTTTGTCGTTGAAAAATTTAAAGAAGCAAAGGCTAAGATGTAAGACAGCCTTAATTATAAAGCGGCAATACAAAATAAGAAACGGGAGGGCGAAAATTTATGTATGAGAAAACGCAGTTGCTCAGGATGTATGAAAAAATGATGAAAATCCGAAAGTTTGAAGAAAAAGCCGAAGCATTCAGACTGAGCGGAAAAATCATGGGAAACGCCCATGTTTACATCGGGGAAGAAGCTATTGCAACAGGTGTTTGTGAAGCTCTGAAGAAGGACGACTACATCGAGAGTACTCATAGGGGACATGGGCACACAATAGCAAAAGGCGGAGAGCTAAAATATATGATGGCTGAGCTTTTCGGTAAAAAAACGGGCTATTGTCATGGTAATGGCGGTTCTATGCATATAGCTGATTTTAGCATAGGAATGCTTGGAGCAAACGGAATCGTGGGCGGAGGCTATTCAATGGCTGTTGGCGCGGCTCTTTCGGCAAGAATAAGGAAAACCGACCAAATATCCGTTGTTTTCTTCGGAGACGGGGCTTCAAACAGAGGCACTTTTCATGAGGCTGCCAATATGGCTTCAGCATGGAGGCTTCCTGTAATTTTTGTATGCGAAAATAACGGTTGGGCGGCTTCCACGCCTTTTGATGGCTCGCAAAACTCCATACAGGACATAGCATTAAGGGCTATAGGCTATAACATACCCAGTAAAGTAGTGAACGGAAACGATATTTTTGAGGTTTATGAAGCGGCAAAGGAATTTGTTGACGATGCAAGGGCTGGAGTAGGTAGGAGATGTGCTTTTTTGGAATGTAAAACATACAGGATAAAAGGGCATATAATAGGCGACGCTCAAACATACCGCGATCCCGAGGCTGCGCTTCATCGTCTTTACGCAAATGACCCTATTGATAATTTCAAGAGGCGTGTGCTTGTTGAGGGTTGGGTAAATCAAGCCGAACTGGATGAGATAGATGAGCGTGTTTCAAAGGCAATTGATGAAGCTGTTAAATTTGCCGAAGAAAGTCCGTATCCCGAAAAATCGGACTTGTTTGCAGATTTATATGTTTAAGGGGGTCGAAGATGAATGGCTGAGATGACGTTTTTAAAAGCTACATGGGAAGCTATGAAAGAAGAAATGGAAAGAGATGAAACAGTATTTTTGCTCGGCGAGGATATGTATGGCTGGGCAGGAAATTATGGCCAGTATAAAGGCCTTTTAGAGCTGTTTGGAAAAGAGAGGATAATATCAACGCCGATTTCGGAATCCGCCATGATGGGAACGGTAGTTGGCGCAGCGATGACAGGTACAAGACCTGTTATGGATATGCGCTTTGCAGATATAATAACGATTGCTATGGATGAAATAGTCAACCAGGCTGCCAAGGCAAGATTTATGTTTGGCGGACAGACAACCATGCCACTTGTTCTCCGCTGTCCTGATGGAATAACATCGCAGGTTGCAGCGCAGCATTCACAGTCTCTTGAAGCATGGTTTATCCATACTCCGGGGCTTCAGATAGTTGCTCCTTCAAATCCTGCGGATGCCAAAGGACTCTTAAAATCCGCAATAAGAAGTGACAACCCGATAATATATTTTGAACATAAACTTCTTTTCCCTATAAGCGGCGAGGTTCCTGATGGAGAATATTTAGTTCCGATAGGAAAAGCCTCTATACCGAAAGAAGGAACGGATATAACAATAGTTTCATATAGCATGACCCTTAGAAAATGCCTTGAAGCTGCTAAAAAGCTTGAAGAAGAAGGAATAAGCTGTGAGGTTGTTGACCTTAGAACGCTTTCACCTTGGGATAAAGAAACCGTGCTTAAATCGGTTGAAAAAACAGGACGTCTTTTGGTTGCGCACGAAGCCGTAAGGCAGGGTGGCGTTGGTGCGGAAATTGCAGCCGTTGTTGCGGAGGAAGGCTTTAGATTCCTTAAAGCTCCCGTTGCAAGGATAGGGGCTCCTTTTGTTCCCATCCCGATGTCTCCGGCAATAGAAAAATATTGCAAGATATTCCCTGAAGATATAATGGAAGAAGTAAAAAATACTGTTGCTTATAAATAACAAAGCAAACCGCCGCCAAACCTCGGCAGCGGTTTGCTTTTTTAAGCATATTTTTGTATATTGTTTTCAAATAAAAAACATTTTTTGTACAATTTTATTCTGATGTCAATTTAAGCATTGAAATTTAAACATAAATAAGGAGCAAGCTAGATAATTTTACGTAGAAATTTGAGATGCTGCATCAGAATTTTTTATGCTTCAAACATTAAATGAGTAAAAATTGACATAAAAGACACAGCTACTTTGTTTAAGTATACAAAAAATTTATATTCTAGGTTTTTTTGGTTTTTTTTGTATACAATATGTAAAATGCATATTATAATAATATTATATTTTTAATAGATTTATTTTGTTCTTAATGAGGGTGCCAAAATGCAGATTGCCGGCAAGGACCAAGGTTTAAAGCTGCTTGGGGTTTTATTTATGGTTATTGACCATGTCGGCGCTATCCTTTTCCCTGAGCTTGTCTTTCTTAGGGTAATAGGAAGGCTTTCGTTTCCTGTCTTTGCGTATGAATGCGCCAAAGGTGCGGTTTTTAGCCGGGATATACCCAAATACATGGCAAGGCTTGCCGTTTTTTCTTTGGTTTCTCAAATGCCTTATTATTTGTGTTTCGGCTATGGAAGCCTTAACATAGGGTTTACCCTTTTATATGGCCTCACATGCTGTGTTTTATGGAGGAAAGGCGGAATATACAGATTGTTTTCCGCGTTGCTTTTAGCTGCAAGCTTTAAGCTGGCATTTTTAAATTACGGAGTTTATGGCATAGCCGCAATATTTTTGTTTTATATATTTTATAATGATAAGATTTACGCTTCACTTGCATTTGTGCTTGCAACTTTTGTTTATGCATATTCTAAGGGTATACATATCCAGCTTTTTGCGGTTTTTTCGTTAGCAATCATTTATTCGGCAAAAAATTTCAATGTAAAACTTCCTAAATATTTTTTCTATATTTTTTATCCGGTGCATTTATTCGCAATTTATATTGTAAAGGTTTTTATTATTTGATGTTTTTTGGATTGTCTTTTTCTTTTATTTCATAAGCGGATATTATTATCACTGTTAGGACAGGCCCTATTATCATTCCTAAAACTCCGATGAGCTTAAGCCCTACGAAAACTGAAATGAGAATTGCAAGAGGGTGAAGGCCTATCTGCATTCCCAGAATTTTAGGCTGTATTATTTGACGCTCAACCTGGAGTAATATATATATTGCGGAATACCCTAAGGCAAGGGCCCCGCTTTTGCCAACAAGGCTTATGAGTATTGCCGGCCATAATATAAATCCGCTTCCAAAAACTGGCAGTGCATCTATAATGCTTGTAAGCAGAGAAAGCAAAAGACTGTATGGCGAACCTATTATCAAAAAACCAACAAGACATGTAACAAAGGTTACAACCATTATTATAAGCTGAGCTTTTATATATCCCCAAGCGGCATAGAACATGTCCTTTTTTATAACGCCGAACGTGTTTAAAGTTCCTTTCCCGAGGCTTTGGCTTATAAAATTTTTAAGGTATTCTTCATCCTTAAGAAAAAAGAAAGCTGAAAGAAGGCTAAAAATTATAATTAACAATGTGTTCGGTATTTTAAGTACAAAAGAAAACGAGCCTTCTGCAAGGTTCATGTCTTTTATTAAAGACGAGGCAAAGCTTTTTATGCTTTCTTCAGCCGATGGCATAGTTGCGGATATCTGAGGGAACGAATCCAAGAAGCTGTCAAGTTTTTCACCAAGGTTGCTTATGAAAAGCATTAGTGTTTCTATATATGAAGGAGCCTTGCTGTAAAGTTCTTTTGCTTCGTATGCGAGCTTTGAGAATGCAAGACCAAATATAACTGAAAATATACCAAGCATAAGAAGTATGGAAATAAGAGCTGAAAGCCCGGGTTTAAACTTTAAGCGCCTTTTCATAAAGGTTGAAACTGGCTTTAAGATAAGATATATTATAAAGCCAAAAACAAACGGCGACACAAACTGGAATATATAAGTAAAAAAAACGTAAGCGGCTATTATTATCGCTAATATTCTTAAAACATTAAAAATGGCTTTTTTGTTTTTGGAGAAGAACAGCTTGATTTCGTCCATATTTTCCTCCTAAGTTATTATATTAAAACCGTAAGTTGCTTTTATATAGTTATTCTAAATTAAATATGCGAAATAATCAACGGGTGCGGGTATGAAATATCTAAATATAAAATCAAGAGCAAAAATAAATCTTACGCTTGACATCTGCGGAAAAAGAGATGACGGTTATCATGATATAGAAACAATAATGCAGACGCTTAACTTTTGCGATAATATATATATCTTAAAAACAGGTAAAGAGGGCATAAAGCTTAAAACAAACTTATCATGGCTGCCTTCGGATTCCTCAAACATCGCCTATAAAGCGGCAAAGCTTATTATGGATGAATACAGCATAAAAAGCGGTGTGTTCATAGAGCTTTCAAAAAGGATACCTGTTTCGGCAGGGCTTGCCGGAGGAAGCGGAAATGCGGCAGCCGTTTTAAAAGGTATGAATAAGCTGTTTGAACTTAACATAAGCAAGGATAAGCTTATGGAATATGCGCTTATGCTTGGTTCAGATGTGCCTTATATGCTTTTGGGAAAAACCGCCAAGGCTACGGGCAGAGGCGAAGTGCTTACAAAGCTTGCCAATATGCCGTCATGCAGGGTGGTTCTTGCAAAACCCAGAATAAATGTTTCAACTGCTTTTGTTTATAAAAATTTTGATATGTCTTCTGTTTGCCAGCGTCCTGATACAAAAGCTATGATATCGGCAATAGAGAACAGTGATATTAAAGGAATTGCAGCAAACCTTTGCAATGTTTTGGAAAGCGTTACATTAAAAGCATATCCAATAATAGGGGAAATTAAAACAAGGCTTGTTGAAAACGGAGCTTTGGGGGCGCTTATGAGCGGCAGCGGGCCTACGGTTTTTGGTATGTTTGAAAATAAAGATACGGCGGAAGCTGCCTCTTTAGATATTAAAAAAAGGTTTAACATTAAAGATGTTTATGTTGTTTCAATATTCTAATAAAATTGTGACCGAAGGGATGGTAAAAAATGGTGGACTACAAATTCAATGTTAACTCAAACGAATATTTGCCTCTTAGGGATGTAGTTTTCAATACACTTAAAGAAGCTATATTATCAGGCAAGCTTATGCCGGGAGAAAGGCTTATGGAAAATCAACTGGCGGAAAAGCTTGGCGTTAGCCGTACTCCCATAAGGGAAGCTTTAAGGATGCTTGAACTTGAAAACCTTGTTGAGCTTGTTCCGAGAAAAGGAGCTCAGGTTTTGGATATAACCGAAAAAGATATCAGGAATGTGCTTGAAATAAGGTGTGTGCTTGAAGCTTTGGCAGCCGAGCTTGCCTGCCAGAAAATGTCACCCTCATTAATTGTTGATCTTAAAAAATTTCAGGAAGAATTCACAGAGGCATGTCTTAGCAAGGAATATGAAAAAGCTGCGGCTGCCGATGAAAAATTCCATGATCTTATTTTTGAATCAACCGAAAATATAAAGCTTATGCAAATAGTGAACAATTTAAGGCTTCAGCTTTTCAGATATAGGCTGGCATATTTTAAAGTGCCTACAACTCTTTCTGTACCTATAGAACAGCATAATGAAATAATATGGTGCATAGAAAACCATATGTCCGAAAAAGCTTCAGAAATAGCTACAAAACACGTTAAGAAACAGACAGAAGTTATTTTAAGCTCCGTAAAAAGGAGATAGAACATAAGCATTTAATAAAAGCCGTGTCTTTTTTATGAGATACGGTTTTTTGCAGTTGCAGGGATTTTTATTAACAAGCCTGATTGTTAAAGTTTGAGTTTTTTTATTGTCAATTATATCCTTAATGAATATAATATAATAATAAACGTGTGAACTTGTTTGTTGGCTAAAGGCTGAGGCCTGCCGTAAATATACCTGAAATGAGGGATTCATCTTGAATAAAAAGACAGTAGCCGTTATATTCGGCGGCCAGTCATCTGAGCATGAAATTTCCAGAATATCAGCAACAACTATTATTTCCAGTATTGACAGCAGTAAATATTATGTAATACCTGTCGGCATAACCAAAAAAGGTAAATGGATGATATATAGCGGTCCTGTTGAAAATATTAAAACCGGGGAATGGGAAAAATTCGGAACTCCTGCAGTTTTAAGCCCAGACCCGAACACAAAAGGCCTTTTGAAGATAGTTGGCGGTAAGGTAAAAACTATACCGGTTGATGTTATTTTTCCTGTACTCCATGGGGCGTGGGGAGAAGACGGAACAATACAAGGCCTTTTTGAGTTGGCACATATGCCGTATGTGGGCTGCGGAGTTCTTTCTTCCGCTGTTTCAATGGATAAAGAATTCACCAAAATTGTTGCAAAAAACGCCAGAATAAACCAGGCAAAATATTTGGTTATTAAAAAATGGGAACTTAGCAAAAAGCAAAAAAGTATAGAGAAAAAAGTAAGCTCTAAAATAGGGTATCCTTGTTTTGTAAAGCCGGCCAATGCAGGCTCTTCTGTCGGGATTTCAAAAGTTAAAGGGGCAGATACTCTTTTTGACGCTTTAAACACTGCCGCAAAATATGACAACAAATTAATAATTGAATCGGCAGTTATAGGCAGAGAAGTTGAATGTTCCGTTATCGGGAACGGAGAAAAAATAGCCGCTTCATGCGTGGGAGAAATATTTGCTGCTGCGGAGTTTTATGATTATGACGCAAAATATAACAATGCGGCTTCAAGGACGGTTATTCCTGCTGATTTAGACGAAGAAACCGTTAAGGAAATAAAGAAAACTGCTGTAAAAGTGTTTAAAGCGGTTAACGGCAGCGGCCTAGCGCGGATAGACTTTTTTGTTGAAAAAGATACAAACAAGGTAATATTTAATGAGCTTAACACTATGCCAGGCTTTACTTCCATAAGTATGTATCCTATGCTTTGGCGGCATGAAGGAATAAGCACAACAGAATTAATGGATAGGCTTATATGCCTTGCTGTTGAAAAAGAAACAAGCGTTAGAGCATAAGGAGAAAAAATATGGATAACAGGCCAATAGGTGTATTTGATTCGGGTGTCGGCGGGCTTACCGTTGTTAAACAGGTTATGAAGCTTATGCCGAACGAAAAGATAATATATTTTGGAGATACAGCAAGACTTCCTTACGGAAGCAAATCCAAGGAAACTGTAACAAGATTTTCAAAGCAGATAGTGAGATTTTTGCTTACCCAAGACGTTAAAGCTATTGTTGTTGCCTGTAACACAGTCAGTTCAAACAGCCTTGACGATTTAAAAAAAGAGTTTGATGTACCTGTTTTCGGCGTTGTCATGGCCGGGGCAATAGACGCCGTCAACTCAACAAAAAACAATAAAATAGGTATAATAGGCACAGCGGCAACTGTCAGGAGCCATGCCTATGAAAAGCTTGTTTTATCTTTAAACCCGGACATTTCAGTTTATCAGAAGGCGTGCCCCCTTTTTGTTCCTTTGGTTGAGGAAGGCTGGACAGACAATGAAATAGTTTATCTTATAGTAAAAAATTATCTTGAAGATTTTTTGAAAACGGGGGTAGATTCCATTGTCTTAGGCTGCACCCATTATCCTTTGCTTAAAAAATGCATAGGAGAAACCGTGGGGAAAGATATTTTGCTTTTAGACCCGGCGGCTTCGGCGGTTTTGCAGGTTAAAGAATATCTTAAAAAAAGCGGAAGCTTAAACGGGGATAAAACAGTTAAAGAGCACATTTTTTATTTAAGCGATATTACCGAAAAATTTGATATGCTTTGCAAAATGGCGCTTAATAAAACATTCGTTCCTAAGGCTTTAGATATAGAAAAGTATTGACAAGGCAAAAAAAGTGCTTTACAATTTATATGTCGGCAAGAAGCCGTCGTTTAGGACAAAAAGTTCTTTTATTATTTTAATTTAGCATTTTGGTGCCAAGAAGGTATCGGTTCTTTTTATGAACAGATACCTTTATTTTTTTATATAAGTATTACTGATTATTACGAGGAGAGAGCTTTATGAAAATTAAAAAATTATCTTTTTCTGCTATGTTTCTTGCACTTTGCCTTTTGCTTCCTTTTTTAACAGGACAAATTCCACAGATAGGCAGTATGCTTTCGCCTATGCACATTCCTGTGCTTTTATGCGGTTTTGTCTGCGGTCCGTTGTATGCAATGGTTGTTGGTTTTATTGCTCCCATTTTAAGGTCTGTTGTATTTGGGATGCCCCCTATGTTTCCAACGGCTTCGGCCATGGCTTTTGAGCTTGCCGCATATGGTGCGTTTGCAGGCATATTTTACAAGGCGCTTCCGAAAACAAATATAAATGTATATATAGCGCTTGTGCTTTCAATGTTTTTAGGCAGGCTTGTATGGGGTGCGGTTATGTTTTTATTTGCAGCGCTCTTTAGCATAGGATTTACTTTTCAAACTTTTGTTGCCGGAGCTTTTGTAACTGCCGTTCCGGGTATAATATTACATGTTGTTTTAATACCGCCGGTTGTTATGCTGCTTAGGAAGGAAAAACTGATAATTAATGAATGATATTAGCCTTATTTTGAAAAAACATGCCGCAAAATACCCTCTTATGCAGCCGGATGATGCTGTTAAGCTTGTTTTCCAGAGCGAATTTGGTGGAGGGCATATAATTGAAGACGAAGCTAAGAGTCTTGAATTTTTGGAAAAAGAATTAGAAGAAATAAAAGAGGCGTCGGAAGCTCCCTTTGAGGATATAGGCTGTGGCATATTAAGGTTTAATTTAAAATCAGGAGTGGCTTTAGCTGTTTCTCCAAATATAATAAATAAAGTTTTTGTTATGTCCTCCGATGAAATTAAAGGCGACATGGACTCTTTTTCAAACAAACTTTCGTTGCTCGAATTTCTTGCAGGTAAAGGTATTTTTGGTTTTTCAAAAGAAGAAGTCTCGGTCTATGTCCAAGAATATAAGAAAAAAGGCTGCCCTCCCGTTAGCCACAGCAAAGCTTATAAAGAGGCATATTCTCCGGCATATAGGGTTTTAAAAAGCGAATACGCCTTCGTTTTGCATTTGGTAATGAGGATAGAGGCTCTGTTAAAACAAAGAAAAAGGGTTATTATAGCGATAGACGGCAAAGCGGCGTCAGGGAAAAGCACAATGGCAAAAAAACTTGAGGCACTTTTTGATTGCAGTCTTTTTCATATGGATGATTTTTTTCTTCCGCTTGATATGCGCACAAGGGAGCGTATGGAAGCGCCGGGTGGGAATATACATTATGAACGCTTTAAATCCGAAGTTATAGACGGCATAAAAAGCGGAAAGGATTTTTCATACGGGATTTTTAGCTGTAAAAATGGCAATACCATTAAGCTCAATACAAAGCCCTCAAGGCTTTATATAATAGAAGGCGCGTATAGCATGCATCCGTATTTTGAGAATCCTTATAATCTGAGGATATTTATGTCTGTTGGAGAAGATAAGCAAAAAAGCCGCATAATAGAACGTGACGGTGAAGAAATGTATAAAATCTTTGAAGACACATGGATACCTATGGAAGAAAAGTATTTTAAACAATTTAATATAAAACATAATTCCGATATTATGGTTGAACTATAAAAGACGCCTTAAGGCGTCTTTTTTTAATCTTCAAAATAAGCTAAAATATTTTTTTTGGTGTTTTTAATATAGCCTGATATAATATTTCCTTTGCCGCCGCCTTTTCCGTCCAAGGCGTTGTTAAGCCGCTTGCTTTCTTCATATACTTCTTTTGATAAGCTTCCAATGGAATATTTATATCCGGTTTTGTCGTCTCCTGAAAAAACGGCGGCAAAGCTTGTTTTTAATATAAGCATGTCGCAAAACCGTATAAGTTCGTCCGAAGTTAATCCGTCCTCAAAAACAATGGCTTTTTCTTTGCCCTCATATTCCTTTGTCTTATATTCAAATATCCGGGTTTTTAAATTATGGTTTTCAAATTTTAAGCTTTGTGATACAGCGTAAAGCTTTTTAACGGCAGCGGCGGCTTCGTCTGGTTTTGAAGAAAGCATGGCGGATATGTCGTGTATATTTAAGAGTTTTATATTGTAGTCTTCGAATGCGTTTTTTCCTATTTTAAGCAATAGACGGCTTCCTCCCTTGTAAGCTTCGGAAGAGACGGCCTTTATAATTCCTATTTCGCCTGTTTTAAGGACATGAAGCCCACAGCAGGCGCAAACGTCGGCGCAAGGTATTTCAACTATCCTTATATCGCCCGAAAGCTCTTTTTTGCTTCTGTAATTTAATTTTTTAAGCTCTGAGTGACCAGGATAATATGCTTTAATATCGTAGTTTTTAAATATTATATCGTTTGCAGTTTTTTCTGCGGTTAATATATCCTCTGCACTTAAAAAACCGTCGAAGTCTATGCGCACTTCTTCGGTATTCATATGGAAGCCGACATTATGAAACCCAAAGTTTCGAAAGATTATGCCCGATATTATATGCTCGCCCGAATGCTGCTGCATGAATAAAAAGCGCCTCTCCCAGAGTATTTCGCAAAAAACCTCCTTTGCTTCTTCAATAGCTTTTTCACAAATATGGATTATTTCTTCATCTTTTTCATAAACATATGATACGCTTGTTCCGGCTATTGTTCCAAAATCCGAAGGTTGGCCTCCGCCTTCTGGATAAAAAGCTGTTTTGTTAAGTATAACATGAAAGCCGTCTTTTTCTTTGCTGCATTTTTTAACAACGGCTGAAAAATTTTTCATATATGGATTTTCATAATAAAGCTTTATAGTCAAACAAACCATCCCCAAAAATATTTATATTTAAAAGAAATATACCACAATAGAAGTATTTTGTACACGCCGGAATTTTTACAGGCAAAAAGTATGGCGTTTAATATTGCTTTTAAAAGGCATATTTTATTATTGAGGACAAAACGTCTTTATGTTATACTGATTTGTAATGTTTACGTTTATTTTTTAGGAGGAAACACAATGTCTCTAAAAAGACAGGATAGAATAAGAAATTTTTCGATAATTGCGCATATAGACCATGGCAAATCCACCCTTGCAGACAGGCTTATTCAAGAGACGGGTCTTTTAACCGAAAGGGAAATGTCAAACCAGATTCTTGACAATATGGATCTTGAGCGTGAAAGAGGCATAACAATAAAAGCACAGGCCGTAAGGCTTATATATAAAGCCTCAGACGGTGAGGAATATATATTTAACCTTATAGACACTCCGGGTCATGTGGATTTTAATTACGAGGTTTCAAGGAGCCTTGCCGCGTGCGAAGGGGCTATCCTTGTTGTTGACGCGGCGCAGGGAGTTGAAGCGCAAACTTTGGCAAACGTCTATCTCGCAATAAATAATAACCTTGAGATTCTTCCGGTTATAAATAAAATAGACCTGCCCAGCGCAAATCCCCAAATGGCAAAAAACGAAATAGAAGATATTATAGGCATACCTGCCCAAGATGCACCTATGATTTCCGCAAAAAACGGTATAAACATAAAAGAAGTGCTTGAAAGGATAGTAACCGATTTTCCGCCGCCGTCCGGAAGCGAGGATGCTCCGCTCAAAGCTCTTATTTTTGATTCCGTTTATGATCCATATAAGGGAGTTATAGTTATTACGAGGGTTTTTGACGGAAGTGTTCAAAGAGGCACTAAAATCCGGCTTATGTCAACGGGCAAGGAATATGAGGTTGTCGAAGTGGGGATGTTTGGCCCAGGCAGCTATATACCATGCGATTTGTTACAGTCCGGTGAGGTAGGCTATTTAACTGCAAGCATAAAAACAATTTCAGATACCCGTGTGGGAGATACCATAACATATGCGGATAATCCTGTTAAAGAAGCGCTTCATGGTTATAAGGCGGCTAATCCGATGGTATATTGCGGGATTTTTCCGGCAGACGGAGCTGATTATCCGGATCTTAGGGATTCGCTTGAAAAGCTTAAGCTTAACGATGCTGCGCTTTTTTATGAACCCGAAACATCTGTCGCCCTTGGTTTTGGGTTTAGATGTGGATTTTTAGGTCTTTTGCATTTGGAAATAATTGAAGAACGCCTTATGCGCGAGTATGACCTTAATATAGTTACAACGGCTCCAAGCGTTATATATAAAGTATATCTTACGGACGGCTCCATATTTGAGCTTTCAAACCCAAGCAATATGCCCGACCCGGCAAGGATACTAAAAATGGAAGAACCTATCGTTAAAGCCGAAATAATACTCCCTAAGGATTATATAGGCTCTGTTATGGAGCTTTGCCAGCAGCGTAGGGGCGAATATGTAAGTATGGAATATTTGGATGACACAAGAGCAAGGCTTTTGTATGAATTGCCTTTAAATGAAATTATATATGACTTTTTTGATGTTTTAAAATCCAGAAGCAGAGGTTATGCTTCATTTGACTATACCCTTAAGGGATATGAGGAGTCCAGCCTGACAAAGCTTGATATTCTTGTGAACAGGGAGTCCGTAGACGCGCTTTCTTTTATAGTGCATACAAGCTCTGCCGTTGAGCGCGGCAGAAAAATATGTGAAAAGCTCAAAAAAGAAATACCGAGGCATCTTTTTGAAATACCAATACAAGCTGCCATAGGTTCAAAGATAGTTGCAAGGGAAACTGTCAGCGCAATGAGAAAAGACGTTTTGGCAAAATGCTATGGAGGAGATATTTCCCGAAAGAGGAAGCTTCTTGAAAAGCAGAAAGAGGGCAAAAAACGCATGCGCCAGATAGGCAGCGTTGAAGTTCCTCAGTCTGCTTTCATGAGTGTGCTTAAGTTGGAAGAAGAGTAAAATTAAGCTTTCCTTCCTCCATATTTTGGATCATTTCTTTAATAGTGCTGTTTGCGGTGACGCTTGTGTTTTTTATAGTTGTGTCAGTTTCATAGGCAAGCTTTGCGGCTTCGTTTTTAAGCCGGGCAATTTCGTCCAGGTCATTGGTATTCAGGGAAAGCCCTATAAGTGCTGTTTTGCCCGTTATAACCACGGCTGCGCTTTCGACGCCGTCTATTGTGTTAAGAGCATCTTTTATTGTTTTGGCGCGGTCAGTCTCGGTTTTTTCTGTGGTATTGCTGTAATATCCGTTTGAAATGCCATAGCCTATGCTGTTTTGCAAGGATTTCAAGCTTGAGCATCCGCAAAGCAGAGATAATACAATTAAATTTATTAAAATTAAAAAATGGTTTTTCATATTAGTCACCTGTTTTATTTTTAGTATTTGTTTTGAAATGATAATTATAAATATAAAAAGCTGGACATATTAATAAAAATTTGATTTGTTTCGGAGGTGTGCGGCTATGGAAAAAAATAACAAAAAATATTACAGGGTATCAAAATGTGAAATTTTTGCAAATCCCAAAGACGGGGTTTATATAACGAACGATAAGCTTAGGCAAATTAAAGCTTTTGCAATTATTTTTGCAATTATTTCATTTATAGCAATAGTCTTAAACAAATTAGAAAAAGATTAAATTGTTTAAAAAGACCGCCTGCTTGAATCATAAGGCGGTCTTTTTCTTGATAAATGAAGGCTTATAACGTATAATATACGCAGTATATCTTGAAAGAGGGTCAAAAAATGAAGCTTGGTATAGTTGGACTCCCTAATGTTGGGAAGAGCACGCTTTTTAATTCTATGACAATGGGTAAGGCTGAGGCTCAAAATTACCCTTTTTGCACAATAGAACCAAACGTAGGAATAGTTGCTGTCCCGGATGAACGGTTAAATTATCTGACAAAGCTTTATAATTCGGCGAAAACAACTCCTGCCGTTATAGAGTTTGTTGACATTGCGGGTCTTGTTAAAGGTGCAAGCAAAGGCGAAGGTCTTGGGAATAAATTTCTTTCGCACATAAGAGAAGTGGATGCTATTGTGCATGTTGTAAGATGCTTTGAAGACCCTAATGTTATCCATGTTGAAGGCTCTGTTAATCCTATAAGGGATATAGAGACCATTAATTACGAGCTTATTTTTTCGGACATGGAAATAATAGAAAGGCGCATTGCAAAAACCCAGAAATTAGCAAAGCTAGACAAAGCTATGGCAAAAGAGCTTGAAATACTTTTGCTTATACAATCTAAGCTTGAATCGGGCAAAAGCCCCAGGGAAATAAAATTTGATATTCCTGAAGACAGGGAATTTGCCGAAAGCCTAAACCTTCTTACATATAAACCTGTGCTTTATGCGGCAAACGTGCCGGAAGAAGACATTGCGGACGCTGGCAATTCAAACAAAAATGTTCAGGCGCTTAGAGAGCTTGTAAAAAAAGAAGGTAGCGAAGTTTTTATCATTTGCGCAAAAATAGAAGAAGAGCTTTCCCAGCTCTCAAGCGAAGAAAAGCTTGAATTTTTAAATGAACTCGGAACGGATAAAAGCGGGCTTGAAAGGCTTATAACCGCCAGCTATAAGCTTTTGGGCCTTATAAGCTATTTAACCGCCGGACCTACGGAAAGCCGCGCATGGACCATAAAAGAAGGAACAAAAGCACCGCAGGCGGCAGGCAAAATCCATAGCGATTTTGAAAGAGGCTTTATCCGTGCGGAGGTCGTAGCTTATGACGATTTAAAATCCTTAGGTTCATATACGCTGGCAAAGGAAAAGGGTCTTGTGCGTTCAGAGGGCAAGGAATATGTTGTTAAGGATGGGGACGTTGTGCTTTTCAGGTTTAATGTTTAATATTTTGGGGTGGTTTTTATGCGTGTACTTATTGTTGAAGACGAGAAACATCTTGCCGAGGCTGTATGCCAGATTTTAAACAAAAACAAAATTACAACCGATGCCGTATATAACGGAGAAGATGGGCTGGACTATGCTGTTACGGGTATATACGACGTTATAGTTCTTGATATAATGCTTCCCAAGCTGGACGGAATAAGCCTTCTTAAAAAGCTTAGGCATTCGGGAATAAAAACTCCCGTTATACTTCTTACGTCAAAAAGCGAAACGTCCGACAAAATAAGCGGCTTAAACAGCGGAGCGGATGATTATCTTACAAAACCTTTTGATTCGGGAGAGCTTCTTGCAAGGATAAGGGCTTTAGGCAGGCGTATGGGTGAGGTTATTGTGGATAATGTTATTTCATATGGAGATATAGAACTTAATATTTCAAATATGAAACTTTCAAAAGGCGATAAAGGGATTGTTCTCACAAAAAAAGAGTTTGAACTTATGGAGCTTTTGATACAAAACAAAGAAATAATTCTTTCAAAAAACCAGATAATAGAAAAGCTTTGGGGCTTTGAATCAGAGGCTGAAGCAAACCATGTTGAGGTATACATATCGTTTTTAAGGAAAAAGCTTGGGTTTATAGGTTCGTTGGTTTTTGTGAACACTGTTAGGGGAATCGGCTATACGCTTTGTGAATCAGGGAAATAAATTTATTATAAAAAGCAGGTTGATGGTATGCTTAAAAAACTGAGAAACGGATTTCTTATTATAAATATGGCAAGCATTTTTGTGCTTGTTATAATAGCTTTGTTCGTTATATTTTTTGTGACTAAAAGTAATATTGATAAGAGCATATCCCAAAATTTAGACAGAGCCATATCCATGGCAACATCAGACAGGGAAGGCGGAAAGTCTCCAAATGCCTCAGGGAGACCTGAAAATGCCGGCACTCCGCAAAAGGAACCGCCTATACCTGATGAAACATTAAACGAGGATAATTCAACCGGGGAAACAGCTCCTTCCGTTTTAGCCTATCCTGAAACAATGAGGCGTTTTGACGATTCCAGGAGCTTTACGGTTGAACTGGATTCTTCGGGTAATATAGTTTCCGTAACCTCTTTTTTTGGGGTAGACAACGAGCTTTACACTTTGGTTTTTGCAGAGGCTTCAAAGCTTACAAAATCTGAAGGCAGGATAAAGATAGACGATTTATACTGGGGGTATAAAATAAAACCTTTAGGTCAGGATGGAGGAAGTCTTGTAGCGTTTACGGACGTAACCTCGGAGCAGAATATTCTTATAAACCTTGTAACCACTTTTTGTTTTGCAACGGTTGCGATTTTAATCGTGTTGTTTTTTATAAGCCTGTATTTTGCGAACAGGGCTATAAAGCCTGTTAAGGAGGCGTGGGAAAAACAAAAACAGTTTGTTGCTGATGCTTCACACGAGCTGAAAACGCCCCTTGCCGTTATAAATACAAACATAGATGTTGTGCTTTCGCACCCCGAAGACAAGGTTGCGGATGAAGAAAAATGGCTTTTATATATCAAAAACGAATGTGAAAGAATGGCCAGCCTCACGAATGATTTGCTCTATCTTGCAAAAGCTGAAAAAAGCGAAGAAAAAGCCGTTTTTGAAAATCTTTCGCTTTCATATGTTGCGGAGTCTTCAATACTTACTATGGAAGCTGTAACATTTGAAAAAAACATAGTTTTAGACTATTATATAGAACCTGATATAGCTGTTTGCGGCAACGAGGCTAAGCTTAAACAGCTTATAATGATACTTATTGACAACGCAATAAAATATACACCGGAAGACGGCGTTATAAGCATAAAACTCGAATTTAAGGAAAGCGCGGTTTTTAAAATCAAAAATACGGGAGCCGGGATATCAAAAGAGGACCGTGAAAGAATATTTGACAGGTTTTATAGAATCGACAAAGCAAGAAGCCGGGAAGAAGGAAGCTATGGGCTTGGGCTTGCAATAGCAAAGGCTATTGTTGAGGAACATAAGGGCAAAATTTCAGTTGAAAGCAAAGAAGGCGAATGGACATTGTTTACGGTTTCTCTGCCAAATGCATTTAAGGGGAAAATATAAAATCTATTTTAAAAATATTTTACACAGAATATAAAAAATGCCTTTAAACTTGAATTTTTAAAGGCATTTTTTTATTTTGCAGGAGAAATTGTAAACAATTTGTAAATATTGATTTTTTTAAGGTTGATTTAAGTAAAGGAATATACAATACCACTATAAACCAAAAGGAACAGAAGAAATCAAGAGAAAGGAGAGCTTAAAATGTCGATAGAAGTTTTCAACCGCTATGAGCAGAAATACATGATCCCAAAAAATTTATACGAAGATGTTTTAAAAAAATTAGATGGATACATGGTTTTGGATGAGCATAACAAAGAAAAAAGCTATACTATTTCAAATATATATTTTGATACCGACGACGATTATCTTATAAGGGAATCCTTAGAGAAACCAAAGTATAAGGAAAAACTAAGGCTCCGCTCATATGGTGTTTATAATATGGATTCAAAGGTTTTTCTTGAAATAAAGAAAAAATACAACGGGCTTGTAAACAAAAGGAGAACAACATTAAAGCTTGGAGAAGCTTATAGCTTCACCTCAACGGGTAAAAAACCGGCGTTAAAGCCTTATATGAACCCACAGGTATTAAATGAAATAGAATATTTTCTGAAAATATATGATCTTTCTCCAAAGCTTTATCTTGCGTATGACAGGGTTGCCTTTTTCGGAAAAGAAGATGGGAATTTAAGGATATCATTTGATGAAAAGATACGTTCAAGACGCACAGACCTTCGCCTTGAACATGGGGATTACGGAGACCCTGTTATAAACGACGACATGTTGATTATGGAAATTAAAACTCCGACTGCACAGCCACTTTGGCTCACGCATATGCTAAGTGAAATGGAAATAAGGAAGGTAAGTTTTTCAAAATATGGAACGGAATATAAAAATTATATATGCGGTATGGCTAATGAAAAAGTATATAAAATGGCTATGTAATGCAAGGGGGAATATTTATGGATACTTTATTTAACAGTGTGCTTTCAAGCACATCGACAGAGCTTACGTTTGAAACATTTTTAATTACAATGATTGTTGCCATTGGTCTTGGCGTTGCAATAAGCTTAACATATATAAAAACGCAAAGGGATATAAATTATCAAAGGAATTTTGCAGTAACGCTTTTGATGCTTCCGATTATACTTTCAGTAATAATACTTTTTGTGGGAAGCAACATAGCAAGAGCCTTCAGCCTTGCGGGAACGCTAGCGATAATAAGGTTTAGAAGCGCGCCGGGCGACCCAAAAGACATAGGCTATATCTTTTTTGATATGGGAGCAGGGTTAGCCTGCGGAGTGGGGCTTTTCGGCTACGGCATATTGTTTGTGATATTACTTTGCGGTGTTATGATATTAACTGAATTCACGCGTTTCGGTGAATCAAAAAATCCTCAAAGAACGCTTAAAATAACGATACCAGAGGATTTGAATTATGAAGGAGCTTTTGATGAAATTTTTGATAAATACACGATTAAGCATGCACTAACAAAGATAAAAACAACGGATTTAGGATCATTGTTTGTTCTTGTATATTCTCTGGCGCTTAAAAAAGGCGTTGATGAAAAAGAGTTTATAAACGAGCTTAGATGCAGAAACGGAAATTTAAAGATAGTTTTATCTCTTTCTTCTGCGGAACTTAAATAATGCCAGCAAGTAAATTTATATAGATTAATAAAGTTAATAAAAAACTTAAGAAAAAAACTGTTTGAATATTTTCTCCTCCTCATTTTTTATTCAAATGGTTTTTTTCTGCCTGTTATTATCATAAGATCTATGGTTATTTCCGATATTCCGGAAAAATCTGTTTTTGATACGTCTATGCCAAAAAGCATGGGCGTCATTTTTATAAATGCGTTAAGCTCTTGCTTATCAACGGGAAGAGTGTAGGATATTTGTTTTTTTTCTTTGACGGTGGTATGCTTTTCAAAATGCTCTATTACGCTTTTGTTTGAATAGCTTTTGTTTATATCCGGGAGACGGTTTCTTATCTGAATCAGATAGTCCCTGCAAGGGATTATTTTTATTATGATGCCGTCATTTTTAAGCACTCTTGAAAATTCGGCGTAGTTTGCGGGAGTAAGTATATTAAGCACAATATCGGCACAGCCGTCTGAAAGGGGCAAAGAAGCTATATCGGACACGGCGTAAAGTGTATTTTTAGATGCTTTTGCCAGAAAAATAGCTTCTTTTGATATGTCCAAGCCTAAAACACAGCTAGCCCTTTCTTTAAGCCCGAAGGAATAATAGCCTTCTCCGCAGCCTGCGTCAATTATAAAAGGGTCTTTAAAGCCTGAAGCAATAGCTTTTATCTCGTCAAGAATTTTTTGGTAGAAACCCTGAGAAAATATAAACTGCCGCATCTCAAAAAGCTTTTTATCATAGAGCAAAGCTTTTTGGCTCGGCAGAAAATTTACATACCCTTTTTTTGAAATGTCGAAGCAATGCTTTTTTTCGCACACAAAGCTGCCCGTTTGAACGATTTCCATTTTTGTTTTGCATATGGGGCATATGAAAACATTGCCCATATTTTCAAATCCCTTTAATACGGTTTTAATATCCATTTTATATCACCTTTAAAAATACAAAATAAAAAAGCCAGCCTGCAACAATGCCTATACCGGCGCCGACCGTAACATCCTTCGGATAATGCATCCCCATAAAGACCCTTGTGAGGCACACCAAAAAGGCAAGGACAAGAGTTAAGACTCCAAGGGGAGTATAAAGATATAAGAAAGCCATAGCTATAGCCATTGCGCTTGAAGAATGGCAGCTTGGAAAAGAGCGTCCGCTCTTATGCGCCGCTAAAGGCGTTATGGGGAGCTCATCAAACGGACGCGGACGGTTAAGCTTATTCCTCCATGCCCTCACGGAAAAAAGAACCGCATATGGCAGAAGCATGAACGGGAAGATTTTTTTGTTTAAGCTTATGGCAAGATAAAGTATAGCCCCATAATATAACGCCATTATTATGAGAGTAAGAGCTTTTGAAGCAGCGGGGAGCAGCTTTTTAAACCCTTCGTGTTTTTCTGCAAAGCCAAACATGTATAAAAAGATTTTTTTATCCATATGTATTAAACCTTGTTTTCTAATAAAATTTTATAAGTACACTGAAAATTTTATCATATGCAACCGGAGCTGTAAAGGATTATGAAAACCACGTGAAAATTTAAAATGCCAAATGGGCAAAAAACGTACTGTGAAGTTTGGTTTTTCATATGGGTTATCTTAAATAAGCAATTGACATATTCTTTTTATTGCATTAAAGTTTATTTATAAGACTTGATTTTTTATAACAATTTTACGAACAAAGGAGATAACAATATGGAAAACGTTCTTTTTGAAGCACGCGATGGTATAGGCTATGTGACAATAAACAGGCCGAAGGCTTTAAATGCCCTTAATACAGACACATTAAACGAAATTATAGAATGTTTTGCTAAGATAAGCGAAAGCAAGGACATAAAAGTTGTTATTGTGACGGGAGCAGGCGAAAAAGCTTTTGTTGCAGGAGCGGATATTGCCCAGATGTCTTCAATGAACGCTATAGAAGGCAGGGAAATGGCGCTCTTAGGCCAAAAGGCTTTTCTTTTGATAGAAAACACTCCGCAGGTTGTTATTGCGGCTGTAAACGGCTATGCTTTAGGTGGAGGCTGTGAGCTTTCAATGGCATGTGATATCCGTGTTGCGGCGGAAAACGCAAAATTCGGGCAGCCGGAAGTAAACCTTGGAATTCTCCCTGGTTTTGGCGGAACACAAAGGCTTTCGAGGCTTGTTGGCAGAAGCATAGCAAAAGAGCTTATATTTACCGCCGACCAGATTGATGCAGCCGAAGCATACAGGATAGGTCTTGCAAATAAGGTTGTACCTAAGGAAGAGCTTATGAATGCATGCGAAGAAATGGCAAAGAAAATAATGTCTAAGGGCATGTATGGCGTAAGCCTTGCCAAAGTTGCCATAAACAGAGGCGTGGATATTGATATGGAAACAGGAAATAAGCTTGAAGCCGATATGTTTGGGCTTTGCTTTGCAACAGACGACCAAAAGGAAGGCATGAAGGCTTTCCTTGAAAAGAGAAAGGCTGCTTTCAAAGATTTTTGATATGGCATTTTAAAAAAGCTGCCATCCCCGTTCTTCTTAGAAGAGGATGGCATATTTTTTATGTTTTTAGCCGGGCAAGAAATTTAGCTATATATAGCTTAATCAGATTATTATTTTAAGCAGGTGATAACTTTTGGCTTCCGAGAGAGATCTTACAACAGGTAATATAACAAAACAACTGCTTGGTTTTATATTGCCTCTTTCGGTAACAAGCGTGCTACAATCGCTTTATGGCATGGCGGATATGGCAATAGCGGGCTATTTTATAGGCAATACGGGTCTTTCCGCAATAACAAACGGGGAAACCGTAATGAATATGGTTACTAAAATAGTAATAGGTCTTTCTTTGGGCGGAAGTGTTCTTATAGGGCAATTTTTCGGGAACAAGGACGAAAAAAACCGCATGAAGGCAACTGGCACCTTTATAACTTTTTTCTTTCTGCTGGGCATAACAGCTTCAATACTGCTGTTTTTTATGAGCGGAGCCATACTTAAGAAAATAGGGGCTCCAGCTTTTGAAGATGCTTTAAGATATCTTCAGATTTGTTCTATAGGCGTATTTTTTATTTTTGGCTACAATTGTTTTTCAGGCATAATAAGAGCGCTTGGAAATTCAAAGAGCCCACTGGTTTTCATTGCGGTTTCGGCTGCAATAAATGTTTTTCTGGATTACATATTAGTTGTTTTTTTTAATTTGGGCACTGCGGGAACGGCATGGGCAACCGTGGCATCGCAGGCTGTTTCGTTTGTTATGGCCTTGGTATATATATTAAAAAACAGCTCTGTGTTCAAATTTTGCCTTGAAAATTTAAAAATAGAGCTGAAAAAACTGAAAACAATATTAAAGCTGGGAATTCCCTGTGCGATACAAATGACGGTTGCGGCGGTATCTTGGCTTGTTGTACTTTCTCTTGTTAACGACTATGGGGTGGATGTTTCGGCGGGCTGCGGTGCAAGTGCGAAGATAAGGGATTTTTGTACTCTTTTTATACATTCGATTTCGTCCGGTGCCGCCGCTATGATAGCGCAAAACCTTGGCGCCAAGGAATATGGCAGGTCAAAGGAAATATTATATACGGCAATGAAAATGTCCGTGGCTTTTGCGGTATTGACGATAGTAGCCGTTGAACTCACAGCTCCTTATCTGATAGAAATATTTACACATGAGGCTTATTCCATATCTGTCGGCGTTTTAAATTTAAGGATAGAAATAATAGGGCAAATATTTTATGCCATATTTATAGTTTACCATGCTTTGCCCACAGGGGCAGGGCATACATGGGTGGTTTTTCTTAGCTCTTTTGTAAATTGCATACTTGTAAGGATTGTGCTCGCCACTTTGTTCAACAGGTATTTCGGGCTTACCGGGATATTTGTTGCCTGCATGATAGCCCCAAGCTCGTCCATAATCGTAGGTCTTATTTATGAGAGGTCAAATGTTTGGAGGCGGAGCCTGGTTGAGGATAAAAAGTGTTAAACAATTAAAAAAGCTGCTCGTTTGAGCAGCTTTTTTTAAAGTAATCTTGCTTTTTTAAGCTGTTTTTTAATTAAAGGCCCCATAAACACGGATGCGATAAGTTTAACCATATCAAGCGGTATAAACGGCAAAACGCCTATGGCGACCGCTTGCTCGAAGTCTATGCTTGCCTGAAAAGCAAGATAAAGGCTTCCCAGAATATAAAGTGCAAGAGTACCTAACATAAGCCCGAATATATACATCTTTAGGCTGTCCTTATGTTTATCTATAAAAAGCCCGGCTAGATATACCATAGGTATATAACCTATTATATAACCTCCCGTAGGACCAAAAAGCTTGGAAATTCCTCCTGAAAAGTTAGAAAAAACGGGAATACCCGTTGCGCCTACAAGTATGTATATCAAAACGCTTAAGGCGCTTTTTTTTGCGCCTAAAATAAAGATGGAGAGATACATAACCATTGTTATAAGCGAAATAGGGGTGGGGCTTATGGGTATAGGTATTGACAAAGGACCAAGTATGCATAAGGCTGCCGCTGTCATGCCTACAAGCGTTAAATCTCGTGTTTTCGGGTTTGTTAAGGTTTTCATGGGCTTCCCCCTTAAATATATGGGTCTATAATTAAACAATCAGGCTTTTAGATATTCGTCTATCGAAGCCGCGGCTTTTTTCCCGGCACCCATTGCAAGGATTACGGTTGCCGCACCTGTAACGGCATCTCCGCCGGCATATATGCCTTCTCTGCTGGTTTGCATTGTATCTTCGTTAACAACAAAACAGCCTTTTTTGTTTACATCAATGCCAGGTGTTGTTTTTCTTATAAGCGGATTTGGAGATGTTCCTATAGACATAACCACAGTGTCAACGTCTATATCATAAATATCTCCCGGAATGGGAACAGGACGTCTTCTTCCGCTTGCGTCAGGCTCACCGAGCTCCATCCTTTGGCAGGTTATGGAAGAAACCCTTCCGTTTTCGTCGCTGTTTATTTTTGTTGGGTTTGTGAGGAGTCTAAATTCAATGCCTTCTTCTTTCGCATGGTGCACTTCTTCTAAACGTGCGGGCATCTCTTCTTCAGAACGGCGGTATACAATATAAACCTTTTCTGCACCCAAGCGTTTTGCGCATCTTGCGGCATCCATAGCTACGTTTCCACCGCCGACAACAGCAACGCTTTTGCTCTTTTTTATTGGCGTATCATATTCGTCTATGTATGCTTTCATAAGGTTTATCCTTGTGAGGTATTCATTTGCGGAATAAACGCCGAGAAGGGACTCTCCTTCAATACCCATGAAAGAGGGCAAGCCTGCTCCTGATCCTATAAATATGGCTTTAAAATTCATATCGTCTATAAGCTCGTCTATGGAAAGAACCTTCCCTATCACCATGTTTTTCATTATTTTAACACCCATATCCTGAAGCTTTTTAATTTCTTTTGCAACTATGGCCTTAGGCAGACGGAATTCAGGGATTCCATAAACTAAAACCCCTCCCGGAGTATGGAAAGCTTCAAATATTGTAACATCATATCCAAGTTTTGCAAGGTCTCCCGCGCAGGCAAGCCCGGAAGGCCCGGAGCCTATAACGGCAACCTTTGTTCCGTTTTTTTCCGGAACAATGACGTTATCGTTTGAATTTGCCATGTGATAATCGGCAACAAACCTTTCAAGGCGACCTATAGCTACAGGTTCGCCGTTTTTGCCCCTTATGCAAAAGCTTTCGCATTGACTCTCCTGGGGACATACGCGCCCGCATATTGCAGGCAGGGCATTTGTGGATACGATTATATCATAAGCGGCTTCAAATTCACCCGAAGCCACTTTAGCTACAAATTCAGGTATTCTTACATTAACGGGGCAGCCCGAAACGCAAGGCATGTTTTTGCAGTTTGCACATCTTTTGGCTTCATTTATGGCCATTTCTTCAGTATATCCAAGAGCGACCTCGGAAAAATTTTTATTCCTTATATCTGGAGCCTGTTCAGGCATTTTTGTTTTTTCAAGACTTTTATTCATAATGCAATTCCTCCGTTATGCTTTCAGATTATAAATTTCTGTTAGCTCCTGTGAGTCGACAGATATGGGTTTCATTGGTTTCATGCTCTCTTTCCTTGTAGAAAGAATTTCTTCTCATAAGCTCGTCAAAGTCAACCAAATGCCCGTCAAAATCCGGACCGTCAACACAAGCAAACTTTGTTTCGCCGCCAACGGTAACACGGCAGCCGCCGCACATACCTGTTCCGTCTATCATTATGGGGTTTAAGCTTACAATTGTTTTTATTCCGAATTCCTTGGTTACGAGCGAAACAAACTTCATCATAGGAATAGGACCTATAGCTATAACGGCATCATATTTATTCCCGGAAAGGATCAGGGATTTAAGCTTATCTGTAACAAAACCTTTTTCACCGTAGCTTCCGTCGTCTGTTGTTAGATAAAAGTTTGTGGACACAGCTTTCATTTCGTTTTCAAGAATAACTATGTCTTTGTTTCGGAATCCTGCGATAACATCAACATTTACTCCCATTTTAAAGAGGGCTTTTGCCTGAGGATAAGCTATTGCACAGCCAACGCCGCCACCCACAACAGCAACGCGTTTATAGCCGTCAAGCTTTGTTGGTGTTCCTAAAGGCCCGGAGAAATCTTCGATATAATCTCCGATATTAAGACCGCCCAAAAGGTTTGTTGTAAGGCCTACTTTCTGAAAGATGATTGTAACTGTTCCTTTTTCACGGTCATAGTCTGCAATTGTAAGAGGGATTCTTTCTCCTAAGGAATCTATTCTTAAAATTATAAACTGGCCGGCCTTAGCTTTTTTTGCAATAAAAGAAGCCTCAACCTCAAGGAGAGTCACCGTTTGGTTAAGCTCTTTTTTGTCAACTATTTTGTACATTCTATTGCCTCTTTTCTTAAATTGATTTTCCCATGCTATTTTTAACTTTAACCGTAAGTTGTTATCATTATATCAATTTTATTTTTAATTATCAATGTTTTAGGCTGATTTAAAAAAGAAACAAAAAGGTGTTTTTAAGGCTTAGAAAGTGGTATAATCTTTTAATGTAATACTACATTTAAGGAGCTAAGGCATGGATAATAAAAAATACGATTTTTCAGATTTCATTGATATAATAAAAAGGCTTAGAGGCGAAGGAGGCTGCCCTTGGGATAGAGTGCAAACTCATGAATCTTTAAGGATAAGCATGATAGAAGAAGCCTATGAAGCGGTTGACGCTATAAACAATAAAAATATGGGAAATCTTTGTGAAGAGCTTGGAGACGTGCTTTTGCAGGTTGTTTTCCATGCGCGTATAGCTGAAGAAGCCGGTGAATTTACGCTTGATGATGTTATAAACGGAGTATGTAACAAGATGATAAGCCGGCACACCCATATTTTTGGTACGGACAAGGCCGAAACCCCTAGTGAGGTTTTAGATACCTGGGAAAGAAACAAGAAAAAAGAAAAGGGTTATGAAACTCAAACTGAAGTTTTAAGAAATATTCCAAAGTCTCTTCCGGCTCTTATAAGAGCTCAAAAAGTTCAAAAAAAGGTGGCTGAATATAATTTTGAATTTAAGGATTCTGAAGAAGCCATAGGAAAATTTTTTGAAGAAATAAACGAACTTATGGCAGGAATAAGAAGAAAAAACGGGAATATAAGCGAGGAGTTTGGAGATTTGTTGTTTTCTGCGGTAAACATATCGAGATTTTTTAAAATTAATCCAGAGTTTTCCTTGACAAATTCGATAGAAAAGTTTATAAATAGATTTGAGTATATTGAAACCTTTGCCTTGCAAAAGGGGATTGAGATATCAAGGCTTACCTATGAAGATATAAATTTGCTTTGGGAAGAAGCTAAAAAATCTCAAGTTTAATATGGTTAGTATATTATTAACATATCAACAGAGGAGGAATTTGAATGAATAAGTCAGATTTAGTAGCAGCCATGGCAGCAAAAGCTGATATGAGCAAGAAAGATGCAGAGAAAGCTTTAAAGGCTTTTGAAGAAGTAGTTACAGAAGAATTGGAAAAAGATGGAAAGGTTCAGTTAGTTGGCTTTGGCACATTTGACGTCGCAAAAAGAGCTGCCCGTGAGGGAAGAAATCCTCAAACAGGCGATCCAATGCCTATTCCAGCTTCAAAGGCTCCAAGATTTAAGGCAGGAAAAGTTTTAAAGGATTCCATTAACTAATGTTTTAAAACAAAAACACGCATAAAAATCCATACTTTTTAGTGTGGATTTTTTATTTGCCTTTATTTTTTCATAGAAAAAGGCTTTGTTTTTTGATATAATGCTTTTGATTGATTTTAAAGAAGGAGCTTTTAAAAATGCGTTTGGATAAGTATCTTAAGGTTTCAAGGATAATTAAAAGGCGTACGGTTGCAAACGAAGCCTGCGATGGGGGTCGTGTTTCAATAAACGGAAAAACGGCAAAAGCCGGAGCAGAGGTTAAAATAGATGATATAATAGAAATAAGGTTTGGAAGTAATATTACAAAGCTAAAGGTTTTATCCGTAGCCGAAAACCCCAGAAAAGAAGAAGCCGCCAACATGTATGAAAGTATAGGCTGATACTTTGCAGGGAAAACAAGATGTGGCTTAGTTATATAAAGTGCCTCAGCTTTTTTAGAAAGCTGAGGCACTAAATTTTTTTTAACAATCGTAATAATGTGGGGGAAGACCGTATTTTACGTCTGTTGTAGCTGCTGTATGCTGCCATTGGGTATCTTAATCCGGTCTTATGTAAGCTTTCAAGTTCATCAGCTATTTTTACAAGATCTTTAGGCGTAACGGTTATAAGCATTTGGTCATTAGAAACCCTGCTAATTTTTTTTGTAAAGCATGAAATTGAAAGCCCCGGCTCTCCGGTAATGAATGTTTTAACCCATGCGTCTGAACAGGTGGATTTACCCATAAATGTAAACGGCAATCTCTTGTAATCGTCGCGGATAAGACTGCTTAACATCATGAAAATCTGACCTGGGGTTGCATATAGAAAACAAAAATCTTAGGTGTTAAAAGAATTATAAAATAGATTTAATACAACATAATATATTAATTTTTATATCTTAAATGTTTTGCATGTCAAATTTTGTGATTCAAATATATTTTCTTTTTTATGCAAGTTATGATATACTTATTTAAGAAAAGCGTTGGTTTTGTTATTTATGTTTTGAGGTGCTTTTATGGCAAAGGAATTTAAGATGAGGCTTATAGCCCAAAATAAGAAAGCATATCATGAGTATTTTATAGATGAAACCTTTCAGGCAGGGATAGCTCTTGTCGGAACTGAGGTTAAATCTTTAAGAGAAGGAAAGTGTAGCCTTAAAGAAAGCTATATCAAAATAGAGGGCAGGGAAGCTTATATTCATAATATGAATATAAGCCCATATGAGAAGGGAAATATATTTAATAAAGACCCTTTAAGAACAAGAAAACTGCTGCTCCATAAAAGCGAAATAAACAAGATTTTAGGTGCAATAACCGCGACAGGATATACTGTTGTTCCGCTTAAGATATATTTTGACGGAAGCCTTGTTAAGCTTGATATAGCTATTGCAAAGGGCAAAAAGATTTATGATAAGCGGGAATCCATAGCAAAGAGCGATCAAAGACGTCAGGCGGAAAAAGAATTTAAGATTCAAAACTTAAACCTTTAGCCTGAAATCAACGTATATATTCATGTCATGGGGATGTAATGGTTTCGACGGGGATTTTGAAGTATTGGATAGCCATCCGCAGACCGGTAACTGCGTACTAAGCCGGAAAAATTTAAAATAAACGACAACGAATTAAATTACGTTGCAGCTTAATTAAAGCTGCTGTCGGCCCTTGTTTTCCTGTAGACATGGAGTCCGGCATCGACTATACGGGGAACTTTTTTGCCAAAGCTTTGAGGTAAAAAAAGAACTATGAAGCTACCAAAGCCTGCAGTCTGTTGGTTGACGGCAGGTGGAGGGAATTTTAAATAACCGACTGTGATGGGAGAAGTTCATACGGATGGGTTTTCGGACAGGAGTTCGATTCTCCTCATCTCCACTAAATTAAGCCCTGAAATTCAAAATTTTTGAATTTCAGGGCTTTCCCCTTTTTTGCATTGTACAGAAAATATTAAAAAACAGATGCTTTTATAATATTTCAGACTATTACACTAAACGGAATATTATACAAAATATAAACAAAAGCCCTGTAAGCACAGGACAAGAGAAGTATCAAACATTAAACTTTCCATAAAAACCGTAACTGTACTATATGCTTCAATATGTTTTTTGCCAAAGGTAAGTTGATATATTTTTCATAACGGTATCTGTTTTAATCATTCACGCCTTAATAGTTATCCATAATGTAATACCATATGTGCAAAAGCACTTAGAGGCACAAAAATAAGCGGGTGATGAGAATCGAACTCACGTGTTCAGCTTGGGAAGCTGACGTTCTGCCATTGAACTACACCCGCGGATGAATATGATTATACTATTTTGGAGTAAAATGTCAATAGTACGAATAAAGAACGGCAGGCTTTGTGTTCTTGTATTTCTGAAAAAAGCCTGTAGGCTTTATAATTTTCAGGAAATATATGCCGCCTAAAAAAATATGTGTATATAAAACCACTAGTTGACCTGCCTAATGCTTTAGGCAGGTTTTTTAATCGTCCCTTAAAACCATGTTGTATTTTTTTTGTTTTCGTGCCTCTACAATAAAATAGAGGTGATTGTATGACATATAAAAATTATAAAATGTCAAGGGATTTATCTTGGGAGATATTACTAAAAGAGGAGGTGAGAGAATTACCTGTGCGGATCGGTGTTTTATGCGGCAATATGGGTATTGATATAAAGTTATATACTTCGCATAATTTAGATGACGGATATTCAACAATAATTGATGGTAAACCCACGATCTATATAAATTCAAACGCTGCTATTTCACGCCAGAGGTTTACGGCGGCACATGAGCTTGGGCATATACTTTTAGGCCATGTTGGGGAGTATCAGCTTATAAACCGTGAGCCTGACCCAAGGGATAACCCTATTGAAACTGCCGCAAACATATTTGCTTCAAGGCTTCTAGCTCCCGCTTGCGTATTGTGGGGTTGCAACGCAAAGACGGTGGAAGATATAATGAAGCTTTGCGATATAAGCCGGAAAGCAGCAGAATACCGGATTGAACGGATGAAAGACCTGTATAAGATAAATAAATTTTTTACGTCTAATTTAGAAAAACAGGTATATGAACAGTTTAAGGATTATATAAAAAAAAACAAATTATAACCTTGGATCTGTCGCATCGGGCATTTGCTCAATTATTAATTTAAGGGCATTTATCTGGTCGTCTGAAAGCTTTTTTTCAACAAAGGTTCCATCGCGCCCTGCTATTTTAACAGTATTTGTTTTGGGCTCGCCGTCTTTTTTGGCGGGCTCTTTTTTTGAGCTGCGGCCCAGCAAATAATCTGCCGAAACACTAAAATAATTTGCCAAAGAATTTAACATTTCGTTGTCGGGCTCTCTTTTCCCCGTTACGTAAAAATTAAATCTTTGAGGGCTTATGTTAAGCTCTTTTGCTATCTGAAATTGAGTTTTCCCGGAACTCACAACCAAATCACCCAGTCTTTTATTAATCATATTTATTCCCCCTTTATTTTATTATATCAACAATATGTTGTCTTTCAATATTATTAACAATTAGTTGATTTATTATTGACAAATATACAGAAGGATGATATATTTTCATCAACGATATGTTGATAAAAGCTTCGCGGTATATTTTATCTAAAAATTTTATACAAAACAGAACAATAATTTTAAAGAATAAATGGAGCAAAAATTTGGGAGATGAGGAACGCTTTTTCTAAAGATCAGGGAGAATAAACAATTAAAATAAGGGGGAAGGTAAAAAATGGATGTAGAGCGTTTGTTTGAAATGATGGATTCAAGTGAAGAACCCGAGTTTTTTAGGTTTGCCGAAATGGATAAAGCTTATGAAAAATTCTATAAGGAATACATATCCCTTATCAAGGATGCCGAAAAGGAAAACGATGCTTATGAGATGCTTGTGGAAATGCTGCAGATGGAGAGACGAAGTGCTTTTTTGGTAGGCTATAAAACGGCGGTAAAGCTTATTTTAACATATTGATGCAAATACAAAAGATATTTTATCTAAATAATTTTGAATTGTTTTAAGCCCCGGGTATTATAATATATATCAGGCTTAAAATTATGCTTGTTTTCGCATGCTGGTTTTTAATATAATTAAGTGGATTATTAAAATTTAGGAGGTATGTATATGAATTGCTTACGTTGCAATTCCGAAATGAAATTTTTGGGAAAAGAAGACATTCAGCTTGGTCATGTTGGGTTTTTAACAGGGACGCTGGGGAATCTTTTTTCCGGGTCATTGGCCGTTGAAATATTTTTATGCCCGGCATGTGGGAAAATTGAATTTTTTTCAGATGAAAAGGATAAGTTGTCCAAATAAATATTTAAAGTAAAACCAAATAGATTGGAGCATAAGTTGATACATAAAAATATTGGTTACAAAAACAACATAATAATATCAATTAATATTAAATTTGTACCTTTTTGCAGCTCTTTTTTGGTAAATATTACAGATTTTCATGTTTAAATTTTAGGTTTTGGTATATACAACCAAAAATTTGTATGATATTATAAAAATATGCTGTTTTTTACATTATTGTTGTTGGAGGATTATAATGAACAGGATTAATAAAGCCGTATTTCTTGGCGCCCGAGGCTCAACTCCTGTTAGCGGGAAAGATTTTTTGAAATATGGTGGAGAAACTTCCTGCGTGCTTGTTAAATTTGGAGATACAAATATAATACTTGATGCCGGGAGCGGGATAAAAAATGCGGAATCATATATCCCATATGGTTCTCCGATTTCAATTTTAATAAGCCATCCTCATTTGGATCATTTGCTTGGGTTGCCTTCTTTTTCTCCTTTATATCAGGAAAAGCGTAAAATATC
Source organism: Lachnospiraceae bacterium (assembly GCA_034925905.1). Classification (GTDB taxonomy): domain Bacteria; phylum Bacillota; class Clostridia; order Lachnospirales; family Anaerotignaceae; genus JAYFRL01. Next base: position 42,916 of record JAYFRL010000016.1, on the reverse strand, counting down.
TTTATATGCCGAGCGTAGAGGATGTTTGTCTGCAAGAGACCAGGCGGAGCTTGTGCTTTCTGAGCCTCTTTGGCCAGTAAATATCTCTATGTTGCCTTCCGATATAAAATTTTATGATATTTCAGAAAACTTTAAAATCAATGATGTTTCTGTAGACACAATGGAATCAAACCATCCAAACGGTTCAACGATATACCGCCTTTCAAGCGACGGTGTTTGTGTGGTTTATGCTACGGATTTTGAAGCAACTCCCGAGTCAATAGAAGAGCTTGCTTATTTTGCAAAGGATTCTTCTCTTTTAATTTGCGATGCCCAATATACAGACTATGAATTTAAATACAGAAAAGGATGGGGCCATTCGTCATATGAGCAGGCAGCTTATATAGGTGCTATTTCAAACTCAAGGGAAACGGCTTTGTTTCACCATGATCCATGGCGAACCGACAGTGAACTTGATGCTGCTTCTTTGAAACTTGAAAGAAATTGCTTTTTTGCACGTAGCCAAGAGGAGATAATTTTATGAGTGGTTTAGACATTAAACAACTTCTTGAAATAGGAGTTTCTCTTTCCAGCGAAAAAGATTCAAACCGTCTGCTTCAAATTATACTTGACGCGGCTATGGATATAACGGATTGCGACGGCGGAACCTTATATATAAATACCGAAGAAGGATTAAAATTTAAAATAATGGTTACAAAGTCAAAAGGCGTTTATAAGGGAGGAAACGACATTATTTCGCTTTCTCCCGTTAAAATGTCTAGGAGTAACGTGTGCTCCTGTGCCGCGATAGATAAAAAGCTTATAAATCTTCCTGATGTATATGAGAACCTGTTGTATGATTTTTCGGGGCCCAGAAAGTATGATGCAATTACCGGCTATAAAACAAAATCCATGCTTGTTGTACCTATGGAAGACGATTATGGGGATGTAATAGGAGTACTTCAGCTTATAAACGCCCAGGACGAATCAGGGAAAATAATACCGTTTAATCCGGAGTTTGAGCTGGTTATATCGTCTTTAGCTTCCCAGGCTGCAATAAGCCTTACAAAGATGAACTATGCAAAGGAGATTTCGGAGACTCTGGATTCCTTTGTTCGAGTTATGTCAACAGCTATAGACGCCAGAACTCCATATAATGCAAACCATACAAGAAACATGGTTAGATATGGTGAAAAATTTATAAATTGGCTAAATGGAGAAAGCAAAAAAGATTGGACATTTACAGAAGATGAAAAACACCAGTTTTTAATGAGCATTTGGCTGCACGATGTTGGAAAACTTGTTATTCCTCTTGAAGTTATGGATAAAAGCAGCCGCCTAGGTGTTTTTATATCAAGCGTAAAACACCGTTTTCAGGTTATAGACCTTTTAACCGAGATAGCGTTATTAAACGGAAATATAAGTGCGGAAAAGGCCGGGGATATAAAAGACAAGCTGCATAACGCCGATATTTTGATAGAAAAGGCAAATATGGCTCCGTTTTTGAACGAGGAGCTTTTTGAAAAAATTCGGGAGCTTGGCAAAATGACGTATGAAGATGAAAATGGGGAAGAAAGGCCATGGCTTTCTCCAGAAGAGCTTAATTTCCTGTTGGTTCGCAAAGGTACGCTTACACCTGATGAACGAAAAATAATGGAAAGCCATGTTTTAATGACGTCTAAAATGTTGGACGAGATGGCATTTTCCAAAAAATATAAAAAAGTTCCTGAATGGGCAGGAGCACATCATGAGCTTTTAAACGGAGAAGGTTATCCTTTGGGTTTAAAAGGCGATGAGATTCCAAGAGAAGTGCGGCTTCTTACAATTCTTGATGTGTTTGATGCCCTTACGGCGAGAGACAGGCCATATAAAGCTCCGATGACAGTTGAAAAAACCTTAAGCATATTGTCATCCATGGCTCTTGAAGGTCAAATTGATACAAAGATTCTTGGCTGGTTTGAAGAAAGCCGCGCCTGGGAAAAAGACTGATTTTAACGGGGGAATATAATTATGGTGAAAAAGGTATTTACGGCAATGTTATTAGCATTAGCGCTCATAATCAATTCTGTCCTTCCGACGTTGGCGGAAACAGCATCGGGAACCTCTCTCAGGCTTGAAAAAACGGAGGGAACCGTTACTGTTACAAACAAAAACGGTAAAGAAATTACGACTTCAGATGGAATGATACTTTATAACGGTTATACGATAACAACAGGGATAAGTAGCTTTGCTTATATAAGCCTTGACAGTTCAAAAGCTATTAAGCTGGATGCTGTTTCATCCGTAGAGGTTAAGAAGAATGGAAACAAGCTTGAAGTTTTGCTTAAAAGCGGAGACCTTTTCTTTGACGTTTCAAGCCCCGTTTCTGAAGACTCCAGTTTAAATATCCGTACGTCCACAATGGTAACTGGAATCCGAGGAACAATGGGTGTTGTTTCAATTGTAGACCAGTTTAACAGCATTCTTTATATGCTTGAAGGCACTGTTGAGGTTTCGGTTGTAGATCCGGAAACAGAGGTATATTCCGATTATTCTTTAACAGTGGGGCAAACGCTTACAACTACTTTGCTTGAAGACGAAACTCGCATTGATCAGGAAATAGACGTAAAAATAACAGAGCTTAAAGAGGCGGAGGTTCCTCCTTTTGTTGGCGTTGAATTTGCTGCAAGAGAAGAGCTTAGAAATAGGCTTGATTCTTCCATAATAGACGTTAAAGAGCTTACGAAGGACGCAGCTGCACGCCTTGCTGCTGAGCAAAAGGAGCTTAAAAAGCAGCAGGAAGCGATAGAAGATTCGCTTAAAAGTGAAAAGAGAGTTACGGGAGGAACAGAAAATGTAATCCCGGTTTTTGATAGCAGCAAAACAAATCTGAGCCAAGACAGTGAAGAAAGCACCCCATCAGCTCCGAGCTTAATATCTTATGGCGGAACAACATATAGCTCTTGGGCTGCATTTGAGGCTGTGTATGCTGGCGACGGCTTTACTGTATTGGCAGACGTAACCGGTGATTTCCTTGAGATAACATCAGGAACATTAACCGTTAACTCTGGGGTAACGCTTACAATTACCGATGGAATAACCGTAGGCGATGGAGCTTCTCCGGCCACAGTAATTATTCAAAACGAAGGAAGCATTAATCTTGGGCTTAATATAGATATCCAAGCATCTGCAAGCCTTACAGTAAACGGAGACGGAACGATTTCAACGACAAGCACGACGCTTCCGTTGTTTGCAACAGAGCAGTCGAGCCTTACGATTAACGGTGGAACATATGAATCCTCTGCAGATGGGTATACCCTTGCGCTTCTTGATCAAAGCAATATGGATATGAGTGGCGGGTCAATAAGTGTAACCGGAGTTAATTCAATAGGCGTATATATCTCTAACGGAGGAAGCAACTTCACGTTTGCATCTGGGACGATAAGCGCGGGAGCATCGGCAAGATGCTGTATCTTACAGAATATAACCGATGGGGCAACCTATACGAATACGGGTGGAACGCTTAATCCGACACCGCCTGCACAAGGCATGATAACTGAATAAAAATAATTTAAAATGACTATGAAAAAAGGATTATTTAAAAAAATTGGAGTTTTATTAATAGCAACCGCCGCCGTGACGGCGGTTGCTGCTATGGGGCTTTTCAACGAAAGCGAATGCAATATGGCCGACAAGCTCTATCAAAAGCCGAAAGTCCTTGACGATGATATTGTGCTTATAAATATAGACCAACGCGCTTTGGATGATATAGGCCCTTACAATACATGGGGACGCGAGATAATGGCTATGGCTCTTGATGAGCTTAATGGCAATGGATATTCGCGTCCAGCCGTTATAGGAGTAGATATTTTATATGCAGGAGAAAGCGGCAATCCTGATGCCGATGCATGGCTTGCCGAGTCGGCAGGAGCATATGACAATGTTGTTGTTGCATCCGCCGCTGAATTTGGCTCGACGCTTATTACCCTAGAAGATTCCTTTTTTATGGATGGTTATTCGGTTATCACTTTTGATGAACCGTTTCCTGCGCTTAAAGAAAACTCAACCTGCGGGCATATAAATGCCATGTATGATAAAGATGGAATCCTGCGCCATTCTATATTATATATAGAGCTGCCTGACGGAAGGAAAATCTCGTCATTCGGTCTTGAGGTATACAGAAAATATGCAGAGGTGGCAGGGCTTTCTGGTATAGATAAAGAGCCAAAAACGGACGACCGTTATAGATGGTATCTTTCATACTCGGCTTTGCCGGGAGGCTTTAGCGGAGGATATTCAATAACAGACCTCTTAAATGGAGACATAGATCCTTCGGTTTATGATGGCAAAATAGTGCTTATAGGTCCTTATGCTTCCGGTTTATCGGACTATGTTCTTTCTGCCATAGACCATGCGAGCCTTATGTATGGGGTTGAAGTTCAGGCAAATGTAATAACGGCTCTTATAAATAAGGATTTTAAAACAGAAGTAAATAATATTTTGCAGCTTATTTCTTTATTTTTAGTAAGTTTTATAGCGCTTCTTTTCTTCAGGAAGCTTAAAATCAAATGGTCGACAATGGTTTGGCTTTTAATATCGGGCGGCTATTTGGGCGTATGTGTTTTAGCATATAAAAAAGGCATGGTTTTACGTCCTCTTTGGATACCGCTTTCTGTAACCATATTTTATGTGGCTTCAGTTGCAGTAAACTATGTACGTGCAACGCTTGAAAAAAGGCGTATTACAAACACCTTCAAAAGATATGTTGCTCCGGAAGTTGTGGGTGAGATATTAAAAGAAGATGAAAGTTCCTTGGGTCTTGGGGGAAAGCTTACGGATATAGCGGTTCTCTTTGTTGATATAAGAGGATTTACCACAATGTCTGAAACGCTTAAACCCACGCAGGTTGTAGAAATCCTTAATAAATACCTTTCGCTTGCAACCGATTGTATTATTGCAAACAATGGTACGCTTGATAAATTTATCGGGGACTCTGCAATGGCCATATGGAATTCGCCGCTTTTCCAGGAAGATTACATATATAAAGCGTGCAAAGCCGCTTTTGACATGGTCAGCGCTTCAAGAGAATTATCTAAGGAGCTGGAAATTGAATTTGGGTATACAATATCGTTTGGTATAGGAGTGCATTGCGGTCCTGCGGTTGTCGGGAATATAGGTACAAAAATGCGTATGGATTTTACTGCTATAGGTGATACGGTTAATACTGCTGCAAGGCTTGAGTCAAACGCTCCGGCTGGAGAAATATATATAAGCCGGGCAGTTGCAGATGCCCTTAAAGGGCGCATAATAGCCGTGTCTTTAGGGGATTCGATTAAGCTTAAAGGAAAATCGGAAGGATTTGAGATATTAAGATTAAACGGTTTCACAGAAAACAACACCGGAGGTGCGAGAGAATGAAAAAGAAAATTCTTGCTTTGTTTTTAATGGTTACAATGATACTTTCGTCGGGGGCCAATGTTTTTGCCGATACAAACAGTTCCTCTGAGGAAGATGCCCCATTTTTTACAGGAGTATTAAACATAGGCGGAGCATCTGGAATAGCCATGACAAAAAGCGGAGATATTGTCGTATCTGATGTATACTATAAAATTTTATGGAGCATAAACGAAAAAGGAATTTTGCCTTTTGTCGGAACAATGAATACGGATGATATTTACGGGCAGACCTTTGGCGGATATAACGATTCCGTGGCTGAAAAAGCTCTTTTCGCCTCTCCATGGGGAATAGTTCCATATCTTAGCGGATTTGCCGTAAGCGATACCGAAAATAATGTTATACGCTATGCAACAAAAAGCAGCGTTAAAACATTTGTAGGAAGCGGGGAGGCAGGCTTTAAAAATGAATTTGGCATAAAAGCTGTATTTAATGGGCCTACAGGCCTTGCGTCAGACGAGAAAGGCAATCTTTACATAGCTGATACGGGGAATAATGTAATAAGAAAAATGGATAAATCAGGGACTGTAACAACCTTTGCGGGGACAAAAGAGGGCTGTACGGACGGAGATGTTAAAAAAGCCGCTTTCCGCGAGCCTACAGGCTTGTATTATAAAGACGACGTGCTTTATGTTTGTGACAGCGGAAACCATCGTATATGCAAAATAGAAAACGGTAAGGTTACAACCATATCAGGCGGTTTTGCAAAAGCAAACTCCGTAGAGTTTTACTCGGGAGATTACGTGAATGGGAATGTTTCGGCTGCTAAGTTTTCCAATCCTCAAGGAATAACCGTTGACGACGAAGGAACTATATACGTTGCGGATACAGGAAACAGCGCGGTACGTAAGATTAAAAGCGGAATTGTTTCAACCGTAATAAGCGCAAACCCGTTGGGAGGGGACATATATCCTATATCCCCCAGAGGCCTTTATATTTCGGGTGAAACGCTTTATGTCTGCGATGCTTTTGCAAAATCAATATTTACGGTTTCTTTAAAAGCAGAAAAACTTCCTTTCACCGATATAGTTACCGGCTCAAGATATAGGGAAGCCGTTGTATTCGTTTATAGCAATGGCTTATTATCCGGTGTAAGCGAAACCAAGTTTGAGCCTTTTTCAGATGTTACGAGAGCAGATTTTATTATGGCTTTAGCTAGTCTTTTCCAGAAGATAAGACCAAATGAAATAATACAGGGTACAAGCGAGTTTGAAGATGTGCCGAAAGATTCAAAATATTACAATGCAGTTGCATGGGCAGTAGACAACGGCTATGCCAGCGGAGTAGACAGCAAGCATTTTGCACCTTCCGAGCCTGTAACCCATGAGCAAGCAATATCTATGCTTTATCGTCTTGCAAAAGAAAGCAACTTTAGCTCTGAATGGGAAAAAGGAGGAATCCTTGAATATCCTGATTATGCTTATGTTAGCAGCTGGGCAAAAGACGCTATGGATTGGGCTGTTGGCAACAATATAAATATAACCGACAACCTTGGTAACCTTGATGCAAAGGACCCTATAACCCGTGGTGAAGCGGCAAAAATACTGCTGTATTTCTGGGATGCGTTTATTAAATAAAATACAAAATAAAAGCGGCAGCAAATTTTAATTTGCTGCCGCTTTTATTTTGTATTTTATTGTTTAAAGCACATAAAGCATTATAAGAAGTGAATGAAGCAGACTGCCTAAAACCACGAAGAAATGAAAGAGGGAATGCATATATTTTTTCTTTTTGCCTACCACATATAGAACAGAACCGATTGTGTAAGAAAGCCCGCCTAAAACAAGGAATACTAAAGCAGGTACAGAAAACATTTTTACAAGATCGCCGATGGTTATAATTATGCACCAGCCCATCCCAAGATAGCAAACCATTGAAAATTTACGGTATTTTTTAAGGTCAATAGAATTAAAAACTATGCCTAAGACTGCCATGCCCCATACGATCCCAAATATAGACCAGCCGAGAGCCGGGTTATAGCTTCTTATTGGGCAAAGGGTTAGGGGAGTGTAGGTTCCTGCTATAAGCAAAAAAATTGCGCAGTGGTCAAAAACCTGAAAAATTTTTTTAGACATTTTATCTGGGTTAAGCCCATGGTAAATTGCAGACATGGTATATAAAAGTATCATCGTAGCTCCAAAAATAGCTCCTCCAACTACAGAATAAGCATTATGATGCAAAACGCCTATAACAACACATAGCGCGGTTACTACAATGCCCATTCCGCCGCCGACTATATGGGATATCATATTAATCATTTCTTCTTTATGGGTGTATTCAGGCAAAACCCTGTCTTTAAGCTTTGTTCTTATCATATTAGTTTATGCTCCTTAGAAAATAACAATATGGTTAACGCCGTTAACCATATAATATAATATCACATTTTCCACAAAATGTCAAATGTAGGATCGCCTTTCCAATCCATATTAAATTCGCGTTCTATAATTTTTCGGATGTATCCGATATTTTTTTCGCTGTATGTAATTTCTCCGTTATCAATCATAAGAGCTGCGCCATATATTAGAGAACGGATTATAAAGGTTTTTATAATTTTAACCTCTTCGGGCATTTTAATTTCAGCACAATAACGATTTATAAGTTCCATTGAGAAATTGCTTATTTTAGATTTTTCATGTACCTGATCCTCAGTCATATTTTCATCTTTAAGCATTATTATTGAACGGAAATGAGGGTTAAGCAACAAAAAACGTATATATTCAACGCTTGTTTCCGTAAGCAAAAGTTTTACGTCGTCAGGATATTTCCCCTTTATTTCAAGCTGACGTTCATACCAGATTTTGTTTACATATTTTATTATTTCCGCAATAAAAGCCTGTTTGTCTTTAAAATGTTTATAGGGCGTTGCACAGGACACTGAGCAGCTTTCGGCAACCTTACGCATAGAAAAATCTTTGACTCCGTTTTTTTCGATTTCTGCTATTCCTGCTAATATAAGGCGCTCTCTTGCGGAATTTCTCTTTTTTCTTTCAAACATGTTTAAAACACCTCGTATTTTTAATATATCAAAATTTCACGATGTTTTTATTTGCATATAAGTATACCATAAACAAAGAAGAACTTGCACAATATTTATTAAATGGCTGGAAAGTTAATGCTTAGCACATAAGTTTTAATGAAAACGGTGGCGGAAGATTTGCTTTTGTATTTTATAATTGTTAAAGTTAAGAATATAATTAGGGAGCATCCGATTTAAAATATATGTTTAAACTGCTTTCCCTTGAATTGATGGTAATTTTCGGTTATCATAAAATATATATTTTTAAAAGCCGGTTTAATTAAAAAATCAGAAGGTCGGGGATAAATCTTATGGGTTATAACAAAGTAACACCTGAAATCTTGAATAAGCTTAAAGAAATTGCTCCTGGCAGAGTTTTTTTCGGAGAAGATATCAACGATGACTATTGCCATGATGAAATGCCTGCTTATGGCAAAAAGTTCCCGGAGGCAGTGGTTGAGGCAGTTTCTGCCGATGAAATTTCAAAAGTACTTAAGCTTTGCAACGATAATTTGATTCCGTTAACCGCCAGGGGTGCTGGGACAGGGCTTGCAGGAGGCGCCGTCCCTATATTTGGCGGGATAGTTTTGTCAATTAAGAGGATGAATAAAATACTTGAGTATGATCTTGAAAACTTTACGGTTAGGGTTGAGCCGGGTGTCCTTTTAAATGATCTTTCAGAGGACTCCGCAAAGTATGGGCTTTTTTATCCTCCTGACCCGGGTGAAAAGCTGGCAACGCTTGGAGGGAATGTATCAACAAATGCAGGAGGGATGAGGGCTGTTAAATATGGGGTTACAAGGGATTATGTGAAATCCGCCAAGGTTGTCCTTCCCACAGGTGAGATATTAAATTTTGGGCGGAATGTTGCAAAATCCAGCTCCGGCTATAGTTTGTTAAGCCTTATTATAGGCTCTGAAGGCACTCTCGGAGTAATAGCTGAGCTTACGCTTAAGCTTATACCTATGCCTAAAGAAACCGTAAGCTTGATAGTTCCTTTTGAAGACCTTTATACGGGAATAAAAACTGTGCCAAAGCTTTTAATGAGTGGGCTTAATCCGCAGGCACTTGAGTTTATGGGCAGGGATATTGTTGAAGCAACGGAAGCATATCTTGAAAAAACGGTTTTTCCGAAGGTTATCAATGGAGTTTCTGCAAAAGCCTATCTGCTCATTACGTTTGACGGCAATTCAGAGGATATTCTTAACGACACAATGGAAAGGGCTTCTGAAATTATGCTTGATGAAGGAGCGATAGATGTTTTGGTTGCAGACACTCCGGAACTCAAAAGGAATGCTTGGACGGCTAGAAGCTCGTTTTTCAAGGCAATATTGGCTATAACTCCTGAAATTGAGGAATGCGATGTTGTTGTGCCTATAAACAAAATAGCCGAATATTTTTCATATCTTAAGGAGCTTTCCGAAAAACACAATGTAAGGATAATGGGCTTTGGTCATGCCGGAGACGGCAACCTGCATATTTATCCGTTTAAAGATGAGCTTTCAGACGAAGAATGGACATTAAAATCCAAAAATGTTATGGATAATTTGTATGAGAAAGCAAAGGAAATGGGAGGTCTTGTTTCAGGGGAGCATGGAATAGGACGCGTTAAAATGGAATACCTTGAGGAAACCGTCGGAAAAGCAAGTATGGATTTGATGTTTGGAATTAAAAAGGTTTTTGATCCGAACCTTATATTAAATCCAGGCAAAGTTTGCCATAAATTATAACTAAGGAGGCCGGTTTATGTCTTATATTTTAACGGATGAAACTAAGGATTTGCTTGAATCAGTTAAGGATTTCTGCGAAAAAGAGGTTAAGGAGCAGTGTAAAGAATACGATATTTCAGGCGAATGGCCAAAAGCAATATATGATAAGGCTGCCAAGATGCAGTTAAATATTCTTTCAATACCAGAAGAATATGGCGGAATAGGGCTTGATAAAATAAGCTGTGCTGCTATGTATGAAGAAATGGCAAAAGCTGATGCAGGATTTGCCGTAACTTTGCTTGTTAATGACGTTGCTTTAGACACTGTGTTTTTAGGGGGTACGGAAGAACAGAAGCAAAAATGCTGCAAGATAATTGTTGACGGAGGCTATGGCGCATTTTGCGTTACAGAGCCTATGGCTGGCTCGGATGTCTCGTCTACCAAAACAACAGCAGTAAAAGACGGCGGCGAATATGTTTTAAACGGCAGAAAATGCTTTATAACAAACGGCAGCGTTGCGGATTTTTTTGTGGTGACTGCCGTGACGGATAAATCAGCCGGAGTTAAAGGCATGACGGCTTTTCTTGTTTTTAAAGGCGCGGAAGGTTTAAGCACTGGAAACCATGAAAACAAAATGGGTATAAGAACTTCCACAACCTGCGACGTTGTATTTGAAGACGTGAGGATTCCGGCTTCAAACATAATCGGCAAGGAAGGTGACGGTTTTAAACTTGCCATGAAAACCCTTGATGTTTCCAGGGCGTTTATAGCCTGCGGAGCTGTAGGCATAGCTCAGAGAGCAATAGACGAAGCCGTTAAATATGCGAAGGAAAGGGTTACCTTTGGTAAGCCTATAGGGAAAAACCAGGCTATACAATTTATGATAGCCGATATGGAAATAAAAACGGAAACCGCGCGCCAGATGACCTCTCATGCGCTTAGGCTTCAGGAGCTTGGATTAAGCTATAGCAAGGAATCGGCAATAGCAAAATGCTATGCTTCGGACATTGCTTTTCAGGTTGCAAGCGATGCTGTCCAGATATTTGGCGGATATGGCTATTCAAGGGAATATCCCGTTGAAAAGCTTTTGCGTGACGCAAAAATATTCCAGATTTTTGAGGGCACGAATCAAATCCAAAGGATGGTTATATCAAGCAGCGTTATGGGTAAATTTTAATCTGGAGGTAGGCTATGGAAATTTTGGTTTGTATAAAACAGGTTCCCGATGACGCTGTTAAGGTTTGCTTTGACAAGAACACGGGTTCTCCTGATATATCAGGCATAACGCCGGTTGTCAACGCATTTGACACATACGCTTTGGAGATGGCGGCAAGGTTTAAAGAAGCAAACGAAGGCAATATAACGGTGCTTTCGATAGGGGACGAAAAATCCAAAGACGCCATAAGGAATTGCCTTTCTGTTGGGGCAGACAAAGGTTTTCTTGTTTGTGATGAGATTTTCTCAGATATAGGCACTTTTGCAACAGCAACAGTGCTTAAGGCTGCTATTTCAAAAATCGAGGAAACATTAGGCTCAAAATTTGATATAATTTTTTGCGGTCGGGAATCCACGGATTTTTCTTCCGGTGTTGTGGGAGCGCAGCTTGCGGAAACCATGGGGCTTAATATGGTTTCGGACATAATAGCGGTTTCATCTAAAGGCAGGGGGCTTTCCGTTAAGCAGGAGACGGAAGAAGGATATAATATCATAGAAATAGGCACTCCTTGTCTGTTTACGGTTACAAAACCGGATTATGATCCAAGGTATCCCACAATGAAAAGCAAAATAGCTGCGAGAAAAGCAGATATACCGGTTTTTTCTGCGTCAGATCTTAAAATATCCGCAGCGGATTTTAAAAATATGAATTCTATCAAAATAATTGATATATATCCTTTAAAAACGAGGGAAGCGGGAATAAAAATAAAAGAAAAAGACGCCGCCGAAGCTGTCAAGAAGGCAGTTGAAATTATGCTTAAAGCGGGTGTGCTTTAAAGGAGAGAAAGCTATGGTAACCGAAGGAAACAAAAACATATGGGTTATTATTGAAACTAAAAACGGGATACCCGTTAAGTCGTCCTTTGAGGCTCTTTCAGCCGCAAAACTCATTGCAGGAGAAAAAGGAGAAAAGGCTGTTGCCATAGTGTTTAAGGCTGGTGGGGACGAGGTTTTAAAAGAAATTTCAGGCTTTGGCGCAGATAGCATAATATCTGTTGGCAGTGATATAAAGGAATATGATATAGCTGCTGCTGCTTCAGCATTAGAGGAGCTTTTAAAAGAATATAAGCCTTTTGCCGTTATTGCCATGGGGACATCCTTTGGGAAAGAGCTTTTAGCCTGCCTTTCGGTAAAGCTATGCTGTTTGCTGGTATCTGATGCGGTGAAGCTTTCTTTAAACGAAGGCAATATTTTATGGACATGCCCTGCATATTCAGGAAATATATTTTACGACTGTGTTATAGAAGGGAATTTTCCCAAAATAGGAACTATTCAGAAGGGCGCTTTTAAAAAGCTTAATTTTGACCCGGAAAAGCGTGCCAATATAACAGAAGAAAAAACAGATATCTGTGGAACAAAAGGCTTTGCGCTGGTTGAAAGTGTAAACGAAATAACGGAAGCTGTTAATCTTGAGGATGCTGTGACCATAGTTTCCGGCGGAAGAGGAATGGGCTCAAAAGAAAATTTTGAAATGCTTTATGAGCTTGCCGCTCTTTTTGGCGGGGCTGTTGGAGCAACAAGAGCTCCTATAGAATCAGGCTGGATACCAAGATCGCACCAGATAGGTCAATCCGGGAAAATAGTTAAACCCAGGCTTTATATAGCCTGCGGAATGTCGGGGGCAATACAGCACGTTTCTGGAATGCGGGATTCTGATTTTATTTTTTCAATAAACAAGGATGAAGAAGCCGCTATATTTGATGTTTCTAATGTTGGGATAGTTGGAAATGTCAACAATATATTGCCGGTGCTTATTAAGGAAATAAAAAATATAAAGACCTGATTTTGAAATTATGAAAATAAGTAAAGAATATTAGCTCTATCCGGTGTGGGAAATAAAATATGGTTATAGTTAACCATTAAAGGCCATAAGAGCATATCTTTTGATATGCTCTTATGGCCTTTTGGGTATTAATTTTAATATATAAAAAGTACGCGGTTTATCTGTAAAAATCTGCATAAATCCCGCAGTTTCTCAATAAAAATATAGCTTATCTTCAAGCTTAATATAACAGCTTATTTTTTTTAATTGGTAATTGGTTAAAACGTATTGACATTATATTACGGATAGTATAAAATTCTCTTGTATAACACTTTGCATGCTAGTAATTAGTTTGCTAATATTATTTTAAAAGTATAATAACGGTGATAAATATAATAAAAACAAGGACTATACTTTTCTAGTTTTTTTGTATTTATTTTCCGTTCCATCAATTAAAGGTTTTATTTATTATTTTTAACAGGAGGGTTATAAATGGATTTCAAATTATCAAAGCAGCATTTGCTTCAACAGGAGCTGTATAGAAAATTTGCCGAGAACGAAATAAAGCCCATAGCTAGAGATATGGATGAATGTGAACAATATGACATGAGTCTTCTTGCTAAAATGCAGAGATATGGAATGCTTGGCATACCTTATGGTAAAGAATACGGCGGATCAGGTGCAGACGTATTATCCTATACGCTTTGCATGGAAGAAGTCTCAAAACAGGACGCAAGCACAGGTATTACAATATCCGTACATACCTCTCTTTGCTGCGCTTGTATTTCTGAATTTGGAACGGAAGAACAAAAGCAAAAATTTTTAAGACCTCTCGTTGACGGCAGCAAGGTTGGCTGTTTTAGCTTAACAGAGCCTAATGCGGGAACCGATGCGGCAGGTCAGCAGACAAAAGCTATCCGCGATGGTGATGATTATATTATCAACGGTTCAAAAATATTTACGACAAACTCAGGCTTTGCAGATACATTTGTTGTTTTTGTGATGACTGATAAATCTAAAGGAACAAAAGGCATTTCCGCTTTTGTTGTTGAAAGAACAATGCCCGGAATTTCTGTAGGAACAAATATCCCGAGAATGGGTATTAGAGCTGCTTCAAACTGTGAAGTTGCTTATGAAAATGTTCGCGTCCCAGCTGCAAATTTGCTTGGAAAAGAAGGCGATGGCTTTAAAATAGCCATGAAGGCTCTTGACGGCGGAAGAATCGGTATTGCAGCTCAATCTGTAGGAATTGCTCAAGGCGCTATCAACGAAGCCACAAAATACGTTAAAGAAAGAAAACAGTTTGGGAAAAGGATTTCCCAGTTCCAGAATACACAATTTAAGCTTGCAGAGCTTCAGACAAAGGTTGACGCTGCAAGGCTTATGACATGGAGAGCAGCTGTTGCAAAGGATAACCATGAAGCATATGGTCCTCTTGCAGCAATGGCTAAGCTTTTTGCTTCCGAAACTGCAAACGAAGTAACAAGGGCTTGTGTGCAGTTGTTTGGCGGATATGGATACTCAAGAGAATATCCTGTTGAAAGAATGATGAGGGACGCAAAGATAACAGAGATTTATGAAGGAACTTCTGAAGCTATGAAAATGGTAATTTCAGGTTCTATGAGTATAAACTAATTTAAGAAAGGAGATTTACCATGAAAATTGTTGTATGCATTAAACAAGTTCCAGATACAGTTGAAGTTAAAATAGACCCCAAAACAGGCACGCTCATCAGAGACGGTGTTCCGAGTATTATAAATCATGACGATAAAACAGGGATAGAAGCTGCTTTAAAGATAAAAGAAGAATTAGGGGGAACGATAACGGTTGTTTCTATGGGCCCCATGCAGGCAGATGTTGCCTTAAGAGAAGCGTTGGCCATGGGCTGTGATGAAGCTTATCTTGTTTCAGCCAGGGAATTTGGCGGTTCAGATACATATGCCACATCTGCTATTCTTGCTGCTGCGCTTCGGAAAATAGGATATGACCTTATTATAACAGGACGCCAGGCAATCGACGGCGACACAGCCCAGGTTGGGCCTCAGCTTGCTGAAAAATTAGGTGTTCCCCAGGTTAGCTATGTTGAAGATATAAGAGAAGTGGCTGAAGATCATCTTGTTGTTAAAAGACAATTTGAAGATGGATATCATATAGTAAAGATTAAAACTCCGTGCCTTCTTACAGCAATCGCCGAGCTTGCAGAACCAAGATATATGAGTGTTGCAGGAATTGTTGAGGCTTATGAAAAGGAAGTAAAGATTTTAGGCTTTGAAGATCTTAAGGATGCCCTTGAACTTGACATGATTGGTTTAAGAGGTTCCCCGACAAATGTTTACAGATCCTTCACAAAGGAAGTAAAAGGAGCAGGCACATTGCTTAAAGATCTTTCGGCCGAGCAGGCTGTTGCAGCAATAATGGAAAAGCTTGACGAAAAACATCTCATCTGATTCGCTGGTTAATATAAGAATAAGGAGGAAGACCCTACAATGAGTAAAGGAATTTTTGTAGTGATAGAACAAAGAAAAGGCAAAGTCCAGAATGTAGGACTTGAGCTTATTGGCGAGGCTACAAGATTAAAAGAAGATTTAAAAGACGACGTAGTTGCCGTTTTATTGGGATATCATATGGAAGGCGAAGTTGATAAATTATATCATTTTGGAGCAGATAAGGTTATCCTTGTTGACGATCCGATGCTTAAGGAATATGTAACAGAGCCATATACAAAAGCTCTTACGGAGATTTGCAAAAAATACGATCCTGAAATTATGATTTTCGGAGCTTCTTCAATAGGTCGAGACCTTGCTCCAAGGCTTGCAAGCCGTATTAAGACAGGTCTTGTTGCAGATTGCACAGGGCTCAAAATGGTTAAAGATGCAGAAGAAATAGAAAAAGAAGAATCCATGGGGGCAACAGATGGGAGAAGAGGTCTTCTTATGACACGTCCTGCTTTCGGCGGGAACATCATGGCTACCCTTATGTGCCCGAGAACAAAACCCCAGATGGCAACCGTTCGCCCCGGTGTTATGAGAAAAATAGCCGAAGACAAAACAAGAACAGGCGAGCTTGTCAAAATGGATATAGCTTTTAAACCTGAAGACATGAATGTTGAAATTCTTGAAGTTGTTAAAGCCAATAAAAAAGCAGTTGACCTTACAGAAGCTAAGCTTATTGTTTCAGGTGGCCGTGGTATTGGCGGACCGGAAGGTTTTGGCATGATAAGAGATTGCGCCCAGGCTCTTGGTGCGGAAGTTGGTTCTTCAAGGGCTTGCGTCGATGCTTGCTGGATTGAAAAAGACCGCCAGGTTGGTCAGACAGGGAAAACAGTTCGCCCAGACCTTTATCTTGCATGTGGTATTTCAGGAGCTATTCAGCACGTTGCAGGTATGGAAAATTCAAACTATATTGTTGCCATAAACAAGAATGACACAGCGGCTATATTTGACGTTGCGGACCTTGGAGTTGTTGGTGATGTTAAGGTTATAATTCCTAAGCTTACTGAAGCCATAAAGAAGTTTAAACAAGACAAAATTGTTGATTAATAAAAATCCTTTATAAAAACAAGGGTTAGCCTTAAAAGGCTAACCCTTGTTTTTTATATTTGTGAAACTCCTATAATGATAAGTAATAACCCGGAAATTATTATAAAGCCATTTTCTTTGACATTAAAAAGCCGTTTTATTTTTGTGCCTAAAAATTTTCCGCTGCAAAGGAAAAACATTTGGCATAAAGCTGTCATAAAAGGTATCAAATAGTTTGTAATCCCTGCTGCGCCGGCTCCTATTCCTGCCCCAAACGAGTCTAAGGAAAGAGCAAGCCCAAGATAAAAAGCTTCAAACCATTCTATTGTTCTGGAATTATCCGCATCACATTTAACAGGCGCTTTGGCTATATCAATTGTGTGTCCGAGATACTTCTTTCCCGTTTCTTCTTTTCCTTCCGTTAAACCTTCAAATATAAACCATACTCCCAGGGATACTAAGACAAACACTCCTATTTTTTCGGCAATAAATCCGGGCAAAAGCTTTGTTATAAAACTTCCTGAAAAAATTGCGGCAGCAGTTATCAAAACGGATTGAATTGATATTATTGCTTTCGTTATAAGAGGTATCCTTATTTCGCGTAATCCATAGGATATGCCTATCCCGAGTGCATCTATGCTTAAAGCCACAGAAAGTAAAAAAACGGATAGCATAAGCATTCTCCTTATATGAATGGAGTTTAATGCCATAATATGTTTCAGGTCATAAATGTGACAATGAAATAATATAATTTTATAAGGGTTGTACCAAAGATTATACAAGGAGAGGATAATATGACTTTTTATGATAAGACTGTGAAATCGACACTTAATTATTTCAAAACAGATGAAAAAACAGGCCTTTCGTCTGAAAGGGCTTTAGATATGCTTGAAAAACATGGGGGAAATGAGCTTGATGATAAAAGCGGCAAAAAAAATATAATAATAAGATTTTTGCTTCAGTTAAATGATTTTATGGTAATAATACTTATAATTGCGGCTGGAGTTTCATTTCTTATTTCTTATATAAAAGGTGAAAATGATTTTATTGATTCCGTTATAATTCTTGCCATAGTAATGCTGAATGCCATTATAGGCCTCATACAGGAAAGTAAAGCTGAGAAAGCCGTGCTTGCGCTTAAAAATATGTCAGCGCCAAAGGCAAAGGTTTTAAGAAATGGACGTATAACCGAGACAAACACTAAAAGCATTGTGCCGGGCGATATAATGGTTTTTGAGGCAGGGGACTATATATCCGCGGACGGGCGGATTATAGAAGCCTATGATTTAAAATGCGAAGAATCCTCAATAAGCGGTGAATCGGGTTCTGTTTCTAAGTTTGCGGATAAGGTTTACAATCAAAGCACGCCGCTTGGGGACAGGAGAAACATGGTTTTTTCAACGTCTTTTGTTACATACGGAAAAGGAAAGGCTATTGTAACGTCCACGGGAATGGATACGGAGGTAGGGAAGATAGCGGATATGCTTTCTTTTAGCGAGGAAAGCCAAACTCCGCTCCAGAAACGGTTGGGAGATACCAGCAGAATTTTGGGCATTGGAGCCTTGGGGATATGCATATTGATTTTTGCGCTTGGCGTTATAAGGAAATTTGACCCGTTTGATATGTTTATGACGTCAATAAGCCTTGCTGTTGCTGCCATTCCGGAAGGTTTGCCGGCTATTGTAACCATAGTGCTTGCAATTGGAATGCAGAGGATGTCCAAAAAAAACACAATAATAAGGAAGCTTCCAGCCGTTGAAACTTTAGGCTGTGCAGGAGTTATCTGCTCGGATAAAACAGGTACTTTGACAAACAATAAAATGAAAGTTATAAAGATTTCAGATTCGAGCCGGGGAAATATAACAAATCCTGTTGAAAGAAAATTTATACTTGAGCTTGCAAGCCTTTGCACGGATTTAAACATAACAAACGGAATAGCTTCGGGCGACCCAACGGAAACGGCTCTTTTTGAGGCATGGGAAGAAACAGGGGGGGACGCAAGGAGTATTAATGAAAAATATCCGCGTGAATATACAATACCGTTTTCTTCCGAAAGGAAGATGATGACAAGCTTAAACAGGCTAAGTAACGCAAGCTATATTTCCGCGTCTAAGGGAGCTATTGAGGTTTTGCTGCCTAAATGCAGCAGGTATATTGAAAACGGGAAGATTTTGCCACTAACCGACGGTGTTATAGGCAGAATAAAGGCTCAGAACGTAAATATGGCTAAAAACGCGTTAAGGGTTATAGCGGTATGCTATGGTGAATATCCGCACAAGCCAAGGAAGGCTGAAATAGAAGAAAATCTTATATTTGCAGGACTGGCAGGAATGATAGACCCCCCCAGGAAAGAAGCTTATGAAGCGGTTGCGCTTTGCCGCAAGGCCGGTATAAAACCTGTTATGATAACAGGCGACCATGCGTTAACCGCGATAACAATAGCAAGGGATCTTGGCATATATAAAGACGGAGATATGTATATGACAGGTGAGGAACTTCAAACAATAGACCAGGAAAAGCTTAGCAAGAACATAGAAAAATATTCTGTTTTTGCAAGAGTTGCTCCGGAACATAAGGTTTCTATAGTTAAGGCTTTCCAGTCACGCGGATATGTTGTTGCAATGACGGGAGACGGCGTTAATGATGCTCCCGCGCTTAAAGCTTCGGATATAGGCTGCGCTATGGGCAAAAGCGGCACGGATGTTGCAAAGGGTGCTGCGGATATGGTGCTTATGGACGACAATTTTGCAACGATAGTTGAAGCAGTCAGGGAAGGCAGAGGAATATATTCAAATATAAAAAAAGCTGTGCATTTCCTCATTTCGAGCAACATAGGAGAAATACTCTGCATATTTATAGCTATGCTTTTCGGGTGGCATTCTCCGCTTTTGCCTATACAGCTTTTATGGGTTAATTTTGTTACGGATTCCCTGCCGGCCATAGCTTTAGGCCTTGAACCTGTTGAAGCCGATGTTATGTCGCATAGACCTATAAAGGCAAATGAAAGCTTCTTTTCAAACGGACTTGGCTTTAAAATTGCACTTGAAGGCATGCTCATAGGTCTTTTGACCCTTATAGCTTTTGGTATAGGGCATATATACTTTGACAAAAGCCAGGGTTATGTGACAGGAAGGACAATGGCCTTTGCCGTTTTAAGCATTTCCCAGCTTGTGCATTCATTTAATATGAGAAGTGAAAAATCTTTGCTTTCAATTAACTTTTTAAGCAATAAATTTATTATAATAGCTTTTTTATCAGGCTTGTTTTTACAGGTCTTTGTTATAAGCTTTGCACCTCTTTCGGCTATCTTTGGAGTTTGTCCGTTAGAGCCGAAAAAATGGTTTATAGTTGCTCTTTTAAGCATTGTTCCGCTTTTTGTTTCTGAGGCTGAAAAGGCCGCTATGCCGGCGGATGAAAAAAAGAGGGAAAGGAGACTTGATTTTTAGGGCTTTAGGGTTATTATATTAATATAAGACGGATTTTACAGGAGATAAAAATGGATAATTTTTTTGAGAAAAACAGAAAAAAACTTGGAAACATAATGTCGGAAGGCAGCGCAGCCGTTGTTATGGCAGGAAGTGCTCCATACAAAAGAGGAGACGAAAAATATTCTTTTTCCCCGGACCGCAATTTTTATTACCTGACAGGTATAGACAGTGAAAATCATGTGCTTTTTATAACGAAGGCATCCGGCAAAATTTCCGAAACGCTTTATATAGAACGTGATAACGGTTATCTTGCAAAATGGATAGGTGCAAATATAACAGCCGAAGAAGCAAGCGACATATCAGGTATAACAAATATAAAATATATAGACGAGCTTTCAAATGATGTTGCCGCTTTTGTCTTTAAAAACGATATAGCGGATATATATATTGACCTTGAAAAAAGAGAATGGGATAACTCAGAGAGCGAAGCCCTTTTGTTTTGCAACGAGTTTTTTAGGAAGTTCCCTTATGTTAAAGTAAAAAACCTTTACAGGATAATGTCCGGGTTTAGAACCATTAAAGAGGATTATGAGATAGACAGGATGAGGAAGGCTCTTGACGCAACCTGCGACGGGTTTTATGCCATGATGGCAAACGCTAGAAATTGCAAAAAGGAGTACGAGATTGAGGCGTATTTTGATTTTGAGCTTACAAGGCGTGGAATAAGGGAAAAAGCGTTTAAAACCATTGTTGCTTCCGGCAAAAATGCTACAATTTTGCATTATTCAAAGAATAATGCGGATATAGGCAAGGATGATTTGATACTTGTGGATGCCGGCGCGCAGTTTGAATACTACAACGGAGATATTACACGCACGTTTCCCGCGAGAGGAAAGTTTACTAAGCTCCAAAAAAAGATATATAATATAGTGCTTGAAGGCCAACTTAAGGTTATAAAGGCTATAAAACCAGGAATCATGTATAATTCCTTAAACGAGCTTATATTGGAATATTATTTTTTGGAGCTTAAAAAAATAGGCCTCATAGAAGAAAAAGAAGATGTTTTGAAATATTTTTTTCACAACATAGGTCATTTTTTAGGCGCAGAAACGCATGACCCCGGTTCTTATGGTGATTGCGCCCTTAAAGAAGGAATGGTTTTAACAGTTGAACCCGGTCTTTATATAGAGGAATACGGCATAGGCATAAGGATAGAGGACAATGTTTTGGTAACAAAGGACGGTTCGGAGGTTTTATCTAAAAAGCTTATAAAAACGGTAGAAGAAATAGAGGCATTTATGGCAGGTAAAGGCTAATGGGAAACTATCTGGAATGCGATATGTACGCACCTGTTAAAGAGCTTTTTGAAAACATGGGGTACGCCGTTAATGGAGAGGTTAAGGGTGCGGATTTAACAGCGACAAAAGCTGGAGAGCTTGTTATTGTCGAGCTTAAAAAAAGCTTTTCGCTGAATCTCGTGTATCAGGCTATGGACAGGAAAATGAAGGCTGATTTTGTTTATGTTGCAGTTCCGAGGAAAAGACGCGGTGAGCGCAGTAAAGAATTTAAAAACATGCTCCGTCTTTTAAAAGAACTTAATTTAGGTCTTATAATTGTGTCAATGGATAGCCCGGTTGTTTTTGCCGAGATAAGGCAGCTTCCGGCATATGCGGGGAAACCGCGTAAATTAAAAAAAGAAGCAATAAAACGCGAAATATCAGGCAGAACAGGCGATTATAACACGGGAGGGACAACAAGGCGCAAAAACATAACGGCATATAGGGAAGCGTCAATAGCTTTGGCATGTTTTTTAGAAAAATATCCGGAAGGTATACATTTAAAGGAAATAAAAGAAAAAACATCTATAAAAAATCTTGAAAGCATGCTTTCAAAAAACTTTTACGGCTGGTTTAAAAGGCTTTCAAGAGGTACATATGCCATCTCGGAGCAAGGCTTAAAATTTTTAAACAAAAAAGAATATGGCTTTCTGGTGGATTTTTACAGGAAGCTTGAAAATTGATAAAAAGGTGGGTTTTAAAGCCGCCTTTTTTATATTAAACCGCTGTTTTTACATGATATGCCGAATTTTCAAAGGCAATTATTTTGTTGCAAAAGAAAGTTATATTATATATACTTATTTCATGCGATTTAATTCTTTACAAATAATGACAAGGAGCTAAGACTATGAAAAAGGTTGTTTTGGCAGGCGCCTGCCGTACTGCGATAGGAAAAATGGGTGGAGCCTTAAGCAATGTATCCGTGGTTGAACTTGGAACGATAGTTATAAAAGAAGCTTTAAAACGCTCAGGCGTTTCTCCTGATGAGGTTGATGAAGTTTATATGGGCTGTGTGCTTCAGTCTGCCATGGGTCAAAATGTTGCGCGCCAGGCCTCCATTAAGGCAGGCATACCCGTTTCCGTTCCGGCGCTTACGGTTAATAATGTTTGCGGTTCAAGCTTAAAATGCGTTAATATGGCTGCGGCGGCTATAATTGCGGGCGAGGCTGATATAATTGTCGCAGGGGGAATGGAAAATATGTCTATGGCTCCGTATGCGCTTACAAAAGCACGTTTTGGCTATAGAATGAATAATGCTACCATGATAGATATAATGGTTACAGATGGTCTTTGGGATGCTTTTAATAACTATCACATGGGTGTTACGGCTGAAAACATTTGTGAAAGATGGAATTTAACACGTAACGAGCTTGATGAGTTTGCATTAGCAAGCCATAATAAAGCTGAAGCTGCTATAAACAGCGGAAGGTTTAAAGATGAAATAGTCCCTGTTGAGATAAAATCCAAAAAAGAAACGACAATTTTTGATACGGATGAAGGAGTAAGGCTTGGAGCGACCATTGAGAATTTTTCGAAGCTTAAACCGGCTTTCAAAGCAGACGGAATGGTTACGGCGGGTAATTCTTCTTCCATAAATGACGGAGCGGCTGCCATAATCGTAATGAGTGGGGAAAAAGCAAAAGAGCTTGGAATTAAACCCATGGCAACATTTGTAGGTGGGGACTGGGCAGGAGTCGATCCTGCAATAATGGGGATTGGACCTGTTTATTCAACGAGGAAGCTTTTTGATAAAACAGGACTTGCTATAAAAGATATGGATTTAATAGAAGCAAACGAAGCCTTTGCTGCTCAGTCGGTTGCAGTTGGGAAAGAGCTTGGTTTTGATTTGTCTAAGCTTAATGTCAACGGCGGAGCGATTTCATTGGGACATCCCATAGGAGCTTCGGGTTGCCGTATTCTTACAACCTTGCTTTATGAAATGCAGAAAAGAAAAGCTAAAACAGGGCTTGCAACCCTTTGCATAGGCGGAGGCATGGGAGTATCAACAATAGTTAAAATGGATGAATAAGCCTTTAAGCTTTAATAAACAAAGGAGATGCTTATTATGAAGGTTGGAGTAATAGGTTCGGGAGTTATGGGCAGGGGTATAGCTCAACTTTTTGCGCAGACCGAAGGTTATGAGGTTGTTATCTGTGAGCCGGTAGTTAAAGATATATTAGAATATGGCAAAATAAAAGCTTTGTTTGAAAAACCAATAGGGAAGCTTGTTGAAAAAGGAAAGATAACTCAAGAAGACTTTGATAAAACAATGGCTAGGGTTTCGTTTGGTCTTATTAATGCGGTTGCGGATTGCGATTTGATAATAGAGTGCATAATCGAAAATATGGACGCAAAAAAGAATATGTTTGAAGAGCTTGATTCAATATGCAAGCCTGAAACGATATTTGCCACCAATACATCGTCCCTTTCTTTGACAGAGCTTGATTCTGCTTGTAAGAACAGGAAAATAATAGGTATGCATTTCTTTAATCCTGCGCCGACCATGAAGCTTGTTGAGGTTATTCCAGGTATAAATACGCCTAAGGAAATAACCGATAAGATATATGAGGTTGCAAAGTCTGTAGGCAAAACACCGGTTACTGTGCATGACGGCCCAGGGTTTATAGTAAACAGGATTTTAATACCCATGATAAACGAAGCTGTTGGAATTTATGCCGAGGGTATAGCCACAGTCGAGGATATAGATACCGCTATGGAGCTTGGGGCTAACCATAGGATGGGGCCTCTTGCTCTAGGAGACTTAATAGGGCTTGACATATGTCTTGCAATAATGGAGGTTTTATATAAGGAAACCGGCGATCCGAAATACCGTCCGCATGCCTTGCTTAAGAAGATGGTTAGAGGGAACCGCCTAGGTAAAAAAACAGGGCTTGGTTTTTATGATTATACCAAGGAGCAATAATAAAACATTTGTTTTTGCTTGAAAGCATGGCATAAAAAAACGTCGAGAAAGGCAATATCAATTGATATTGCCTCCCTCGACATTTTTATATATTGGAACGTGACTCAAAAAAATCACCATGTTAAATCAGTTTTATTTAATAATGATTTTGCATCAGCCCATGGAATTTGACGAGCCTATAACCTCTTTTATTTTATATTCTATCATTTTTTCTATTTCATCTCTTGCAGCCCCGAGATATGCCCTTGGGTCAAAGGACGCAGGGTCTTCTGCAAAGGCCTTTCTTATTGCTGCCGTCATAGCAAGGCGTATGTCAGTATCCATGTTTATTTTGCATACTGCCATTGAAGCCGCTTTCCTAAGCATTTCCGTGGGTATGCCTTTTGCGCCTTTTATCTGGCCGCCATATTTGTTGCATGTTTCAACGGAATCCTGATCAACAGCGGAAGCGCCATGTAAAACTATGGGATAGTTTTTAAAACCTGCTGCTTCAAGCTTGTTTGTTATAGTTTCAAGCCTTTGGAAATCAAGCTTTGCTTCGCCTTTGAATTTGTAAGCGCCATGGCTTGTGCCTATTGCTATGGCAAGTGAATCAACTCCTGTTCTTTTAACAAAATCAATAGCTTGATCCGGGTCTGTGTATGATGAAGAGACTGAAGAAACTTCATCTTCAACACCGGCGAGCCTTCCAAGCTCCGCTTCAACCACAACGCCTCTTTCGTGTGCATAATCAACGATTTCTTTTGTTTTTGCAACATTTTCTTCATACTCAAAATGGGAACCGTCGAACATTATGGATGTAAACCCTACTGCAATGCATTCTTTGCATATTTCAAAATCAGCGCCATGATCCAAATGAAGCGCAATATCAAGACCTGTTTCGGCGATTGCTGCGTCAACCATTGCTTTGAGATAAAGGGGATGGGCATATTTAAATGCGCTTTTTGAAACCTGAAGTATTAATGCGGAGTTTTGTTTTTTTGCAGCGCTAACGATACCTTGGATTATTTCCATATTGTTAATATTAAAAGCACCTATTGCATATTTTCCTGCATAAGCTTTTGAAAACATTTCTTTTGTTGTAACAAGAGCCATTATATACACCCTTTCATTTAATAATTTAGCTTCCTATAGATAATATTATAATATTACTTGAAAATTATTACAATAGCCTATGCTTTATTAAAAGGACAAAAGAAATACAAAATTCAACAAAAAAAGCCCTGCTTTAGCAGAGCTTTAAAAATTTACATAGCGTTTACAAGCCTTGTTAAATAGGATTTTTTCCTTGCTGCACTGTTTTTATGGAAAATTCCCTTTGTGTATGCTTTATCAATAGCTGTAAGAGCGACTTTAAGAGCAGCAGATGCATCTTCTTTATTTCCTGTTTCAACTGCCGAAAGAACTTTTTTAACATATGTTTTTGTTTTTGATTTAACCATTTTGTTAAAAAGAGTCTTTTTTGAAGTCACTTTAATTCTTTTTTTTGCGGATTTGATATTTGCCACGTTGCTTCCTCCTATAAATTTGGTTTCCGGTTTTTAGTAATGATATTGGGGAATATCGCTATTTTTTAACTTCATATTTTTAGTTAAAAGTTTGTATTCAAACTGAGATTGTGTTTTAAACGGTTTGGTATAAAACCAACACAATATATTTTACTTCATAAGATTTGATAAGTCAATGAATATATTAAAAATTAAGGGGAAAAAATAGCCTTAAAACCAAATAAAAAAAGAAATTTAACTAAAGAGGTAATCATGAAAACAAAGAAAAGAACAAAGCCGGTCGTAAATTTTAGAACAGACCTTGCCATAGAAGCAAAAGAGGCAATTTCCGTAGACGGCAACGAGGATATTGACGGGGTGAGCATAGATACGGAAGAAGAGGACGGCATAGAAATTACGCATGTTAAAATATTAAATAAAAAAGGAAGCCTCTCGCTTGGCAAACCTATAGGCAACTATATAACGATAGAAGCCGAAGCGATGAAAGAAAACGATATAGATACGCATGAAAAGATAATAAAAATAACAGCTTCTAAAATAGCTATGCTTACCAAGCTTAAGGAAGATTCCGTTATCCTTGTGGTGGGGCTTGGAAACTGGAACGTGACGCCTGATGCTCTTGGGCCAAAAACCATATCAAAGGTGCTTGTCACAAGGCATCTAAGCGCGGAAATTCCTTTGCAGATAGATAAGTCCGTTCGTAAGGTGGCTGCGGTAACTCCTGGAGTTATGGGCATAACAGGAATAGAAACCTTTGAAATGATAGAAGGCATAGTAAATAAAATAAAGCCGGATATTTTAATTGCTATAGACGCTCTTGCCGCAAGGAAGCTCAGTCGCATAAACGCAGCGATACAGATGTCGGATTCGGGGATAACTCCGGGAGCCGGGGTTGGCAATAAAAGGGCGGAAATTTCAATGGAAACCCTTGGCATACCTGTTATTTCAATAGGCGTTCCGACTGTTGTTGATGCCGCAACCCTTGTGAATGATACAATGGATAAGATGCTGGGTGATATGATTAAAGCTTCCGAAAATGGCAAGGATTTTTATAAAATGCTTAAAGAGCTTGCGGATGAGGAAAAATATAAGCTCATATATGAGCTTTTAGCGCCTTATAAGGGCAATATGGTTGTAACACCAAAAGAAGTTGACGCCGTTATTGACCGCCTTTCATATATAATTGCAAATTCAATAAATATAGCCATGCATCCGGGTATAACCATGGAGGACATAAACCGATATACTCATTAACAGTATAATTAAAAAAATTCATAAAATAAAAAAGGCTCATGTGAGCCTTTTTGTTCTTTTAGGTGATTTGTTTGTATGGGTTAAGCCGCATCCTACGTTTTGAATCGCATTTACAGGGCAAGCCCTTTTGCAGTCGCCGCAGCGAATACAAAGCATATTATTTGGAGTTTCCTTTGTGTATATGTCCAGCGGACAGGTATCACGGCATTTTCCACAGGATATGCAGGCATTTTGGTCTATTTTAAACCTTGTCAGGGCAATTGGATTAAAGAAACCGTATATTGCGCCTAATGGGCATAAATATCGGCAAAAAGGCCGGTAGACCAAAACTGATAAAACCACGATTGCTATAAATATACTTACTTTATAAACATAAAGCCAGCCTACTGTTTGACGTATTCCATCGTTTAAGATATAAAGAGGAATTCCTCCCATAAGCGTTCCGCTTGGGCAAATGTATTTGCAAAACCAGGGGCTTCCCTGGCCTATAAAATCGACTGCAAACAAAGGAAGCAAAATAACAAAAACAGCCAGTATTATATATTTAAGTACAAGCAAAAACTTATCTCCCGGAAGCTTCTTTATTTTTTTCATAAACGGAATTTTGTAAAGCAAATCCTGAAAAAGCCCAAAAGGGCAAAGCCAGCCGCAGACAAAACGCCCAAGAATTCCCCCTATAAGCATGAAAAACCCAAGCAGATAAAAAGAAAACTTGAAGTTTTTGCTGCCTAAAACAGCCTGAAGAGAGCCTATAGGGCAAGAACCCAAAGCTCCGGGGCATGAATAGCAGCTTAAGCCCGGAACGCACACATGCTTTAAATTACCGGTATATATACTCCCTTTTGAAAAGCCATTTACATAGCCGTTTGTAATTGCTGTAAATGCAATTTGAACCCATAATCTAAGTCTGTTTAGTATACCATGCATAAGCCGTCTCCCAAAGTCTTATTGTAAATTATCCGATTCCTATACATTCCAAGCAAATAACAATAGCCTTTTTAAAGAAAACGGCAACCTCGCCGCGCCCGTAGCCTATAACCATAAAACCTATTCCAAATAGAATTATCAGGCTTGAGATTCTGTTTTTATTACGTTCGCGTAAATTATTCATAGCGGTCATCCCTTGTTATACGGTTTTTTCTTTGTCTAAGGTTTCTAAGCGGTCATCAATTTCCTTAATCCATTCTGTTTTGCTTTTGCTGCCCAATACGGCGTCACCAACCTGATTTCCTTCGCTATCGAAGAAAAAGGTTGTTGGAACAACGCTGACATCACTTAAAAAGTCCTTAGGCAAGTCCGAATTAGGGAGGATATGCTTGTAGTTTGCTCCTGTTTCCTCAATAATTTCTTTTGCTAACGCAATTTGTTCGTCGGAAACCTTATCTTTTTCATCCAAAGCATCTATAACTATACCTACAATCTGAAAGTCTTTGTCTGCATACTCGGAAGAAATCTCAGCCAAGTGGGGCATTTCCTTAATACATGGGGAGCAGAAGGTAGCCCATACATTTACCATTGTAAGTTTTTTTTTCTTTAAAATTTCAGACAGGTCTTCATCTTCAATTTTAATAGTGTCTTTTTCATTGGAAGAAGACGATGTTGATATATTTTTTTGAGCCGTGTTTATGTTCCCTTGGTTGTCTGCAGTTGAACAACCGGAAAATATAAGCATAAACATAAGCATAGGAACCAATAAAATTAATCGTTTCATAAATACCTCCGTTAATAAGTGTTTTGATAATTAAAACAATCCGTAAGAAAAAAATAAATTTCAATTGTCCATTCTGACGCTAAGCTCAACAAGCGAAGGAGAGCACATTAAAAAACCGGCCGGCTTTAATTTGTATAAAACAAATGTATAAAGTGCAAAGATAGCCGATATACTTATAGGAGCAAAAGAAAGATGCTTTAATAAGTTTTCAAACGTATGCTGAACCTTGACGCAAATAGAACAGCCACGGGCAGGACAATTGCATTTGACATGCTTTATAATAAAAAACGTCGCAAGGAGAAAAGAAACAAAAATCAATGTGAAAACAAATGCCGCCGCAAGGCGCTTTTTCAAATTGATATTCATGCTGTTTCACCCCGCTTTTAAGTTTGCATTATTTGTTTCCTATATAGCTATAATGTACGAATTAGATATAAAACAGGTTTATACTTTACAAATTAAAAAATATTACCGGTTTAGATTAGTTTGAGTACATATTATATTTGGAAACGGCATTTTAATCGGGAAGCGCCTTTTTATAAAAAAATTTATTACTATACGGGTATTAGTAGTATAAAAGCATTCACAAGGAATATACATTAAAAAAATTTATGCTTTTTTATTAGAATTTATTAGAAAAATTTATTTAGTAAACTTGATGCAATAAAATATAGACATTGATTAAATTAAGAATATAAAGAAACCACCCTTAACTAAGAGGGTGGTTTCTTTAAGGTTTTAAGGGTTAATCCTTCTTATGGCATTCACTATTCATAGAGCAGGAGTTACACCCGCAGCCACAGGAGGACTTGCCTTCTTTTTTGTTTTTTATCATTCTTGTGACGATGAGTGCCACAACAAGGATTAGAACAATACTGATTAATATAGTTCCAAGATTTCCTGATATAAATGAAAACATATAAATCCCTCCTTTGCGGGTTTTTTACTTTTTAGATGGTTAGCAGCTTTATTTTTGAGGGGGAATATTTACTTTCATAGGTTGCTTATTTCAGTTTTACTGCTGTTTTAAGTGTTGTTGGTTCCTTATAAGGTTTAAACAACATAAAGATTATAAACCCTACGATTGCAATTCCCACAACAGAACCAATAACATTGCCTGAGCCGGTAAAGAGAAGCCCGAGCTGATATACAGCAAGCGATATTACATAAGCGAAAACACACTGGTATCCTATTGCAAAGAAAGTCCATTTTGCGGAGTTCATTTCACGCTTTATGGCGCCCATTGCAGCGAAGCACGGTGCGCAAAGGAGATTGAACACTAAGAATGAATATGCTGCAAGCGGAGAGAAAACCTCACGCATGTTGGCCCAGATTTGCCATCCGTTTTCGGAAACTTCTTCAAAGCCGCCGAAGAGGACTCCAAATGTGCCAACAACATTTTCTTTTGCGATAAGCCCGGTAATGGAAGCTACAGCGCCCTGCCAATGACCCCAGCCAAGAGGTGCAAAGATAGGAGCGATTATGCTTCCTACTACAGCAAGTACAGAATTATTCAAATCTTCAACCATTCCAAAGGTTCCGTTTTCAAAGCCGAAGGCCTGAAGGAACCAGAGAACTATGGCGGAAAGAAGAATTATTGTTCCGGCCTTTTTGATAAACGACCAGCCACGCTCCCACATCGAACGTAGCACATTTCCAAGTGTAGGCATGTGATAGGTTGGGAGCTCCATAACGAAAGGAGCAGGGTCGCCTGAAAACATAGCTGTTTTTTTAAGTATAATTCCTGATATAATTATAGCCGCAATTCCTACAAAATATGCGCTTGGGGCTACCCACCATGCCCCGCCGAATAAAGCACCGGCAATTAAAGCAATGATAGGGAGCTTAGCTCCGCAGGGTATAAACGTAGTTGTTATTATAGTCATTTTACGGTCACGGTCATTTTCTATGGTACGGGAGGCCATTATTCCGGGAACACCGCAACCGGTTCCGATGAGCATTGGTATGAAAGATTTGCCTGAAAGACCAAATTTACGGAAGATACGGTCCATAACGAATGCGATACGTGCCATATACCCGCATGCTTCCAAAAATGCAAGGAATAAGAATAATACAAGCATCTGAGGAACAAAGCCTAAAACTGCTCCAACACCGCCAATGATTCCGTCTAATATAAGTCCTTTTAACCAACCTGATGTGTTTGCAGCATCAAGTCCGCCTTCAACAAGAATGGGAATACCTGGTATCCAAATGCCGTAATCGGCAGGATCCGGTTCTTCTGTTTCTGAAGCTTTAATATAGCTTTCATAAGTTACGGGAATTTCTTCGTCTATGTTCCCTTCATCATTATAAAGGTAAGCCGTGGCGGTAAGGTCTGTAGCGGTATCCGGTTCAAGACCGTTTTCTTCGGCAGCCGTTTCAAAAGCTTCGACAATAGCTCCCGGTATTACATATTCTTCAGCCACTTCTTCATATGCAGCAGAGCCTATGCCAAAAAGATGAAAACCGTCGCCAAAAACGCCGTCGTTAGCCCAATCGGTTGCCCAGGATCCAATTGTGGATACCGAAACGAAGTATACTACAAACATAACCACTGCAAAAATAGGGAGCGCAAGCCAACGGTTGGTTACAACTTTATCGATTTTATCGGAAGTAGAAAGCTTACCCGCGTTCTTTTTCTTATAGCATCTTTTGATGACTGAGGCAATGTAAATATAACGCTCGTTTGTTATAATGCTTTCAGCGTCATCATCAAGCTCTTTTTCAGCTGATTTTATATCTTCTTCAATATGTTCAAGAATTGATTTTTCAAGCTTAAGCTGGGATAGAACCTTTTCGTCACGCTCAAAGATTTTAATTGAATACCAGCGTTGCTGTTCCTGCGGCAGATTATGTACGGCAGCCTCTTCAATATGTGCCAAAGCATGCTCCACAACGCCGTTAAATTTATGCAGGGGGATGGTTTTTCCGGATTTTGCAATATTTATGGCCTCTTCAGCCGCCTCCATTACCCCTGTGCCCTTTAAAGCTGAAATTTCAATTACTTTGCAGCCAAGCTCGCGTGATAATTCTTCAATATTGATTTTATCATCGTTTTTCTTGACAATATCTATCATGTTGATTGCAACAACCACAGGAATTCCAAGCTCTACAAGCTGCGTTGTAAGATAAAGGTTTCTTTCAAGATTGGTGCCGTCAACAATGTTAAGTATGGCGTTAGGACGTTCGCTTATAAGATAATTTCTGGCAACAACTTCCTCTAAAGTGTATGGAGAAAGCGAATAAATACCAGGCAAGTCCATAATTATAACGTCATTGTGCTTTTTAAGCCGACCTTCTTTTTTTTCGACTGTAACTCCGGGCCAGTTTCCAACAAACTGATTTGCCCCGGTAAGTGCATTAAACAAAGTGGTTTTTCCACTGTTCGGGTTACCCGCGAGGGCAATTTTAATTTCCATTTTCTATCCTCTCCTTCGCCAGTTAGAATAAGCTAACCGTATAGTCACAAAAAAATAGAGATAACCTTTGCAGGATTATTCTACTTCAATCATTTCAGCGTCAGCTTTACGTATAGAAAGCTCATATCCACGCACATTAATCTCAACCGGATCGCCGAGAGGAGCCACTTTGCGTATGTAGACATCGACACCTTTGGTTAACCCCATGTCCATTATACGGCGTTTAACAGGGCCTTCACCGTGAAGCTTAACAATTTTCACGGTATCTCCGACCCTTGCCTCTTTGAGTGTTTTCATTATGCACCCTCCTTAATTATTTATATTAATACAATCAGACCATTATTTTTTGTGCCATTTCTTTGCTTATTGCAATCCGTGATTCTTTTATATTTACGATAACATTTCCTGAGTTTGCAGAAAGGACAGTTATATTTCCTCCGGCAACAAACCCCAAGTTTTCAAGATGTTTTCTTATTTCTGGGTTACCGCCAATTTTTTTAATTATATTTTCTTCACCAATATTTGCAAGAGTGAGTGGCATCATGGTTTATCCTTCCTATAAATCGGTTAGAAAAAGCTAACCGAAATTCTAAAATTTAGTTAGCACTTGCTAACCAAATATATGATACTCCATTTCCCTGCAACTGTCAATGTATTTTTAAAAGAATTTGTTGAAAAATTAAAATTTCATCATTGTGGTCAAGACATTAATTAGAGCGGTTAACTATATGTGCAATTTGCATATTGGCTGTTTTTATGGGTATCAAGTTATAAAATTTTTTAAAAAATTAATGCAGTTATCCTAAGACAACTTTGATTATTTAAAAATGAGTATGGTTGTTAAAAAATTATGTAAAGAACGATATATTTATACCTCTTAAAAAATCACGCAAAACAAATAATTAAAAGCCGGCGGATATTAAAATTTTAAGCATCTGCCGGCTTTATGTTTATAAAGCTTTTTGTGAAAGCAGAGGGTTATTTAGCTAAGCTCTCATAAATTTTAGCTAAGTTTTCTTCCATACGTTCGAGATAAGTTTTCCCATCTTCATTTGTTTCCATAGTATAGATTGTTTGAACCTCGGCTCCAACTTCGTTTGCAAGAGTTTGAGAGATAGCAGGGCTGGCCATTTCCTCGGAAAAGATAGTGCTTACATCATTTTCCCTGCAATATTCAACAAGCTCGGCAAGCTGTTTTGCGCTTGGTTCGCCTTCGGCGTAAATATCGCTTACACTGTTTTGGTTAAGCCCAAAATCTCGGCAAAGATATCCGAAAGCGGCGTGCCCTGTTACAAAACTCTTTTTCTCTAAAGAATCAAACTTTTCTTTATATTCATTATATAAATTTTCAAGCTGTGATGAGAAGCTAGCGAGGTTTTCTTCGTAATAATCTTTATTTTCGGGATCTGCTTCAACAAGTGCATTTTTAATGTTTGTTGCCTCGGTTTTTGCTCCCGTTATTCCAAGCCAAAGATGAGGATCATATTTCCCATGCGAATGTTCTTCTTCATGTTCGGAAGCCTCCTCGTTTTCATCCTCTGTTTCTTCTCTTACTATTAAATCTGCCCCGGAAGAAGCGTCTACAATTATAAGACCTTCGTTGTTTACGGCTTTAACGGCTTCCTCTGCCCAGGATTCCATTTCAAGACCGTTATACACAAAGATTTTGGCACTTTCAAGGCTTGAAAGATCCTGAGCTTTAGGCTCAAAGCCATGAGCTTCGGTTCCGTCAGGTATAATGGTTGAGATTTCAACCTTATCCTTGCCTATGACCGAAACGAATTCCTTAATTGCGTTAAAGGTTACGGAAACCTTTATCTTGTTTTCCGATGATGTGTTTGTTTGAATACTGCTATTTGAGTTGCCGTTGCTTCCGCAAGCAGAGAAAAGGAAAACCAAAGCCAAGAAGAGCGGCAGAGCAGAAAATTTTTTAAACATGTTTTTACCTCCTAAAATTTTGCTTGCAAATGATTCCTATTTGCAAGTATAATTTATAATAATAGTGCGAAAGGATATCTTTGTCAAGTGCAAATGATATGCATTTGCAACAAAATATTTTTTGCTTTAGGAAGGATGTTATAGATGATAAAAACGAAAAAGCTGTTTTTTTCATATACAGGTTTAGCACCATATGTGCTAGAGGATATAAATCTTGAAATAAAAGACGGTGAATATGTGTCTGTGGTCGGAGAAAACGGCAGCGGGAAAAGTACACTTATGAAATTGATATTGAAATTTATAAAACCTACAAGTGGGAATATCGATTCTGATGCGAAGCGGATAGGCTATGTTCCTCAAAAAAGTGATGCTTCAAATTCAAATTTTCCAATTACGGTTTATGAAGCTTTAAACGCTTACCGTAAGATTTTGAAGATAAAGGATAAAAGCATAATTGAGAAAAATCTGGACAGCGTTGGCATGTTAAGCTTTAAGGATTCTCTTATGGATACGCTTTCGGGCGGACAAAACCAGAAAATTCTTATTGCCAGAGCGCTTATAGGAAACGCTGACCTTTTAATTTTGGATGAACCTTCAACCGGGGTTGACGTAGGCAGCCAAAAGGATATTTATGGCATACTTAAAGAAGTAAACCAGAACAACGGGATTACAATTGTTTCTGTGGAGCATAATTTAAATGCCGCCATAGCAAATTCAACTTTAATTTATCATTTGATGAATGGGCGAGGGCATCTTTGCTCTCCCGAAAAATACGCCGATGAATTTTTGAACAAGGAAGGAAGACAGGATAGTTATGCTTAAATACAGCTTTATGCAAAATGCAATTTTTATTTCTATATTTATTTCTATTTTATGCCCATGTATCGGCATATTTTTAGTGCTTAGGCGTTATTCTATGATAGGGGATACTTTATCACATGCCTCTCTTGCAGGAGTAACAATTGGGCTTATTACAAATCAAAGCCCCATACTTGGCGCGTTTATTTTCACTTCAATTTGCGGTGCGCTTATAGAATTTTTGCGCAACTATTTTAAAAAATATACTGATTTGATATTAGCCGTTGTGCTCTCACTTAGCGTTGGAACGGCGATTACACTTATAAGCTCGGGCAAGCTTAATGCAAATGCGGAATCTTTTATGTTTGGGAGCATACTTACGGTTACACATTTTGACATGATAATGGTTGTTGCTTTAAGTGCTTTTTCTGTTTTAACCCTTGTTTTTTTGTATAACCAAATGCTTTATATTGCATACGACGAAGAAGCTGCCAAGCTGGCGGGAGTTAGGGTTAAGCTTATAAATTATGTTTTTTCGGTTCTTGTCGCCTCTGCAATCTCAATATCAATACGTATAGTGGGAGTTCTGGTTTTAAGCTCGATGATAACGCTTCCCGTGGCCACGGCACTTCAGCTCGGGAAAGGATTTAGGCTTACATTGATATTTTCAATTATTTTCAGTGTCATAGATATTATGCTGGGGCTTTTCACTTCGTATTATTTAAATGTTGCTCCGGGCGGGTTTACTGCTCTTGTTTCAGTTTTTGTGCTTGTTTTGGTTTTGATTGCAAAGAAGCTTAAATCAAGCATCCAGCCTATGTTGATTAAATAAAGGTTTTTGTTTAAGTTTCCAAATTCCTTGACTTAACGGCGGGGGAATTTTATAATAAGTTTAATGCGAATGATACGCATTTAAGTGTTTTTTTAAGTATTGAGATATTTAGAAACTTAGTTTAAATTATTAAATGCAAATGTATATTTTTTCTGTCATCACAGAAGCTTTTAAAACAAAGGGTAAAAAGGATAAAGATTTTTTGAAAGGGGTGAGTCTTATGGAAGAAACAAAGAGCAATTGGCCGCAGGGAATAAAAAGGACAAAACAACGTGAAAGAGTTCTTTTTATACTTGAAAATGCTAAAGATCCTTTAAGCGCAACCGATATATGCGCAAAAATGGAGGATGGAAAAGGGAGCGCCTGGCTTTCCACCGTTTACCGGATATTGGAGCTTTTTGTTAAAAAGGGAGTGGCTGTAAAAACTAATGTTATGAATCAGGAAATGGCTGTATATGAAATAAATCACCCTAAGCATAAGCACTATGCCGTTTGTATAAATTGTCATAAGATAATAAAAATGGATAACTGCCCAATGGAAAATTTCACTCCTGAACTTGAAGAAAACGGCTTCCGTGTGGTAGGGCACAATCTTGAAATATATGGATACTGTAAGGATTGTGACCACTTGGAAAAATAAACGGCATAAAAACAATGTTTGTGAAGGAGGCATATTATGCCGACAGAAATATATATTGTGTCCGGGTTTTTGGGCGCAGGCAAAACAACGCTTATAAAAAAGCTTTTAAAAGAGGCGTTTGAAAAAGAAAAAATTGCTCTTATAGAAAACGATTTTGGAGAGATAAGCGTTGACGCGGCTATGCTTAAATCTGGGGGCGTAGAAATCAAAGAAATTAATTCGGGCTGCATTTGCTGCAGCCTTTCAGGCGATTTTGTAAAAGCGCTGAAAGATATTTTGGAACATTTAAAGCCTGACAAAATTATAATTGAGCCGTCAGGCGTGGGAAAGCTTTCGGACATCGTTAAAGTCTGTACCGATTCAAAGATTAAGGCTCTTGCCGAAGTCAAGTCTAAAATAACTGTTGTAGACGTTAAACGCTGTAAAATGTATCTTAATAATTTCGGTGAATTTTTTGAAGACCAGATTAAAAACGCAGATACTATTTTGCTTAGCAAAACGGATAAATTTCCTGAAAAAACAGACGAAGCGCGAATGTTAATCAGCTCTTTGAATTCAAGCTCACGTATTATTGAAAAGCCCTTAAACCAGCTTGATGCTCTTGAGATTTTAAACAAATACGGGAACACGGCAACCAGCCCGGAAGGGGAGCTGGTTGCCAAATGCTGCGGAGGTGGCCATATCCATGCTTTGGGAGACTGCTGCTGCGGGCATGACCATGCCGCAGATGAAGTTTTTGATACAATTACAATACATACCAAACATATCTTTAGCAAAGAAGAGCTTAAGAAACAGGCTATTAGCATGGAGAAGATATCAAAAGGAAACATTTTGCGCGCAAAAGGTATTTTTCATAGTAAAGACGGATATATGAGTCTGCAATATGTTCCCGGTGAAATAGAGATTATAGACTGCAAAGCGCCGGGAGATGTGCTTTGCATAATAGGCAAAAATTTAAATCGGCAGGAATTTTTAAGCCTGTTTTACGGGGAGTGATATTGTGGTGATACCCGTTTATGTTGTCACAGGTTTTTTGGATTCCGGGAAAACCACATTTATTAGCGATTTGTTTAATAGAAAAGATTGGGAAGATATTAAGATACTTTTTATCCAGTTTGAATCCGGGGAAGAAGAATTTAAAAGCAGATATGACAGTTGTAAAAACATAATTTTTACAAAAAAGGATATTGAAGAAGAACCAGATGGCATTACCCGAAAAATTGAAAATTTTCTTAAAACCTATAAACCCGATGAAATTTGGATTGAATGGAACGGAATGACGCCTTTTTCTGAACTTTATAGGCTTTTTTCAGTTATGCCCTTGGGAGCAACCTGCAAAATTAAAAGGGTTTTACATATTGCAGACGCAGAAAGCATAGAAAATTTACTGGGGAAAACGGGAGGGGCTTTGCCCGAGCAGATTGCAAACAGTGATTTTGCAGTTTTACGTAATGCCAGGTCAAAAGCTGTTTTTCGTAGGATACAAAGACTTATGTGTGGTATAAACCCCGGCTTAAGAATTTATGGAATAAAGGACTACAATAATTTGTATAAACAGCTTTTCGATAATAAAGAACATCCTTTCAGCATGTTCTTTATTATGTTTTTATTTGTGGTTTCCATTTATATTATTGCAAAACCTACTCTTGAGCTTTTTGGATTTCCAGTTAATACTGTTATAAATGTATTTTTGGGTATTATATTGCAGGCAGTCCCGTTTTTGCTTATAGGAGTATTGCTTTCATCTGCGATACAGGTTTTTGTGCCAAGGAGTGTTATTGACAGGCGTTTCCCAAAATCAATAGGTCTTGGTATGCTTATGGCTGTTATAAGCGGGTTTTTTCTTCCTGTTTGCGACTGTGCCTCAATACCCGTTTTTAGGAGCTTGGTTAGGAAGGGTATTCCTCTTCCCGTTGCGGTGACTTTTATGGTGGCTACTCCCATAATAAATCCTGTTGTAATTTTATCTACATATTATGCGTTTAACGGGAATATGTCAGTTGTTTTCGGACGTATTTTATTTGGGATTATAGCCGCCCTTATAATAGGCTCTGTGTTTGCGCTGCGTCCGCCAAAGGGTTATTTTTTATCGGACGGAGGAACGGATAGAATAATGTGCAGCTGTGGCTGCTATGAAGGTTCGGAAAAAATAACGGTTTTTTCTGAAAAGCTTTTTCTTTTTATAAGGCATTCGCAGGCGGAATTCTTTAGTGTCGGTAAATATTTAATTATCGGAACTTTTATAGCTTCGGTTTTTCAGGCTATGGGAACAGGAATATTTGTTTCGGCACAGCGTGGTGCAGGTCTTGCCGTTTCAATAATAATTATGATGGTTATGGCGTTTGTTTTGTCGTTATGCTCATCGTCGGATGCCGTTATTGCACGGAGCTTTTCCAGCCAATTTCCAATGGGCGCAATAATGGGATTTTTGATATTTGGTCCTATGATGGATATAAAAAACCTTATGATGCTTTCTTCTGGCTTTTCAAAACGCTTTATAGCGAGGCTTTTGTTGGTAATGTTTACCGTATGCTTCAGCCTGGTTTTTTTGTTTTTTAGCCTGGAGGTATGAATATGAAGATAAAAACCATAAATTTTCAGGTGCTTTTGGAAATAATATGTTATTTTATTTTCGGCGGAACCCTCCTTTATTTGGTCGGCAGGGGAGGGTATCTTTCGTATGTAACACCAAGGATGAAGCCATATCTGTATTTCACGTCAATTGTAATGCTTATATGGATTTTTGCAGGGTTTTTAAGCTTGTTTAGCCCGCGCCATAAGTTGCGCTCTATGCATTGCTTTATTTTGCTAATCCCTGTTTTGTTTTTTGCGCTGCCTCATGAGGATTTAAGCTCTACCAATATTTCAGCCGATTATATGGGGGCTAGCTCAATTAGCCAAAGTCTGCCGGATCAAAATAATAAAACCAATGAGTCTGAAAGCTCTGATGCGCTGAAAGAAACTTCCGACAACCCAGAAAGCGCAAATACGGATTTACAAAATACGTCAGATGCTGAAGCAGGGCTTTATGGACTGGACACTGAAAACAAAACAATATCCGTTTCAAATGATGAGTTTTATGAATGGCT
This sequence comes from Lachnospiraceae bacterium, assembly GCA_034925905.1. Classification (GTDB taxonomy): domain Bacteria; phylum Bacillota; class Clostridia; order Lachnospirales; family Anaerotignaceae; genus JAYFRL01. The sequence continues at coordinate 3,407 of JAYFRL010000016.1, read as the reverse complement.
TGTTGAAATATATGCAAATATGGACAAATATGAAGGGTACAATATTTTTATAACAGGCTTTGTGTTTAATGATACTCAGTATCTTGCTGAGGGCGAATTTGTTCCGGCAAGGCTTGCAATGACCTGCTGTGTAGCAGATTTAACGCCTATAGGAATCCTTTGCAAATATGACGACGCTTCAAAGCTTAAAGCCGGAGAATGGGTAACGGTTGAAGGAGTTATTCATAAGGAACAAAACGAAGGGGAGGATGAACCGCAGATAACAGTAACGGGAATAACTCCGGCTAAAGAGGTTCCAGGCTATATTTATCCGTATTAGAATATTTATATAAAAACTAAATTCCTGTATCAAATAATATTGGAGCAGGGGCTTTTGATTATCAACAAGCTTTTTATATTAATCTTTAAGCATGATTTTTTTGGTTGTTTTGTGAAGCCGGAGTTAAAAATTTTTCAATAAATGATAGGCAAAAAGATTAAGCTTTTAGCATAGTGTCCAGCATAGGGATATTTTTCCATAAATTTTCTAAATCCTGTTCAAATGGTCTATGACGTAGTCTAAAGACACATCCATGCGCAAAGCAATTTCCCGGGGAGTCATGCCGCTTTCGCTGAAACGGCGGATAACCATGGCTATGTTTTCGCCAACTTCTATTATATGACCGTCAGGGTCATAAAACCGTATTACGCGCTGCCCCCAAGAATGTTCTTTAAGCAGATGCACATATTTAATATCGGGATAAGCTTTAAGCTTTTTAATAAAGCTGTCCATGTCGGTTTCTTCAAAGTAAAATTCTGCGGAGTTATGCTTAAAATGTATATCGGATTCTGGCTTTTGTATGAATTCCTGCCATGTTTCAAGGGTTTGAAGCGCTATGCAATTTGAAAGCATTATATTTGCTCCGAAATCCTCGCTTATTTTCAGCCCAAACAGGTTGCAATAGAATTCTTTGGAATGTTTAATATCTTTAACAGCTATAAGAGTTCCTTCGTATTTCATGACAAAATTCCTCCTTAAAAATACAATATTGTTTTCAGGGTTATTAAAAAACATTATTTGGCTTTTTTTAGAATATAAAGCTTCATTTAGCGAAAGGGGAGAGTGTTTAATTATCTTTAGCGTGAAAAATCAATTTTATTATATCAAATAAAGCCTCAATGATAAAGAATGAACTGACCCCAAAAAGTTAGACGAACTTTTTGGGGTCAGTTCAAATGACCGTGCTTTTAGAACATAGGATTTTCAAAAGACATTTTGATTATATAAGATTTACACAAATTTACAGGTTCTCTGGATAGACATTTCGTTGAAACCAAAGGTCTCAGCTTTTGTCATTTTGCCGTTTGCAACCTCAAGCATTATGTCAAAAAGCTCATCTCCAACCTGTTTGATTGTTTTTTTGCCCTGTATAACATCGCTTGCATCAAAGTCTATGTTATCAATCATTTTTTCAAATGTGGCTTTGTTGCCTGTGATTTTTATTACCGGAGCTATAATATTTCCGGTAGGTGTTCCTCTTCCTGTTGAGAAAATTATAACTGTTGCTCCGCCTGCAACCATAGCAACAACGGACGCAACATCAAAGCCCGGAGAGTCCATAACCAAAGCGCCTTTTTTGGTTGGCATCTGCGAATATTTAAGAACTTCGACAACCGGACGGGTTCCTCCTTTATGTATGCAGCCGAGGGATTTTTCTTCGATTGTTGAGAGACCGCCTTCTTTGTTTCCGGGGGAGGGGTTGCCGGATCTTAAATCCTGGTTTTGTCTTGCAAGATGGTCTTCAAGGTCTTTACAAAGCATTATTATTTGATTATGTATTTCTTTTGTTGCTCCTCTTTCGGCCAAAACATGCTCGGCACCTACAAATTCGGTTGTTTCACTCATAACAGCCGAACCGCCAAGATCAACAAGCTTATCGCTTACAACACCTATAACCGGGTTTGCGGCAAGACCGCTGGTTGCGTCGCTTCCGCCGCATTCTATGCCTAAGAAAAGCTCAGATACGGGGAATTCTTCTTTTTGAAGCCTGGATGCTTCTTCAACCATTGCACGCGCTGCCTTAACGGCTTTATTTATTGTGTTTACTGTTCCGCCTTCGTCTTGTATAACAAAAACTTCAAGAGGTTTGTTTGTTTTTGCTTTTATTCTTTCTGTCATTATGGAAGGAAGCGCACCCTCGCAGCCGAGACCTATGAGGACTGTTCCGTATATGTTTGGGTTTGCGGCAAAGCCTGAATATGTTTCTTCCGAGATTTTTATATTTTCGTCTACTTCTGCACAACCGCCCGAATGTGAAACGTATATTGTTCCTTGAACCTGTTCTGAGACTATACGGCAGGTTTCACATGAACATGAACATGTTGGAAGTATTAAAACCTTGTTTCTTATACCGACTTTTCCATCCGGTCTTCTGTAGCCTAAAAAGTTCATATTATAATCCTCCTGACAGAACGTATTATTTTAACAGCATATCTTCGTATCTTCTTGGTATGCTTACAATATTAAAATGATTCACAATGCTGCCTTTTTTGATTCCTTCTATGGCTCTTCCTATAACCTGTCCGTATTTAAGGACAACATCATCCTTATTTATGTCTACGACAGCTATTTTATGATATATTGGAATATCGGAAATAGCTTTAAGGCTTAAAGTTTTACCATCGCAAAGATAGGTGACAGAGTCACCTTTTTTAATTTCGTTTACTACAGTTACAACATTATCTTTTTTATCAATAAGTACTGAGTTAACTTCCATATTAGTCCTCCTACTCCTTTAAAGTTGTATTATTATATATATAAATATATTGTAGTATATTTATGGATTTAAAACAATAGCTTTGTTTTAAATTTTGAACACTTTTTATGAAGTCTATCAGATTTTATTGTCATTTAGGCAGTATAAAATTATTGATTTTTATATAAAGGGCTGATATAATGTTTAAAGTCTCCGTTAAAGTTTTGTAATAAAAAAATTAACGGCAAAAAGATTTATGGCTGCAAACTTTGGGCATTTGAATATACAGGTTTATAAATTTAATATTGTATGGAAGAGTATCGAAGTGGTCATAACGGTCCTGACTCGAAATCAAATGCGCTATCTGGAAGCCAAAAGCTGAAAAACCTTGATTTTACTGGGGTTTTGAGGTATTCTGAACAAGTAAATATTCGCTGTTCTCTCCATCAGTTCTCTCCTTTTTCCAAGGTCTGTTTTGAGGGCTGATGTTGAAGATAAATACGGAGAGGTATCGAAGTGGTCATAACGGGGCTGACTCGAAATCCACTCGGTCAATTGCCTTGAAAATGCCATAAATCCTTGTGTTTATGCGGGTTTGCGGGATTTTGAAAATTTAGTGTTTTACCGATTTCTACGGTTTTTCTACACTTTGCCTTGACTTCTACGAAAGGC